>JANRLD010000036.1:0-11796 GCA_033762915.1 Meiothermus sp. | reverse complement strand
AACGTCAGTTCGGAGATAGAAAAGTAGGAAAAAAGCTGTTGAGCAAAGGAAGACCCCCGTATAGGCTAAGGGTGCAGCCTAGCAACTGCCCAAAACCTAAAGGAGGTCGAGATGAGTTTATCTCTACTTGAGTTGTTTTGTGATGTGGACGATTTCTGCCAGGCGTTCGAGGCTGAACTATCAGGAAAGCTGTTGGAAAGCGGTATGGGGCTGTGTGGGGGGTCAAAACGAGGCAAACCTGGCCCCAAATCTGGGTTGTGTGGAAGCGAGTTGATGACTTTGTTGATTCATTTTCATCAGTCCAGCTACCGTGATCTCAAGGCCTACTATCAGAAATACGTACTGCTGCGCTTACGGGAGGAGTTCCCAGGGCTGGTGAGCTACCAGCGGTTTGTGGAGCTGATGCCACAATGCTTGCTGGCTCTGTGTGCCTATCTGAGGCGTTGTTTCGGGTCATGTACAGGGGTTACAGGGGTTTCCTTCGTGGATTCGACCAGCCTGAAAGTCTGTCACAACCTGCGGATTCACTCCCACAAGGTCTTCGAGGGTGTCGCCAGACGGGGGCAAGAACTCGATGGGCTGGTTCTATGGCTTCAAGCTCCACCTCCTGTGCAACGACCGAGGCGAACTCTTAGCGGTCTACTTCACCCCCGCAAATACAGATGACCGCAAAGGACTGCTGCACATGATTCAACTCATGCAAAGCGTCTTCGGTAAGGTTTTCGCCGACAGGGGCTACATTTCTAAACCCCTGATGCTCCAACTCCTCGATGAGCTCGGTCTTGAACTCATTACTGGGATGAAGAAAAACATGCACACCACCCTGCCCGTC
The DNA here is from genome assembly GCA_033762915.1 of Meiothermus sp. Classification (GTDB taxonomy): domain Bacteria; phylum Deinococcota; class Deinococci; order Deinococcales; family Thermaceae; genus Meiothermus. The sequence goes on along the minus strand of JANRLD010000036.1, from coordinate 10,964 downwards.
AGGTTCCAGGACATGTTCCTCCTGCGCAAGCGCACCATCATCGAGTCCATCACCGACCAGCTCAAGAACATCTCCCAGCTTGAGCACTCCCGCCACCGCTCGGTGACCAACTTCATGGTCAACGGCCTGTGTGCCCTCATCGCCTACTGCCACCAACCCAAGAAACCTGCCCTACGTTGGGAACAGCCTGTTCAGCTTGTTGCCTAACTCCGAACTGGCGTTACCAGAGGCGACGGTTGGATAGGCCCACTCGAGCCATTCGGAATCCCCCGCTTTGCGCCTGCCTTTGCTGAATTTTCTCCAATTTGCAGCCGGTGAACTTTATGGAGCGCCGGTTTGGCGGTATGCTGATAGGTCGGAAGTCAGGGCATTGCCCTGCCGGGAGGAAGTTATGGAAACCGGAACCCTCAAGGTTAAGACTGGATTCGCCGAGATGTTCAAGGGCGGTGTGATCATGGACGTGGTCAACGCCAAGCAGGCCGAAATCGCCCAGGAAGCCGGGGCGGTGGCGGTGATGGCCCTCGAGCGCGTCCCTGCCGACATCCGCGCCCAGGGCGGGGTGGCCCGGATGTCCGACCCCAAGCTGATCAAGGAGATCATCGCGGCCTGCTCGATTCCCGTGATGGCCAAGTGCCGCATCGGTCATATCGTGGAGGCGCAAATCCTCGAGGCGCTGGGCGTGGACTTCATTGACGAGTCCGAAGTCCTGACCCCAGCCGACGAGGCCTTCCACGTCAACAAGCACGAGTTCAAGGTGCCCTTCGTCAACGGGGCCACCGACATCGGCGAGGCCCTGCGCCGCATCGGCGAGGGCGCGGCCATGATCCGCACCAAGGGCGAGGCCGGAACCGGCAACGTGGTCGAGGCCGTACGCCACGCGCGCAGTGTGCTGGGGGCGATCCGCCAGATTAAGGCCATGCCCGCCGAAGAACTGATGACCTACGCCAAGAACCACGGCGCCCCCTACGACCTGGTGCGCTATATCCACGACAACGGCAAGCTGCCGGTGGTCAACTTCGCTGCCGGGGGTGTGGCCACCCCCGCCGACGCCGCCCTGATGATGCACCTGGGCATGGACGGGGTATTCGTGGGCAGCGGCATCTTTAAGTCGGGCGACCCCCGCAAGCGGGCCAAGGCCATCGTCCGTGCCGTCACCCACTACAACAACCCCGAGATCGTGGCCGAGGTCTCCGAAGACCTCGGCGAGCCGATGGTGGGGATCAACCTGGACTTCCTCAGCGAAGAGGAGCGGCTGGCCAAGCGCGGTTGGTAACAGCTCACACAAGGCGGGAAGCAACCCCCAGGAGCCCCTCGAGCCTCGAGGGGCTCTTCCTTGCACTCCACGGCGGATTGCGTAGCTCGGCGAATGCCTTACGGGGCGAAATCTGCCCCCACTTCCGAAGGGGCGGCGCTACCGGACTTGCCTCGGAGCCGCTGTACGGCAAACTGCGCACGAACATGCGCCAACGCACAGCCGTTGATGTTCGCCCCCTCCAGCCCATTCCGGATAGCCCGGTGGGTAACGCTCTCATAAACAGGACAAGCGGCCTTAAGTTTATGTCTTCGTTACATATAGCGTTACTCTATTTGCTATACTGATAACGCAATGGAAACCCAGTACCTAATGCTCACGTTCTTCACGGTGCTGTTCTCGCTGATCCTGTTCCTGCTTTGGTTGGGGCCGCGCCTCAGCCAGCGCCGCCAGGAGAACCAGCTCGAGGCGCTGGCCCGGATGCAGCGCTGCGCGCGCAGGCACAACACCTTCGTCCGTAACGCCAACGGCGTGCGTTACGTGGTGGTTCTGGGAATGAGCGGCTTCCACTACATGATGGGCGGGCAATGGGTGAGCCGCGCACGGCTGGTGCAGGCCATCGGCGAGGCCGACGAGCGCCTGCTGTTTAAGGCCGAGGGCGAGGAGAGCCGCCAAGGCCCCGTCCCCACCGTCTCGCTCACCCGTCCGGCCTGAGCGCGGGGAGCAAGAGCGCAGAGCTGGAAACGTTGCTTCTGGCGGTTAGTGGCCGGACTTTTGCTGAAGTCCGGCCACATCATTGACCGTCACTCCGGTTCCGCGCCCCCAGTGCACCGCCTATTGACTTCACCCGCCCCAACCTAGACGATACCTTTTGTGAAAATCGGCGTGCTGGCCATACAGGGAGATTTCCGGGAACACAAACAGATGCTGCAGGGACTGGGGGTCGAGGTGGCGGAGGTGCGGCTGCCCCGGGACCTCGAGGGACTCTCTGGGCTGATCGTGCCGGGGGGGGAGTCCACTACCATCGGGATGTTGGCGCGGGAGTACGGCCTCGAGGGAGCGGTACGTGCGCGGGTCGAGGCGGGAGATCTGGCGCTGTGGGGCACCTGCGCGGGCGCAATCTGGATCGCCAGGAACATCCCCCAATACCCCGACCAGCCGCGCCTGGGCGTGCTAGATATCTCGGTTCAGCGCAACGCCTACGGGCGGCAGGTGGACAGCTTCGAGCAGGACTTGCAGATCGAGGGTCTCGAGGGGGCCTTCCACGCCTTCTTCATCCGCGCCCCGCTGATCCTCGAGGCGGGGGAGGGGGTCCGGGTGTTGTCGCGCCACAACGGCCAGATTATTCTGGCCCAGAAGGGCAAGGTGATGGCCTCGACCTTCCACCCCGAGCTGACCCGCGACTCGAGGCTGCACGAGTATTTTGTGAAGCTGGCTGCGTAAAAAACCGGGCGCTCTGGGTGGCTTGTCAAAATCTCGCCTAGGCGCTACACTGTCAAAGCTGTCACGGGCGCGTAGCTCAGTTGGATAGAGCGACTGACTACGGATCACCGCCCCCAAGACCACTCTGAAAATTAGCGTCCAGGACGCATTTTCTTTCCCCAACAAACCAAACAGATCGCCTGTCTTCCAGAGCTCCCGAATAAATTTTTACACGTTCGGGAACTATGGTCAATGCCTATGTTGGCGCGTCAGCCTTCGGGGTGGCCCGCTAACCAGCGTCGCTGGCTAGTGGCTGCTCAGGGACGCGCTCATCCACGCTGGGTGGACTACTTCGCTGGCCGCGCTGGCGGGTCCCGCCTGGGGGATCAGCGGCCCTTATTTTCAGCCACCTAGTAGCAGGGGGAGTTGGTTGTATCCCCGTCCGTCACGTTGACGTACTCCACCAGTACCTCCACTCGCTCGTTGGCTGGGTCGGAGGGGTTGGCCTTGTTCACTGGGGCCTGCCCGGCCCGGCCCGCTACCCCGACATGGTAGGGCCTGACGCCGCCGGAAGAGGTGAATACGGTGGCCACCTGGGCAGCCCTCGCTGCAGAGACCAGCCACTGGTCGGGCTGTCCCGGTCGGGGCGGGGCAGTGTGGCCCTCCACCCGCAGCCTGCGCCACTCGGTGGACTTGCAGAGGATCCGGGCGAAGTTCACCAGCGCCCGCCGCCCCGCAGGGGTCAGCTGCACCCCGTCCGCCCCGAACAGCTGCCTGTTGGTGAAGACCCAGCGCTGGGCCCCAGGAGGGTCGTTCCTGGGTGTGTTGCTGGGGAGGGCGCCGGCCTCAAGTCCGGATCGGACCGCCTGACGGACCCGCTCCTGGGCATCCTTGTACCTGACCTCGTCCCACCCGCTGCGCCCGACCACGATCAGGGCGGCGACGAAGAACACCAAAACCAGCACCAGGTTGAGCCCCACGTCGGCCAGGGCGATGTAGGGGTTTACGTCATCCTCGTTCATCGGAACTCACCGGTCGGCCGCTGGGCCCCGCCGGCTGCGGGGCCGGTCTCCCGCGCTGAGCGCTCCATCCGCTTTAGGCTGCCAAGGATGCCTATCAGCGCCTCCGCTAGATCGGGGCTTAGGCTGCGGTCGGTGATCTGAGGAAGTGCTCCGACCAGCTTGGCCAAGTCCCCGCGGGCCGCGCTGAGCTCGTCCGCCACCCGCGCCCAGTCCTCCCTGGGCAGCAGACGGGGGTCCAGCCGGCTCGACAGGTCCGAGAGGTTCGCGGCCACCTTCTCAACTCCCCGGTGGACCGCGCCCATCTCCCCGGCGTGCCGCTCCAGCATCCCCTGGAGGGAGGAGGTGATGCCCTGGAATCCGCCGTTCAGCTGGTTGAGGAGCCCCAGCGAGGAGCGCTCGTACTTGCCGCCAGAGTCCTCGAAGGCGGTGGTGGCCCGTTCGAGGAGTTGCTGGACCAGGACCACTTGCCGGGTGTGGCTTGCGGAGTCGTTGACGATCCGCTCGGCCACCTGGGTGAACTCGTTCATCTGCTCCTGCGACGAGACCTTCAGGCCTTCTAGGGATTGGTCGAACTTGGTCTGCAGGTCCGTATATACCGACTGGATCTCCTCCTGGTGGGTGCGGAGCTCCGTCAGTCCCTGGTCGATGTGCCTGGCCCCGGCCGCGATGGACTGCGAGACCTCCTTGGCCTCGTCGGTCACCTCGGCCAGCGACTGGGTGATGGCCTCTGAGACGCCGGCCAGCCGGTCGAGGCTCTGGTCGATGCGCTCGCCGGCCCTTTCGAGCACCTCCTTGAACTCCCCACTGGCGCGGTTCATGAGCTCGGCCACGCCCTGGATGAAATCGCGGCTCTCGCTGAGCATGGCCCGCAGGTCCTCCAACTGGGCGGCCTGGCTCGACGGGAAGGAGTAGCCGGCGAACTCGACTACCAACTCTTGGGCCAGAACCTGTACCTCGACCAGCGACCGATGCGCCCAGGCCAGGAGTTGCGCAGCCAGCACGGACAACACGATGCCCAGAAGGGTGAAGGCGAAGGCGCCCTGCATCTCCCCCAGGGTCAACGAGAGCTTCTGGGTCAAGAGCTGCGGGTTGGGCCGGTTCAGGGAGGCGGCGAGGGGGTCGGCGAGGGTGCCCACCGACAGGGCCAGCCCGAACACGGTGCCGAACAGGCCCAAGATGAAGAGGAGGTTGGGGTATCCGCGGAGGGGGACGAGCCCCGCAGCCGGTGAGTCCTGGCTCAGCCGGACCACGGACTGAGTGTCGGGGTTCTGCAGCCAGCGCATCAGGCCTAGCCGGCGGACGATCTCGCCGCTCAGGCCGCCCCCGGGGGCCGAGCCCCACCTCTCGATCCACTCCCTGACCTCTGCCTGTTCCGCGCGCTGCCCAGTCTTGCCTAGCTCGTCCAGCCGCCCGCGAAGCGTCTTCAGGCGCTCCCGCAGCGTCGCCCGCTCCTGGGAAAGCCTCGCATTGATTGTGGTGATCTGATAGACGAAGTAGGCGAACACCGCCACGACCAGTCCCGAGACGAACCAGTACCTCACCAGCTGCTGCCCCAGTTGACCCACGAACTCGACCAGGTCCATGGCTCACCCGTAAACTTTGTGGGCGGGGTTCACGTAACACTTCCAGTTGTTGTATGAGGCGTCCTGCACGGTTCGGCCGATGAGCCCGCCACACTGCCGGCAGTAGTACCCGGGCTCCTTGTAGACCCCCCCGCCCGGGCGGGGGGCGTTGGCCTCCCGCCACAGGACGTCGATGTCGGCCTTGGCCTTGGGGAACATGGCCTGGTAGGCGGCGGACAGCTCGGGGTCCTGGCTGCAGTACCGCTCGATGACCTCTCCGGCGTAGGCCTCGGTCCACCCCTCGATCCCCGCTGCTCGGCCCCCCTCGTCAAGCGCCTTCCTCATGCGGTCGAGGAAGGCCCGCTCGCGATCTGGACCCTCACCACTCTTCCGCGCTTGGAGGGCGTGGTTCTCCAGGGCCTGCATCGCCCCGCTGAGGGGGCGGTTCTGCCGGTCCAGTTCCTCGCGGGCCAGGTAAGATGCCGCGCCGAACACGTCCAGGGGGAGGAGCCGGCGGCTGTCGTCGCCCATTCTGGTCACCGTCCAGGGCATTTCAAGGAAGCCCCCTCTGGGGACAATGTGCCCGAGCAGGATCGAGACCACCAAGAGCTCCTCGGCCCGCCGGAACCTCCTGGCGAAGGCCTCGGTCAGGCCGGTCCAGAAGACATCGGTGCGGGTGTGGAAGGTGGGGATCTCCGCGTTCTGCGCGTGGGCTAGCCCACCGCTGCCCATCACCTGGGGGCAGCCACGGAGGGGGAAGCGGTACTCTTCGGCCAGCACAGCGGCGCGGAACTTGTCCGGGGACTCCCCGCGCATAATGCCGCCCGACACCCCGCTAGCCACCGACGAGACCAGGTCGAAGAAGCGGTCGTGGGTCTCGGTGGCGCCTCTGGGGAGGATCACCACTGTCCTCCCGGCGATCGGCGAACGGTTCCCCTGCTCGGCGTGGGCCTTGTCGACCTCAAGGAAGGGCTGGGTTGTTCGGGCGACGTGGCGTGCCTGGTCCTCTTTGTCGGGCATGCGGCCCCACCGGTTGAGGACGTCCTCCTGGCTGAGCGGTCGGAAGGGCTCGACCGCCTGGGACCACAGCGCGGACAGGACGTCGCGGGGCAGCCGCTGGGCGGTGGCGGCGACGGGCCCGGTGTTGTCTAGCCAGCTCTGCCGGCTCGTAGCCAGTACGGAGCCCGGGAGGGTGTGGTCGGAGTCCTCCCGAAGCCCTCCCCAGGCCTCCACCACGGCCCGCGAGATCATCTCCTGGCCCTGCTCCCAGCCGGCCCCGAACTCCTGGGTCTGCGCCCAGTCACCCAGCCGCTGGCGGTACTCGTTGTTGACCGTATCGGGCTCGAAGATGACCAGACCGACGACGGCCGGGGCGTTCGCCGCGAGGGTGCGGCTGTTGAGATTGAGTCTCGCGACCTCCGTGTTCGCCCGGTCAGCCAGGGACTTCAGCCGCTGCCGGAACTGGGCTACTTGGCGGCCTACCGCGGTGAGTACGCCCGGTTCCTGTTGACCGCTTTCGCCGGTCGAGCCCTGAAGGACCAGGAGGGACAGGTAGTCCAGCCTGGCCCGCACGTATCTCTTGATCTCCTCGCTGGCCTGGTATTTCCAATGCGCGACCGTCCGCTGCCGAACCCCCATGGCCCCCAGCAGCCTGCTCCTAGCGTACCCCTCCACGCTGGCCAACATGTCATCGACCTGGTCTTGCGGGGCCTGGCCGGCCCCCTGCTTCGCCATGGCCGCGAGGTTGGCGGCGGCGGCGTCGAGGGTCTGCTGGAGCACGCCTGGGCCCTCGTTGTAGCTCAGCAGCCTCTGGCTGATGTCGGCCTTGACGCGCTCCACGATCCGTTGGGTGGCGCCGCCCCTGGCCTCGATCAGTCGGCGGTGCACGGGACCGCCGACTTTGAGTTCCTGTCGTAGGGCGTCGAGGCGGCCCCTGGCCTCGCTCGCGCTGGACTCGGCCAGGCCGGCGATATCGTCCGCGGTCCTCAGCAGCCGGCGGAGCAACTCGCCCCCCTCCGCCGCGCCCTGAAGCTCCTGCAGGAACGACGCACGGTTGAAGCCGAGCTCCCCCTCGGCCCGCGCGCGCGCCTGGTCTTCGGGCAGGGTGCGCCCCACCCAGCGCGTCAGGGCGTGGGCCACTAGGCGGTCGCGACAGGCCTCGGTGATCCTCTGCACCGGGTACTCCACGCTGGCCAGGCCGAAGGTCGAGAAGACGTGGGCCTGGTGGTCCCGGTCGCCGTAGATGGTAGCGTCGACCGTCTTTCCCCGCGGGTCGGCCTGCGGGGCGGCAATGTTCAGGAACACCCGGTCGGCCACGGCCTGGTTCAGCTCATCCTCCCCCTCCTTTCCGACCCTCGGTGGGCAGACCAGGTAGGGCAACTCGTAGGGGTGGCGCCTCGGGTCGGACTCGGTCCCGTCCGGGAATTGGATGGGCGCCTCCATCACGCGGTTGTTGAGGTAGTAGTGGTTGAGTTCTACCAGGGCCGTGTAGGCGTTCTTCTTGTGCTTTTCCGACAATGGCTCGACAGCCGGGGTGAGCTCGGGCAGGGGTAGGGTGAAGATCGCGATGGTCTTCTCCTGATCCAGCAGCCGGTTGAGGAAGTAGCCGAAGTCCGCCGCCAGGCCGCTGCCGGTGCCGCCGCAAAGGGTCCCGACCACGAAGACCTTCACCTTGCCGTCCCCGAAGGTTACATCGGGGTTGCTGCCGTCGGGCATCACGCCCCGGCGCTGCTTGGCGTCGGCCTCGGAGAGGGTCCTCAGGTCGTCGAGGCGCTCCTTGACCATGGCATGGACCCGGTTGAAGTTGTCCCCGAAGAAGAAGGCCAGGCGGCCGACCATCCGGATGTTCCCAGCCCCCGTCTCCACCGCCATCCCGGGCAGCTTTTCAAGGGTCACCTGGTCCCACCAGCTGGTCAGGCCGATCTTCTGGTCGTAGGCCCCGGGGTTGGCCAGAATCTGCGCGTACTGCTGGGTGCTGATGGTCAGGTTGCGGAAGTCGGCGGACTCGATGAATCGGAGGCTGTTCCGCTCGTTAGCGTTGGTCTCCAGGCACGCGAAGCGCACCCAGGGCGCGCGGGCCAGGCCGCCGAAGTCCCAGGCCACCCGCTCGGCCACGCGGTCGCAGATGCGGGCCCCGGTGCTGCCCAGGCCGATGACCAGGGTCTTGCTTACGGCGTGAATGTCGGCGCTCATGGTGTCACCTCAGTTGGCGGAACAGGAAGTTAGACGCGGCGATGACGAGCAGCACCGCAATCGCGAAGGTCGCCACCTTGATCCAGTCAGGCTGCCACTGTAAGACGCCGACCACTGTCCATACCAGAAACACGACCCCCAGGGATACCGTCATCGCCCTGAGGACGCTGTCGTGCGGCTTGGACGGGTCCAACCTCGCGCGGGAGATCGCGACCGACAGGAGCCACCAGGCGGCGACGCTCAGCCCTATGCCCAGCCAGAAGCGCAGCTCGGTGAGCAGGGCCGTTAGGCTCTCAATAATGAAGTTCATGCTTGGCATACTTAGCCTCCAAAATCACGCGCTGAGCCCGACGCGCAAGCCCACTTCGACCGGCTGCGGCCCCAGGACCGCGTCCACCTCGACCTCGCCCTGGATCCGCACCCTGGTCGTCGCCCCGCGGGCCAGCTCGTAGCCCCCCAGGTACAAGGTCCCGTCGACGTAGAGCCGCAGGGCTCCCCCTGCGCTGACCCTGACCCCCCGGCCCGAGCGGGTGAAGCGGGCCAGAAGGACGGGTGGCAGCCGGCCCGCAGACTCCGGCAGGGCCCGGGCACTGCCCTCCGCATAGCGGGGCCCCGACAGGGCGAGCACCTCCTTGCCCACCGGCTCGCCCTGCAGTGCGACCGAGATCGGGCCGCCGGGGATCTCGAAGCCATCCCCCTCGACCCGGAGCACCCAAGGGGCCGCCCCGGTGGCCTTGCCACCTGCCAGGCTGCGGTAGACCCAGTAGCCCACCGCGGCCGCCAGGGCGGCCAGCAGGAGAAGTGGCAGCGGCGACCCGGAGCCGGAGCCCTGGGGTGGCGTCTGGGCGGTCTGTGCGGGCTCGGATCGGGTTCGGCCCGCGATCTCCGCGCCAGAAAAGGCCCTTGGAATCAGGACTACCGCGTCCAGGGAGCGCTCGGCGGTGGAGCCGTCGGGGCGGCGGATGGTGTAGGCCAGTTGGGCGGATGCAAGGGTGGCGGAGCTGGCCCCGAGCCGATCGAACTCCTCCAGCACAGCCAGGTAAGTGGGATGCGTCGCCCCAAGGGTGGCGGCCTGCCGCCCGACCGGCCCTTGGCTCTGCGCGCTGTTTGTAAGCAGCACCACCACCGCGTCGGAGTAGGTCTCGCCCAGTCGCCGGCGGATTTCGACGATGGCCTCCTCGGTGTCATGGCCCCCCTCCGAGGACGGCTGGGTGCTCTTGGGAAAAAGGTCGCGGATGGGGGTGGCGGCTTGCAGATCCTCCTGGGAGACGAGCCTCGGCGACGGGGTCGGCGCGTCGTAGACCTGCATCTCCCATGCGTACACGCTGATGCGGTCGCCCGGCGTGAGGAGCCCGCTGGACAGCCTCCAGGCCATCTCCCGTGCGGCCTCGGCCCCGAGCGGGTCGCTGCGATAGTGCCCGGTGCTGAAGGCGAGGACTAGGTGGAGGTGCTGGCGCTCCAGGTCGCCGCCACGCTCCCGCACAGCGTCTTCGATCAGCGACCTCAGCGGCTGGTCCGGCAGGGATGTGGGGACGATCTGGACCTGTCTCAGGGGCTGCGCGTGAGCGGATATGTTGCCGATGATGAGCAGGAGCAGCAATAAAAAAACCATCCGAGGCCCTCCAAAGACCCGAATCCCTGCGAATCGCGCCCGGTGTCGCCGCTGCCCCGGACCAAGCGCTGTCGTGACGGCTGATACTATCATAAGCACGGCCACCACCCTAGTTGTCCCGTTCTGTCTCAGTTGCAGGGTGCGGTTACCCTAGACCGGCCGGACCTTTTCCGGTGGCGGGCAGTTGCGGGCGGCGGCAGACTAGGGGAGGCTGGAATGGGGAACATCGAGTTCGGGGGCTGGAAGGTTGTGCTTCCGCTGCTCGGCCTGGAGGGCCGGCGGTGGGTGGTCAGCCCATGGGTCCGGGGGGCCGCGGTGGAGCTACCGCTGGGCCCAGGTGACCGACTGCTCATCCGAGGGGACCCGGCTGACTTCGGGGCTGCCACCGACCCTGAAGTCCTCGACCACTTTTTGGCGAGGGGGGTCGAGGTGCGCTGCGCCCGGGACCTTCACGCCAAGCTGTACCTGGTGGAGACCGCTGCCGGGCCCTTCGGGTGGGTCGGGTCGGCTAATGCCACCACCGGCGGGGAGCGCCTCAACATCGAGCTGATGGCCGGCGCCTGCCAATTTTCCCGTCACTCCGGGCCAAAAGCTACGACTCCGGGTCCGGCCGGCGTACCAGCCGCCATCGGGGCGGCCGCGCGTCAGCCTCAGGCGGAGCACCGCCGGGTAACCAGCGCGGTTGGCTAGCTGCGCCACCTTTTTGAGGTCAAGCGGCCTCCGTCGGACGGGTTTTCAGGCGGACGGTGGGGGGCGTTGGCTGGCTGCATCACCTGAGGTCAAGCGACCTCCGTCGGACGGGTTTTCAGGCGGACGGTGGGCGGCGGGGTTAGGGCGCTGAGGCCTCAGCGCCCATTGCCTCAGGGGGGCCTGTAGCACAGTAAGGTTGCAGCACCCCCTTC
>JANRLD010000035.1:0-21537 GCA_033762915.1 Meiothermus sp. | reverse complement strand
TTGGCTGTCCAGGAACGCCGTCAGCGCCCCCTCGAGCATCCCGTAAACCTTCTCGAAATCGCTCAGGTCGCCGTAGAAGGGGTCGGGGACCTCGGCGATGTTAAAGGGGCTGATTCCCAGACCCTCGGAGGCCTCGCCCATGACCAGCCTGAACTTTCCCCGGTGCTCGGGGAAGCGGCGCTCGAGGGTGCGAAGGTTGTCCAAGTCCATCACGAAGATGTGGTCGAAGCCGTCCACATCTGCCGAGTTAATCTGACGGGCCGAGTGCTGAAAATTGGCACCGCGCTTACTCAGGACGTGCTGGGTACGGCGGTCGGCGGCCTCGTCGGTATGCCAGTCGCCGGTTCCCGCCGAGTCCACCTCGAACTGCTGCTCGAGGCCCCGCTCGAGCAGCAACTTACGCAGAATTCCCTCGGCCATCGGGCTGCGGCAGATGTTGCCCATGCATACGAACAGCACGCGTGTCATAGAGGGTTCGGTACGTGCGGCCGCGATTTCCGGAGGCGGCATGCGCCACTGCTTCAGGGCCAAGCCCGAACACGAGTTGCGCCCGCCGCCACCCGACGGGCTCACGTTAGCCGCAGAATTATACCCTCGTTCGGGCGCAACTCGAGCCGGTCACTCACAGTTCCGTAGCGCTCGAGGTGGGTCGAGAGCAGCACATCACCCGCCGGCACGCCCACCGTCTTGGGCTGGTCGGTGAAGTTGAGCGCGACCAGGGTCGAGCCGCCACGCAGGTAGGCGAAAACGCCCCCGGGGGCCTTGTAGGTCTGGTAAGGGCCCTCGAGCAAGTCCGGCACCTCCCGGCGCACCAGCAGCAGCGTCCGCACCAGAGTCAGCATCGACTCGGGGTCGGCGTCCTGGGCCTCGACATTGCGCTGAAGGTAGTCGGCCGTCACCGGCAGCCAGGGCTCGCGGCTGCTGAAGCCCGCGAAGGCGTGCGGCGTCCACTGCATGGGGGTGCGCTCGGGGTCGCGGGTGGGGGCCAGGCCATGCTCCCCGACGATCTTCAGCTGACGCAACCCGGCCGGGTCCTGCATGCGCTCGAGGGGGATCGCCCCGTCCACCATCCCGATCTCGTCGCCGTAGTACCAAGTGGGGGAGCCCCGCAGGGTGAAGAGCAGCATTGCGGCCACCCGGGCCTGGGCCTGGCCGACCCGGGTGGCCAGGCGGTGCTGGTCGTGGTTGCCCAGCACCCAGTTGGGCGTCCCGAAGGGCGGCAGCGCGGCCTCATACTCCTCCACAATGGCGCGGATGTTCTCCGCCGTCCAGTTGGGCAGCCCCCGGAAAATCAGGTGGAAGTTGAAGGGCAGGTGGCAGGCGGGGGACTCGGCAGTGCCGTAGTAGGGCATGAGTTGGTGGTAGGGCAGGTACATCTCCCCCACCATCACCCGGTCGCCGCCGAACTCCTCGAGCACCTGCCGCATCTCCCGGACGACCTGGCGCGTCTCGGGCTGGTCCTCGGTGTAGATGTGGAGGTGCCTTCCCCGGTCCCACTCGCCCTCCTTCCAGTCGGGGTTGGGGGGCTCGTCGCGGAACTCCGCGTCCTCGACGAGCAGCCACATCACGTCCACCCGGAAGCCGTCCACACCCTTGCGCAGCCAGAAGCGCATAGCCTCGTACATGGCCTCGCGCATCTCGAGGTTGCGGAAGTTGAGGTCGGGCTGGGAGGGCAGGAACTGGTGCAGGTAATACTGCCCGGTGACGGGGTCAAGCGTCCAGGCCGGGCCGCCGAAGTAGGCCATCCAGTTGTTGGGCGGGCCACCGCCCTCGGCAGGGTCACGCCAGACGTACCAGTCGCGCTTGGGGTTGTCGCGGCTCCTGCGCGACTCCTTAAACCAGGCGTGCTGGTCGGAGGTGTGGTTGGGCACCAGGTCGATGATGAGCCGCATGCCCAGGCGGTGGGTGTCCTCGAGCAACTTATCAAAGTCCCCCATGTTGCCGAAGATGGGGTCTACCGAGCAGTAGTCGGCCACGTCGTAGCCGAAATCTTCCATCGGCGACTTGTAGAACGGCGAGAGCCAGAGGCAATCCACCCCGAGGTCTTTGAGGTAGGTCAGGCGGCTGCGAATCCCCTGTAGGTCGCCGATCCCGTCGCCGTTGGAGTCTTGGAAGCTGCGGGGGTAAATCTGATAGATGCTGGCGGTTTTCCACCATTCTTGGGGCATAGCCCGTATTTTACCCCGTTTCTCTGAATCGTTACAGAAGCGGCTCGAGCCCTTAGCCGCGCAACAGCGCCAGGGCCGCCTCTTCCGGGGTGAGCCGGCCCTGGGCGACCTGGGCGATCAGGGCGGAGTCTTGCTGGCTGCGGCGGCGGCCCCACTCCTGGATCACGCTCTCGACCTCGAAGCGGGCGCGCTCGAGGCGGTCGGCCTCGAGCAGCCCCTTGTCCACCAGGTGCTGGTAGTGGGCCCTGATCTGCCCGTACAGCTCGGGGATGCCCTCTGCCTTCGGGGCCACCGCGGTCAGGACAGGGGGCCGCCAACCGCCGGGGCGGGCGGCGGCCATCTCGAGGGTGCCCTTGATCTCCTGCACCACCCGCTCGCCGCCCGGCAGGTCGAACTTGTTAACCACGAACAAATCGGCGATCTCCATCACCCCGGCCTTGAATGCCTGCACCGCGTCGCCTGCCGCGGGCGTGAGGATCAGCACGGTGGTATCGGCCACTCGAGCGATGTCCACCTCGCTCTGCCCCACCCCCACCGTCTCTATGAAAATTTGTTCGAACCCGAAGGCTTCCAGGAGTGCCAGCGTCGCCACCACCGCCCCCGCCAGCCCGCCCAGCGCCCCCCGGCTAGCCAGCGAGCGGATGTACACCCCGTTGTCGCCGTGATGGCGCATCATGCGAATCCGGTCGCCCAGGATGGCCCCGCCGCTGAAGGGGCTGCTAGGGTCGACGGCCAGCACCGCCACCCGCTCGCCGTGCTTCCGCACTTCTTCGATCAGCCGATCCGTGAGGGTGCTCTTGCCCGCACCGGGGCTGCCGGTCAGCCCCACCACCTTGGCGCTGCCCTTGCCCCGCACCGCCTTTAGCAATTCCTGCCCATCGGGGTAGCCCGATTCGACCAGGGTAATGGCTCGAGCCAAAGCTCGCATGTCGCCGGAGAGAAAACGCTCGAGGAGGCTGTTCATAAGGTTAGCGTATGCGGATTGTACGGGGCGGATGGCCTTTTGGCCATGAGGCACCGGCTGCTCGAGCTGAGGGTTGGGGGGCGGGCAAAGGGGTCGAGCAACGAGCGGCAGACGCCTCAAGCCCGTGGTGCGTAGAAGCCCGATGCTCGGCCATCCAGGCCCCCGCTTCGACCTGTTGAACGTCCGAGCTGCCCGCGACCCTGTTCCCGCTTTCGGCCCATCGCTCAGGGCTCAGGGCCCACCGCTATAAGCCGAAAATCCGCCGCTGCTGGGGATGAACCACATCCGAACTCGTCGCGGTGGCGCTGGATGAAGGCCACCACGAACGGGCACATGGGGATTACCAGGAGGCTCTGGGCCTTGGTGTCCTCGAGCGCAAAGCGGATCAGCTTGGTCCCCACCCCCCTGCCCTCGAGTTGCTCATCAACTTCAGTGTGGGTGAACATTACCGCGCCGGTAATGGCGCGGTACTCGGCGTGGGCCACGGTCTCACCCCCCAGGCTGACCTCGTAGCGGCGCTTTTCGGGGTTGTTGGCGATGGTAAGGTCGTCCATGGTTGTGACGCATTATCGGTGCGGGGCGGCGGGACAATAGGGGCTGAGAGACAGCTATCGGCGGGCGGCGCCGGCGTAAGATTGTCCGAGGGTCGAGGGTCGTGGGGGCCTTCAAACTTCGGCCTTGAGCGCCTGACCTCGACGCCCCGCGTCTTCTGCCATGAACGAATACTTCCTCGAGTCCCGCGTCCCCCCGCGCCTCATGGACGCGCTGTGGGCGCAGGGTTGGCGGCACTTCGGGGCGTACTTTTTTCGGTACTCCAAGACCGGTCAGGGCGACGTGATGCCGCTGCGGATGCGGCTGGCGGAGTTCCGCCCTTCGACCAGCCAGCGGCGGGTGCTGCGGCGGCATGCCGACCTCGAGTATCGCTTCGGGCCCGCCCACTCGAATGCCGAGGCTGAAGAGCTGTTCGCCGCGCACAAGGTACGCTTCGAGCACAACGTGCCGGATTCGCTCTACACCTTCATCGACCGCAACCCCGCCGAGGTGCCGTGCGAGTGCCTGAGCCTGACGGTGCGGCAGGGGGGCCGCCTGGTGGGGATGAGCTACCTCGACGTTGGGGAATGGAGCAGCTCGAGCGTCTATCAGTTCTTCGACCCAGCCCTGGGGCGGCGCAGCCTGGGCATCTTCATGATCCTTAAGTGCGTCGAATACTCGCTGGAGCGCGGGCTGCGGCTCTACTACCCCGGCTACGCCTACCGCCAGCCCTCGCACTACGACTACAAAAAGCGGCTGGGGGCGCTGGAATACCTGGACTGGGAGGGGGGGTGGGTAAGGCTGAGCACATAGCGCTCGAGGCGGCAGGAACACCGCGGTTTCGCAGCTGATGGCCCCCTTCTGTGGCCGAGCAGCCCCCGGTGTTTCCGACCGCGCTCGATTTCACGCCCGCCGGCCGTTGGGCCGCCCGGCAAGCCAAGTCGCATCCACCCTGCAAGGGCCGGGAGGCCAGAGCCATGGGCATATATAAGCCGACGCTCGGGCTGTCGGGTAAAGCCGGCCCCGACGACCCGAGTTAATAGTGACAGAAACTCCGCATGAATTTCGCTGAGGGGATAAAATAAAGAATTGTCGGGCGCAGGGCAAACACAGCACTAATTATTAGAGCCGAGGGGGTCTATGAAGCCGGAGCGAGGCAAGCGGGAGCCGCTGTTTAAGTCGTTAATGGAGATGATGCCCTACGTCCGCCGGTACGGGCGGCAGTATTTCTGGGGCATCGTGGCGGGCGTGGCGGGCGTGGGGATGGGGGCAGTCTCGCCGTACTTCCTGCGCCACGCCATCGACGCCATGCGCGAGGGCGGGGCCTACTTGCCGTGGGTCTGGGCCATCCTGGGGGCGGCGGTGGCCTCGGGGGTGTTCAGCTGGATCAACCGCCAACTGCTGGTGGTAAGCAGCCGCCGCATCGAGCACGACCTGCGGATGGACCTGTTCTCCAAGGCCCTCTCGCTGGATTCGTATTTTTACGGCAAGAACCGCACCGGCGACCTAATGAACAAGTTCACCACCGACCTCGGCGCGGTGCGCGAGATGGTGGGGGGCGGGATCAACATGGGCACCCGCCTGCTGATGTTCATCGTCTTCGCCATCGCGGCCATGTACCTGGTCAATGTACAACTGGCCTTCTACCTCTCGCTGGTCTTCCCAATCATCTTCGCGGTGATGGTCTACGTGCTGCGCCTCATTGACGAGCGCTACGAGCGGAGCCAGGAGGCCTTCGACGCCATCTCCACCAAGGCCCAGGAGAACTTCTCGGGAATGCGGGTGGTCAAGGGCTTCGCCCTCGAGAACCGCGAGCTCAACGCCTTCCAGGGCCTCAACCAGAACTACATCAAGGCCAGCCTAGCCCTCACCATCGTCGACGGCCCTGTCAGGGCTCTGATGGGCCTGATGATGGGCGTGGCCGCCCTGATCATCCTCTGGGTAGGGGGCGGCATGACCATCCGGGGAGAAATGACGGCGGGCCAGTTCGTGCAGTTCAACGCCTACTTGATGATGTTGGGCTGGCCCATCGTGGGCCTGGGCTGGACGCTGACCATCTTCCAGCGCGGCTCCACCAGCTACCGCCGCCTTAAGGAGTTCTGGGACGAACCCGCCAAGGTGCGCGACGAGTCGCAGGCCAAGGCCGTCCCGGCCGACGAGTTGGGCGGCGAGGTCAAGTTTGACGGGGTGAGCCTCGAGCTGGGCGGGCGCAAGATTCTCGACAACATCACCCTGACCATCCCCGAGGGCACCACCCTGGGCATTACCGGGCGCACCGGCTCCGGCAAAACCCTGCTGGTGAGCCTGATTCCGCGCATCTTGGAGCCCACCCAGGGCCGGGTGCTGGTCGGCGGGCACGACACGAAGTGGCTGAAGCTCGAGAGCCTCCGCGCCATCATCGGGATGGTGCCGCAAGAGCCTTTCCTCTTCTCCGACACCCTCTACGAAAACATCTCCTTTGGCCTGCCCGAGGCAGACAAGGAGCGCGCCGAGTGGGCCGCCAAGCTGGCGGGCGTCCACGACGACATCCAGAGCTTCCCGCAGGGCTACGAGACCAGCCTAGGCGAGCGTGGGGTGACCCTGAGCGGCGGCCAGCGGCAGCGCACCGCACTGGCCAGGGCCTTGGCCGCCAAGCCCAAGATCCTGATCCTCGACGACTCCATGAGCGCCGTGGACACCGAGACCGAGTCGCGAATTCTCTCAGGGCTTAAGTCGGTCCTGGGTCAGCAGACCACCCTCCTCATCGCCCACCGCACCTCGACCCTGCAGTACGCCGACTGGATCGTGGTGCTCGAGAACGGCAAGATCGTCGAAGAGGGGACGCACGAGATGCTTCTGGAAGAGAACGGCATCTACGCCGAACTCGACCGCATCCAGCGCCTGCAGGCAGAGGTTGATTGATGTGTCAGCAGTCGGTCCACACACCCCTAGCCGCCGAGGGCATCTGTTCGGAATGAGGGCGGTTTTGTGGACTGAGTTTCGAGTTTATGGCTGGGGCGGCGGGCGACACGACCATCACGACTATCCCTATGACGCAGTGACACGGACACCTTATGCACGAAGAAGAAGCCTTTAAAAAAAGTTTCGACCTCAAGCTGGCCCGGCGGATTCTGGTTTATGTGCGGCCCTACTGGAAGCAGGTGGCAGCGGCGCTGTTTTTTATCCTGATCTCGACGTTGACGGCGGCCTCCACCCCGCTGTTCATGAAGTACGCCATCGACAACGCCATCGTGCCCACCCAGGCCGTAGAGTTGGCCGAGCGCTACCGGGTGTTGCTGCTGATTTGCGGGCTGTTCCTGCTGGTGCGGGTGGTGGACTTCGTGTCCAATTTCGCCCAGACCTACATCATCGGCTGGGTGGGTCAGAAGATCCTCTACGACATCCGTTCTGAGATCTTCGCCAAGCTCCAGCGGCTGCACCTGGGCTACTTCGACAAGAACCCGGTGGGCCGCCTGATGACCCGCATCACCTCCGACGTGGACGCGGTGAATCAGTTCATCACCGGCGGTCTGGTGGGCCTCCTGGCCGACTTCTTCCTGATCATCGGGCTGGCGACTTTCATGCTGTTCCTGGACTGGCGGTTGGCCCTGGTTTCCTTTGCCATCATGCCGATTTTGTTCCTGACCATCCGCTTCTTCCAGAGCCGGATGCGCGACGCGTACCGGACGATGCGGCTGAAGCTCTCGAGGGTCAACGCCAGCCTGCAAGAAAACCTCACCGGGGTGCAGACCACCCAAATTTTCAACCGCCAGCCCAAGAACTACCGCCATTTCGGCGGCCTCTCCGCCGACCTGCGGGGCGCGTGGCTGATCATCGTGGGCTGGTTCTCGCTGTTCATGCCCGCCGTGGCCTTTCTGGGTGAGCTGAGCGTGGCCTCGGTGATCTTCTATGGCGGCGGTCAGGTGGTGGCGGGAGCGCTCACACTGGGCATTCTGGTGGCCTTCACCGACTATGTGCGCCAGTTCTTCCAGCCCCTGCAAGACCTGGCCGACAAGTTCAACATCTTCCAGGCCGCCATGGCCTCCTCCGAGCGCATCTTCGGCCTGCTGGACACCGAGGAGCAGGTCTTCGACCGCGAGAACGCCCGGCGCATCGAGCGCTTCCGGGGCCAGATCGACTTCGAGGACGTGTGGTTCGCCTACGGGCGGCGGGGCGAGAGGGAGGAGGGAGGGGAGGTCAAGGGCGAGAGAGAAAAGCGGGCGCAAGGCCCCAAGAAAGAGGAACGGGAAGGCAAAAACCAGAGCCCCTCGGCCCATCCCAGTCTCAAGGTTGTCGAGGGCCAGGGCGACCAGGGCGGCGGCGAGTGGGACTGGGTGCTGCGGGGGGTAAGCTTCCGCGTGAGGCCAGGGGAAAAGGTGGCGCTGGTAGGGGCCACCGGGGCCGGGAAGACCAGCGTGATTAGTTTGGTGACGCGGTTCTACGACGTGCAGCAGGGGGCGGTCAAGATCGACGGCCTGGACGTGCGGGAGTACGCCCAGCGCGACCTGCGCCAGTCCATCGGGATCGTGTTGCAAGACCCCTTCTTGTTCAGCGGGAGCATCGAGGACAACCTGCGGATGGGCGACGAGAAAATCACCTTCGAGCGCATCCTCGAGGTCAGCCAGTTCGTGGGGGCGCACGAGTTCATCTCCGAGATGCCGCAGGGCTACCAGACCGTGCTTTACGAGCGCGGCGGCGGGCTGTCGACAGGTCAAAAGCAGCTACTGGCGCTGGCCAGGGCCATCCTGCACAACCCCGACATTCTGCTGATCCTCGACGAGGCCACCGCCAGCGTGGACTCCGAGACCGAGGCCAAGATGCAGGCCGCCCTCGAGCGGGTGATGCAGGGCCGCACCTCCATCGTGATCGCCCACCGCCTCTCCACGATTCGCAACGTGGACCGGATCCTGGTCTTCCGCAAGGGCCGGCTGATCGAGGAGGGCAGCCACGAGGAGCTGCTCGAGCAAGGCGGGTACTACGCCAAGCTGTACGAGTTGCAGTACGCGCACGGGGCGTGAGCGCATCGGCCCTCGGCCTCAGCAGATTCCAATCCCAAATCGGCATAGCCGCGTCTGCGGCGTCGGCGCGGCCGAAATCAACTCCAGAACCGCCATAGCTGGGCTCGAGCCCTTGTCCCGGCGGTTGCGTCGATTGGTCCACACAGGGTCTGCCTTGCGCGGGGCACTGCCGGGAAATGTTGTCACCCCCGGCCGCCACTTCACCTTTTGATTGGGGGCCGACGGCTGAAGGTTGTCCCGTTTCCTCTCGCCGTGAAGAAACCGCTACACAAAACGGGCTGCAAGGGGCGGCGTTAAAGGTTGAAAACTGGCGGCCGCTGCGGGCCGGGGCCGCATAACGGCACGGCCTTTTTCCGTGCTGGACGGTTTTCGGGGGCATAACAAGGGCTTAACGAGGCGGCGGGTAGATTGGGCCATATGTTCTTAGCTGTTGACTCCACCCCGACGGTGAATTTCGCAAGGCTGCGCGATGTGCTGTTCCGGCTGGGATTCGCCAGCGTGTTTCTGGTCAACGGCCTGACCGAGCTGATCGACCCCTACGCCCACCTCTACTTGATGCAACAGAGCGTGCTGAACTACTTCATCGCTGACTTCACCGCCCTGATGAAGTTTGTGGCCTTCAGCGACCTGCTGCTGGCCGCCCTGATCCTCTTCGCCCGCTGGAACGGCTACCTGATGCTGTGCGTGGGTCTCTGGCTGTTGGCGGTAACCGGGCTGCGCCTGCTCAGTCTGGTTCCCGGCGGCGACCCGGTGGAACTGCTCAACGGCCTGCTGGACACCATCAACCAATTGCAATAGCGACCCGGGAGCCTTTATGTACCGTCCCATCTTCAGCGATGACCCCCGCCCGCCCTACAGCCCCCAGGCCAAGCCCCCCAAGGCCAAGACCCTCGAGCCGCCCGCCGTCAACTGGATCTTCACCCTGGGGCTCTCGCTGGTGTTCCTGGTCAACGGCCTTATCGGCTTCGTCTCCCCTGGCGGCTACATCAGCCTGATGCAGGCCAGCCCCCTCACCGCCTGGATTCCCGACTACGCCCAGATTATCCAGCTCATTGCCCTCAACGACCTCTGCATTGGCCTGCTGCTGCTGGCCTACCCCCGCAGCCGCTTCCTCCAGACCTGGGCCGGAGCGTGGCTGCTGGGGGTGGCGTTGATAAAGACCACAGGGCTGATGGGGTAAAGGCAACGGGTCGGGTGACCCACCTACGGGCTTATCGCCTCGTCTTTCCCCCCCAGTTCTCACCCCTGCCCTCCACCCAGCCTCGGCGAAAACCCTGGGCCGAAACTTGCCGTCCCGTTTGCAGCGGTACAGCCTGGAATCAAGGACAATCACCCCCGCCGCCCGCCTAACCCAGCACCACCAGCTTCCGCCTGAACTCCCCGCTGCGGGGCACACGGTAGGCCTCGAGGGCGACCATCTGGCCCTCCTTTAGCGACCTGCCGCACAGGTCCAGGTCTTCCAGCGCTACCAGAACGGGGGCGAAGGGGGCCGTGCGGTGGTGGCCGTAGGGCTTGCCGCTGGGCTTAAGGGCCCGCCCCAACAGGCCTTGCGACCAGGCGGCCTCGATCTGCTCGTGAAAGGCCTGGGTGAGCTGGGGCTCGGGGTCGGCTTCCCACATGTCCTCGAGGGCCTTCTTGGCGGCGCTGTCGCGGCGGAGCTGGGGGACGGCCTCGGGGTCGGTGTAGCGCCACAGGTCGGTGAGGGGCTTGCTGGGGGGCCGGGTGCTGGGGGTCTTGGGCAGTTCGATCAGGTCGGGCATGGCCATCCACTGCCCCAACTGATAGTAGCCACTCAGGGCCAGCCGCAGGTTCTTGAGCACCGCTTGGCCGACCTGGGGCGGCGCCGACGGCCCCAGCAGGCGGGCCGCGTGGCCGTGCTTGAGGTCGGCCTGGGCCAGGCGGCGCCTGAGGGTCTGCACCATCTCGGCGTGGTTGGCGGGGAAAGTGTAGACCCGCACCGGCCTGCCCCGCGTGGGGTTGGGGAGGCGCTCGAAGTCGGCCAGCCGGGCCAGCACCTGGGTTTGCAAGGCGGCGGCCGCCTCGAGCAGCGCCTCTAGGAAGACCCGCGGATAGGGCCTGGCCTGCTTCCAGTCGGGCAGAGCGGCGGGCAACCTGCGGCCGGGCCGCACATCGGGGTCGCGCTGGGCCAGTTGGGCAGTCTGCGTCCACTCGCTCGAGGCCAGGTACAGCTCGAGCACCAAGGCGTGGGTCTGCGGCGACACGTAGCCGGAAGTGAGGGGGTCAAGGCGGCCCTCGGCCTCGAGGATCTTGTCGCCGAGCAACTGCAGTGCGAAGGCGTTCCAGATGCACAGGCGCTCGAAAGCCCGCTCGGGGCTCTGCCGCCAGGTCGAGGTCTGGCTGCTCTTGTACAGCAGATCGTAGATGACCGCGCCGGCCCGCCGGTGGGCCTGCAATTCCTGGTCTGAAGTCTCACCCTTCAGTGCGGCCACCATGCGGCGGATGGGCATAGCCTCATTTTAGGCGAAACTGCGGTGCGGCGGGGTTTACCGGCGGGCGGGCCTGATCTGGGAGGTGAGGCGGCGCAGGCCGGCCCGGAGGGGGTTCTGGGCGGGCTCGAGCCTCACCCCCACCCGCTCGGCGATCACCTCGGCTACCTGGGGGACGGTCATGCTGTCGGCATGGACGTGGGTGGCGAACTCGCGGGACTGCAGGGCCGTCAGGCAGCGCTCGAGCTGCTGGACAGGCCAGGAGTTGGGGCCGTCACCCCGGCCCCGCAGACGGCGCAGGATGGTCTGCTTGGTGGCGAAAAGGGTGAAGTGGTAGACCTCAACCCCGTCCTCACGCAAGGCCCCAACCACCTCCCGGAAGTACTGCGGAACCGCCAAGGTCATGGGGACAATCAGGGTCTGATCACCATGCCGGGCCAGCTCTTTGAGGGCCTGGTGATTGAAAAGGCGCCAAAGCGGGATGTCCTGGAAGTCGCCGGACTTTAGCGATCCGGGAAAGGTCTTGTGGAGGGCGAAGCCGATCTCCTCGGGGTTGTACACGTGGCTGCCCGGGAGCCGAGAGTGCAGCTCGTGCGCGGCCTGGGTTTTGCCCACCCCGAAGGCCCCGTTAATCCAGATTATCACCGCTCCATTTTGGCATAAGCGACCCCGGCCCCAACGGGCAAATGAGCGGCCCAGGCGAGCGGGCCGTTAACGCCTCGAGCCAATCCCACAGTTACGGCAGAAACAACCAACAGACCCGGAACCAGCCCCCAGGGCGCTGGTAGCTTCTGAAGACCAGCGGGTCGGCCCGGCCGGCGGACCGGGGCATGCCGTACCCTTCGCCTGCTAAAGCACGGCAGATGGAAGGCCAGGCGTGGCGCCCGGCCTTCTAGGTTGCGCCAGGGTGAATCTGCGAGGTCAGCAGGGGCAACCGTTGCATTCCCGGGGCGGAGTGGCTTACGCCATAGCCCCCAGGCGGCTACCCAGGGCGGAGTGGCGTGCGCCATAGCCGCGGAGCCGCTACCCGGGGCGCAATTCCCTACGGGCGATCGACGTACCTGGAGCGGAACAGGAAGCGCACCATGTCGGGGAAGCGCCGCGCCCAGTGGGCCTCGTTGTGGATGCCGCGCTTGTCCTCTACGTACATATAGTTCTTGCCGTCGCGCCAGCCCTTCTCGCGCAGCTGAGTGTCCATCAGTCGCACGCCCTCGAGGTAGTGCCCGGAATCTATATGCGAGAGCGTGACCTCGCGGTGGCCCACATCCATGTAGAGCTTGCCGTCGGCCTGGGGGGCGCCGGCCACGAAGTCGTAGATCGCGCCGTCGCCGAACCACAGCGCCGGGCTGACCACCCCCGCCCGCCCGAAGACCTCGGGGCAGGCGTAGTAGGCGTAAAGGCTGATAAAGCCGCCCATCGATGAGCCCATCACCCCGGTGTTCTCGCGGCCCGGCAAGGTGCGGAACTGTTCGTCGATCATGGGCTTGACGGTCTGGGTGAGGAAGCGCAAATAGGCGTCGCCCTTGCCGCCGCCGTGCTTGGGGTCGCGGAAGGGGCTGTACTCGTTAAGGCGCTCCACGCCCGCGTTGGGTACCCCCACCACGATTACCTCGAGGCCCTCAGTCTCGGCCAGCCACTCCATGCTCTCGTCGACCTGCCACTCCCCCACGTAACTGGTGGCCTCGTCGAAGATGTTCTGCCCGTCGTGCATGTACAGCACCGGGTAGCGCTGGTTGGAGAGGTGATAAGAGGGCGGCAGGTACACCACGATGTCGCGCCAGTTCTTGAGCTGCGGGCTGTAGACCTCGGGCCGCAACCAGAGGTCACCCACTACGGTGTGGTTGGCGTTGCTGGGATACGTCTGCCACGCCCGCGACGCGGTCTTGACCTTCATAAACCACCTCCCGTGGGGTGGGCGAGAGAACCGGACATAGGGGCATTGTAATCGGCATTTAACAAAATGGAAGTACGGATACAACGCATAACGCCGAGATAATTGTCGTAATTCACGCCCCCTCCCAGGTCACATTTCGAAGGGTTATGCGCCCGCGCGTCCTGCTCGAGCGGCATTGCCGACTTTACGTGAATTGTTGGTAAGGCGAGCTGTGACCTGGTTGATGCGGCAAGGGGGAAGGGTCAGGCGAGGGGTCGTGATTTTCCAAGCTCAGGAACTGCCTCGACGCCGAGTGGGTCGCCATCCCCCCGGCCGCGGGCCGAGCGGAGTCGCGTCCCACCCCAGCACCGCTCGGGGCCGAATGTGGCAAATAACCAACTCGACATCCCACAATAAGACTAATATTTCATGGGCATGAAGTTTTCATCCACCGACAGCTTGGACGCGGCCCTCGAGGAGCTCGAGCAGGTCACCATGCGGATGGTCTGGCAGATGCGCCTCGACCAGCAGCGGGCTTTCGAGCCCCTGGGCGTCTCGCCGATGCAGGCCTTCACCTTGATATCGGTGGAGAAAGGCGTGGATCAGCCCTCCGCGCTGGCCTTCGTGCTCGACGCCTCGCCGCCGGGCATCTCGCAGATCCTGGCTGGGCTCGAGGAGCGCGGCCTGTTGCGGCGCGAGCTGGACGCCGACAACAAGCGCAAGGTGCGCATTCTGCTCACCGAGGAGGGCCGACACTTCCTGACCCAGCTGCACCAGCGCTGGCGCGAAGTGTCCCGCGAACGCTATTCCAGACTTAGTCCCGAGGAGATCGCCATGTTAACACAGAGCTACCGAAAACTGATCGAGCCCACCGGAGGAAGCGGGGAGGGACGATGAACGGCAAAGCGCAGAGGCAAGAGAACAGGGGAAAGAGGAGGGAGAAGTCAACAGCCCTAGTGGTCTCTTTCTTATCTTTCCTCCTTCCTCTTTCCTCCCTCGGCGCAGCCCAGTCGTTTTTCGCCCCCCTCGAGAACCACCCCAGCATCGTGCAGGCCCGGCTGGGCCTCGAGGCGGCGCAGGCCCAGGTGCGGGCCATACAAAGCCCAGTGAGCCTCAACACGCAGGGCGGGTTCAGCTTTTTCCAGAACCGCGACCCGCTGCCCAGCACCGACCCCGCCTGCCGCAGCCCCGCCACTGCCGCGCAGTGCGTGGCCCTGCCCTCAGACGGGCGGCAGGTTCAAGTGGGGCTGAGCTTCACCCCGATCCCCTTCGGCGACGTAGCCGACGCGCTGAACCGCGCCCAGATCGGGGCCGAGCAGGCTGCGCTGGGGCTGCGCAGCGCCAGGGCTCAGCTCGAGGCCAGTGCCATCGAGGGTGCGCTACGGATCCGGCTGGCCCAGGCCGGTCTGGAGGTCGCCCGCGCCGCACAGCGGCTGGCCCAGGCCAGCCTCGAGGCCACCCGCATCCGCGCCCAGCGGGACGCCGCCAACCCCGGCGAGGTGCGCCAGGCCGAGGCCCAGGTGCGCAGCGCTGCCATCCAGGTCTCTGACGCCGAGCGCAGCCTGGCCCTGGCGAGGCAAAGCCTTTCCGACCTGCTGGGCAGCGCGGACGCGGCCCCGCCCGCCGTCGCGCTCCCCCCGCCGCAGACCCCGCCCAGCGTCCGGCAGGCCCAGTTCGGGGTCGGCAGTGCCCAGGTGCAGTACGACGGCGCAATTCGGGGCGTTCTGCCGGTGCTCAACGCCAGCTACACCCGCAACACCTCACCCAACGACAGCCTCACCGCCTCCATCAACTCGCGCACCCTCCAGCCCTCGATCTCCTACTCCAACACCTCTCAGGCCCGCACCGAACCGAGCGTGCGCATCGACGGCACCTTCACCATCGGGTTCAGTGCCACCATCGCGCTGGGGGTGGTGGACGCCCTCGAGGCCGCGCAGAAACAAGTGGATGCCGCCAACCAGGCCGTCGAGGCCGCCCGGCGAAACGCCAAGACCCAGGAAGACCTGCTCCGCAGCCAGCTCCAGACCGCCGACCTCAACCTTGCCAACGCCGTCCAGGGCCGCGCCGACGCCGAGAAGACCCTGGCCGAAGCCAGGGAGCGCGAGCGCCTGGGCCTCACCAGCCCCCTCGCCACCGTCCAAGCCGAGCTGGGCCTGGCCCAGGCACTGCTGGCCCTCGAGCAGGCCCAGCTCTCGAGAACCAGCCGGATTCTGGACCTGTACCGCTTTTATGCACTGCCGGTCAGCGAGGTCAACCGCTAGCCGTGAGCTATGAGCCGCGAGTTCAAGGCGAGTCAAGAAGGAGGAAAGAGAGCGCAAACACCCGCCCATCAGGCCCTCTTCCACTTTTCACCCTTTGACCTTCTTGCCTTTCACCCCAAGCCCCCCGTCCCCAGTTCCCCATTCCAAGGAGTCCCATGAAACCCGTCCCCGCCCTACTCTCCGCCGCCCTGCTCGCCCTCTCGGTCGCCGCCGCCCAGGCCCAGGCCCCCAACCTGACCCTCGAGGGCGCCCTAGCCAAGGCCAGCGAGCAAGCGCCCGTGGCCTCGGCCCGCACCGAGCTGGCAGACGCCCAGGCCAACCTCCAGCGCGTCCTCTCCGACCCGCTCCTGACCCGCCCCGCCCGCGTACAGGCCGAGCAGCGGGCCGCGCTGGCCCAGGCCAACCTGGACCGGTCGGTGGCGCAGGCTCAAAACTCTATCGCCGGGGCCTACGCGCAGGTGCTCGAGGCCAACATCCAGAACCGCCTGGCCCAAAAAGGCCTGGAGATCGCCACCCGCGGGGTGGAGGTCGCACAGATCCGCCAGCGCAACGGCTCCGGCACCGCGCTCGACCTGCGCAACGCCCAGAACCGTCAGGACGACGCCCGCTCCAACGCCACCCGCGCCGCCAACGGCCTGACCCTGGCCCAAAACAGCCTGCGCAGCCTGGTGGGGGCCTTCGGCAACCTCGCGCCCCTGCCCGCCGCCCCCGCCGTTCCCGACGATAACGCCGTGAAAGCCCTGATGGACAAGAGCCCCGACATCATCCAGGCCCGCCAGCGCGTGGCCCTGGCCACCATGCAGGTCGAGCTGCTTGACCCGGCCTACGCCGCCCAGGCCGACATCGACGCCGCCAAGGCCAGGGCCGAGCAGGCCGGCGCCGGAGCGCGCGAGATCGAGCGCGGCTTTAGCCTCAACTACGACTCCCTGCAACAAAACGCCGCTGCCGCCTTCCGCTCGCTTTCGATCCAGCAGCAGGCACTGGCCAACGCCCGAGAGGCCCTGGAGAACGACCGCCGCCGCCTCAGCTCGGGCCTGATCAGCGCCCTAACCTTCCAGCAGTCCGAACTCACCTTTATTCAGGCCGAGCTGGCGGCCCAGCAGGCCCAGGGCAATTACTTCCGGGCGTTCTACAGCCTGCAGGCGGGGGGACGATGATGAATAGAGAGGAACGAGGAACGAGGAACGAGGAACGAGGGGACATGGGGGCAGCTGGCTTCTCCCCCGCTCCCCCGCTCCCGCTCTCCCCATCCGTGCTCCCGCGCCTCTTGCTAATCGGTGTGGCCTCGCTGGTCCTGGTCGCCTGCAACCCGCGCCGGGCGGCGCAGGCCGAGGCACCCGCCGCGGCCGAAGCGCCCGCCGTGCAGCAGAGCGTGAAGGTGCGGGCGGTCGAGGTGCAGCAAGGGACACTGACCACCACGCGGACAACTGGGGTTACGCTTTCGCCGGCCAGGGAGTCCCAGGTGGCCGCGACGGCCTCGGGCCGGGTGCTGGAAGTCTTGGTGCAGGAAGGCAGCCGGGTGGAGGCCAACCAGGCGGTGATCCGCCTCGACAACGCCAACGCCCAGACCGCCCTGCAGAACGCCCAGCTCGGGGTGCAGACCGCCCGCGTCAACCTCGAGCGCGCCCAGCGGCAGACCTCGGGCTCGCTGGCCCCCCTACAGGCCTCGCTCGAGGCGGCCCAGGCCAACCTCTCGGCAGCCCAGCGGCGGTACACCGAGGGGCAGCAGCTGTTCAAGGCCGGGGCCATCTCGCAGGTGGACCTGACCAACCTCGAAGCCGCCCTCAACCAGGCCCAGGCCGGTGCAGACAACGCCCGGGAGAGCCTAGCCCGCGCAGGCCGCGCCCAGCGCGAAGACCTGGCCCTGCTGCGCCTGCAGATCCAGCAGGCCGAGAACCAGCTGGCCCAGGCCCGGCGCTCGGTCGGTGACGGCACCATCCGCGCCCCCTACGCGGGCGTGATGGTGGAGAGCTTCGTGAACCCTGGCGAGTTCGTTAACATCGGAACCCGCGCCTTCCGGCTGGCCGACACCAGCCGCATCGAGGCCAGCTTCCGCCTGACCCCCGAGGACGCTGGCGGGCTGCCGATTGACAGCCGGGTGAACGTGATCTTCGGCGGCAAGACCTTCGGCGCTCGAGTGATCCGCAGCGCCCGTGTCCCCGGCACCGACCGCCTGGTCGAGA
The DNA here is from genome assembly GCA_033762915.1 of Meiothermus sp. Taxonomy (GTDB): domain Bacteria; phylum Deinococcota; class Deinococci; order Deinococcales; family Thermaceae; genus Meiothermus. The sequence goes on along the minus strand of JANRLD010000035.1, from coordinate 4,113 downwards.
TCGTCGCGCGGGTCAACGGCGTGCTTCCCCCCGGCGGCAACGCCCAAGTGAACTACACCCTCACCCTGGCTCGAGGGGTGCTGGTGCCCTCCGGGGCTTTGCAGACCGAAGGCCGCAACACCTACGTCTACGTCATCCGCGATGGCAAGGCCGCCAGGGCCGCCGTGCAGGTGCTCGGCGACACCGGCTCGAGGGCCGCCATTACCGGCCTGAACGCGGGCAGCCAGGTGGTCTTCCCGGTGCCGGTGAGCCTGAACGCGGGGAACGCGGTCGAGGTGGTGCAGTGAGCGGAACCTTCTGGAGGAAAGAGGAACCAGCAAACAGCAAAGGGAGGAACCCCGCGCCGGACAAGGCAGCGCCCGGGTGGTTTCTCCTACCTCCTTTCTCCCTCTTTGCGCTGTGTTCATCACCAAGGGGCGACGCATGAAAGAAAACCCCCTAATTAAGTTCTTCGTCGAGCGCTTCGTCTTCTCGACGGCGGCATTCCTGGCGCTGGTGCTGTTCGGCGCCATCGCGGGGAGCCGGGTCGGGGTGGACTTGCTGCCGCGCTTCGACGTCCCAGTAGTCGCGGTGACCACCACCTACCCCGGCGCGGGCCCCGAGGAGGTCGAGACCCAGGTCAGCCGCAAGATCGAGGACTCGGTCTCCACGCTCTCCGGCCTCGACCAGGTGGCCTCGATCTCGGGCGAAGGCTTCTCGCAGGTGATCGTCTCATTTAACTTCGGCGAGGACATCAACCGCGTCGCCACCGACGTTTCGCAGCGGGTGGCGGCGGTGCGCGGGCAGTTGCCGCGCGACGCCCAGGCCCCGGTGGTCCAGCGCTTCGACCCTGCGGCGGCCCCCATCGTCTTCATCGCCCTGTCCGCCGACGGGCGCGACCTGCGCGAAGTCGCCACCTACGCCGAGGATGTGCTCAAGCCGCAACTCCAGCTGGTCTCAGGGGTGGCGGATATCCAAGTTCAGGGTGCGCCGACCCGCCAGGTGCAGGTGCTGCTCGACCCCTTCAAGGTTTCGCAGTACAACCTCTCGCCCTCGCAGATCGTGGGGGCCATCCAAGCTTCGGCCTTGGCAGTTCCGGCAGGCAGCCAATCGGCGGACGGGCGACGGCTCTTGTTCACCCTGCGCAACCAGCCCGCCAACCCCCAGCAGGTCGCGACCATACTGATCGATGCCCAGCGCGGCATCACCGTCAGCGACGTGGGGGTGGTGCGCGACGCCCAGGCCGAGCCGACCCGCCTGACCCGCCTTTCGGGCGACCCGGTGGTGCTGCTGTCAATCCGCAAGACCCCCGACGCCAACGCCGTAAGCGTGGCCCAGGGCATCAAGGACACCGTGAACAAGGCCCGGCTGCCCGCGGGCTACCAGGCCAGGGCGGTGGGCGACACCACCACCTTCATCGAGGCCACGGTGGAAGACACGGTGAAGGAAGTCTTCATCGTGGCCGGGGTGGTCACGCTCATCACCCTGATCTTCATCGGCAAGCTCAACTCGGTCTTCAGCGTGGTGGTGGCAATCCCCATCACCCTGGCGGGCTCGCTGCTGGTCTTCGGGCTGCTGGGTTTCACTTACAACATCATCAGCCTGCTGGCCATCATCTTGGCGGTGGGGATCGTGGTGGACGACTCCATCGTGGTAGCGGAGAACATCGAGCGCTACCGCGCCATGGGCTACAGCGCCAAGGACGCGGTGCTCAAGGGCTCCACCGAGGTGCTCTCGGCAGTCTCGGCTGCTACGCTCTCGCTAATTGCGGTGTTCATGCCGATCAGCTTTCTGCCGGGCATCATCGGGGAGTTCTTCCGGCAGTTCGGGATCGTGCTAGCAGCAGCGGTGTTTGTGAGCTGGCTCGAGGCGCTCTTCTTCCTCACCGTGCGCCTGGCCTACTTCCCCGACCCCGAGCCGCCCACCTGGGGCCAGCTGGGACGGCGCATCACCCTGATTGGCAAGGATTTGATGTGGGGCCTGACCAGAGGCTGGCGCAGCCCGCTGGGCTGGATCACCGGCTTAGTGGTTGCAGCAATGGCAGTGGCCACTTTGGTGCGCGTGGTGGGCTTAATCCCGCCGAGCAACATCGGGCTGGCCTTCGGGGTAGGGACGGTTTTGACGGTAGTGTTCACCCTACTCTCGGGGCCGTTTATCTGGCTGGCTTCGATTCTGGCTGGCTTTGCCGGGGCCATCGCGGGCAGCCTGCACGCGGGTTCGGAGCGGATCTTCTTGGCTTTGCGCGAGTTGTACGCTAGGGCTCTGGCAAGGGCGCTCAAGGTGAGCTGGCTGGTGCTGCTGGTGGGGCTGGGCTTCTTCCTCAGCATCGGCTTTGTGGGGCCGCGCATCCCCTTCAACTTCTCCCCCGCCAACGACAACGGGCAGCTCAACATTACGATCGTAATGCCCAAGGGCACCGCCCTCTCGGAGTCGGACATGCTGGGCGAACGGGTCGAGCGCTGGCTGCTCTCGAGGCCCGAGGTCAAGCAGGTGCTCACCACCATCGGCAGCGGGCAGACCTCCGCCAACCCCGAGCGCACCGCCATCGTGGTAGAGATGCAGCCCAAGGAAGAACGCCAGGGCATCTTCGAACTGCTCCCCGTCTACCGCGAGGAGATCGGCAAGCTGCTGCGCGACCACCCCGAGGCCGACCTGAGGGTGATTGTGGCCGAGGGCGGGCCGGGCGGCGCGGCAGACCTGCAGTACACCCTGACCGCCCCCACCCCCGAACTGCTGGCCGAGAAGAACGCCCTGGCCCTCGAGGTCATGCGCGGCCTGCCCTACCTCACGACGGTCACCAGCAGCCTCGAGGAGACCGCCAACGAACGGGTCTTCGTCCCCAACGTGGCGCGGCTGGAGGGTACCGGCCTGACCCCCAACGACGTGGCCCAGACGCTGCGCATCTACAACGCCGGGGTAGAGGCGGGCAACGTACGGGCCAGCGGCGACGACATCCCCATCGTGGTGCGGGCCGACCCCCGCTTCGTGTCCGATCAGAACAGCCTGCTCTCGCTGCCTGTGACCTCCCCCGCGCTGCGCACCAGCCTCCCCATCGCCTCGGTGGGCAGCTTCGAGAGCCGCCAGACCCCCGCCCAGCTCGCCCGCACCAACCAGGCCTTCTCGGCCGGCCTCAACGCCAACCGTGCGCCGGGCAGCAGCGTCGGGGCCTTCCAGCTCTCCCAGGAGGTGCAGCAAGAGTTGGAGAAGGCGGGGGTGTTTACAGACGGGGTGCGGCTGGAGTCGCAGGGCTCCACCGCCTTCGTGGGCGATCTCGCCACCAGCGCCCCCATCGCCTTCGGGCTGGCCCTGCTGCTCAACTTCCTGGTGATCGCCAGCCAGTTCAACACCTTCCGCTATCCCCTGTACCTGCTGCTGCCCGTGCCGCTGGCCCTGGTGGGTGCCTTCTGGTTCCTGTTCTTCTTCCGCAGCGGCCTCGACGTGATCTCGGTACTGGGCGTGGTGATCCTGATCGGGCTGGTGACCAAGAACGCGATCCTGCTACTGGACTTCGCGGTGCGCGAGGCCAGGGAGAGGCCGCTCTACGAGGCGCTGGTCGAGGCGGGCCGGCTGCGACTGCGCCCGATCCTGATGACCACCCTGACCGTGCTGATCATCTCGCTGCCCTTGATCTTCGCCTCCGGCGAGGGCTCGGAGTTCCGCCGCCCGCTGGGCATCATCATCCTGGGCGGGGTCTCGGTCTCGACCCTGCTGACACTGTTCGTGGTGCCTGCCGCCTTCTTCCAGTTCGAGCGCAGACGCTACGAGAAGGAGCGCCTGCAGCTGATGGACAACGTGGCCCCGGCAGCAGGAGATTGAGTGTCTCGCTAGGCCGTGTTGACATTTAGGGACAAAGCTGTAGGGTTTATTGGGTGACAAAGGTCAAACTGAGCGCATCAGAGTGGAAGCGGATCAAGGGTTTTCTGCGAACGCGGTCAGACGTGTACATCGGCAAGCCGAGGGAGTGCAAGCGGTTCGTGGAGGGCGTGTTGTGGGTAGCCAGGAGCGGGGCGCAGTGGCGGCTGCTACCGGGGAGTTACGGGGAGTGGAACAGCGTGTTCAAGCGGTTCGACCGCTGGGCCGAGAAGGGGGTCTGGCGGGCCATGATGGAGCACTTCGCCGAGGATGCGGACATGG
>JANRLD010000034.1:0-19253 GCA_033762915.1 Meiothermus sp. | reverse complement strand
GGGGATCTGGATGTCCATCGGGCAGACCGGGATGCAGGCCTGCGAGGCGCAAGATTCACAGGCCCCGGCGTCGCCCGCCACCTTCAGCAGCGAGAGCCGCGCCGTTTGTTTGAAGATCACCGGGTTCGGGCAGAGGTACTTGCAGAAGGCCCGGTTGTCCTCGAGCACCACAGCCAGGACAATGCCGACCGCCCAGTACACCAAGTTGCCGACCACGAACCAGTACGCGGCATCCTGCCCGATCGCCCCGGCCCGATACCCCAGTGCGAACCACAGCCCCAGCACCAACACCAAGCTTCCAAAGAAGACTGCGTACCGCCACCTCCCCCAGGCCGCGCCGAGATGGTTGGGGCTCTGCCGGTAGGGCAACTGGTCAAGCACCGCCGCAGTCCAGCAGGCCCAGCCGCACCAGACCCGCCCGAACCCCAGCGGGATCAGCACCTTACCCAGCAGGTAGTGCGCCACCGGCCCGACGAAAACCCCACCCATCAGACCGAACCACAGCCCCTCGATGGTCGCGTTGCGGGCCAGCAGCAGCGAGACCACAAAGAGGCTCGAGCCCACCCCCAGCAGCACCGGCCGCCGGATTTTCAACACAACCCGCTTGAAGTCCTCGGTCTGCTGATAGGTCATGCCGGCAAGAGCCTAGAGGGCTGGAGTTACCGGGGCATTACGGCCGAGCCTGGGCGGCCCAACACTGCCACCGACACCTTCAGCCAGCACCCTCGCGCAAGAAAACCCCTCCCGACTTCGGGAGGGGTCTTGGTCAAGCCTCGGCTTCGGGCTCTCGGCGATCAGGCGTCCGTCCGTTGCCTCGTGGCTCGCCCCTCAGCTCACCCGCTCCACCCGCAGCATGTTGGTCGTGCCGCGCACCCCGAAGGGCACGCCCGCCGCGATCACCACGTACTCGCCGGGCGCGGCCAGGCCGGTCTCCTTGGCCTTCTCAAGGGCGATCTTCACCATGTCGTCGGTATCCTTGGGGTCGGGCGCGTCGATGGGCAGCACGCCCGAGACCAGGGCCAACTGGCAGGTCACGTGGGGGTTGGGGGTGCAGGCCAGGATGGGCACCGGGGGGCGGAAGCGGGCCACCCGGCGGGCGGCACCGCCGGTCGAGGTGAAGACCACTACTGCCCTGGCCCCCACCGACTGCACCACCTCGTCTACTGCCAGCGCGATGGAATCCTGCACGGTGCGGTTGGCGGTCGGGCGTAGGGCGTTGAGGCGGTCGTGGTACTCCGGGGTGCCCTCGACGTTTTGGGCCACGCGGGTCATGAAGGAGACTGCCTCCACCGGGTACATCCCCGAGGCGGTCTCGGCGGAGAGCATGATGGCATCGGTGCCGTCGAAAATGGCGTTGGCCACGTCGGAGGCCTCGGCGCGGGTAGGGCCGGGGTTCTTGATCATGCTCTCGAGCATCTGCGTGGCGGTGATCACCGCCTTGCCGGCCTGCACCGCCTTAAGGATGATGCGCTTTTGCACGGCCGGCACCTGCTCCAGGGGCATCTCCACGCCCAGGTCGCCGCGGGCCACCATCACCCCGTCGGCCTCCTCGAGGATCTCGTCGAAGCGGGCCACCGCGCTGGGCTTCTCGATCTTGGCCATCAGGCGGGCGCGGCTGTTGTGACGGTTGAGGTAGTGGCGGGCCAGCAGCAGGTCGTCGCGGCTGCGAACGAAGCTGATCGCCACCCAGTCCACCCCGATCTGCGCCCCGAAGGCTAGGTCCTCGACGTCCTTATCGGTCAGGGCGGGGATCGAAAGGTCGGCGCCGGGGATGTTGATGCCCTTGTTGTTGGAGAGCCGCCCGCCGATCACCACGGTGGTGTTGATGTCGTTGCCGCGCACCTCATCGATCCTGAGGCGGATGTTGCCGTCGTCGAGCAGCAGCATCTGCCCTGCCTCGACGTCGTTGGGCATGCCGCGGTAGGTGGTAGAGACCCGGTTCTCGTCCCCTTCTACCGGGTCGGAGGTGATGGTGAACTTCTGCCCCACCTGCAATTCCACCGCGCCCTCTTTGAAGCGGCCGCAGCGGATCTTGGGGCCTTGGAGGTCTTGCAAGACCCCTACCGTCACGCCCAGCTCGCTGCTGGCGGCGCGGATCATCTCGAGGCGACCCCGGTGGTCGTCGGGATTGCCATGGGAGAAATTGAGGCGGAAGACGTTCACCCCCGCCTGGATCAAGGCCCGGATGGTCTGCGGGTCGGTGGAGGCGGGACCGAGGGTGGCTACGATTTTGGTTCGCTTGGATAGTGCCATAGTTGGTGTCTCAGGCCTCAGGTCTCAGGTCAGCAGGGTTCGTCTTTCGACCTGCGACCCGAGATCTGCGACATCACTTCTTGAACGCTCCGAACCCCAGGAACCGCGCCCCCGCGCCCAGCTCCTCCTCGATGCGCAAGAGCTGGTTGTACTTTGAGAGGCGGTCGGAGCGGCTGGCGGAACCGGTCTTGATCTGCCCCGCGTTGATGGCCACGGCCAGGTCGGCAATGGTGGAGTCCTCGGTCTCGCCGGAGCGGTGGGACATGATGGTGGTGTAGCCGGAGCGGTGGGCCAGGCGGCAGGCCTCGAGGGTCTCCGAGAGGGTGCCGATCTGGTTGACCTTGACCAGAATGGAGTTGCCCACCCCCATCTCAATCCCTTGTTTGAGGCGGACCGGGTTGGTCACGAAGAGGTCGTCGCCCACCAGCTGGCACCGGTGGCCGACCTTGGCGGTAAAGGACTTCCAAGTGTCCCAGTCATCCTCGGCTAGGCCGTCCTCGATGGAGACAATGGGGTACTGGTTGATCCAGCCCTCCCAGTAGGCGGCCATCTCGTCGCCGGACAGTGCCCGGTTCTCGGCCTCGAGGTGGTACTTTCCGTCCTTGTAGAGCTCGGTCACGGCGGGGTCGAGGGCCAGGGCGATCTCGCTTCCGGCCTTATAGCCCGCCTTCTCGATGGCCTCGAGCAGCACCTCTACGGCCTCGACGTTGCTCTTGAGGTCGGGGGCGAAGCCGCCCTCGTCGCCGACGTTGGTGTTGTAGCCCCTCTTCTTCAGCACGTTCTTGAGCGCGTGGAAGGTCTCTACGCCCATTCGCAGGGCCTCGGAGAAGTTGGGGGCGCCGCCCGGCACCAGCATGAACTCCTGGAAATCCACGTTGTTGTCGCCGTGCTTGCCGCCGTTAATTACGTTCATCAGCGGCACCGGCAGGGTCACGCCCTGCACGCCGCCCAGATAGCGATAGACGGGAATGCCCAGGGCTTCGGCTGCGGCCCTGGCGGTGGCCAGCGAGACAGCAAGGATAGCGTTGGCTCCCAGGTTCGCCTTGTTGGGGCTCCCGTCGAGCTCGAGAATGGCCTTGTCCACGGCCTCCTGGTTGAGCGAATCCAGTCCGGTGATCTCGTCGGCGATGCGCTCGCTCACCGCCGCTACCGCACGCAGCACGCCCTTGCCTGCGTAGCGCGGCCCGCCGTCGCGCAGCTCGACCGCCTCGTGCGCGCCGGTGGAGGCCCCCGAGGGCACCATGGCCCGCCCCCGCGCGCCGCTCTCGAGGATCACCTCGGCCTCGACGGTGGGATTCCCGCGCGAGTCCAGCACCTCGCGGCCTTTAACTTCGACAATCGTGGTCATAGATTGACTACCTCCGCTTTGTGGGGGAAATGAAAGTGGTATAGCTACACCTATACCTACTCACACCGTCCACCAGTTTACACCCCAAGGTCAGAATTGAAACAGGCGGCGCGGAGCGGGTTTACCCGGTTTTAGTGGTGTAATTTTTTGCAGGTCTTGGCGCTCGGATTTTACTCAAGCGGTTGGGTTGGCAGTATCTCGAGACTGGTCGGGAGGTGAAGTCTTTCGACCTCACTTCCTTGGGGTTTCCCTCTTCCTTACACCCTCAACGGGACCACCACCGCCAGATAGCCCGCGTCCTCCACGGCCTGCACGATGCTGGGGCTGGTCGCGCCGGAGAGTTTGATCCGCACTGCGCCTTCGATGGGAGCCAGGGCGTCGATCAGGTACTGGGCGTTGTAGGCCACCATCAGCTGGGGCTCGCCGCTAGACTCGATGCCCAGCTGCTCGGTGCCCCGCCCGAAGTCGCCCTCGGCGTCGATGTTCAGGCTGTTCTGGCTGAAGAGCAGGTTGACCCGATGATTGTTGCGATCGGACAGTACCATCACGCGCTTGAGGCTCTCGCGCAGGGTCTCGGCGCCCAGATTTACCTCCATCACGAAGCTCTGGGGGATCACCCGGGCGTAATCGGGGAACTCGCCTTCCATCAGCTTGACCGCCATCCGCACCGCATCGCCCACCAGGGTCAGGGTGCCGTCCTTGAAGCTGAAGGCCACCTCTCCGCCGCTGTCTTTGAAGACCCGCACAATTTCATCGGCGCTGCGGGCGGGGATCACCACTTTGCGGGTCTCGAGCTGCATCGGGAGATCGTAGCGGGCCAAGCGGAAGCCGTCGGAGGCCACCGAGCGAAGGCCAGTGGGGCTCATCTCGAGTTGCACCCCGCGGAAGATAGCCCGGTACTCCTCGGTAGAGGCTGCGTAGCGCACGCGGGTGATGGCCTGGGCCAGTCGCCCGGCGCTGATGCGCTCGCCGCTGGCCTCGGCGAAGCTGAGCTCGGGGTAACCGTCGGGCGAGGTGGTGGCGAGCTGGGTGTCGAATGCCCCGGAGTGCAGCTCGAGCTTCTCTTTAAAGATCAGCTCTACCAGTTCGCCCGGCGCGCTGCGCACGATCTGTGAGAAGGTTTGTGCCGGAACCAGCACCTGGCCCTTGCCCACAATTTCAGCGGGCAACTTCACCTCGATGTCTACCTCGCCGTTGGTGCCGCGCAGGATCAGGCCCCGGTCGGACAGCTCGATAGGCAGGTAAGTCAGGATGGGGTTGGAGCTGCGGCTGGGAATGATGCGCTCGAGAATGCCCAGCCCGTCGGCCAGGGTCTTTTTGGGTATGCGGACTTCCACTCAGGTGCCTCCGTTAAGGTCGTGGGGTCAGGGTCATTCCCTCGATTGGCTTGGTTATTGTAACAGGCTGCGTGACAAAGGTGAAAAGGGCAGGAGGGCGAAGGGCGACGGATCGTCAAGGCGGTGAGCTGCCGGGGCGCTGGTGTTGGTGTGCTTGGCAGTCCGGAGGGCTCACCTTTGGCACTCGATGGCTCTGCTGACCCCGCCGACCCCTCCTAACCTCCCAGATGCCCGTTTACGGGGTTGATGGGGTGAATTGATACCCAACTACGGTTTTGAGGTGGCGGGGGGTTGTGGGTGGCCTGTGGGGGTTTGAGGGCGGTGAATTGAGGTTGCATACCCGACTCCCTTTTTGAATTACCGACGAATTTCTTTGCACGTTCGTTTACTGTTTTTGGCGGATGGGTTTGTCGGGCGACTAGAGGGCTCGAGAATGCCGTCTGTAATTCAAGAAACTAGTACTTTTAAGAAATTTAAACAATTAGTAGTAGTAGTAATAGGGCCTGTGGATATGTGGATAAGGCCTCTTAAATTCCGATGGGCATCGAATTTGCCCTGTGGATAAGGCCTGGGGATAATTGGGGATAACCTGTGGATAACCTGTGTATAGAATTGGCACTTATCCCCAGCCCCGTCTATGACGCACTTATCCACAATTTTGTGCACAGGGTTATCCACACCTTATCCCCAGACTTATCCACAGGATGAATTAATTTATCCACAGTTAAACCTGTTTCAATTATGTTATTCAATTACTGCGGAGCGCAATTCTAGACGGGTTTTCTTAAATCTCGAGCACCCGTGAATTGTTATACACGGGTCCTGAATTATCCACAGCAGAGTCGGACCAGTGCGAGGGGTGGGAGTCGGTGAGCCTCTATCCGAAGGATACAGGCCATACTCACGCGGGAAGTTAGGTGCTGGCCCCCCTACCCTCTCCCCTGTTCCCCGCTTACCTCAGCCTGTCGCGAATCCCCTTGATCGCCGCCTGTAACTGGGTGTCGTTTCCTATGGCCTGATGGATTTTCTCGATGGCGTACATGACCGTGGTGTGGTCGCGCCCGTCAAAGAACTGCCCGATTTCGGGGTAGGAGGCGTGGGTCATCTCCCGGATCAGGTACATGGCGACCTGCCGGGGGATCACCACCTCCTTGCGGCGGCCCGCGCCGCGCAACTCCTCGAGCCGCAGCCCGTAGTGTTCCGCCACGGTCTTCACGATCTCGTCGGAGGTGACCGGGGTTTCGGTAGCGGTGAACACGTCCGAGAGGGCCTTGACCGCGATGGCCTTGGAGAGTTGTACCCCGTTTAAGGAGGCGTAGGCGATTACCCGCATGAGGGCTCCCTCGAGTTCGCGGATGTTGGAAGAGACCTGGCGGGCGATATACTCCAGCACCTCGTCGGGTATCCGCATGTTGCGGTACTCGGAGTTCATCTTTAAGATCGCCACCCTGGTCTCGAGGTCGGGCGACTGGATGTCGGTGATTAAGCCCCACTCGAATCTCGAGCGCAGCCGAGACTCCAGGGTCAGGATGTCCTTGGGGGGGCGGTCGGACGAGAGGATGATCTGCTTACGGGCCTCGTAGAGCGCGTTGAAGGTGTGGAAGAACTCCTCCTGGGTGCGCTCCTTTCCGGCGATGAACTGGATGTCGTCTACCAGGAGCAGATCCACCGAGCGGTAGCGGTCGCGGAACTCGGTCATGCGATCTTCGCGGATGGCGTTGATCAGCTCGTTGGTGAAGGTCTCGGTGGAGACGTACTCGATGCGCTTGTCGGGGAATCTGCTGGCCACCGAGTGCCCCACTGCGTGCATCAGGTGGGTCTTGCCCAGCCCTACGCCCCCATAGATGAACAGGGGGTTGTAGGCGTTTCCGGGTGACTCGGCCACGGCCAGGGCCGCGGCATGGGCCAGGTTGTTGTTCTGTCCTACCACGAAGTTCTCGAAGACGTACTTGGAGTTGAGGCGGGTACGGGGGTCTTGTGCCTTGGGCGGAGTGGTGGCGGCGAATATGTCCTCCTGCACTACGTCAATCGGCACCACCTTAAACTCGAAGCGCGGGGTCTGCGCCCCCAAGCGGCTTAGGGCCTGGGTGATTAACTCGCCATAATGCCGCTGCAAATAGTCCTTGGCGAAGCTGCTGGGCACGCCCAGCTCCAGCGAGCCGTTGACCACACCGGTCGGCTTGATTTTCTCGAACCAGGTGTTGTACTCGGTGTCGGTGATGCTCGCCCGGAGGTACTCCAGTACGTTCGCCCAAATGGTCTGCTGCTGTGTCAAGGCTGCCCTCCCAAACGCTGTCGTGCCCCGCCCGCTGCGGGGCGAACAGTGCCCCTCGTGTCAGCCCGCCAGAGCGCCCGAAGGATTGTTTGCTCTGGCTATTCTATGACTTATCCACAGGCTTGCAATCCCCTGTGGATAATTCTCGTGCTGGTCAATAGTTGTGAGGTGTTTTTGTTATGTTTTTCGTGACAAAAGACAGTTGTGATTTGTTGGTACTCTTCTGATTACGCTTCTTTCCTTCGGTTTTCTGGTTTTTGTACCTGACTTCTTCTTGGGGTTGTTCTCCCCTTTCCCCTGCTCCCCATCACTCCCCTCCTTTGCTACAATGCGAGGTCAGGAGTTTTGAGATGAAGTTCTACGATGTGATTGTGGTCGGCGGCGGGCACGCCGGTATCGAAGCCTCCTGGGCGGCGGCCCAGGTTGGAGCGAAGGTCGGGCTGGTGACTTCCAATCCCGAGCGCATTGGCCTGATGCCCTGTAACCCTGCGGTGGGCGGCCCCGGCAAGAGCCAGATCGTTGCGGAGATCGAGGCGCTGGGTGGGTTGATGGGTAAGCTGGCCGACGCTACCGCGATTCACACTCGAGTCCTTAACCGCTCCAAGGGCCCGGCGGTGCAGAGCCTACGGGTTCAGGTGGATCGTGACTCCTATGCACTGGAGGCACAAAGGATGCTGCTGGCCCACCCCAACATCGAGAGCATTCGGGCTGAGGTCTCGGCCCTGTGGGTCGAGCCGAGACTGGGCCCGTCTTTGCTCGAGGGCGGTGAGCTGCGCGGCGTTGAGACTGTGGACGGTCGAAGAATTGCGGCGCAGGCGGTGGTCGTGGCCAGCGGTACTTTTCTGCAGGGGGTGGTCTGGTACGGTCGGCAGTCCCGCCCGGCCGGGCGCCAGGGTGAGCCCCCGGCACGGTTTCTTTCCGATAGCCTGCGGGCCATCGGCCACGACCTTTTGCGCTTTAAGACCGGCACTCCGCCCCGCATCCAGGCCGAATCAGTGGACTATGGTCAGCTCGAGACCGTCCCCGCCGACAGTCCGGCCCAGACCTTCTCCGGAACGGTCGGTCCCAACGCCACTGCGCGACCCACCTGGCAGACCCGCACTACCGAGTTCACCCATCGACTTATACAGGAGAACCTTCACCTCTCCCCTCTCTACGGGGGCGATATCGAGGGCGTGGGGCCGCGCTACTGCCCTTCGATCGAGGACAAGGTGATTCGTTTTGCCGACAAGGACACGCACCTGCTCTTTGTCGAGCCCGACGGTCTGCATACTTCTGAACTGTATCTGCAGGGCTTCAGCTCGAGCCTGCCGCCTGAGCTTCAGGTCGAGATGGTTCGGTCGCTCCCGGGTTTTCAGAAGGCCGTGATCCAGCGCTTCGCCTACGCGGTCGAGTACGATGCGGTGAACCCCCTGGAGCTGACTCCAGGCCTGCAGTCGCGTAAGTTGAAGGGGCTGTTCACTGCGGGCCAGTTGAACGGAACCTCGGGCTACGAGGAGGCGGGTGCCCAGGGCTTGTTGGCGGGCCTTAACGCGGCCCGATACGCGATGGGGTTGCCCGAGGCTGTGCTTCCCAGGGCTTCTGGCTACATCGGGGTGATGGTGGACGACTTGGTTCACCGCGGTACAGACGAGCCCTACCGGATGATGACCTCGAGGGTTGAGTTGCGCTTGATTTGCCGTGCCGACAACGCCGACGAGCGGATGCTCCCCTTGGCGGCGAGCTGGGGATTGCGTTCGCAGTCTGATCTGCAGAGCACCTTGGCCAAGTACACCCATGTCGAGGCCGAACTGCAGAGGCTCGAGCGGGTTCGGGTAGACGGGGTTTCTGGGGCGCAGTTTTTGCGCCGTACCAACACCACCTACGCGGATCTACTCGAGAGAACGGTCGACGCTGGGCCGCTGTTGACTCAGGCTGAGGCTGAACAGGTCGAGATTCGGGCCAAGTACGCGGGCTACATTGACCGCCAGTTGCGGCTGATGGAAAAGCTCAAAGAGCTGGAATGTTACTTGTTGCCCGAGAGTACGGACTTTACCCGGATTAATAGCCTTTCCAGGGAGGCCGTGGAGAAGCTTTCGAGGATAAGGCCCCGATCGGTGGCGGAGGTCTCAAGGGTCCCGGGTATCCGTGACTCGGACATCACTGCCCTTCTAGTTTTTTTGTCCAAAGTACCTGCCTAGGGTTTCCGCGATCCGGGTTTCTCGTACTTTGTGGTCTTTCTCGAGTGGTTGGTAGGTAGCGTCCCGTTCTTTTTGGTTGCCAGCGCCCTATCGCGTTTCCGACTATTCTCTCCCTCGCGGCGGAAGGCAATGTACTCCCTACAGCGGTTTTTGCTGTAGGGAGTTTTCGTGGGAACCGCCCTAAACTCGTTGTGACAGCACTTTTCACGTTGTTTTAGGTGGCTTACTCAGCTTGATGGACTCGACCTAGCGGGTTGCTCTTGGTGGCCTGTGTTTCACGGGAAACATAGCTGATAAGCCGCTGTGAATCGGAGTTTGTCAAAGTGCTTTCTGCCATCGCTCCCAACGCGATGAGGCAAAAACGCGAGCACTATAGCAGCTACTCAACCTGGCACAACCGGACTGCGGAGGGCACAGAACTTGCGGGTGCCGCTGATAGAATTGAACCTATGCACATGACCGAAGCGGGAGAGCAGTTGCTTTTGAACGCAGCAAGGGACCTCGGCCTCGATCTGGAGTCACACCTCCCCCGCTTCGCCCGTTATTTTGACCTGCTCACTGAGGCCAACAAGTCGACCAACTTAACCGCCATCAGGGACGAAGAAGGCATCGTGTTGAAACACTTTGTGGACTCGTTGACCTGCTTGATCTACCCCAGGCTTTGGCAGACAGACACTGTGATAGATGTAGGCACGGGCGCGGGCTTTCCCGGGTTGCCCTTGGCGATCGTATGTCCGAACATTCGCTTTGATCTACTCGACGCCACAAAGAAGAAGATTTCATTTCTCGAAGTAGTGATAAATGACCTTGGACTTAAGAACGCGACGGCCATTTGGGGCCGTTCTGAAGAGCTTTCCCACGACCTTGTAAAACGTGAAACATATGGAGTGGCGCTGGCTCGAGCCGTGGCCTCGATACCCGTTTTAATGGAACTAACCCTGCCCCTAATCCGAGTTGGAGGGTTCGCACTCCTGCAAAAGACGGCCGCCGCCGAGGCCGAAATCAAGCAGGCGCAACGTTCGATAACAGTCTTGGGAGGAAGCCCGCCAGAGCTTGTTCCGCTTCAACTGCCCAAAACCAAGGATCAGCGAAGCCTAGTAATTATCAACAAAACAAGACCGACCCCACGCCAATACCCCCGAAAAGCTGGGGTTTCAGCCAAGAATCCGTTATCCTAGAGGACAGTGAAACGCATCGGCATTGTCAACCAGAAGGGCGGGGTCGGAAAGACCACGACCGCGGTAAACATGGCGGCCTACCTGGCCAAAGCGGGACAGCGAACCCTGATAATCGACCTAGACCCTCAGGTAAACGCCACTTCGGGATTAGGCCAATCGACCCGGACTGCCAACGTTTATAGCGTGATGATTGGGGAAAGTCAGCCAAAAGAGGCCATCCTAGAGTTGGAGCCAAACCTGCACCTAATGCCCTCGAGCCCAGACCTAGTGGGCGCGTCGGCCGAGCTTCTGGAGCGCCCGACCCGGCTGCGCGAGGTATTGGCAGACCTGGATAGCAGCTACGACCTGATCCTACTCGATGCACCGCCCAGCCTAGGCCCGATCAGCATGAACATCCTGGCCGCGTCGGACGGACTTATCGTGCCGGTACAGGCCGAATACTATGCTCTAGAAGGTATCGCTGGGTTGATCGATACCATCGAACAAGTCCGCAGCAGCCTCAACCCGTCGCTGCGCCTGCTCGGCGTACTCATCACCATGTACGACCCACGCACCCTACTTTCACAACAAGTTGAGGCCAACATCCGCGCGAACATCGGAGAAAAGGTGTTTTGGACGGTCATTCCGCGCAACGTGAGGCTTGCTGAGGCCCCCAGCCACGGCCAAGACATCGGTCAATACGCCCCAACCTCCAGCGGTGCCCACGCCTACCGCCGCCTAGCCGAGGAGGTGATGCGACGTGTCCAAGAAGCCTAGCGGACTGGGCAAGGGTCTCGAGGCCCTGCTACCGAAGTCACAGGCCAGCGTGACCAAGTTGCCCTTAAGCCTGATAAAACCCAACCCCGACCAACCCCGCCGCATCTTCAACCAGGCCGCGTTAGAAGAACTCTCCCTCTCGATAAAAGACAAGGGACTGCTCCAACCGCTGCTGGTACGCCCCAAGGGCGATATGTACGAACTGGTAGCTGGTGAGCGGCGCTTCCGGGCCTCGCAGATGGCTGGGCTAAAGGAAGTCCCAGTTCTGATCAAGGACATCGGCGAGCGGGAGGCCCTCGAAATTGCGCTAATCGAAAACCTCCAGCGTGAAGACCTCAACCCGGTCGAGGAGGCCGAGGGCTACAAACGCCTTCAGGACATGGGGATGACCCAAGAGGGGGTGGCCCAGGCCGTGGGTAAGGCCAGGGTCACCGTCACAAACGCCCTGCGACTGTTGCAACTTCCGCCCGAGGTTCTACGCGCGATGGAGGAGAGCAAGATCAGTGCCGGTCACGCCCGGGCACTGTTGATGCTGCCCGAGCATAAACGGGTCTGGGGCCTTGGAGAAGTAGTGGACCGAGGCCTCAGCGTGAGGGACACCGAACGCCTAAAGGACAAGCCGAGTGCCAGCAAAGGCGGGGCAAAGGGTCGTGACGGGCAGGCCTATGCCGAGATCGCCAAGGCCATCTCGAGGCAACTCGGAGCCAAGGTCCGATTCACTGCCGAGAAGCGGGGCAAACTCGAGATTGCCTACCACTCCGAAGAAGAGCTAACCGCGATCCTCAAGGCACTGGGGTACGAAAGCTAAAGACCGACAGGGCAGATCTGAAAGACGGACAAAACCGGGGTTACGAACACAAGGTGCACAAATGCACAACACTCTCGAGCACTTCAAGGTAACTCGATTCGTATGGCTCCCTCGATATCTGTACGCCGGATGTCCACCCCCTGCCGATGAAGCCTGTCCAGCACCTCCTTGGAGGGGTGGCCAAAGGAGTTGTTGCCCACACCGATGAGGGCCACCTCGGGGCGGAAACGCTCAAGTAGGGAGTCTCCGGTAGAGGTTCTCGAGCCGTGATGCCCTACCTTGAGCAGGTCGACATCCTCATGGGACCAGCGCCGCTCGCCGTGGGTGTCGGCGTCGCCGGTGAACAGGGCGCGATAGTCGTTGTATTCGAAGATAAAGACCAAGCTGCGCTCGTTGTCCTCCCGCTCGCCACCAAACGGGCCTACGAAACGCAGACGGGCAGAGCCGACTTTTACGATTGTACCGACACCCGCCTGAACAACGGGGATGTTGCGCCTTGCTGCGGCAATTCTTAGGTCGGTATCCAGAACGTCCGAACGGAGCCGCGGCCCCATCACCAGGCTGCCAACCTTGAAGTTGTCCAGAACCTTCGGAAGCGACTCGATATGGTCGGCGTCCGCGTGCGTGGCCACGATCAAGTCGAGATCGTGGACGCCCAAAGCCCGGAGCGAGCCCTCGAGCGCACGGTAGGCAAATCCACGCCCGCCGTCCACCAAGATCGAAACGTTACCCGGAAGGCGGATCAGACTGGCGTCGCCCTGTCCGACATCCAACTGCCAGATTTCGCCCCGCTGAAAAGGAACGGGCAGAAGAGAAGCCAGGACGGCAGTCGAACTCAGCGCCAGGGCCCTGAGCCAGCCGATCCGCCCGTAAAGAGCGGCCAGCAGCGGAACCAGGCCCAAGAAGTACAGGGCAAAGCCGAGGCTCGAGATCTGCCCCCAATACAACTGTGGCCCCTGGGCCAGCCAGCCGACAATCCACAGTACGACCTGGCTCAAGACTTCGACCGGTAGGGCCAAGATGCCCCCCAGCACCAACTTCAGGAAGCCGAGTGGGATTAGCAGCTCGAGAAGCGGCAGCACCAAAAGATTGGCGACGGGGGAGACCAGCGGCAACTGGTGGAAGCTGTGCAGGAGCAGCGGAAGAATGAGCGCCTGAGCCGCCACCGTCACGCTCACCGAGGCCCACAGCCAGTTTCGCCAGCCCTCCAGCCTGGGCAGCTTGGGCAGGATCAGGGCCATACCCAGCACGGCCAAATAGGAGAGCTGAAAGGAGAGGGAAAAGATCGAGGCAGGTTCCCAGAGCAGGTGAACAAACAGTGCCAGACTAAGGGAAGGAAGCACCTCTACACGGCCTTTTCCTAGAAAAAGTCCGACCAATACAAACCCAGCCATGACGGTCGCCCGAAGCAGCGACGGCTGCGCCCCCACCAGCAGCAAGTACAGCAGTAAAACTCCCAACACCACCAGGTAGCGAAGGTTTCCCAGCTTGTACAAAACCAAGACCAAAAACCCCGCCAGCACCGCCACATTCAACCCGGAGAGGGCCAGCGCGTGGGCCAGCCCGGCCCGCTGAAACTCGCCGTAGGTTTCCTCGAGGTCTCGCTTCTCGCCCAAGGTAATGGCAGTGTTGAGGGCCGCCACGCCCGGCGACAGACCTGCCGAAAGCTGCCTCTCAAACCAGGCCCTGGGGCCGGGCTCAGCAGGGCGGCTATCGAGAACGGCCTCGGCCTGAAGTACCGCTGTGACCCCCAGGCCCCGCAGCCAGAGGGCCTGATCGAAGCCGCCGGGGTTGCGCCTCCCCTGCGGGCGCACCAGGCGGCCTTCGAGCCGGTAGTGGCCGTCCTGGAGCCGCGGGAAGTGACGCACATATACCCGGCCCTGCACGGTATGTAAAAAGCCGTTCATCAGCCGGCCCTCGAGGATCATCCAGCGGCCATATTGCCCCTCCCACGGGTTCTGGATAACCCCAAGGTGGATGACTACCGCCAGATAGGCCAAAACCCCAAGCCAACGCGCCGTCTGAGGCAGCCAAAGCCCGCCGATAAGCCCAGCAAAGAACAGCGGGCTGACCTGGGTCAGTGCGCCCAGTAACGCCCCCAGCCCCAGCGCGTAAGGCACCATAGGCTAAAAGCTGACCAGCGGGCGTAACTGGTCAAGCAGGGCGGGGCCAATCCCGCGAACCTTGTCCAGGTCCTCAATGCTGCGGTAAGGCCGCCCCTGGATGATACGCTCGGCCAGGGCCGGGCCGATGCGCGGGAGGCTCTCGAGCTCAGCCTGGCTGGCGGTGTTGAGGTTGACCTTCTCCCTGAACTCTGCCAACCCTGCCGGACCGGGGGTAAGAGGGGAAACGGGGGCGGGGTCTTGACCAACACGAACTGGACTGGATGCTGGGGACAACCGAGGCCAAAGGCTGAGCAGACCCAATCCAAGCACAACAACCACGTAGGCAATAGAAAGCCAGCGCTCCACTTAAACCCTAGAGTACCGGTGGGGGGCGCTGGCTAGCGGGTTATTTGAACTTTAAAGCGGCTCGGACAAGCGCCACTGGATCAGCGTAAGGGCCACTCCGCCCACCAGCACACCGACCAAACTGAGCGGATCTACGCTGGCACCGGGGCTGGGCATAAAGAAGTTGATGCCGAAGAAAAGAACCGCGAACAGGCCGGTAAGGATGGCCGAGATTTTGAGCAGGAAGAAACCGGTGCGCTGGGTCGAGGAGGGCTGGACGGACAGCGGCATGGGCACCGGTACCGAGTTCATCGCGGGCGGAACAACGTCCTGCGAAATTTTGGAGTCGGTGCTGGGGCGGCCGACCGGGGGCATTTCCTGAGTGGCCGTGACCGGCTTGGCCTGCCCTTCGTAGGCCCATATCGAGTCGGGGTCATCGGGGAGGGTTTTGGGAGGTTCGGCGATGTTGATCGGCTCGGTGAGGGCGGGGGTCTCGAAATGATCGGGAATAGGGGTCGGGAAGCGCACCGGGGTTGGCTCAGCCCGGATCACCGGGGGCTCGGGTTCCGGGTCACGCACGGGTACGAAAGGCTCGGGCTCCGGCACCAGCGTGGGCTCGGGCTCGGCCATTCTGGGGGGCAGCCCAGCCGAGGTGGTGGCAGGCGTGCTGGGGGTCATGGTTGCCGTCAGGGCGTTCTCCGGCTCGACCAAGGTGGGGTTGGTCTTGGCCCGCAGGACATGCCCCTTGAGCGACTCCAGGAACAGCTTCAGCTCGTCCTTCTGAAAGGCGGTGGGGGGGATCTCGAGCAGGGTGCCTTGGTCGCCCATCACGTCGACGTTGCCGGAGGTCTTGTTGACGCCGATGCGCTTGATGGAGGCCAGCCTCGCGGACTGCTCGGAATGGTCGTTGAGGAAAAATAGTTCGCGGCTGCTGAGCGCCAGCAGGCCACCCTGACCCTCCAAGCGCGAGAACACGTCGGCGCTGGTCAGGTTTGAAAGACGGGAGTCGTACTTGCCCATGGATAAGAGTTTACAACATCTACGCCGCCGAATACGTGCATAATTGGCGCATAAGTCAGGATCCTTACCCGACGGCAGCAATCCAGCACGCACAAACGGGCTGAATAGACCAAAAAAAACCGTTTCAGACAGGAGAAAACGACCATGAGAAAAACGCACCCAGCCCTCCTCGGCCACCGGGGCTCCCCCCGTCAGGCCAGGGAAAACACCCTCGAGTCCTTCCGCCTGGCCCTCGAGGCGGGGCTGGACGGCCTCGAGCTCGACCTCCACCGCACCCGCGATGGGGTGGTGGCGATCTATCATGACTTCGACCTTGACGGGGTGCCGATTAACCAAACCGACTGGGCCGAGCTGAAACGGGTGGCCCCCTGGATGCCCCGCCTCGAGGAGGTTCTCGAGCTGAACGAACAGTTCCCCCGCACCCGGCTAAACCTCGAGGTCAAGAGTGAGTACGAGAAGCCCGACGGGCGAGAGGCGGTCATCGCCGAAGTGGTGGGAGCCTGGTCCCACCGCGAGCGGTGCTGGTTTAGCAGCTTCGACCCATTGAGCCTCATACGGCTGCATAAACACGGTCTCGAGGTGCCCCTGGCCCTGCTCTACCACCTGCCCGAAACCCTTGAACTGCTCCCCAGCCTCCCGGTGGAGGGCGTCCACCCGCACTACTCCTTGCTGGATGCCGAGAAAACGGCGGCCCTCAAGGCCGGCGGGCTGTTTGTATACACCTGGACGGTCAACGACCTAGAAACGGCAAGAAAGCTGCTGGAGTGGGGGGTGGACGGGTTGATCGGCGACGACCCCGCTCTGCTCCAGGCCGCGAGGGGGCAGGAGTAGAAAGAGGCTTTTGCGGCCGGCCGGAAGCCAACGGCTAGCCGCGACCGCCAAGGAGCCCAGGACGCCACCTGCTCCCCGCTTCGGGGTATGCACCAAACCTTCGCTCCCAGTGGGTTAGAATATTCTCATGCAAGGCCTGCACCTCAAACTCATTACCGCGAACGACTCGGACATGTTCCAGGAGCGGCTGAACACCTTTGTGGAGAAGCTGTCCGAAGATGCCATGATCGTGGACATTAAATTCGCCACCACCACCACCGGCAACCAGATCACCTACTCGGCCCTGGTGCAGTACAAGTCCATCGAGGAGTGGTGAAGGTCGTCTGGGGGCCTCGAGAACCCCGCACGCCCCGCCAGCGCGACGTGTCGTAGCTCAAGCCGCCTTAATGGTCAATTTGACTGCCCCCCGCGCCCGTGCTACCATCGGACGGTTCCCACAAAACCAGTGAGGTTGCGGGCGAACGACAGGAGTTTCAGCATGACCAAAGGTACAGTTAAGTGGTTCAACGCGGAAAAAGGTTTCGGTTTCATTGCCCAGGACGGTGGCCCCGATGTGTTCGTGCACTTCAGCGCCATTCAGGGGGCGGGCTACAAGACCCTCAACGAGGGCGACACCGTGAGCTTCGAGACCGAGCCCGGCAAGAACGGCAAGGGTCCTCAGGCCAAGAACGTCACCGTTATTTCCTAACCTAAACCTCGAACGCAGGACGCCCCCGGCTAGCCGGGGGCGCTTCGCTTTGCCAGCTCAGGCCCCCAGCGACTGCTTGAGTGCCTCGATCATCTGGCGCATTTCCCTTAGCTCAGCCTCGAGGGCCTCCACGCGCCCCTCGAGCTCGCTCCTCTCCTCGACCCGCGCCACCGGCGCCGGCACGCCCGCCAGCAAGTGGGCGAAGCGCACCTCGCGCTCGCCGGGCTGGCGCTCGAGCTGGGTCGCCAGCGCCACCGGGGCCAGGTCAATCAGGCTCTGCACGGTGGCCTCGGCCTCCTGCAGCGAGGCGAACTTGTGGTTCATCGACTCGGCACGGGTGCGGATTTCGCCCAGAGTCTGCGGGCCGCGCAGCATCATCACCGCCATCACCACGGTCTGGGCGGGGGAGAGCTTGTACTCCCGATCCAGGAACTGCCGGAACTTGGGCGCCCTGGCATTATGCTCGCGGAACATCCCAGTCAGCCGCCTACGCTGGAGCGAGTCCAGCGCCTCGCTGACCTCCTTCTCGCTCAGGTTGGTGACGGGGTTGCGGTTATTCTTCTGGTTGGCCCCCAGCCGAACCGCGTTCTCGGTCATGGGGTAGTAGTCGGGGGTGGCGTACTGCTTCTCGATCAGCGTCGCCAGAACCCGCACCTCGGTCTCGGTCAGCAGCTCCATGAGAAGGATTTTACAGCCTGCGTGGACGGTTCAAGGTTGAACCAGCAACGACGGGCTGAGGGAGCAGGGAACAAGAGACGGAAAAAAGCCCAAGAGCGCAAAGGGGCCGGGCGTTCCGGCCTTTCGCCGCACCCCGCCTTCAGTGCTCCTGACCCCACTTCGAGTAAGGCCAGTCCACCAGGCTCGAGTTGTTGTAGCGCGGGTCGCCGGTCACTTCCTCCCCAACCCAGTCGGGGGGCTCGAACAGCCTGTGGGGGGTCACGAATTCGAGCTCCGCGACGATCAGTCCGGCGTTTTGGCCCTCGAACTCGTCGATCTCCCACACCTGACCGGCGTGAGCCACGCGGTAGCGGGTCTTGGCGATGACGGGCGAAAGGCAGAGGGTCTCAAGCATCTCTGCGGCGTCAGAGGCCGGGATTTGGTACTCATATTCGGCCCTGGAGTACCCGGTGGGCGGGCCCTTAATGGTGATGAACCCTTGGTCCCCCGCAACCCGCACCCGAACCGTCGGGCGGATCGAAAGATAGCCCTGACGGTAGGGCTTCCCCACCGCCCCGTCGCGCCAGGCGTCAGAACGGAGCAGGAATTTGCGCTCGGTCTCGGTTGGCATGGGAGTGGAGGGAAGCAGCGTAAAGGCAGGTACGGGATGTGGGGAGGTCTGTTTTTCTCGCTAACCCCTCCCGCTTTCACACCGCCTCGAGCGCGGCCTCGATCATCTGGTTAAAGGTGGTCTGCCGCTCCTGCGCGGTGGTCTGCTCGTGGGTCACCAGGTGGTCGGAGACGGTCAGGACGGTCAGGGCCCGGACGCCGTGCTTGGCGGCCAGGGTGTAGAGGCCGGCGGCTTCCATCTCTACCGCCAGCACCCCGAACTTGGCCCACTTCTTGTACTCGTCCTGGTCGTCGTTGTAGAACACATCAGAGGACCAAATGTTGCCCACGTGGACGTTCATGCCCTTGGACTTGGCGTGGGTGTAGGCCCCCAGGAGCAGGTCGAAGTTGGCGATCGGGGCAAAGGTGGCCCCAGGGAAGCGGCCCGCGTTGAGGTTGGAGTCGGTGCAGGCGGCCTGGGCGATCACTACGTCGCGGATCTTGACGTGCTCCTGGATGGCCCCACAGGTGCCCACCCGAATCAGGTTCTTGCAGCCGTAGAACATGATCAGCTCGTTGATGTAGATGCTGGCCGAGGGAATCCCCATCCCGGTGCCCTGCACGCTGACCCGCTTGCCCTTGTAGCTGCCGGTGTACCCCAGCATCCCGCGAATCTGGCTGTAGAGCTGAGGCCCCTCGAGAAAGGTCTCGGCGATGTACTTGGCCCGGAGGGGGTCACCCGGCAGGTGGATGGTCTCGGCGATCTGGCCTGTCTCGGCGGGGGTGTGGGGGGTCATGGGGGAGCGTCGACCAGGGGAGCGGGGGGCTGGGGAGAGGGGGGGCTCCAGGTGACGCGGTGGAGG
>JANRLD010000033.1:0-53156 GCA_033762915.1 Meiothermus sp. | reverse complement strand
TAAGTTGCGTCATAGCTGCGGAGCAGCTACCCGGGGGCGGAGTGGCTTGCGCCATAGCTGCGGAGCAGCTACCCGGGGCGCAACTCCCTACTGGCGTTTGGGGCGGCATTTCGCAGTTGAACCATTCAGACACTTAGTTGTACCTAATTCTCGGGTCAATCACCGCGTACAGCATGTCGGTAAGCAGGTTGGCGATCAAGACCGCCGAGGCTAGGATCAGGGTGAGGCCCATGATGAGGGGGTAGTCGCGGGACTCCACCGCGTCGAGGTACAGCGACCCCATCCCTGGCCAGGAGTAGATGCTCTCGATGAAGATGGCCCCGCCCAGCAGGTTGGCCAGGTTGGCACCAATGATGGTGACGACCGGCAGCAGGGCATTGCGAAGGGTGTGCTTGTTGATGACCACGCGCTCCTCGAGCCCCTTGCTCCGCGCGGTTCGCACGTAGTCCTGCGAGATGGCCTCGAGCATCGCCGCCCGGGTATAGCGCATGATGACCGCGATGTAGAACAGCGAGAGCACCACCGCCGGCAAGACCAGGTGGTGCAGCCGGTCCAAGAAGGGGTTGGTGGCGCTGGGGTTCTCGAAGCCGCCGGAGGGGAACCAGCCCAGCTTGAGCGAGAAGAAGTAGAGGCCCAGCAGCCCCGCGATGAAGGCGGGCGTGGAGATCCCCAGGAAGGCCAGCACGGTAAGGGCGGAGTCGGTAATGCTGTACTGGCGCACCGCCGCCAGAATCCCCAGACCGATGCCCAGGCTGATGCCCAGACCCATCCCCGCTGCCATCAGGAGCAGGGTCGGGCCTACGCGGTTGCCGATGGCCTGGTTGACCGGCTCGTAGTTCTTGGCCCGCAGCCCCAGGTTGCCTTGAAGGGCGCGGCCCAGCCAGAAGAAGTATTGCACCACCGGCGGCTGGTCGAGGCCGAGGTCTTGGCGCAGGCGCTCGCGCTGGGCCTCGGAAACGATCTGGTCGGGCGGAAGGTAGGCGTCGAGCGGGTCGCCGGGGGTGAACTGGAGCATGGTGAAGACCAGTACCGTGACCACCAGCAGCGTGGGTATGGCGATGAGGAGGCGCTGTAGGGCGTAGGTGGTCATGGCGTGCTGCCCTCTTTCAGCCCTCGAGCATCCAGCCGTAGCAGCGAGAGCGCCTGCGGGTCGAACATGTTGCCGTTTATGGCCCCCGACTCGTACAAGCACAACAGCGTGCCGTCCGGCCCGACCGTGAGGTCGGAGTACGCCCCAAAGCCCGCATCAAGGAGCACGGGCGGCTGCCAGGACTGGCCGTCGTCGAGGCTCAACCACGCACTGAGATGGGTGCGCTCGAGCGGGGCGGCATGGAGGTCTGAGCTCGAGTCCTGCGGCGCGGTGCGCCCGTACCAGGGCTGGGTGGACTGGGTCGGGGGGTTTGGGCCGACGTAGCAGAGCGTCGAATCATCCAGGCGAATCAGGCTGCCCATGCAGACCGGCTCTCTCAGGTCAGGGGCGAAACGCGTCTCCCAACCCGAGGCCCCATCCGCGCTAAACGCCAACAAGCGCTGGGCTCGAGGCGTCTCGTTGCGGATCACCAGCATCACCCGACCGTCGGAAAGCTGTGTGGCGGTCGACTCGCTGGGGTTCTTGACCACCCCGTCGCCACACACCATCTCCCCTCTTCGCCAGCTTTTCCCGCCGTCGTCGCTGAAAATCGTAGCGACCGCCGAGGGACGGTGTAGCAGCCCTCCCGTCGACATCCAGACCGGAACCAGCAGGCGGCCACTCTTGAGTTCGACTCCGTGCCCCGGCGCGGGCACCGCGACATTCCAAAGGTACTCGTCCCTGAACCCCTCGAGCACCTCCGTGATCTCTCGAGGCTCCGAAAAGCTCAACCCATCGTCGAGGCTGCGGCGGTAGAAGAGGCGGCTCGAAGCCGCGCTGTACAACAGGTGTACGGTGCCGTCTCGAGCCGCTATCGGGGCCGCATTGTCGTGGGGCGCTTTGCCGTCTCCGGCGAGGACCTGTACGTCGCCCCAACGCTGCCCGCCGTCCTCGCTCCGGCGCACAACCAGGTCGCTGGTGTCCCAGTCATCTCCGATGCCGTAGCGGGCGGCGCAGAAGGCCAGCACAGAGCCCTCTGCGGTCGCAACCAACGCCGGGATACGGTGGTTGAAGTAGCCACCGCTCCGGGCTCGGAAGACGGGCTGGGCGAGGGTCAGCATGGCAGAAGGGTGCGGGCGGGACCAGGAGGAGTAGCCCCGCCCGCCAAGGCGGTTATCTAATCGTCCACTGCTCGGCGGCGTCGTAATAGCGGCCCCCGCCGGGCGCGGGCGTCCAGACAAAGTTGCCGACCCGCTTGCTCACCGCGCCGAAGCGCTGCGATATCCACATTGGCGCGATGGGCAGCTCGGCGGCCAGGGCGCTGCAGAGGTTCTGGTAGATGGTGTTGCGGCGGGCAGTGGACAGCTCGGCCCGGCCCCGGTTAATGAGCTGATCCACGGCCTGGCTGGCAAAGCCCCAGCGGTTGGAGCCGCGCGGCGGGGCGGTCGTGGAGTCGAAGAGGATGGTTGGGCTGTCGGGGTCGGGGCCGTTGCCCTGACCGGCGTAGACCAGGGTGAAGTTGCCGGCGGCGGTGGTGGAGTTGTAGGTGGGTACGTCCACGGCGCGGATGCGCACCTCCACGCCCACGTCGGCCAGCATCTGCTGGATTGCCACCATCACATCGGCGGAGAGCTTGTCGGAGTAGTAGGTCAGGAACTCAATGGGCTGACCCTTGATGCTGTTCCAGTTGGCCTCTTGCAGCAGCTGCCTGGCCCGCGCCTGGTTGAAGGTGTTGCCGTCCAGGCCCTTGGGGACGAAGCGGCTGTTGGTGTAGATGCAGCCGGTGGGGTTGGCGGTTCCGCCGAAGAGCGAGTCCAGGATGGCCTTGCGGTCAATGGCAGCGACGATGGCCTCGCGCACCTTGGGGTTCTGGAAGCGCGGATCCTTCAGGTTGAAGCCCATGTAGTTGACCACCTGCGACGGCCCGCCGATGATCTGGATATTGGGATCGTTGCGCAATGCGGCGGCCTCGTCGGCGGTCACGTAGGTGAACTGGATGTCGCCGGAGCGCAAGGCCAGCACCGCGCTGCCTGCCTCGCGGAAGTAGCGGTTGACCAGCCGATCCAGCTTGGGCCTGCCGCGCCAGTAGTCGGGGTTGGCGACCAGTTCCACAAACTGATCCGGCACCAGGCGGCCCCACTTGAAGGGGCCGGTGCCCACCGGGTTGGTGCGCCACCAGTCCGAGCGAGCGATGTCGCGGGGAGCAATGTTCTGGAGCTGATGCCGGGGCAGCATCGGGACCAGGGTCAGGGTATCCAGCAGGCCCGCGTTGGGGGTCGAAAGGTCGAGAATGACCCGGTTGGCGCTTACCGCCCGCACATTGGTGATGCCGGCCAGGCGCGACTGGAAGATCGAGCCGGTGTCGGGGTTGCGGATCAGGTCGAGGGTGAACTTCACGTCGGCGGCGGTGAAGGGCTGGCCGTCGTGCCACTTCACGCCCTGGCGCAGCACAAAGATGTACTGCCGCCCGTTGTTGGCCGCCGCCCAGCTCTCGGCCAGCTCGCCCTGGAGCCTTTGGAAGTTCACATCGTAGACCACCAACGGCGAGAAGTATTTCTGGAGCCAAGTGAACCCGGCGGTCGCAGCCAGCGGGTTGTAAACCCCCGGCGCACCCCCCGGCCCGACGTCAAAGCCCCCGGTCATGACCCCCTGGGCCAGAGCCGAACTCCCCAAAAGGGTAGCGGCCAACAGCGATTGCAGCCAACGCTTCATACCTCCTCCTTTGCTTCTCGAGGTCAAACACGGACTCGAGACGCCTCGAGGACGCATTTGACTTATTGTGACGCGAGTCGTAGCATATCCACTTGTAGGATATGTGTCAAGAGAATCTGTCCTAGGTTAGACTGGGAACCCGCTATGGATCGTCCCATCGGCCCCCTCGAGCGCCCCCCCTCGCGGCCCCAGCAGGTCGCGGAGCGCATCCGGCGCTACATCTCAGAGAACCACCTGCAAGCGGGCGACCCCCTGCCCTCAGAGGTACAACTGGCCCAACAACTGGGGGTCAGTCGCAACGCGGTGCGCGAGGCCAGCAAATCGCTGGAGTCGGTGGGTATTGTGGAGGTGCGCCACGGCAGCGGGCTGTTCGTAAAGGGCTTCTCGCTCGAGCCCCTGCTGGACAACCTGGCCTACGGCATGCACGAGCTGCGCGACCTGGCCAACCTGCTCGAGGTGCGGCGGGTGCTCGAGGTGGCGCTGGTGGAGCGGGCCATTGAGGCCGCTACCCCTGCCTGGCTCGGCGACCTCGAGGCCGTACTGGGACGCATGGAGGCCAAGGCCAGAGCGGGCCAGAACTTTCCCGAGGAAGACCGCGACTTCCACCTCTGCCTGTTTCGACGGCTCGACAACCCCATCATCTCCAGGCTCCTGGACGTGTTCTGGCTGGCCTTCAACCGCCTGATGAACCACGGCGAGCCGCCCAAGTCCGAGCCGCTGAAAACCTACCGCGACCACCGCGCCATCCTCGAGGCCATCAAGGCCGGGGACATCGAGCAGGCCCAGGCCGCGCTGCGGAAACACTACTCCGGCATCGAGGGGCGGCTCGAGCAGGCCGGGATCGGGAAGAAGTAAGGATAACCTGGGCCGCTCCAGCCCCTCCCTTGGCCCTGGGTGCGAACCCATCGCCGAGGCTTCAGCCGGCACTCAGGGTGAACTCTCGAGGCCCTGCGATAACTCTGCATAGGGGACAAACCTCCCTCGAGGTTTTGTCACACTTGTGTCTAGGAGTTGTCTATGGTGTCGCCCAGAAAGCTCGACCGAATCGACCGGCGGATCACCCGCTGGCTGGCCCACAACAGCCTGACCATCCTGCGCATCAGCCTGGGCATCGTCTTCTTCTGGTTCGGGGTGCTCAAGTTCTTCCCCGCCGCCTCACCCGCCGAGGAGTTGGCGGGCCGAACCATCCAGACCCTGACCTTTGGGCTGGTGCTGCCGGCGGTCAGCCTGCCGGTCCTGGCGGCCTGGGAAACCCTGATTGGACTGGGGCTGATCACCGGGCTGTTCATGCGGGCCACCATCCTGCTGCTGTTGTTGCAGATGGCGGGCACCGTAATGCCGCTATTCTTGTTCCCCTCCGAGACCTTCACCCGATTCCCCATTATGCCCAACCTCGAGGGCCAGTACATCATCAAAAATATTGTGCTGGTAGCGGCAGCGCTGACCATCGGCTCGACCGTGCGCGGCGGCTACATCAAGCCCGAGCCTACCGAGCGCTGAGGGCACCACAGCCTCGAGCCCGGCGTTTACGAGCGTCGGGTTTTGCTTTTCTGGCAACCCAGCATAACGCCAAAAAACGCCCACCCAGCTAACCTTCCAGTCACAGGAGGCACCATGAGACGGCGATTCGCGCTGTTGGTAGTGTTACTGATCCTCGCGGCGTGTGGCGGAAGCGGAAGCGGGAGCGGTGGCGACAAAGGCACCTGGGACAGCAGCCAGTGGGATCAGGTCACCTGGCAGTAGAGGAGCGACGATGAAGCGCAGACTCGGCAGGTATTTCTGGATTGGCGCAGTGGTGACGGCGGGCGAGCTGTTCGGGATGGCGGTGGGCGACCTCATCTCGTTTCAGTCGGGCACCGCGATTAAGTCGGCGGACGTGAACTCCAACTTCACCATCTTGAGAACAGCAGTGGCGGCCCTCGAGGCCAACGGCTCGGTTACGGCCTCCAGGCTCGCCACCGCTGTCCCCCCAACAGACGGTCAGGTGTTGTCGTGGAACGGCAGCTCACTGGCCTGGGCTACACCCTCGACGACACCAGACAACGGGACGATCACGGGTGCAATGTTCTCCTTACCCCTGAGCGCGAGCGGCTCGAGGGGCAACGAGAACCCTCGAGCCCTGTTCAACCTCACCAACAATAGCAGCGACAGCCTGGGGGTGGCCATCCTGGGTGTGGCGGGCGGCAACCTATGGGTCAACCCTCCGGGGCGGGGGTGATGGGCAGCGGGCGGAGCTAGAACGGAGTGGAGGGCCTGAGCGAGAGCGGGAACGCGGTCTACGCCTATGCCCGGAGCGGTACCGGCCTGTTCGTTCGCAGCCTCGAGAGCGACGCTCTCTATGCCTCCACAGACAGCCCCACCAGACTGGCCGGGGACTTCGTCGGCAACGTCCGGGTTCAGGGCAACCTCTCGGTCTCCGGCTCGGTGTCTAAGGGCAGCGGCTCGTTTAAGATTGATCACCCGCTCGACCCCACAAACAAGTACCTCTACCACTCCTTCGTCGAGTCGCCAGACATGATGAACGTCTACAACGGCAACGTCGTCACCGACGCCGGGGGCTTCGCCACGGTCAGACTGCCCGATTACTTCGAGGCCCTCAACACAGACTTCCGCTACCAGCTCACAGTCATTGGCAGTTTCGCTCAGGCCATTGTGAAGGAGGAAATTCGGGACAACCGGTTCGTCATCCAGACCGACAAACCAGGCGTGAAGGTCTCCTGGCATGTGACAGGCATCCGCAACGACCCCTACGCGGCCCAAAACCGCATTCAGGTCGAGGTGGAGAAACCCGCCGCCGAGCGCGGCAAGTACCTCTACCCCGAAGCCTACGGCAAGCCCGCCAGCCTAGGCGAGGGCCACAGCCCGGCCTCGGGGTAGCCCCGCAAACCAGAGCGCCTCGAACCGGGACCGGCTCGAGGCGCTCTTCTATCCACTACGCCGAAGCCCCGCGCACCACCAGAACCGGCGTAGTGCAGCTATGCAGCACCGTCTCGGTCACGCTGCCCATCAGCATCCGGTCTAGGCCCGTGCGCCCGTGGGTGGCCATCACCACCAGGTCGTGCTCCCTTGCGGCGGAGAGAATGGCGGGGATGGGGTCGGCTTCGACGATGAGGGCTCGAGCCTGCACCCCGCTGATCGCGGCCTCCTCGGAGATGCGCCCCAGGGCCAGCTCGGCCCGGGTCTTGTACTCGGCCATCAGGCGGTCGAAGTACTCGCGGGGCTGGGTAGCATAGTTCTGAAAGGGCTGGTAGGGGTTCTCCACCGCGAACAGGAAGGTAACCTCCCCGCCGCACATCTTGGCCAGGTTTAGGCCCTGCTCCAGGGCGTCATGACCGAAGACACTGCCGTCGGTGGGGATCAGGATTTTCTTAAACATCACAGCCTCCTTGGAAGCTCTGGCCAATGCCGCCGGGCATCCGCCTTGGGTACTACGTTAATCCCTTCCCAAAGGGGCTTGTGTCCTTCTGCGGTAGAGCCTCACAGCGGTTCCCGCGCCCACTCGGTACGGCAAAAACCGCCGTACCAAGTGCAATACTCCGCTTTTGCGCACGTTTTTGCGCACGCTTTAGTGCAGTATTGTGGGCGGGGTATGGCTGGGAAACGCGATCAGACCCACCTCCGCAGGTCAATGCGCCCCTCATAGATCGCCTTTCCGGTGATCGCACCCTCGACCTCGAGCGCCTCCAACCCCTCGATGTCGGCGTCGGTAGCAATCCCGCCGCCCGCAATCAGAAAGCCCGGCCATGCCTTCCGCACCTCGGCCACCACGCCCAGGTCCAGGCCCTGCAAGGTTCCGTCGCGGCGAACGTCGGTATAGATCAGCGTGCGAACGCCCGCCGCCCACATGGTTTTCTCCAACTCCCGCACGTCCAGAGCCGTCCCCTCGGCCCAGCCAGACACCACCACCTCCAAGCCCCTGGCGTCGAGCGAGACGACGACCCTTTCCGGGCCGAACGCCTCCAGCATCGCCGCCAAGACCTCAGGCGCTTTAACCGCCGCCGTGCCTACGACGACTCGAGCCGCCCCCAGCTCGAGCAAGGCCCGGGCGGCCTCCAAGCTGCGCACGCCGCCGCCCACCTCGAAGGGGGTCTTCACCGCCTGCGCGATCGCAGCCAGCGCGGCGCGGTTCTCGCCCCGTCCTGTCGCCGCGTCGAGGTCAACCAGGTGTAGCAGCTTAGCCCCCTGGGCCTGCCAGTGCAGCGCCGCGTCCAATGGGTTCTCAAAGTACACCGTCTCTTGGTCAGGGTCGCCCTCAAACAGCCGCACCGCCCGCCCGCCCTGGATGTCCACCGCCGGTATCACTAACACGCGGGACATCGTATCGCAAAACGCCGGAGGCCACGGCAGCTCTGGTCTCTCGACCCGGGCACGGCGGTCTGCGGCCATTCCCCGACCCAGTACCCGGCTCATTCTTTGGGTAGAATCCCCGCATGAGTCATCTCCCCACGCTGCTGGTGGTGTTCGCCCACCCCGACGACGAAGCCTTCCCCACCGGTGGGGTGATGGCCCACTATGCCAAGCTGGGCTACAAGGTCTATCTGGCCTGCGCCACCAGAGGCGAGGCCGGGCAACTCAAAGACCCTTCCTTGGGGGAGAACCTCGACATGGCGGCGGTTCGTACCAAAGAACTCGAGCTCTCCTGCGCCGCCCTGGGGGTCGAAGCCCCGATCTTTCTCGGCTGGCACGACTCCGGGCGCAACGAGCGGCTCCGCCGCGACGACCCCAAGGCGCTGCACAACGCCAGCCTGTTCGAAGTCGAGCAGACCATCCGCGAGGTGATCGAGCGGGTGCAGCCCACGGTGATGATCACCTTCGACCCCCACGGCGGCTACGGCCACCCCGACCACCTGGTCATCCACCGCGCCGCCACCGCCGCCTTCTACTCCACCGGCCACCTGCCCAGCCCGCCCAGGCGCCTCTTCTACAGCGCCTGGACGATTGAGCGCATGATTCAGATGCAGCAGTCCCAGCAGCGCGACAGCATCGTGGGAGGCCTCGAGCCCACCCTCTACGGCGTCCACCCCAACACCCTGGCCCTCACCGTCGATGTGAGCGCCTACGTGCCGCAGAAAATGGCGGCGGCCAGAGCCCACCGCTCACAGTTCGCCCAGCTCACCAGCGACGCCGTGCCCCCCGAGCGCCGCGCCCAGATGGAGCAGATGTTCTCAAAGGAGTTTTTCTCGCTGGGCGGGACACGGGGCGCGATCCCCAACTGGCCACTGGGAGACCTATTCGAGGGGCTGTGAGCGGGGCTAAGAGCCGGTGCAGAGGCCACTGGGGTTTGGCTCGGCAGCCTCGAGTCTTGCCGCCGGACTCGTGACCTGCAATCTGAAGTTCGTCCCCCTACGGCATTTGCGGGACAAGCACCGGCAAACTCAACACGCGCCCCAAAAGATTGTGCCAGGTAGGTTGTCCCAACCGGCAAACCGGTCAACTGCACACCCTGCACCGTCCCCTTCGGACATTCCCGGCCGCAGCCCGCAGGCCCAACCCGGGCACAGCCCAAAAAGTTCCGGGCCGGAGGTCTGCGGCGACCTCCGGCCCATGTTTTGTCTTTGCGCTTGACTCTCAGCCGACCTACTGCACGACCAAGTTAATCACCCGCAGCGGCGGGCTATCGGCGGCGGCGCCAGTCTCGCGCAGTTCGTAGGTGACGGGGCCGACGCCGGGGTTGGATAGGTAGCCCCAGCCGCAGGAGGCGTTAAGAGGGAGGGGCTTGGTGCCGACGACCCGCTCGCCGCGCTTGACCGTGACGGTGTAGCTGCTCGCCGAACCGACCCCGCCGAAGCGGAAGGGGCGGGAGAGTGTCGCGCCGTCCTGCAGGTTGGCCAGCGAGAAGGCCGCCGTGCAGGCCGCGCCGCTGGCTGCGGCTACGCGCAGGCTCACGCGGGCGAGGGGGCTCGAGCCGAGCGCCTGACCCACCGCCCGCACCTCATAGACCGGGTTCTGGCTCTGCGGCGGTGGGGCTTGCAGCGTCCAAACCCCCCGGGCGTCGGGGGTGCTGCGCCCGATACTCACGCCGTCCTCGAACACCTCGACCGCTTGGTTGGGCTGATAGGTTCCCCGAAGCTCGAAGCCCGCGCCCGAAACCTCGGCACCCGCCTGGGGGGTGGCGAACACCGGCTGAGGGGTGGCCCGAAGCTGGGGCGCGGCCGCCACCGCGGGCAGCCCCACGCTAAACGCGCTCAAGCCCAGCCCCGGCAGGAGCGAGAGCAGCCCCAGCAACACCAGCGCCGACCACAGAATGCCCAGCGCCCCGGTACTGGCCTTGGCGGCCGGAACCATCAGCGCCCCGCTCAGCCCCATCGGGGCCGCCGCAGCGTTGTCCACGGCCTCGGAACTGCCGAAACGGCTGGTCGCCAGCTCGCCCTCGCGGTCTTCGGCTTCGTTGTGGTCGGTGGATTTGCTAAACAGGAGGAAGAAGGTCTTGAGGTAGTAGTAGGCCGAGATGGCCGAGGTGACCAGCGCCAGCACCACCAGCGCGTAGTAGCCCGCCTGGGCAGCTTCCTGGAAGACCAGATACTTGCCCCAGAAGCCCGCCAGCGGCGGCAGGCCCAGCAGCGAGAGGATGGAAAGGCCCATCGCGCCCGCCATCAGCGGCTTGCGGTACCACAGGCCCTTGAGGCGCTCGAGGGGCACGTCCTGGTTGGAGAGCATCGCCAGCACCGCAAAGATGATGCCGGTGCCAAGCCCGTAGGTGAGGAGGTAGAAGGGCACGCTGGCCTGGCCGGTGGGACCGTAAAGGCCCAGCGCGATGTAGCCTGCGTTGGCGATCGAGGAGTAGGCGAACAGGCGCTTGGCCTCGGTCTGGGCCAGCGCCCCGAGATTTCCGAAAATAGTGGTGAGGGCGATCAGGACCGCCAGGCCGATGCCCCAGGCTTCAATCCCCTGCGGGGTGAAGATGCGGAGCATGGCCGCGAAGGCAGCCGCCTTAACCGCCGTGGCCATGAACAGCGTGACCACCGTGGGGCTGCCCTGGTACACGTCGGGCGTCCACCACTGGAAGGGCACCAGCGCCACCTTGAAGGAGAGCGCCGCCAGCATCAGCATCAGGCCGGCCGTGTAGAGCGCACCCGAGCCCTCGGCTCCGGCATTAAAGGTTCCGGTTGCGCCGTAGTAGAGCGCAATGCCATAAAGGAACATTGCCGCCGCCACCGCGCCCAGCAGGAAATACTTAAGGCCCGCCTCGAAACCCTTGTTGTCGCGCTGCCAGGTAGCCAGCACGTACAGCGGCAGCGAGAAGACCTCGAGCGCGATCAGCAGCACCACGATGTTGGGTGTGGAGGCCATCACGTGCATTCCCGCCACCGCGTAGATGATCAGAAGTGGGAACTCGAACTTTTTGGCTGGCCCTAGCAGCAGCGCCCACAACCCGCCCAGTATCGAGATCAGGGTGAGGGCACGGCCCATGGTGTCCAGCGTGTACATCCCGTTGAAGGCGGTCTCCGTCTGCCCCCACCCCACCACCAGGAAGATGGCCGCGAGCGTCAAACCCAGCACAGTGATCCAGCGGTTGGCTTCCCTCGAGACGACAAAGGCCAGCAGCGAGAGGACGGTGGAGAAGGCGGCGAGGGTGATTAGCGTGAGCATACATCGCCTCCTTTGGGCAAAGCGCGGGGAGCGGAGAGCGGTGGGCCAAAGGCGAGAAAAGAGGAGCGCCCAAAGAGCATAGCGGGGTCGGCGGATACCCCCTTGGGCATCCATCCTCCACTACCCTTGCTCCCTCCCCCCGAAGCGTGGCGGCGCGTCATGACGCACCCCCGAACAGCGCGGCGATCGCCCGGCCCAGGGGCTCGAGGTGGTCGGTGAAGAGCTTGGGGTAGAGGCCCATCAGCAGGAGCACCGCGATAGTGACGGCCCCGAAAGTCCACTCGCGGCGGTCGAGGTCGGGGACGCTCTGGGGCTGAGGGGTCTCCTGGAAAACCTTTTGGAATGCGGTGAGGGCGTAGGCGGCGCCCGCGATCACGGCGGTGAAGGCCACGAAGGTTGCCCAGGGGCTGGCCTTGTAGGCACCCAGGAGGGCCATCAGCTCGCCGGGAAAGCCGGAGAGGCCGGGGAGGCCGATCATCGCCATCACCAGGAACATGCCCAGCACGTAGAGCTGAGGGGCGTGCTTGGCGAGGCCGCGGATGGGGGTGAACTCGAGGCTCCCCGTCCGCTTGTAGACCAGCCCCACAAAGAGGAACATAGCGCCGCCGTAGACCATCGAAGCGCCCAGCAGGTATAGGCC
The DNA here is from genome assembly GCA_033762915.1 of Meiothermus sp. GTDB lineage: Bacteria > Deinococcota > Deinococci > Deinococcales > Thermaceae > Meiothermus. Next base: position 41,145 of record JANRLD010000033.1, on the reverse strand, counting down.
GCCGACGACGCCCTCCATGTTCCCCGCGAAGATACCCAGCGCCCCGATGCCCATGTGCGAGACACCGCCGTAGGCCAGCAAGGTCTTCCAGTCTGGTGCACTAAAAGCGATCCATGCCCCGTAAATTGCGCTGAAGGCCGCTAGGCCGATCAAGAGGCCCTGCCAATACTCGAAGCCCTGCGGCATGACCGGGATGGCCCACTTGAAGAAGGCGAAGATGCCCACCTTGTACAGCGTCCCCATCGCGTCGGCGAGGCCGGAGGGGTGGTTCTGTTGGTGGAAGCTGGGCAGCCAGGCGTGCAGCGGGAAGAGCGGGGTCTTGACCGCCAGCGCGATCAGGAAGCCCAGAAAGGCCACGGTCGCGGCGGTTCCGGTGAGCGGGCTCGACACCAGCGCGGTGTAGAGGAAGCTGTCCGCCCCGCCCAGGTAGCGCACCGCCAGTATCGAGGCCAGCATCGGCAGTGAGCCGACCAGGGTGAAGATGGCGAAGGTGTAGATGGCCCTGAGACGATCCTGCCCACCGTACAGCCACAGCATCATCAGCGAGGGAATCAGGGTGGCCTCGAAGAAGGCGTAGAACAGGATCAGGTCCTGGGCGGCGAAGATGCCCAACAGACCGGTCTGCATGATCAGGGTGAGGGCCAGGAAGCGGCTGGGGACATCCGCGATCCAGACGCCCAGGAGTACGGTGAGGCTCACTGCGATCCACAGCAGAAAGCCCGAGCCGTCCAGCCCGACCGCATAGTAGACCCCGACTTCTTGCAGGAACGGGGTCTGGCTGTAGTAGGCCACCCCCTCGCCGTTGTAGCCCGCGAAGAGTACGACCGAGATAGCCAGGGTGAGGGCCGAGGCCACCACCGCGAAGCTCCGGCCAAAGGACGGGACGAGCAGCAGGAGGATGCCGGCGACTGCGGGCAGCCAGAGGGCGATATGGAGGAGGGCGCTCATCGCAGCACCCCCCACGCGACCAGGAGAACCACGGCTATCAAAAGACCTCCGACGTAGAAGCGGATCGCGCCCGTCTCGAGCCGCGCCAGCAGCGAGCCGATGAAGCCCATCACCCCGCCCAGCCCGCTAAAGCCGGTGAGGATGCCCTTGTCGGTGCCGAAAAACAGCTCGGCCAACGACTTCATGGGGCCCACGATCAGGATGTTGTACCAGCGGTCTATGTGGAAGCCCTCGAGCGCCCAGCTCTGGAAGGTGGCGTACCACAGCGGCATCTTGCGCTGGAAAAACTGGTAACCGAAGTAGAGCGTGGCCGCCGCCACCACCGCCGAGATGCCGATCAGCACCCACTCGGTGACCACCGGCAGTTTTTCGTGCTCGAACTCCCCGATGGCCTTTTTGAGGAAGGGGCTGAGGAAGTTCTCGTAGTCAATCACGTAGGGCAGGCCCATGAAGCCGGCGCCCAGTGCACCACCCATCAGGATGTGGTTGGGCCACAGCATCACCGCAGGGCTCTCGTGCGGGTGTTCCTTGCCCTTGTACTCGCCCGCGAAGACCAGCACGTACCAGCGGATCGAGTACAGGGAGGCCAGTACCGAGGCCAGCAGCATCAAGAACCAGAGGAACGGCCCCCACTCAAACGAGTAGGCCAGGATGGCGTCCTTCGACCAGAAGCCCGCCAGCGGCACCAAGCCGCCCGAAGCCAGCGTAGCGATGAGGCCGTGGAGGTGGGTTGCGGGCAAATACTTCCGCATGCCGCCCATCTTGCGCACGTCCTGCTCACCGCCCAGCGCGTGGATCACTGAGCCAGAGGTCATGAACATCAGGGCCTTGAAGAAAGCGTGGGTGATGATGTGAAAGATGGCCACCCAGTACGCACCGACGCCGACGGCCACGAACATGAAGCCGAGCTGGGAGAGGGTGGTATAGGCGACGATGCGCTTGATGTCCCACTGCCCCAGCGAGCACAGCGCGCCGTAGATCGCGGTCAGGAAGCCCAGGGTCACGATCAGCGGGGATATGACGGGGTCGTTGTGGAGGATCGGGGCGTGGCGCACCAGCAGGTAGACCCCCGCCGTCACCATCGTAGCGGCGTGAATCAGGGCCGAGACCGGCGTGGGGCCGGCCATCGCGTCGGGGAGCCAGACCATCAGCGGCACCTGGGCACTCTTGCCGATGGCCCCGATCAGGAGGAAGAAGGCGGCCAGGCTGAGGGTGGTCATGCTGAAGCCGCCGCCCGCCTCGACGCGCTCGAGAATCTCCGAGATCGAGAGCGTCCCGAACATCGAGTACAGCAGGCCCATCGCCAACAGGAAGCCGAGGTCGCCGATGCGGTTGACGATGAAGGCCTTGCGTGCCGAGTCGGCGTTGACCTTCTCGGCATACCAGAAGCCGATCAGCAGGTACGAGGCCAGCCCCACGCCCTCCCAGCCGATGAAAACTACCGGCAGGCTGTCGCCCAGGATCAGCAGCAGCATCGCGGCCAGGAACAGGTTGAAGTAGGAGAAGAAGCGGGGGTAGCCCGGGTCGCCGTGCATGTAGCCGATGGCCCAGACGTGGATCAGGAAGCCAATCCCCGCCACCACCATCAGCATCGCACCGGAGAGGTTGTCGAGATTAAGGCTGAAGGGGATGCCAGGGAGCCAGCCCTCGAGCGCCCACTTGGCCCCGCCATTCAGCAGCAGGAACAGCCCGATCAGGAAACTGCCCAGCACCATGCCCGAGGCCAGCCAGCCGGAGGTCGGCTCGCCCAGGCTCTTGCCCCACAGACCCAGCACCGCCCAGCCCAGCAGCGGCAGCAGGATAATCAGGGGGAGTAGAAAATTGCCTTCCATTCACTTACCCCCTTAGCTGTCTCAGGTCGTCCACGCTGGTGGTTTCGCGCCTGCGGAAGATGGCCACAATCAAGCCCAGCCCCACCGCCACCTCGGCAGCCGCGATGGCGATCACGAAGAGCACCACCACCTGAGGCTCGAGGCTCCCCGTGAGGTTGGAGAACGCAATCAGGGCCAGCGCCGAGGCGTTGAGCATCAGCTCGACCGACAGAAAAACCAGAATTGCAGTGCGACGGGTAAGCGCCCCGTAAGCCCCCACCGCGAACATTAACGCCGAGGTGATTAGCCAAATCATTGCTTGACCACCTCTTTCTCTTTAGCCGGTTTGGGCTCGCCGTCGCCCTCGGGGTGCGCGGCGTGCCCCGTGGCCTTGATGATGCGCTCAGGCTCCACCAACACCACCGCCGCCACCGTCGCCACCAGCAGCAAGAACCCCACCACCAGGAGGGCGTAGAGCCAGCGGTTGGGGTCGTAGAGCAGCGGCCCCAGGGCCTGCGGCAGCCCGCCGTTCAGCGCAGGGACGTTGCCCGCAGGCTGGAAGCGGGTCACGGCGAAGATCAGCACCGCCGCCAGCCCGATCGCGCCCACCAGCCCAACCCATGGCAGCGCCGGCATGATCTCCGCCCCGATGTTGGCCTTGGCCGCCGAAAGGAGCATGATCACGAACAGGCACAGCACCACGATAGCGCCCGCGTACACGATGATCTGCGTCATCGCCACGAACCGCGCCTCCAGCGCCACGTACACCCCCGCCACCACCAGAAAATTGGCAATCAGGGCCAGCGCGGCGTGTACGGCGTTGCCTAGCCGCACCACCATGACCGCCGTCCCCACCAGCAGCACCAGGGCGAGGATTTCAACTCCGCTAAAGTTCATCCAATCCCCCCTCTCGAGTCTTTGTTGTCGTCTACCACTTTCATATCGCGTAGAATCATACCCTTTGTTTGTTCAAAAAGGCACATTTGCCGAGGGCGGTCGAGGGTCGGGAGCCAGGGGTCGGGAGCCCGGGGAAACGCGGCGGATCGCAGGTCTAAAGTCGTAGGCCAAAACGCGTTTGGCTCGAGGTTCCCCCGCCCTGCAGCTTCCTTCACCAACCGCCATGGTTCTTTGGGACGCCCAGCCGAAGGAGGTCTCGTTCGGAGTTCGGCCAACTACGCTCGACATTGGCGACCCGGCCTTCAGAGATTCTTCGCCCCGCCCGGTTGCGCCCTCAATGGCACCGCTCACCGTTGAGGTGGTTTCGGGGTTTGGGCTCGAGGCTCCAAGGCTTTGGGGTTGGCACATCGCCTTGAACCTCTTTTGCTCCCCGGTTCCCCCGCTATCCCTTCTTTCGCATCGGGGCGTCTACGCCCTCGAGCTCGGCCCGCACGTAGGGGACGGTGTAGTTACGCTTCACGTCCTTGCCGTGGTACTGGGAGTCGCGGCGCTGGGGCTTGGTACCCTTGGTATCTACTAGCATGTCCTCTTTGCCGTAGACAAAGTCGGAGTAGCGGTAGTCGGCCATCTCGAAATCGTAGCCCATCACCACCGCGCCGGTGGGGCAGGCCTCCTCGCACAGCCCACAGAAGATGCAGCGCAGCATGTTGATCTCGTAAACCTTGGCGTAGCGCTCGCCCGCCGAGGTTGGGTTGGCCGGGTCGTTCTCGGCGGCCTCGACGTAGATCGCGTAGGCCGGGCAGGCCGCCGCGCACAGCGAACAGCCAATGCACTTCTCGAGGCCGTTGGGGTGGCGGGTCAAAACGTGCCGACCGTGAAAACGTGGCTTCAGCGCCACGGGCGCATCGGGGTAGGGAACCGTGACGGGTTTAGAAAACAAAGCCTTGAGCGTGATGCCCATGCTTTGCGCGAGTGCGGCGATGCTCATTGGTGCTCCTTTCAGTCGCGTCCGTACGTCGTACCTCGTACGGTCTTGTGGATTTGCGTACGACCTACCGCTCTCAGTCGCCGGCTCCCGTCCGCATCATCCGGGCCGAAGCGGGCTTCGGCTGGGCGTTGAGAACCACGTAGATGGAGAAGGCGATCATGCTCGCCAGCGAGAGCCAGCCCAGCACGGCGACGGGCAGCTTAAAGGCGACCACGAAAGCGGTCACGATAAACCAGGCCAGGGCGAAGGGAAACAGGCGGCCCCAGCTAAAGACCATCAGCTGATCGTAGCGCAGCCGGAACAGCGTGCCGCGCACCCAGATGAAGAAGAACAGGAACAGTGCGATCTTGGCGAACATCCACACAAAGGGCAGGGCAAACAGCGGGCCGATCAGGGGGATTTCGGCCATGAAGCCCGGCATGCGCCAGCCGCCCAGGAAGATGGTGGGGATGAGCGCAGCGGCGGTAATCAGGTGGATGTACTCGGCCATCTGGAACAGCGCCCACTTAATTGAGCTGTACTCGGTGGCGTAGCCGCCCACCAGCTCTTGCTCGGCCTCGGGGAGGTCGAAGGGGGTGCGGGCGGCCTCGGCCATGCTGGTTAGCAGGAAGATAACCGCGGCGGGAAGCGCGTAGAGCACCAGCCAACCGTTCTGGTGCTGCCACTCCACAATGGTCTGTAGGTTCAGCGAGCCCACAATCAGGAGCGGGGCCAGAAGGCTGATACCCAGGGCCAGCTCGTAGGAGATGAGCGCGGCCGAGGAGCGCAGCGAGCCGAGCAGCGAGTACTTGGAGTTGGAGGCCCAGCCCGCCAGGAAGATACCGTAGATGGCGACCTCGGAGACCGCGAAGATGTAGAGAATCCCCACGTCGAGGTTGATCACCCAGGGGTCGAAGCCGAAGAAGGCGTTGTTGGGGCCAAAGGGGATCAGCCCGAAGGTCAGCACCGCGAACGTCACCGAGATGGCCGGGGCTAGCCAGAACACCACTTTGTCCGAGGCCCGGGGGACGATGTCCTCTTTGAGGATGGACTTGATCGCGTCCGCCAGCGGCTGCAGCAGCCCATCCGGGCCCACCCGGTTCGGCCCCTGCCGGATCTGAATCCGCGCCAGCAGGCGGCGCTCGATCAGGGTCATGTAGGCAAAGGCAGTCAACAGCCCGAAGATCACCAGGAAGGCCTTGATCCCTACCATCCACAGCGGGTCGGTCACGGAGGGGTCGGGGTTGGGCCAGACCGGGGCGGTTTCAGCGGCAAAGGCGACGCTACCGACGAGGAAGGAGAACAGTGGAAATAGAAGGGTAAATGCCAGATTCAGAGGGTTTGCTTTCCCCTTTTTGCTCTCCCCTTTCCGCGCCTCTTTGAAGCGCAGCGAGTTCATGCTTCACCTCCTACCAGCACCTTTGCCTCGAGGCTGCGGCCCGCCCAAGCGCCGAGGGCCGGGAGGTACATCGCGCCGTCGGGCAGGCCATCTACCACCTTAACCTCGAGCTTCTCGGTCCCGCTCGGGGTCTCCATCTCGACAAGGTAGCCGTCGGCCAGACCCTGGGCCTTGGCGGTGGCGGGGCTGACCTCGAGTCTATACTCAACCACGTTCGCCACCGCGCCCACCAGCTGCTCGCGCCGCCACATGGTCGGGCGGAGGTGCAGCGCCCCCTTGGTGCCGTCGGCCTCGGTCGCGCTCCAACCTGCGGCCTTGACCGTCCAAAGGCTCATCGGGGCGGGCACCTTCCTCTCTGCGAGGAGCTTGGTAGCCTGGCGGACGAGCCGGATGGGGGTCTTCACGCCCGCGGCCTCGGCCATCAAACCAAGCGCCGCTACCGCGCCGTCGGCCTCGCCGTTGTTGATACCGGCGGGCTCGAGGCCCAGCACGCGCCCCTCGAGGTTTACGGTCTGGCCGCGCTTCTCGTAAAAGGTCTGGTTGGGCAGGATTACGTCGGCGTACTTCTCGGCCAGCGCGGAGTTGTGGGAGAGGTGCAGCACGGTAAAGTCTGCGGCCTTGAGCTGGGCCTCGGTGGGTAGGAAGCCGTAGTAGCTGGCCCTCGGCCCAGTTTCCGTCCAGCCCGCGCCGTTCTTGCCGGGGTAGAAGCCCAGCAATTCCAGCCCCCTGGCGTTCGCCGCCGGGGTCATGCACATGGCCTTGAGGTTGTGTTTCTCGGCGAGTTGCTTGGCTTTGATGGCGGCAGCGGGGTTGTTGAGCACCGCAGCGCCCAGCAGCAGAACGGTCTTGGTGCTGGCCTTAAGTTTTTCCTGCGTCCAGGCAACCGCCTGGCCCAGGTCCGCAGGGGCCCCGCCCCTGCCCAGCAGGGCGTCGATCAGGGCGGCCTCGCTTCCGGGGGCCACCACGCCCGAGGCCCCGGCCCACTTGGCAAGGGCAGCAGGGTAGCTGCTAAACAGCCCCAGCTTGTTGCCGTCGCGGCTCATGCGCTCCTTGATGTTGAGGTCGGCGAAGGGAGTGCCGTGGCCCAACTTGGCAGCGGGTTTGAGGCCGCGCACGTACTCCGAGAGGCGCAGGTGAAGGGTGGGGGCCTCCTCGGACGGGTCGCCCAGCACCAGCACGAACTGCGCGTCGAGCAGTTCGTCGAAGGTCGCGGCATTAAAAACCGCGCTGGGGTAGGCGGTGCGGCCCTGGAAGTCGCGGTGGGGGGTGCCCAGGGCGGTGGTCAGCTCGAGCGCCGCCAAGCCTTCCTCGAGGGTCGCCGTACCGCCGAGGTACACGCCGATGTTTTTCTTGTCTACGCTCGCCAGACCGGCCTTGATGGCCGAGAGTGCGTCCTCCCAACTGGCCTCGACCAGCTTGCCATCCTTGCGCACCATCGGTTTGGCTACGCGGTTTTGGTTAACCCACTCGTGCCCAAAACGGGCCGCGTCGGAGATCCAAACCTCATTGACTTCGCGGCGCTCGGCCCCTCGGATGCGCTCGAGCAGACCGCTCCGAGCGTCGACAGTAATGGCCGCGCCCGAGGCGTCATCCATCGAGGTGGTTTCGGTAGAGTCGTACTCCCAGTTGCGGGCGCGGAAGCGGGCGGTGTCGTCGAGCAGCGCGCCCACCGGGCAGATGTCCACAATGTTGCCGGTGAAGTTGGAGGGCAGCCCGTCGTCCTCGGTATTGATGAAGGTGTGGACGCCACGCTCGATGAAGTCGAGCACCTCGTCGCCGGGCACCTCCTCGAAGTAGCGCACACAGCGCTTGCAGTGGATGCAGCGCTCGCGGTCGAGCACGATGAAGTCGGAGAGCTGGTGGTGTTTATCCACGTGCCGCCGGGTCATCTCGAACCGGGTGTACATCGGCAGTTCTTCGCTGTCGGGCTGGTAGAACTTGCTCACCAGACCGTACTCGTAGCTGCGGTCTTGGAGTTCGCAGGCGCCGCCCTTGTCGCAGGTGGGGCAGTCCAGGGGGTGGTTGAAGAGCGTCAGCTCGACCATCCCCGACTGGGCGTGCTTCACTTCGTCGGACAGGGTGTCAATCACCATCCCATCGGTGACGGCGGTCACACAGGCCGCCGCCAGCTTGGGCATCCAAAACACCTTGGGCCGCCCGTCGTCACCCAGAATCCAGTTACCGGCGGGGTCTTTGCGCGGGCTGCCGGTCTTGACCAGGCACATCCGGCAGGCCCCCACCGGCGAGAGGTGCTTCTCGGCACAGAACAGCGGCACATCATAAGACGCGTGGAAGATCGCGTCCATCGCAGAGGTGCCGCCCGGCACCTCTACGGTTCTATCATTAACAGTGACCTTTGCCATATCACCTCGCTAGCGCCACGCAGCGACCACAACCATAAATCCAAAAACCGATCGGTTCGATTTAGACTTTTGTGTTCCGGCCGCGTGGCGCACAGGCTCCTTTCGCTCGTTCGAACATTGGGGTTCGGCTCTCTTGCGAAGTCTTGTTGCAGGGCCAATCCAGAGCGGCCGGACAACCGGTGCACAGGGGCCATCGACGCGACGAAGGCTGCGGCCGGGAAAGTCCCCGCACGAAGCGCCGGCCGCACACACCAAAGACTCGGAGAGCATCATTCGAGTTACCCCCAATGGCTCCCGGCCCGCTCGAGCGCCTTGCCGCCCTCGACGGCCTCGACAAACTGGCTGCGGAAGTGCTTGAGCGAACCGCGCACCGGCCAGCAAGCCGCGTCCGCCAGCGCGCAGAAGGAGCGGCCCTCGATCTGGTTGAGCATGTCCTCGAGCAGCTCGACGTCGCCCTTCTTGCCCTGGCCAGTGCCGATCTTCTCGAACAGGCCGACCATCCAGCCGGACACGCCCTCGCGGCAGGGGGTGCACTTGCCGCAGGACTCGTGGCCGTAGAAGCGGGTGATGTTCCACATCGCGTCCACCATGCTCATGCGGGTGGGAATCCCGATCACCCCGCCCGTGCCCAGGAGCGAGCCTTTGGCTGTGATGGACTCGTAGTCCATCGGGGTGTCGAGGATTTCGTCCGTCCAGGGCAGCGGTGGGCAGGAGGAGCCGCCCGGGATGATGGCCTGGATCGGCTCAGTGGGGCCTCCCGCGTGGTCAAATAGCAGTTCGCGGAAGGTGGTGCCCAGCGGCAGCTCGTAAACCCCGGGCCGCTTGAAGGGGCCGCTGACCTGGAACAGCTTGTGGCCCTTGGACTTCTCGGTGCCCATGCCCGCGAACCAGGCCGCGCCGCGCTGGATAATGTGGACGCTCGAACACAGCGACTCCACATTGTTGATGGTGGTGGGCTTGCCCCACAGGCCGGCCTGGGCGGGGAAGGGCGGCTTCATGCGGGGGTTGGCACGCAGGCCCTCGAGGCTATTCATCATGGCGGTCTCTTCGCCGCAGATGTAGGCCCCGGCCCCCCGGTGGATCTCTACGTCGAACTCGAAGCTAGAGCCGAACAGGCCCTTGCCCAGGTAGCCCCTAGCCCTGGCCTCATCACGGGCGGCCTCCAGCCGGTCGTAGGCCCGCTTATACTCGCCGCGAATGTAGATGGAGCCCTTGGTGGCCTGGATGGCCAGGCCCGCGATCATCATGCCCTCGAGGAGCTGGTGGGGGTCGTCCTCCATCAGATAGCGGTCTTTGAAGCTCCCCGGCTCGCTCTCGTCGGCGTTGCAAGCGATGTAGTGCTGCTTGCCGGTATTCTTGGGCATGAAGCTCCACTTTAGGCCCGTGGGGAAGCCCGCCCCCCCGCGCCCGCGCAGCCCCGACTTCTTGACCTCGTCGATGACAGCGTCCTGCCCCATCGAGATGGCCTTTTTTATGGCCTCGTAGCCGCCGTGCGAAAGATAAAAATCCAGCGTCCACGACTTGTCCACGCCGACATACTTGTAGAGCGTCGGCTCGAACCTCGAGTCCTTACCCGAAACAATTGGCCCGGTTTCACTCATGCACCCACCTCGTCGCCACGGTTATGCACCACATGGCCCGCCTTTCCAGGCAGGCCGATCTCCTCGAGGCTCTTCCCCGCCCGCAGGCCGGCCAGCAGGGCGTGCAGCCGGGCCTTGGTGACGCACTCGACGTAGGGCTCGTCGTTGATCTGCACCACTGGGGCGGTGTGACAGCTGCCCAGGCACTCGACCTTCTGAATGCTGAACAGGCCGTCGTCGCTCACGTCGCCGCGCAGGATTTGCAGTTCGTCGACCAACTCGTCCCACAGCTCGTCGGCCCCACCGATGGCGCAGCTCAGGGTGGCACACACCTGCAGGTGATACTTGCCGGTCGGCAGGGCCTGGTAGTAGCTGTAAAAGCTCATCACCCCCGCCACCTCGGTCGCGGTGGTGCCCACCAGTTGACCAATCTCCTCCTGAATATCGGGGGAAATCCAGCCGTTGTCCTGCTGGGCGCGGCGCAGCAGCGGCATCAGGGCCGCCCGGCGCTCGGGGTACCGGGCGAAGACGCCCTCGAGCCAATCCTTCTTGTCGTCAAAGAATCCCATTCATCACCACCGTTACCTGTCCACGTCGCCCATCACCGGGTCGAGCGAGGCGATTACCACCACCATGTCGGCCATCTGCACGCCCTTGGAGGCGTAAGAGAGGCTTTGCAGGTTGACGAAGCTGGGCGCGCGTACCTTCACCCGGTAGGGCATCGAGCCGCCGTCGGAGATAATGTAGTAGCCCAGCTCGCCGCGCGCGCTCTCGGTGGGCACGTAGACCTCGCCGGGCGCAGGGTGGAAGCCCTCGGTGACGAGCTTGAAGTGATAGATCACGGCCTCCATGCTGGTCTCAAGCAGCTCACGGGGCGGCAGCGAGACCTGCGGGTTGGGGTCGCGAATGGGGCCGGCCCCGATGGCCTCGAGGCGCTCCACAGCCTGCCTAATGATCTTGACCGACTCGCGCATCTCCAGGATGCGGATCACCATGCGGTCGTAAATGTCGCCGCCGTACATCACCGGCACGTCGAAGCTGTAGGTCTCGTATCCCGCGTAGGGGTAGGCCTTGCGCACGTCGTAGCCGACGCCCGAGGCCCGCAGGCTGCCGCCGGTGAGCGAGAGGCTCAGCGCGGCCTCGGGGGTGATGACCGACACGCCCTTGGCCCTCTCGTAGAAGATGGGGCTTTCCCTAAACAGCGCCTCGTACTCGTCGATGCGGGCGGGCATCTGAGCCAGGAACTTCTTGACCTCACCCAGAAACTCGGCCGGCAGGTCTTCCTTAAGCCCTCCGACGCGGATGTAGTTGTGATGGAAGCGCTGGCCCGAAACCCACTCGAAGAGGTCGAGCACCGCCTCGCGCTCGCGGAAGGCGTAGAAGAACGGGGTCAGGGCCCCGAAGTCCAGCATCCCGGTACCCAGGAAAACCAGGTGGCTGGCGATGCGCGACATCTCGTTAAGCAGGATGCGGATGGTCTGGGCCCGCATCGGCACCTCGGCCCCCACCAGCTTCTCAACCGACAGCGCGTAGGCCAGGTCATGGCTGAAGCTGTGCAGGTAGTCCATGCGCGGCGTATACGTGATGCACTGGGTATACGTCCGGTTCTCCATGTTCTTCTCGAAACCGGTGTGCAGGTAGCCGAGGTGCGGCGTCAGGCGGAGAATTTGCTCGCCCGAGAGGTCGACCACCACGCGCAAGACGCCGTGCGTCGAGGGGTGCTGCGGCCCCACGTTTAGGGTCATGACTTCCGAGTTCAGCTCCGGCGCGTCGGCGATGTCGTACGCCTCGACGGAGGGGCTGTGGACGTTGCGGGGGTCTTTAGTCATCGTGCGCCTCCGGCGGTCTGGGGTCGCGGGCCCCGGATCGCGGGCCTCAGGCAAGGTTTGACTCGCAACGTCCGGCTTGCGCCCTGCGACAGCATGCTCATCAGTTCCCCCCCTTGTTCACCTTCTGCACTTCGTCGACCACGTCCTGATATCCCTTGCGCGACCCGCCCCGCCAGCCAGTCATGCCGCTGCGGTCCCCAGAAAGGCCGGCCCGGAAGGCGTCGGGGTCAATGAAGCGGCCCTCCTTGAAGAGGGTGGGGGTCTCGCCCAGGGGAAAGTCCTTGCGCAGGGGGTGGCCCTCGAGGTCTTCGGGGGTGAGGATCTTCCTAAGGTCGGGGTGGCCCTCGAAGCGGACGCCCAGCAGGTCGTAGACCTCGCGCTCGAGGAAGTCGGCGCCCATCCAGAGGTCGGTCAGGGTAGGGAGGGCGGGGTCGGACTCGGGCACGAAGACCCGCAGAAAGACCCGGCTGCCGTCGCCGTCCTTATAGCCGGGCAGCGAGACCAGTTCGTAAACCACGCAGAAGCGCTCGGCCTTCCTCTGGGGGTAGGTCAGGTAGTCGATCCCCACGATGTCGGCCAGGTAGTTCCAACCCCCCTGCTTGAGGTCGGCCACGGTGGCCTTAAACTCGCCGCGGGGCAGCGAAATCCAGGTGCTCCCGTGGCCTTCCTCCAGCGCCCAGCCCTTGGCGCGGGCCTGATCTTTCAAGTGGATCAGTCTAAGCATAAAACCTCGCTGGTGGCTTGTGGCCGGCGGCTTGCGGCGGGTGGGTTTTCCACTGGCTACAGGCCGCTGGCCAGAAGCTCATCTCTTCCATGCCTCGATGGCGGGCAGCTTGCGGCCGTGGTCGTCGCGGGCGGCGCCCATGACCTTCTTCTGGAGCTGCATCACGCCGTAGATCAGGGCCTCGGGGCGGGGCGGGCAGCCGGGCACGAAAACGTCCACCGGAACCACGCTGTCGACGTTCTGCACAATGGCATAGTTGTTGAACATGCCACCTGAGGAGGCGCAGGCCCCCATCGAGATGACCCACTTGGGATCGGGCATCTGGTCGTAAACCCGGCGCATCACCGGGGCCATCTTCTTGCTCAGGCGTCCGGCCACAATCAGCACATCGGCCTGTCGCGGGCTGGCCCGGAACACCTCCGAGCCGAAGCGGGCCAGGTCGTTGCGGGCGTCGGTGGAGGCCATCATCTCGATGGCGCAGCAGGCCAGCCCGAAGGTGGCGGGCCACATCGAGTTGCTCCGCCCCCAGGCCACCAGCTTCTCGAGGGTGGTGAACAGGATGCCCTCGGCCTCGAGCTCCTGGATATCTTTGGTGAAAAGTTCTTGCAGTGTAGGCATTTAGTTCCCTCCGGGGATGTCGTACGTGCATACGCCAATACGTCGAACGCAAACTCCAAGGCGTACGCCGCTCGACGCTCGACGCTCGACGTTTAGTGCCACTTCATCACGCCCTTGTACCACTCGTACAAAAAGCCCACGAACAGCAGCACGGTGAAGACGATCAGACCCCAGAAGCCGATCACGCCGACGCTCCCAGCGCTGACCGCGTAGGGCCACAGGAAGGCCACCTCCACGTCGAAGATGATGAAGAGCATGGCCACCGCGTAGAAGTGAACCGGGAAGCGCTTGACCTCGCCCGCCGGGTCGTTGCCCGATTCGTAGGCGATCAGCTTGGTGCGGCTGGGCTTCTTGGGGCCGAGCACCGCCCCCACCACCACCGCCAGCACCGCGATCCCCACTGCCACGGCGAGATAAATCAGTAGAGCCAGATATTCCGAAACAGGTGCCACTTCGCCTCCCTTTCCCTTGTGCCAGAGTTCACGAGCCTTGCCGAAACCCTAGACGATCAAACTTTCCGCAGTATCTTACCGTTTTGCCGGGGTCTGCGAAACACCCCACTCAGGCTTTTCCGAGGGCTACGGTTAAGGCTTTGCGAGGCTCGGAATCAGGAAAAAGTATAAGAAAGGCAAACTTCCAGAAATGCCAATGACCCTACAATTGGATTGTTACATAGTGGGATGTTAATCTTCTGCCAATTACAAAGGGGCGGCAGTTGTCCTGAGCTGCTCGAGCCCATCAAGCTCACCCGAGTGTACGCCTGTGGTTGCTTGGGACACTGTTGCCGCCGAAGCCCGCTCGCTTGACGCTCCCCTGACGCTGCGCCAGACTCCTGCCTCCTGCTCCGCCCCCTCGGGAACAGTGATAACCCAAGGTTCGCTGAGGGTGCCGGTAGCCGCATCACCCGGTTCTCCCAGGCCCGGTACGCCTCGAGTGGCCCGGTGTCGAAGGCGCACCGGGCCGCGCACCCCTAAAAACAGTTCGCCGCCAGATTCCCGTAACTCCGCACCCCGAATATCCGGCGGGGAAGATATTTCAGATCCAAGGTTTTTGCCGAGCCATTGATAGAGTCCGCTCTAAACTCCGTACAGTTCGCCGTACTTTTTGTTGAGGTAACTCACCAGGTACTGCGGGTTTAAGTCCTCACCGGTGATGTTTTTGAGCAGACCCCTGGGCCAGTACCGGCTGCCCTGGCGGTGGATTTTCTCCCGCGTCCAGTTCAGCAGCGGCGCGAACTCGCCCTGCTCGAACTGGGGCTCGAGCGCTCCCAAGTCCTTCTCAGCCTGCACGAAGAGCTGCGCGCCGTAAAGGTTGCCCAGGCTGTAGGTGGGGAAGTAGCCGATCAGGCCTGCGCTCCAGTGAACGTCCTGCATCACCCCGTTGGCGATCTCAGGCGCGGAGATGCCCAGGTACTCTTTGTACTTGGCGTCCCAGGCTTCCGGCGCGTCGGCTACCTCGAGTTCGCCCCGTAGCAGGGCCAGCTCGAGTTCGAAGCGGATCATGATGTGGAGGTTGTAGGTTACCTCATCGGCCTCAATCCGAATAAGGCTGGGCTTGACTTCGTTGATGGCGAAGTGGAAGTCCTCGAGCTTCACGTCGCGGAAGGCCTCGAGGTGGGCCTGTGCCCTGGGCCAGAAGAAGCGCCAGAAGCCCAGGCTGCGCCCGACGATATTCTCCCAAGTGCGACTCTGCGACTCGTGAATGCCCAGCGAGATTTCCGTGCCCATGGGGGTGCCGAAGTGCTCGGGCAGCAGCCCCTGGCCATACACCCCGTGGCCCATCTCGTGAACCGTGCCGAAGAAGGCCGGGTTGAAGAAGTCCTCATAGTAGCGGGTGGTTAGGCGCACGTCGCCGGGCGCGACGCCCTGCATGAAGGGGTGGGCTACCACGTCCAGCCGCCCCCCCGCCAGGTCGAAGCCGATCTTCTCGATGACTTCCTTCCCCAGGGCCTCCTGGCCGGCCTTGGGGAAGTGCCGGTGCAGCACCGAGGTATCCGGCCGCCTCGAGCTACCCTGGATCCGCCGCAGAAGGTCAACTGTGGCGACCCGCACCTCCTTAAACACCGCCTCGACCTGCTTGGCCGTTGCCCCGACCTCGTACTGCCCCAGCAGCGCGTCGTAGCGCTCGTCCTTGTAGCCGATGGCGTCGGCCGCCTCTCGGGTCAGCTTGAGGATGCGCTCCAATACCGGCCTGAAGCTCGCCCAGTCGTTCTTGGGTCGGGCCTCCTCCCACACCGACTGTCCCTCGCTGGTGGCCTGGGCCAACTCCACCGCCAGACGCTCGGGAATTTTGGTCTGGAGGTCGTAGGCCCGGCGCCACTCGCGGATGTTGACGGCCTCGACCGAGAGCGGGTCCTTGGTCAGCTCGCCACCCTCGAGCTTGGCGAGCATCTCTCCGATTTTGGGGTGAGTTCGGCGCTGATGCAGCAGCTTGGCCATGGTGGCCAGCATGATGGCCCGGTGTTCGTGCCCTTTTTTGGGAATATAGGTGGCCTGATCCCACTGGGCCAACCCACTAAAGGCCTCAAGATATGCGATCTCCCGGCTGTCCTCGAGCAGCCACTGGTAAGCTTCCTGGTTGGTCATAGCCCAACAATCATAGGGGATGGGCTGGGTGAAAATCTGTCGGGGGAATCAGATTGAAAGGGGAGGACATTACCTGCCGCCGCGAGAGAGGTAATGGTGGAAAACGCGATAAGTATCTCCATGGTTGAAATGTAGAATGGCGCCCCGAAACGTCCGCAGGGAATTGTGCTAGGCACGTGTTTGCCGCTTCCGCCGATTCCGCACTTCCACCCTGGCGCAACTTAAATCTGTCCTCTCTACAGCCACTTCGCCTCTCAAAAACTAGAAAGCCGCCCATCAGGCGGCCCTCAGGTTCGCGGTACAACTTAAGGCAAATAGGCCAGGGGGTTGCGGGCTGCGCCACCGACACGCACCTCGAAGTGTACGTGGGGGCCGGTGCTCCAGCCGGTCGAGCCAACGTAGCCGATGAGTTGTCCGCGCTCGACCCATTGGCCGGGGCGCACCACCAGGCGGCTCATGTGCCCATAGAGGGTTTCGACCGAGCGGCCGTGGTCGAGGATCACGTGGATGCCGTAGCCGACCCGGCTCCATCCGGCGGTTCCGACCTGACCGGCCCTCGAGGCGTATATGGGGGTACCGTAGGGGGCGGCGAGGTCGACGCCGGTGTGGAAGCGCTGGTAGGCCCCACGGCGACCGAAGTAAGAGGTGATGACGAAGTTGCCCACCGGCCAGCGGTATCCGGCCGCGGCCACCACCGCGTTGGCACGGCGCAGCCGGGGCTGGGCCTGGGCCTGCTGGCGCACCTGGGCCTGCTGCTGGCGCTGGCGGGCTTGTTGCTGCTCGAGGCGCTGCTGCTCCTGGCGCTGACGGGCTTCCTCCTGCTGGCGCTGGATTTCGCGCTGTCGGCGCTCGGCGGCCAGTCGGCGCTCCTCCTCGGCCTGGGCCTTGGCCTCCGCCTCGCGGATCTGAACCAGGCGGTTATAGGTGGTGCGGGCCTGAACGCCCGGCAGCAACACCAGGTCGCCCGCCTTGAGGGCGGCGGGGTTGGTGAGGCCGTTGGCCTCGGCCACCTCAGCCAGCGAGAGGCCATATTTGGTGGCCAGGGTCTGGATGGTCTGTCCCTGGGCGAGGCGCAGGATCAGGCCGGGGATCTCGGTGGGAACGTAGAGGGTAGTGCCGGGCTCGAGACGATCGAGGCTCTTGAGGCCAGGGTTGGCCGAGACCAGTCCCAGCACGGTCAGGTCGAACCGCGCCGCCACCGCTTGTACGGTATCTCCACTGCGTACGGTATAAGTGCGCACTCCGGGAGGCAGGCGGGTGTCGACAGTCTGCTGCTGATCCACCAGGGGGATGCGCAGGGTCTGGCCGGGCTTTATCGAGACGCCCTCGAGCCCGCTGCTGTACATGATGTCACGCGGACTGACCCGATACCGCTGCGCGATCTCGGAGAGGGTGTCGCCGGATTGGACAGTGTAGATGACCCAGCCTTTACGCGAAGGGGCATCTACGTTAATTTCTGCGTTGCTCGGCAGGTTCGCCTGGGCGTAGTTGAGAGGAAGCCCCAAGATGCCAGTGGCGAGCGCGCTGCTCAAGAGTTCGGTGATTGCCAAGGTTCTGACCTCCTAGGTAGTGTCCCCCTAAACTCCGCCGTAACTATACCCATTACCCCAAATAATTGGAATGGGGTGCAAGTTACGTTTGGAAACATTAAGACGTTATTTGCCCGTCCTAATTTACTTTCCGGCCAGGGTCTGGAGAAACTCCTTGTTGGTTTTGGTGCGCGAAAGCCTGCCCAGAAGCATCTCCATGGCCTCGGCTGGGTCCATGTCGGCCAGCACCTTGCGCAGCAGCCACATCTTCTGAATCACGTCCTCGCCCAATAACAGTTCCTCTCGGCGCGTACCGGACTTGAGAATGTCAATCGCGGGGAAGATGCGGCGCTCCTCGAGGCGGCGGCTGAGGTGCAACTCCATATTGCCCGTTCCCTTGAACTCCTCGAAGATCACGTCGTCCATCCGGCTACCGGTCTCCACCAAGGCGGTCGCCAGGATGGTCAGGCTGCCGCCCCCGCGGATGTTACGGGCCGCCCCCAGGAAACGTTTGGGGAAGTGTAGAGCGGCGGAGTCCAGCCCTCCCGAGAGTGTACGGCCCGTCGGGGGGGTGACCAGGTTATTTGCACGCGCCAGTCGGGTGATGGAATCCAGGAGGATCACCACGTGCCCACCCTCCTCCACGATTCGGCGCGAACGCTCGTGGACAAACTCGGCTACACGGATATGGTTCTGCGGCGGCTCGTCAAAGGTGGAGGCGATCACCTCGGCCCCGTCCACGCTCTCGCGGAAGTCCGTCACCTCCTCGGGGCGCTCGTCGATCAGCAGCACGATGACCTTAACGTCCGGCTCGTTGCGCAGCACGGCCCTGGCCACTTTCTTGAGGAGGGTGGTCTTACCGGCCTTGGGGGGGGCCACGATCAGGCCGCGCTGCCCGCGCCCGATAGGGGCCAGAAGGTCGATCACACGGTTGGAGTTCTCCTCGCCGGTGGTCTCGAGGATGAGCTGCCGGTCGGGGAACTGGGGGATTAAGTCGTCAAACTTGGGGCGCTTGGCGGCGGCCTCGGGGTCGAGGTTGTTGACCGCCTCGACCTTCATCAGGGTGCCGTAACGCTCGTTCTCTCGAGCGGGCCGGGCCTTGCCCACCACGAAGTCGCCCGATCTTAACTGGTACTGCTTGATCAGCCCTGCCGAGACGATCACCGAGCGGGAGTCTATGGAGTAAAGGCTCTCTTGCAGGAAGCCGTAGCCGTCCTGGGAGATTTCCAAATACCCCTTGGCGATGTTCAGGCCCTCGTCGGTAGCCTCCTGCGAGAGCAGGGTCATCACCAGCTCGTCCTTGGAAAGCTTCTTGTAATCGGCGATCCCGGCCTCGGAGGCCAGCATGTGCAGCTCGGGCAGAATCCGATTAGAAAGCTCCTGATAGCTCAGGGGCATCTGGCTCTCGGTCTTGCGCCGCACCCGTTTCCCGGTGCGGGTGACCGTCACTTGGGTCTCGAACGTGGGGTTGGAGGATGTTTTGGCCATTATGGGTGCTCCAGTGGTCAGGGATTAGAGGTCGGTGGTCGGCGAAGACAAAAGATATGGTTTGGGGGTTTTCACTGACCTCTGCCCTCTGCCCTCTGATCACTCCTTACTCTTGATGCAAAAACCGGCAACTCCCCCGCTTACTTCGTAACCGCCATCTTCGCCCAGTCGTCCATAAAGGCCTTGAGGCCGGAGTCCGTGAGCGGGTGCCGGATGAGTTGCTCGAAGACCTTCTTGGGCATGGTGGCGATGTTGGCCCCGGCGGCGGCGGCCTGGGCGACGTGGCGGGGGTGACGGATGGAGGCAGCCAGGATGCGGGTGTTGAGGCCCTGCACGCCGTAGACTTCGGCGATTTCCCTGATCAGATCCATGCCCTCCCAGCTGATGTCGTCGAGGCGGCCCAGGAAGGGCGAGACGCACCACGCACCTGCCTTGGCGCACAGCAGGGCCTGGTTGGCGCTGAAGACCAGGGTCATGTTGATGCGGGTGCCCTCGGAGGAGAGCACCTTGCAGGCTTTCAGGCCCTCAACGGTGGTGGGGAGCTTGACCACCACGTGGGGATCAATCACGGCGAGGTGACGGCCCTCGGAAATCATCTCGGGTGCCGTCAGGGCAGTGGACTCAGCAGATACGGGGCCCTGCACGATGTCGCAGATCTGTTTGATGGTGGCCTCGAAGGGCCTTCCGGATTTCACAATCAGGCTGGGGTTGGTGGTCACGCCCGCCAGCACCCCCCACGAGGCGATCTCTTGAATCTCGGCCAACTCAGCGGTATCAAGGTATAAGTCCATGCTCGTCCATCTCCTTTACGTCACACCGCTTGGGAACAGCTTTTTGTGCGGATTTGTCGGAGTATATAGCGCCCTGCGGGTGAGAAACAAGAGACACAGTGACAAACAACCGACTGGGTATAAACCGTCCGACACGGGGTTTGATTGTTGACTATGGGGGTAGTGGCGAGTACCATTCAGGTATTGACCACCAGTTGTGGAGGTTATCACAAAGTAAGGTCAATGTAAAGGTTTACAAGGGGTGCGCCGGTGGCGCGTCGAGCCTCGAGAGTCCAGTAACGGGCAAAGCAGGTTATAGCTCGTTGAGAGCCCAAAACCTCTCCAACAGCGAGTCAGGGACGGTGAAAGCCTGGCGGCAACCTCGAGCCTCGGACATCACCCCGCCGCGTAACGCGGAACTTGGGAAGAAAGCCTGCCCCTCTGCCCATCCCCTGGCGTATAGCGCGTGAAGGAGGAGCGAGAAAAGGCGAGTAGACCCCGACGGGTACGCCCGAGACAGCGGTCTAAAGCGCCAGTGGCGCGTCGAGCGTCGAGAGCCAGGGGACAAACAGCCCCGTTGGCTCGACCCCAGACTCCCGACAATCCACTGGAAGTGCGGTGGTAACGCGGGAAAACTCGTACAGAGTCTCTCGTCCGCACCTGAAGAACCCGAAAGGATTCAGGGCGGGCGTTTTCTTTTCCCCTAGCGCTCGGCCCTGTGCTCCGGATGGGTTCCTTCAGAAAGGAACCGGGGCATGGTAGAAGAAAAGAAGCTGTTCAGCGAGGTGGGAGAGACCAACTTTCCCGGATTAGAGGCCGACGTACTTTCCTTCTGGAAGGCCAGGGACATCTTCGGGCAGTCTGACAGGAAGGCCGCGCCCAGCGGGGAGTTCGTGTTCTACGAAGGCCCCCCCACGGCCAACGGTCAGCCCGCGATGCACCACGTGCTGGCGCGGAGCTTCAAGGATTTGTTCCCGCGCTACAAGGCCATGCGGGGCTTCCACGTCACCCGCAAGGGCGGCTGGGACACCCACGGCCTGCCCGTCGAGATCGCGGTGGAGAAGCGGCTGGGTGTGCTGGGGCGCAAGACCCTCAGCCGCGAGCAGATCGCGGAGTTCAACGCCACCTGCAAGCGGTACGTCTTCGAGAACATCCAGGACTGGAACTACTTCACCGAGCGGATGGGCTACTGGGTGGATCTGGACCACGCCTACATCACCTACGACAACGCCTATATCGAGTCGGTCTGGAACCTGCTAAAGCGGATGTGGGACCAGAAGATGATCGTGCGCGACTACAAGGTGGTGCCGCTGTCGCCCCGCATCTCCACAACCCTCTCGCAAAACGAGATCGCAGAGGGCTACCGGGAAGTGGACGACCCCAACGTGTACGTGCGGTTCCCACTGAAGCTGGAAACGACGCCGAGCGCTGTGCGCCAGTCGCTTAGCGCCCAAGGCCTACGGCCCGAAGACCTCAGCAACCTCGCCATCCTGGTCTGGACGACCACGCCCTGGACGCTGCCCTCCAACACGATGGCGGCGGTTAACCCTGAGATGGACTACGCCGTCGTCAAGTCGCCCTCGGCGGGGCACCTGCTCTTCGCCTTGGAGGCCGTCGAACGGCTGAAAGAGTTGCACAAGGAAGAACTCGAGGTCGTCGCCCATCTTAAAGGTAAAGACCTCGAGTGGTGGGAGTACACCCCTCCCTTCCCCGAGGTGTGCGTGGAACTGGGCGTGGTTAAGGCCCAAGGCGAGCGGCGCCCCGACGGCAAACCCGCCATGCACTTCGTCGCCGTGGCCGATTTCGTCAGCGCCACCGACGGTTCGGGCGTGGCGCACGAGGCCCCCGTCTACGGCGCGGAGGACTTGGAGCTTTCGCGCCAGTACGGCACACCGCTGCTGTTCGGCACCAACGAGTACGGCCTGATGCAGGTCACCGACGAGCGGGGCAAGTTCTTCAAGGAGGCCGACAAGGGCCTGACGCGCATCATGAAGGATCGCGGGGTGATGTACCACAGCGGCCAAATCCGCCACCGCTACCCCTTCCACGACCGCACCGGCGACCCCATCCTCTACTTCGCCAAGCCGAGCTGGTACATCAAGACGTCCAACTTCCGCCGCCAGCTTTACGAGAACAACGAGAAGATCAACTGGGTGCCCGAGCACATCCGCGAGGGGCGCTTCGGGAACTGGCTCAAAGACAACGTGGACTGGGCCATCAGCCGCGAACGCTACTGGGGCGCACCCCTCCCCTTCTGGGTGGCCGAGGACGGCTCGGACTATCTGTGTGTGGGCAGCGTGGCCGAGCTGTCCAAGCTGGCGGGCCGAGACTTGAGCGAGCTGGATTTGCACCGACCCTACGTCGACGACATCACCTTCGAGCTGGGCGGCAAGAAGTACAGCCGCATCCCCGAGGTGATCGATGTATGGTTCGAGTCCGGCGCAATGCCCTACGCCCAGTGGGGCCTGCTCACCGACGCCGAGGGCAAGGTCACCCGCTTCGAGGGCGAGAGCCAAGCAGCGTACGACCTACGGCGCGCCTCGTACGACCTCTTTCAGAAGCACTACAACGCCGACTACATTTGCGAGGCCATAGACCAGACCCGGGGCTGGTTCTACTCGCTGCATGCCATCTCGACCCTGCTCTACGACCAGCCCGCCTTCAAGAACGTAATCTGCCTGGGGCACTTGGTGGACGAAAAAGGCGCGAAGATGTCGAAGAGCAAGGGCAACGTGGTGGAGCCGCTGCCAATGTTTAACAAGTACGGCGCGGACGCGGTGAGGTGGTACATGTTCACCGCCAGCGAGCCCGGCGACACAAAGCGCTTCAGCGAGCGGCTGGTGACCGAGGCCATGCGCGGGTTCCTGAACACGCTGTGGAACGTCTACAGCTTCTTCGTGCTCTACGCCAACCTCGACAAGCCCGACCTGATGAACCCCCCCCGCCCCGAAGACCGACCCGAGATTGACCGCTGGCTGGTGGCGCGGATGCAGGTCCTGGTCGAGGAGGTGACCGAACGCCTCGAGCGCTACGACGCGCAGAAGGCAGGAAGGGCGCTCGAGGCGTTTGTGGAGGAACTCTCCAACTGGTACGTCCGCCGCAACCGCCGCCGCTTCTGGAAGAACGAGGACAAGGCCGACCGCGAAGCCGCCTACGCCACGCTCTACGAGGCCCTGCACACCGTTACCCTGCTGGCCGCCCCCTTCACCCCGTTCTTGTCCGAGGCACTGTATCAGAATCTGGTGCGCTCGCTCACCGAAAACGCCCCCGAGAGTGTCCACCTCAACGACTGGCCCCAGCCCCAGGCCAAGTGGAAAGATGAGACCCTGTTGGCCCAGATGGGCGCGGTGGTGAGGGTTGTCGGGCTGGCCCGTTCGGCTCGAGCCACCTCGGGTGTAAAGACCCGGACGCCGCTGCCCAAGGTGCTGGTGACCGCACCCAACGAGGCCGAGCGCCAGGGCCTTAAGCACTTCGCCGAGGAGATCGCCGACGAGCTCAACGTCAAACAGGTCGAGGTGCTGGAGTTCGGCCAGGAGTTGCTCTCCTACAAGGTGCTGCCCAACCTGCCGGTGCTGGGCAAGAAGTACGGCAAGCAACTGCCCCAGATCAAGGCCGCGCTCTCCCAGATCGAGGGCAAGTTCATCGCCGCAACCCTCAAAGCGGGCCGGGCGCTGAAGCTCGAGCTTCACGACGGCAACGAGATCTCGCTGGACGAGAGTGAGCTGCTGCTCGAGGCCCAGTCGCCCGAGGGCTACAGCGCGCTCGAGGATTCGGGCTATCTGGCCGCGCTCGAGGTCTCGGTCAGCGAGGAACTGCTGCTCGAAGGGCTGTCTCGAGACCTCGTCCGCCTGGTGCAGCAGGCCCGCAAGGACATGGGCTTGCAGGTCTCCGACAGGATCAACTTGACTTACAGCGCTGGGGGAAGATACGCGGAGTCGCTGGTACGGTTTGGCTCGAGGCTGCAAGAAGAAACCCTGGCTTTGTCCCTGAGTCAGGGCGAGCCCAGCGGATTCGTGACCGAGCTGGCCGACGAAGAAGGAGCGGTGAAATTTGGCCTGAGCAAAGCCTGAGGCACACACCCTGGCCCGCTACACCGCTACGGTTTCTGTTAATACGCGAATACCCCGCACGTCCGAGTATCTGCGTGCGGGGTATTCGTGGGAATTGCTGGATAAGTCTCCATAGTTGGAATGCGACATGTCGCATACCAGATCCCGCAGGGAATTGCGCCCCGGGTAGCCGCTCCGCGGCTATGGCGCACGCCACTCCGCCCTGACACATGTTTACCGAATCCGCCATTTCCGCACTTCTACCCTGGCGCAACTTGGCGCAGCACCGCTCGAGCAAAAGGGTGAGAACTGCCGACGAAGCCCTGTTCTCTCGGCAATGCGTTGGTTGAGAAGGCCTGTCTCGCCATCCGACAGCTCGAGGGCTGGCTTCAAACCGCGCTGGCTTTGTGAAGCGGAATCAAAAACCTACAGCGAAACTTCCTTCAGCGACTCCGGGCGTAGCACCAGGATGCGCCGGTAGCCCAGCTCGATGGTGTCTTCCATGCTCAGCTCGCCCAGCACCTTGGTCACGGTCTCGCGGGTTGAGCCCGCGAGGTGGGCCAG
Source organism: Meiothermus sp. (assembly GCA_033762915.1). Lineage (GTDB taxonomy): Bacteria > Deinococcota > Deinococci > Deinococcales > Thermaceae > Meiothermus. Next base: position 17,024 of record JANRLD010000033.1, on the reverse strand, counting down.
GTCCTGGTGTGAGAGCGTGACCTCCATGCCGTCCTGGCCTTTCTTCATGGCGGCCAAAAGGGCCTTAGCCAGGCGGGGCAGCACTTCTTTAAAGCGGAGGTCGCGCAGGCGCTCCTCGGCCTTGCGCAGGCGGTGGGCCAGCAGGACCACGAAAGCCCCGTGGGCCTCGGGGAAGCGCAGGGTAAGCCGTCCGATGTCCTCCCTAGAGGCCGACAGCACCTCGCAGTCCACCAGCGGCTCGGCAAATACGCCGTACAACTCGTTGGAGAGGAGGCTGGCCTCGCCGAAGATTTCTCCCTTACCCAGCACTGTTAGGGTGATCTCCTCCTCGTCGGGGCCAATCTGGAACAGGCGCACCCAGCCCTCGCTGAGGTAGTAGAGGGTGCTGGCGTCGTCCTCGGGGTAGCAGACGTAGCTGCCGCGCCGTGCCACGAATGGGCGGAATATGCGCTCGGCCTCGAGGCGGGCTTCGGGTGAGAGGTATGAGAAGAAGGCGGGAGTCATATCAGGGGTTCTACACGGACGCTCGGAACGTTGCCTCTTTTGAATAGATTACAGAAGGTTGTCGCCCAATGTGGATTTTGTGCGTTTATTACCATTCTTTTATGAGTTTTTCGTAGCTTAGATGAAGACCGACTGAGCCGAAACAGGCAACAACCCTTTGGCCTCCCCCCGCCGGAAAAGCTCCTCCACGGCCCGCTGGCCCTCGGCCCCCACATCTAGCGAGAATTCGTTGACGTAGGTTCGGATGTGCGCCCAGATCACCTCGTCGTCGAGTTCCGCGGCGTGCCGCTTGATGTAGGCCACGGTCTCCTCGGGGTGGGCGTGGGCGTACTCGAGGCTCTGCCGAACCCCTTTGTCGAGGGCCCGGATGGCCTCCTCACCCAGATCGCGCCGGGCCAGAATCGCACCCAGCGGAAGCGGAAGACCGGTCACACCCTCCCACCACTCGCCAAGGTCGAGCACCTTCTGGAGGCCGTGAAGGTGGTAAGTGAAGCGCGACTCGTGAATGATCAGTCCCGCGTCCACCTCGCCCCGCTTGACGGCGGGCATGATCTGATCGTAGCGCATCTCCACCGGGACGAACTGCCCTCCCGTCTCGGCGTAAAAGCTCAGCAGCATGAAGGCGGTGGTGCCCAGACCGGGGACTGCTACGCGCTTGCCCTCGAGGCTCGGCCAGCCATCTAGGGATTCGCCCCCTCTTGGCTCGGGCCCGCCCATTTCCCCCTTCGTCACCAGCAGCGGCCCCACCCCCCGGCCCAGCGCACCGCCCGCCCTCAGCGCCACGTACCGCTCGCGCAGCCGCCCGTAGGCCGCGTAGCTGATCTTGGTCAGGGGCAGCCGACCCTCGAGGGCCCAGCGGTTGAGGGTCTCCACGTCCTCGAGGACTTCGGTGATGGGAAACGGGGTCGGGACTTTGCCGTGGGCGAGTGCGTAGAAAATGAATGTGTCATTGGGACAGAACGAGTATCCAAGCTGCACAATGCGATTGTAAACCTTCCAGAATTGTCTCAGCAGTGTTTTGCATTGCTTTTGGGCCGCACCCCGCTCAGCCCTGCCACAGCCTCGAGTACACCCCCGACTTCATCAGCAAGTCGGCGTGGGTACCGTGCTCAACTACCCGGCCCGCGTCCATCACCACGATCTGGTCGGCCTGACGCACCGTGGAGAGGCGGTGGGCCACCACAATCACCGTGCGGCCCCGGCGGGCAGCCTCGAGGGCGGCGACCACCTGGGCCTCGGAGGTCCGATCCAGCGCGCTGGTGATCTCGTCGAGCAGGAGCACTCGAGCGTCGCGCAGCAGCGCCGCCGCGATGGCGACCCGCTGCCGCTGGCCCACCGATAGGCCGCCGCCCCCCTCGTCTATCGGGTAGGCCAGCGAGAGGTCGGACAGGCCGACGGCGGCGAGGGCCTCGAGCATCTGCGGCGGGCTGGCCTGGGGGGCCAGAGCCCCCAGGTTCTCCCGCAGGCTCCCCGCGAACAGCAGCGGCTCCTGCGGGACCCAGGCGACTTTGGAGCGCAGCCACTCCTGGTCGTACTCCGCCAGCCCGTGCCCGTCAAGCAGGATCTGCCCCTGGGTCGGGCGGTAGAGGCCCAGCAGCAGACGCAGCAGAGTGCTCTTGCCCGAGCCAGAGGCCCCTACCAGCCCCACCATAGAGCCCGCCATCACGCTCAGGCTGACGTCGTTCAGCACCGCCTGGCCGCCGTAACCAAAGCCGACCTTCTCCAGCTCGAGTTCGCCCCGCAGCCGCTCGGGCCTCAGGTTTCCGCCCTGTGGGGCGGGCGGCAGGTCCAGCAGCTCGGCCAGGCGCGCGGCCGATCCCTCGCCCTGGGCGTAGAGCACCCCGGCCCGGCTGAGGGTTTGCAGCGGGGTGATGGCCAGGGCCAACAGGGTCAGGAAGGCGGTCAGGTCGCCAGTGGTCATCTGCCCGCGCCCCACCGCCCCCACCCCCAGCGCCAGCAGGAAGCCCACCAGAAGGGTGGTGAAGAGCTGCCCCATCGGCAGGTTGAAGGCCGAGACCAGCATCCTCCGCCGGGCCAGCCGGAACTGCGTCGCGTTGGCCTGCTCGAAGCGCCGCCGGGCGAAGCCCTCGAGGCCCAGCGCCCGGATCAGCTCGAGCCGCCCGAATCCCTCGCTCATCCGGCCGGCGATGCGCTCGAGGGCAGCCTGGGTACGCTGGGAGTACTGCGTCACCACACTGCCCAGCCAGCCCAGCAGCAGCGCCAGCACCGGGAGCATCAGCAGCAGGTAGAGGGTGAGTTCGGTGTAGCGCAGCAGCAACTGGGCCAGCAGCGCCGCCAGCGATACTCCCTGGAGCACGATGGCCCCTAATCCGTAGAAGAGAAAGGTCTCGAGCTCGCGCAGGTCGGCCACCACCCGCGTCGCCAGCCCGCCCGCCGAGCCCGGCACCGCGCCGAGCTGCGCCCCCAGCAGCGCCCCAAAAATCCGCTCCCGCCAGTACGCCGGAATCCGCACCGATAGGTAACCGATGAACGCCTCGAGGGCATACCCCCCCACCACCAGCAGCCCCAACAGACCCGCCCCCACCCAGAGCACGCCCCCCAATGCCCCGAACTGGCCCTGCCCCAGAATCTGGTCGAACAGGGGCCGCACCACCAGCGTGGGCAGATAAGCCTGGGCCACCGCCGGAATGAGCGCCAACAGCAGCGCCACGCCGACCAGCGGCCAGAAGGGGTTGAGGAGGCGGAGGAGGGTCATGTTGGGAGGGGATGGGAGAGTTGATGGGGACGTTATAAACCTAGAGCCAACCGGGCTCAAGCGTTGCCGCCTCGAGGCCCTCGGATAGCCCGGGTGGGGTGGCTTGGCTGCTCCGAGGAATCTCGATGTGGCCTCGGTGATCCGTGCGTCGCACGCCCGGCAGCCAGCCGATGACGGCCTGACTTTGATTCCCCGCGCGCCCTTCGCTCTTCATTCCAGCACCTTCCGCACCAAATTATCGGCTCCGGGCGGGGCGTCCAAATCTTGCAGGCGGGTCCTGATCTGCTGCCGGCGGGCGGGCTCGAGCAGTTCTAGCGCCGCCTCCGCCACCGCGTCGGGGCCGAAGACGCCGCGCAGCTCGGGAAAGACGCGCTCGCCCAGCCACTGGTTGGGCAGGGCTAAGTGACCGACGCGCCGCTCGAGTCCCAGCACAAAGCGCTGCTTGAGTCCGCGCCCGCCGGGCAGCATAAACAGCCAGTGCAGGACGCCCTCGAGGGGCAGCAGTTCGGGCTTGTGTAGCGGCAGCAGCACCACCGCAGGCAGCCCAGCCAGGGCCAGCTCGAGGGTGTTGGTTCCCGGAATGGTGACGGCGACTTTCGCGCCCGCCATGGCCGAGTAGCGCGCAGACTCGCTCACGACTTCCACCCGCAGGCCGTTCTGAGTGAGCAAATGCCCCCTCCCCTCGTCTCCCTGCCCCGCCCCCTCCAGGCGTGCGCTTACCCCGCCGATCTCCCCGGCGAACCTCCCCGAGAGCGCCTCGCCGACGGCTGCGTCGGTCAGCAGGCGGCTCCGCACCCAGCCGAATCGCAGGCCGGGCCTGGCGGCGGCCATCCGCTCGGCCGCGGCGAGCATGAAGCCCAGCAAGTAGCGCGCCGCGAAAGGCCGGCTGCTGGGAAAAATCAGCACGTCGGCGGCCTGGTCCCCGCCGCCCCTGGCGTCTTCCATCGCGTCGCGCACGAGGTTGCCTACGGTGTGGGTTTTGGCGGCGTCTGCTCCTCGAGCCACGGCCGCCTTGCGGGTGCGCTCGGAGTCCACCATCAGCCCCGACAGCCCGGGATACCACGCCTTGTGGTCAAAGCTGTAGACGAAGGCCGGATAGCCCAGCGCCCGCCCCAGCAGCGCCGCGTCCCTCGGCGCACCGCCCAGCATCAGCACCCGGCCCCGGCCCCTGGGCTTTCTCGAGGCGATCCGTCCCAACAGCTCGGCCCGCCCATAGACGGCGTCCAGGTCGAGTTCCCGCGCCCGAGCGGCCTCCGTCCCCGCCGAGAATTGGTCGCGCACCAGGAACAACTCGAGCCGCGCCGAGGGTTCCGCCACCCGCAATCGCCTCAGCACCGGCGGAACCCAGGTCGAGAGCTCGCCGGGGCCGTTGGTGAGCAGGAGGATTTCGTCAAGCGCCATGTGGGGTAGGGAAAAGGGAGCCGCAGACTGCGAGAGGTTGGTGGAAAGAAGCTGGTGTCCTTGGCCGTTGGGGCTCGTTGCTCCGCCAAGGCTGTTCCCCGCTGGCTAGAATTCGAACTCTACCTCGCCGCGCACGAAGCCGGAGATGCGGCGCTTGCTGGGGGCCTCGAGGAAGGCCCGGAAGACCTGGACTTCGGGAGTGTCACCGACAACAGCCTCACCCGCCCTCGCGGCACGGAAGGCGGCCTCGAGAGCCTTGTACGGCTCCCCGCTCAGCCCAGCACGGCGCAGCCCCACAGCGTTGAGGCGGTAGTGGAGAGCCGGGCTGCCGTTGACCAGCGCGTAGGGCAGCACGTCGCGCGTCACCTTGCTGAGGCCCCCGATCATGGCCTTAGGGCCGATGCGGACGAACTGGTGAACCCCCGCCAGCCCCCCCAGAATCACCCCGTCCCCGATCTCGCAGTGGCCCGCCACAATGGCGCTCTGGGTGAGGATCACCCCGTTGCCCACCTGGCAATCGTGGGCGATGTGGGTGTAGGCCATGAAGTAACAGTCCGAGCCGACCCTGGTGGGCCGCTCCTCGGTGCTGGCGCGGTGCATGGTGACGCCCTCACGGATGCGGGTGTTGGCACCGATCTCGAGGCCGGTCGGCCCGCCCTTAAAGCCCAAATCCTGAGGCTCCCCACCCAGCACCGCGTGCGCCCCCACCTTCACGCCTGCGGCCAGCTTGACGTGGGCGTGGATCACCGCGTGCGGCCCGATCTCGCAGCCGGACTCAATTTCGCAGTCGGGCTCGATCACCGCGTAAGGGCCGATCTTCACGTCGGGGGCGACCCTGGCCTTGGGGGACACCACTGCGGTGGGGTGGATGGCGCTACGGCTCATACCGCCCGGCCTCCCGCGGTCGCTTGGAAGGCGCTGTGGCTCATGCGATGGGGCCCCCATCCTCGGCCCGCAGAATGAAGGTGATGGTGCCCTCGGCCCGCACTTCCTCGCCCACCTTGGCCTGTACCCGCACCTTGCCCAGGCCCTTGCGGTACATGATCAGCTCGCCCTCGAGGATCAGCGTATCGCCCGGAATCACCGGCCTCTTAAAGCGGGTCTCGTCAATCCCTACCAGAAACACCAGGCACCCTGGCCTGTATTCCGGCTGCTGGGTCACCACCGAGACCGACCCCTGGGCCATCGCCTCCACGATCAGCACCCCCGGCATGATCGGGAAACCGGGAAAGTGCCCCTGGAACTGCGGCTCGTTCGCGGTCACGTTCTTAAGCACCTTGAAGCGCTTCTCGGAGACCTCGAGGATACGGTCTATCAGCAAGAACGGATAGCGGTGCGGCAGCAGCTTGAGGATCTCGTTGATGTCCACAGGGGATAGTTTACCGGGCGGGAGGCGTGTGAAGGAGGGGGCGGGCGACGCCAGCCAAGCCCCGCACAAGCCAATGCGCAAGGGACTGCCCATCCACTTACCCCCTGCCCTTCGGCTTAGGCCGTCAACCGCCGCAACCGCCGGTTCTCCAGCCACCTCTCCCACAAAAACAGTAGCAACGCCAGCACCAGCAGGTAGGGCTGCAGGCTCAGCGCGGCGCGACTGGGCAGGGCCCGGAGTTCGTCGGGGCTGGCCAGCAGCCTGCCGCCGCTGGACTCGGCCAGCTCGCGCAGGGCGGCGCGTCCGTCGGCGCTGCGCCACTCGGGGGGGCTGGGGAGTTGGAGGGTCAGCCTCGACTGCTCGCCCTCGAAAATCTGCACCTGACCCAGCACGCCGGCCGGAACCCTGGCCTCGAAGCGCAGGGCCCCGGTTGGTGCGAAGGGCTGCTCGAGGCCCCCGAAGCGCAGCCGGGGCCGCTCGAACTGGCCCTCGAGCACTACCCGCGTGAAGCCCTGCTCCTGAACGGCCTGCGCCCGCGGGCGGGCCGGAGTCTGGGAGAGCCAGCGGGTCAGCTCGGCCATCAGGGGCGACACGCCGGGCCAACCTCGCCACGACCTCGAGAGGTCGGTGGCCAGCGCCGCCACCCGTCCCCGCCCGCTCTCCCCCACCGCCAGCACCGAGCCTTCGCCCCAGGCCAGCACGCTCTGCGCCCAGGGCTTGGCGCGGGCGGGCAGCACGGTGGAGACCGGCGGCGGCTGGAGCCCGCGGGTGACGGGGTGCGGACGCACGGAGAGGGGGAAGCTGCCCTCGAGACTGCGGCGCTGAAAGGCCCGCTGGGCCTCCTCGAGGAAGAAGCGGGGTAGGTCGGCGGCCCGGGGGACATTCCAGAACGTTCCGCCGCCGCTCACCGCGAGGTCGCGCAGGAAGGTCTGGTCGGCGTCACTGCCCAGCGCCACGGTGCTGGTGCGAATCTCGGGGGCGGCGTCGCGGGCCAGGGTGTAGAGGTTGGGGGTCACGTCCTGGGCCAGGCCGTCGGTCAGCACCAGCACCTGCCTGGAGCGCACCGGAAGGCCCTCGAGGCTCTCGAGGGCCTGGGTGTAGGCCCTGGCGATGTTGGTCCCGCCGCCCGCCGTGGCGGACAGAAGCAGGCTTTCGGCCTCGCGGCGGCCCTGGTCGGTCATGGGGCGGGGGCGGAAGCGCCAGGCGGCCCGGTCGGAGAAGGTCACTACCCCGATGTAGTCCTGTGGTCGGCCGCTGCGGATCAGCTCGAGCGAGCCCCGCAGCGCTAGGTCGATTTTGCCCTGCTCGACCATGCTCCCCGACACGTCCAGCACCAGCACTAGCCCCACCCCGCCCGGTTCCTCCTGCGGCTCCACGGGCAGCGCCCCGGCCAGCGTGGAGCGCTCCCAGCCGCCGAAGAAGAGGCCCCGGGGGGTGGCCGTCCAGAGGATGCTCCCGCCCGCACCCAGAAAGCTCTGCAGGGTGGCAATGTCGGTAGGCTGGAGGTCGCGCACCCCCACTCCCACCACGATCACCTCGGCCTCGACCGGGTTTGGCACATCGCGCCGCTCGGTCACAGCAAAGCCCTGCGCCCGCAGATAGCGAGCCATCGAGGGGTCCCCCAGCACCCAGACCCGCGTGGTATCCACCGGGTTGACCTGGACGCTGGCCTCCTCGGTGCCGAGGCCGCTCTGCACCCTAACGCTGACACGGCTGGGCTGCTCGAGGCTGAACCTGTATCCCAGGCTGCTGCGCCCCGGTCGCACGCTCAGGCTGCGGGTCTGGGTTCCGGCAGGGCCGGAGAGGGTCAGGCGGGCGGTAGTGGGGGCGGTGGACTCCAGCACCACCCGCACCTCCACCGTCTCGCCGCGGGTGGGCAGCGCGGGCGGGACCAGAGAGACCGAGAGGTTGGGGCTGGGCGGCTGGTAGAACGCGAACAGCGGGGCTGACGGGACGCCCGTGGTCTGAAACAGTCCGTCCGAGACCAATACGATGCGGTCGGGCTCGAGCTGGCGGGCGGCCTCGAGAGCGGCCGCTAGGTTCGTGCCCTCGCCCAGGTCAACCCGCCGCGCGGTGGCGGCGGCGACCGGCTCGGCCCCACTGGCGAAGGCCACATACCGGGCCGAAGGGGTGGCGACCTGCGGCGCGAACCGCGTGACGGCGTCGCGGGCCGAGGGGCTCTGGTCGAGCAACACCACGGTTCGCACCGGCTGAAGCGGCACCGAAGGGTTCCAGGCCGCCAGCACCAGCAGGGCCATGGTTGCGATGCGAAGCCACAGCGTCACAGTCTCATTGTGCTAGGAAATGGGTTAAGCAAATGCGAAGCAGTGCGCGGTTGGGCAGGGACGCGGGCTTTTTTTAGAAATTACCCGCGATAATGCTCCGACCCTCTAAAACCCCCTCATCCCAGCCTTTCTCCCAGCACGAGAAGGGATTTGACAGGCTAAGTTGCGCCATAGTGAGATTGCAGGACTTTAGCATAGCCCCATCAACGAGCGGCTTGTGGGCGCAATTGCCCATCTATCGGTGAGTACGGATGCTGCAATTCCACTATGGAGATACTTAGACCCTCTCTCCCAGGAGGCGAGGGGCAGTGACCCCTCTGGTGAGGGTGCGTAAGTCCTCTTTTGGCTATAGCCTTTGACTTTGCTATCCGCTCTTACTACGCTGATTTTGATTTCCCGATACCGACAGTGCAGAGCCCACAAATGTCCCGTGGCGATCCGCCGATAATCAACCCATGCAACTGGCCCCACAGCTCAATCGGCTCTACGTCTGGGCCTTCTGGCTGAGCCTGTTCACGATCGCCTACAACCTCCTCGAGGGCAGCCTCTCGGTATGGCTGGGCTCCTCCGACGAATCCCTTACCCTCTTCGGCTTCGGGCTGGACAGCTTCGTGGAGGTGGCCTCGGGCACGGGAATTCTGCTGATGGTGCTGCGCATCTGGCGCAGCCCACAAAGCCCCAAGCACCCCTTCGAGCAGGCCGCCCTGCGAATCACCGGCTACGGCTTTTACGCACTGGTGGGCATCCTCAGCCTGATGGCCTTCTACAACCTGTTCACCCAGCACAAGCCCGAGGCCACCCTATCCGGTGTGGTCATCTCGCTGATCTCGCTGGCCTTCATGTGGCTGCTGATTGACCAGAAGACCAAGGTGGGCCGCCAACTCGGCTCCGCTGCGATCCTCGCCGACGCCAACTGCGCCAAAGTCTGCATGTACATGAGCGCGGTGCTGCTGGCCTCGAGCGCGGTCTTTTACCTCACCGGCATCTGGTTCGTGGACAGCCTGGGGGCACTGGGCTTGGCCTACTTCTCTTTCCAAGAAGGCCGCGAAGCCCTGGCCAAGGCCAACGGCGCGGAGTGCGACTGTCATCACCATTGAATAGATGTTGAAAGCCAAAAGTCAGGGGACAAAACCCGCCAACCTCCCTTCAAATCCCGACAGCTACAGACCCCCATTGCCGCAGGGTCAAACCCCCTCATCCGACCGTTCTGCCGGATGAGTCAAGGACTTTGTTTGGTACAAGCGACCCCGCCCTCGAGGAGAAGTGCTGGGATGAGGGGCCGAGAAGCCTGATGCTGATGGGTTTCCAAAAAGTGTCGGGCGCTGAATATCCGACCTTGGTTCTATAACTTTTATCCCCTTATTGCCGTCCGAACACCGGCCGGGTGATCGCCGTACGGCGGTACACCCCTTCCGAGCTGACGTTCAGGCCGAAGCCGCAGGCGGCGGGGTAGGTCATCTCGCGCACCTCGAGCCGGCCCTTCCCGATCCAGCGCAGGGTGATGACGCAGTTGGGCTGGTTGAGCAGGCGCAGGGTGGCCACGTCGCCCACGAATTGCACGGTGCCGCTAGCGTAGCCCGAGTTGAAGCGGTTGCCGAAAGTGATAATGCCGAAAAATTCGACCCGGTAGCGGTTCTCACCCACCGACCAGACCCGCCAGGTGTTGGTGGAGTTGGGGCCGGTCTCGACTACCCAGGTGCCGTTGACCTGCTCAGCCGTGACCCTGGTCTGGGCCAGGGAAAAACCGGCGAAGGCGAGTATGAGCAGCATTAATCGCATAAGTCTCCTCGCAATCAGGCTTCCCCCGCCATCCGCACAATCATAACTTTGGCCGGATTAGATTCCTGACAGGATCAAGACCACGTCGCCGTCCTGCACCAGGTACTCCTTGCCCTCGGTGCGCACCCAGCCGCGCTCCTTGCCGCCTGCCCAGCTCCCGGCCTCCACCAGCTTGTCCCAGGCGATCACCTCGGCCCGGATGAAGCCGCGCTCGAGGTCGGTGTGGATCTCGCCTGCCGCCTGCGGGGCCTTGGTGCCCACCCGAATCGTCCAGGCCCGCACCTCTTTCTCGCCCGCCGTGAAGAAGTTCTCCAGGCCCAGCGCCTTGTAGCCCACCCGCACCAGCCGGTTCAGGCCGGACTCCTTGAGCCCCAGGCTCTGGAGGTACTCCATCGCCTCGGCGTCGTCGAGTTCGGCCAGTTCGCTCTCGATCTTGGCCGAGATCACCACCACCTCGGCGCCCTCCTGGGCCGCGACCTCGCGCACCTTGGCCACGTAGGCGCTGCCGGAGCCGTCCGGCAGGTCGTCCTCGGCCACATTGCAGACGTAGATCATCGGCTTGGCCGTCACCAGCCCCATCTCCTTGAGCACCATCGCCAGCCCCTCGGGGTCGGCGTCAGTGAAGGTGCGGGCGGGCAGTCCCTTGCCCAGGTGGCCCAGCAGCGGCTCTATGGCCTTGAGCTTGGCTTCGTCATCCTTGCTGCCCTTGGCACTGCGGCGCAGCTTATCCAGGCGCTTCTCGAGGCTCTGCATATCGGCCAGAGCCAGCTCGAAATTAATGGTCTCGAGGTCGTCGGCCGGGTCCACCTGTCCCGACACGTGCACCACGTTGGGGTCGTCGAAGCAGCGCACCACGTGGGCGATGGCTGCCACCTGGCGGATGTCATCGAGGAAGTCGTTGCCGCGCCCCTCGCCCTTGTGTGCCCCCTTGACTAGGCCCGCGATGTCCACGAATTCGACATAGGCCGGCACCAGCGGCGGCACCCGCTCGCCCTTGATGAAAAGCTTCTGCAGCGCCAGCAGGCGATCGTCCTTGAGCGTGACCACGCCCTTGTTGGCGGTGATGGTGGCGAAAGGGTAGTTGGCGGCCAGAACCCCGGCCTTGGTGATGGCGTTGAACAGCGTGGACTTGCCCACGTTGGGCAGCCCGACAATTCCTACGGCGAGGTTCGGCATGTGACTCTCGGACTCCTTTACGGGCCGGTTTTCGGCCCACCAAGCGGCCATTGTACACAAAATCTGCGGCCCGCCAATCTGTTCAGCGCCCCCCGTTCGCTTTACACTACTAAACGCCCATGCGCGTCTTCGCCATCGCCGACATCCACCTCTCCAAAGCCTTCCCCAAGCCCATGAACATCTTCGGGGCGGGATGGGACCCCCACCCCGAGGCGGTGTTCGAGGAGTGGCGGGCAGTGGTTTCCGACGACGATCTGGTGATTGTAGCGGGCGACATCTCCTGGGCCATGCGGCTCCGCGAGGCGATGGCCGACCTGGGGGACATCGCCGCCCTGCCGGGAACCAAAGTGCTGTTGCGGGGCAACCACGACTACTGGTGGCCCTCTATCTCCAAGCTGCGCCAGGCCCTCCCGCCCCGGATGCACGCCCTCCAACACGACTCGCTGATGATTGGCAGCCTGGCCATCGCGGGAACCAGGGGCTGGGACTGCCCCGGCGGCTACGGCTTCACCGAGGAGGACGAGAAGATTTACCGGCGAGAGATAGAGCGCCTCTCGCTCTCGCTCAAGTCGGTGCAGGGCCACGACTACGAGCACCTCATCCTGGCCCTGCACTACCCCCCCTTCGGCTGGCAGGGTGCGACCGGATTCACCGAGCTGATCGACCAGTACAAGCCCACCTGCGTGGTCTACGGCCACCTCCACGGGGCCAACCCCGAGCTGCTGCCCCGGGAGTGGAACGGCGTCCCCCTGCACTTTGTATCTGCGGATGTGGTGCGGTTCAGGCCGCAACTGGTTTTGGAGGTTGGAACGGGGACGGACGCTGGACTCTGAGGCATTTCCAGAGTCCGAATTAAGTGTCTGCAGGGTTTAACTGCGAAATGCCGCCCCGCAGCTATGGCGCAAGCCACGCCGCCCTGGGTAGCCGCTCCGCGGCTATGGCGCACGCCACGCCGCCCAGACACGTATTTGTTGCTTCCGCCGATTCCGCACTTCTACCCTGGCGCAACTTAAGTACCTCGAGGGCCGACCCGACCGACCCGACCCGGTTAGCCCCCACAGGGGGTAAACTTCGGCTATGATCACCGCCTTCGTGCTGATTCAGACCAGCCGCGAGTCCACCGCCGAAACCGCCGAGGCCGTCGCCGAGATCCCCGGCGTGGCCGAGGTCTACTCCGTCACCGGCGAGTACGACCTGGTGGCCATCCTTCGCTTTGCCGACTTCGAGCAGCTCGACGACATCGTGACCCTCGGCCTCCGCAAGCTGAAGGGCATCCAGAAAACCCAGACCATGCTGGCCTTCCGAACCTTCTCCAACAAGCTCCTGGAGCAGGGTTTCAACATCGGCGGGGCCTGACCGGCGGGCAAGGTAAGGCGTAAGCGCTACCCTTACCCCACCCTTTAGTTGGCTGCGGCCAGCACCCGACCACTGCCATCTACGAACTCCACCCTCGAGGGGCGGCCAGAGACCTCGAGGAGCACGAACGGGCTGGTCAGGGCCTGGGTGGTGATGGCCCCGGGCTCGGGGCTGCGGAGGTTGAGGGTCACGCGCAGGGTGGTGCCGCTAAACTGGGTACCGACCACCTGTATGGCGTAGCCGCCGCTGCTCTTCTGGCCCCAGAAGAAGGCCACCACCCGGCTCTGGGCAAAATTGACGGCAGGCGCTGGGGGTACGGGCACTTGGTTGCCCAACGCCAGCTGCCAGACGGTGTTCAGCTGGCTTACGGTGCTGACCAGATAAGCGGTGGCGCTGGTCTGGCTGTAGGCAGAGTTCCCGCCCTGCTGGAGGGTGCGGCTGGTAAGGAGGGGCTGGCTTGGCTGGTTGGGGCGGGGATTATTCACGAACTCGGTCTCCAGGCCGTACTGTACGGCGAAGGCGGCGACTTTGTACTGGGCGGGGGCGGGCTCGAAGCGCAGCCGTGGGAGTGGGGGCTCGACTTCATAGAGCACCACCTGCTGGCCGTTGCGGCGGCCCAACACCTCGCGCAGCAGCAGGCTGGTCTCGGCCTGGGTCAAGCTGGCAAAGCTGGGGTTGCCGGGTCGGGGGTCCACCAGTTGGCGGCTCGAGCTGGTCAGCAGGCCGCCACCCAACTGCACCCAGCCGCCGCTCAAGCCGTCGAAGAGCCACGCGCTCAGCACCGCACGGCTATTAACCAGCGCGTACTGCTGTCCGGGGAAGACCCTCGAGGCCCGCGCCACGCCGGGCTGGGCCGGGGAGGTCTCGGTCAGCCAGGCCTGGCCATTTACGAACAGGCCGCCGACCAGTTCGGTACGCCCGTCCAGGCTTTTCTTCAGGGCCAGGTTGGTGTTATCCAGTTTCACCGTCTGCTCGCCGCCGTCGAAGCTGACCCAGCGCTCGGTGACGTTGGGGAACAGTACTTGCAGCTCACTCACCGTGTAGGGCTGCGGCGCGGCTTGTTGCGGCACGCAGGCGGTCAACACAATAGCCAGGAGGCCGATCCAGTGCTTCATGTCTTAATGCTACTCGAGGTTAAGGAGGAAGGCCCCTCGAGTAAAAAAACACTCAACGCTAAAACCCGGCCATGTAGGCCGGGCGAGAGGAGGGTAAAGGCGCTTACTGCTGGGCCGGTAGGGTCTCGGCCAGCATGAAGGGGTTGCCGTCGGGGTCGTAGAAGGTGGCCAGCTTAACCATGCCCGCCACGGTCTGGGTGGGGCCGTCGAAGCGTACCCGGTGGGCCTCGAGGTGGGCTCGAGCCTGCTCGATGTCGGAAACCCCCCAGGTGGGCACGATGCTGCCCCCTGCATTAACCGTCTCGACCCCCGAGACCCCCAGGGTCATGCCAGCGACCGGCGTCTTGAACTCGGCCCAGGCAATCTCGGTGATCTCGTAGACGAACTCGAGGCCCAAGACCTCGCCGTACCAGCGCTTGGCGGCCTCGAAGTCGCTGACGTTGACCGCCAGGGTCAGGCTGTTCTGGTAGTGCATCTGCTGGGCGCTCTTGGAAAGTAGGGTGGCTTCCATAAGTGGTGCTCCTTTCAAGGTACTATTTTTATAGTAAACGCCCCGTTATGTCAATACCTAAATTTGATTCCTCGGTTTCACAGAAAGCCCTTGCCCTTGCCCGGCTGCTCCACTGGCGTTGGTCACTGCCGGTGCTAAGCCTGCTGTGGCTCGAGCAGGGCGCGAAATTCGTGCTGCTGGTGGGCCGCCTGGGCCTCAGCCGCGACGCCCTCAGCCGCACCCTGGGCGGGCTGATCGAGCTGGGCTACGTCGAGAAAAACCCCGGCTACGGCCACCCACTGCGGCCGGAGTACCTGCTAACGCTGGAGGGCGAGGGCATCGCCCAAGCGCTGACCCGCCTCCTACATCTGCTCAAGACCCATCAGGTCGAAGACGCCGCCCTCAACAAATGGAGCCTCCCCACCCTGTGGCTGGTCGGCCAAGGTCAGGCCCGGTTCTCGCAACTCCAATCGCTGCTTCCCGGCGTCTCCCCCAGGGCCGTCGCACTGGCCCTGGCCGACCTCGAGGGGGCCGGGCTGCTCGAGCGGCAGGGCGAAAAACGGCCCAGCTACAGCCTCAGCCCCAAGGGTCTAGAGGTCTGGGAGAAGGTGCAGGGGCTGCTCGAGGCGCTATAAGGATCGGTGGGCACAGCCCACCCCACTGGCTGTCTCCTGCCCCTCAACTCTCCACCTCACCCCTCAGCGCAGCGCCCTGGGGTCGAGCGCGTCGCGCAGGCCGTCGCCCAGCAGGTTGAACGCCAGCACCATCAGCATGATCATCCCGCCGGGGAAAATCATCATCCACGGCGAGCCTGTCCAGTGACCCTGACGGAAGGCGTCAGAGAGCATCGAGCCCCACTCGGGTGTGGGGGGCTGTGCGCCCAGACCCAGGAAGCCCAGCGCCGCAGTCTCGAGGGTGGCTGTCCCGATGGAGAGGGTGGCCTGCACCACCAGCGCCGGCAGCGCGCTGGGCAGCAGGTGGCGTGCCAGGATTCGGCTGTCCCTGGCCCCCAGGGCGGTAGCAGCCTGCACATAGTCGAGCTCTCGAGTGGACAGGATCACGCTTCGGGTCAGGCGGATATAGACCGGGATGGCGGTGATGCTCACCGCGATCATGGTGTTGACCAGCCCCGGCCCGAGCACCGCCACAATCGCAATGGCCAGCAGCACGCTGGGGAAGGCCAGCAGGATGTTGGTCACCCAGTCAATCACCCCCTCCACCCAGCCCCGGTAAAAACCGGCCAGCAGGCCCAGCAGCGTACCGACCAGCAGGCTCAGCGCCACCGAGATCACGCCGACCTGCAAGGAGATGCGGGTGCCGTGCCACACCCGGGTAAACACATCGCGCCCGAGGTTGTCGGTGCCGAAGACGTGCTCCGCCGACGGGGGCTTTTTCAATAGGGTGTAGTTGCGGTCGGTGGTGGGGTCGTAGGGGCGCAGCACCGGGGCCAAAAGCGCCGCCAGTACCAGAAACACCGTCAGGACCAGTCCGATCCGCCCCGAGGTGGACTTCATGAACCGCCGCAGCGCCAGCGCGGTCGGGGTGTCGCGGAGGGCGGGTTTGGTTTTGGTGGATAGGGTGGCGGACATAGAATCTCCGGAAGCGTGGGAAAGAGCAAGCAGGAAAGGCGGAATAGCGATCTCAGGGGTGCCGATGGGCGATCAAGGGAAGCAGAGAAGGGCCTGTGGTTTAGCCAAGGCAGAAAAGGTTCACACAGGCTTCTGCCCAGTTCCTCTCCCCTCTTCCCCGCCCTACCTGTACTGAATCCTCGGGTCGAAGAGTGCGTAGGTGAGGTCGACGGCCAGGTTGACTAGGGCGAAGATCAGGGCCACCAGCACCACGCCGCCCTGGACGATGGGGTAGTCGCGGTTCTCGATGCCCTGATAGATGTAGGAGCCGATGCCAGGCCAGCTAAAGATGGTCTCGGTGAGAATTGCCCCCCCCAGCAGCGTCCCGAACTGGAGGCCGATGATGGTGATGACCGGGAGCAGGGCGTTCTTGAAGGCGTGGCGCCACACCACGATGCGCTCCAAGAGCCCCTTGGCACGTGCCGTGCGCACATAGTCTTGGTTAAGCACCTCGAGCATCGCGCTGCGGGTGATGCGGGTCAGGATAGCGAGGGGGATGGTTCCAAGGGTAACCGCCGGGAGGATGATGTGCTTGAGCACGTCGGGGAAGGCCCTGGGCTGGAACAGCGCGTCGAGGACGAAGAAGCCGGTGATGGGGCGGAAGTAGGTGTCCACGTCCACCGAGACCCGCCCCCCGGCCGGCAGCCACTGGAGGTTAACCGCGAACAGGTAGGCCAGCAGCAGGCCCAGCCAGAACACCGGCAGCGAGACCCCCACCAGCGAGAAGATGGTGGAGAAGTTGTCGAACAGCGAGTTCTTTCGCACCGCCGCCAGGATGCCCAGCGGAACCCCCAGGGCGGTGGCGAAGAGCATCGCCGCCAGGGCCAGCTCGAAGGTGGCGGGCCAGCGCTTGGCCAGCTCGTCGCTGACCGGCACCAGGCTGAGGATGCTGGTACCCAGGTTGCCGGTCAGCAGGTTCTTGGCGAAGATGAAGTACTGCTCCCAAAGGGGCCTGTCCAGGCCCAACTGGGTCCGCAGCTCGGCGACCTTATCGGGGGTGCCGCGCTCGCCCAGGATCACCACCGCCGGGTCACCAGGGATAAGGTGTAAGAATAAAAACACCGCCAGCGAGATGCCGACCAACACCGGGATAAGCCCCAACAGCCTTCGACCTGTATAAGCCCACATATAAACGGTTTCCTAACCCGGCCCTAGCATAAACCAAAAATGTAACTTGGGCTAAGTTCGGCAGTCGTAGCCACCTC
>JANRLD010000032.1:0-71220 GCA_033762915.1 Meiothermus sp. | reverse complement strand
CGCTTGCGTCTCGATCGTCGGATCCGCTGCCGCAGCCACAAACGTGATCGCTGCCGTCAGCGTCGTCTTCCCGTGGTCCACGTGTCCGATCGTCCCCACGTTTACGTGCGGCTTCGTCCGCTCAAAAGTGCCCTTCGCCATATTTGGTTTCTCCTTAGTATTTGTCTCTGGTCTGGAGTCACAGGTCTCAGGTGCAGCAGTTTTTGTCTTGTGACATGAGACCTACGACCTGCGACGCACCTATTGCCCTTTGATCAGCTTCTGCGCGATGTTGTTCGGCACCTGCTCGTAGTGGTCGAAGAACATCGAGAACTGGGCGCGGCCCTGGCTCATCGAGCGCATGTCGTTGGCGTAGCCGAACATCTCGGCCAGGGGGACGTGGGCCTTGACCAGCCTCGCGTTGCCGCGCTCGTCCATGCCCTGAATCTGCCCCCGGCGGCTGTTGAGGTCGCCGATGATGGAGCCCAGGAAGTCCTCGGGGGTGATGACCTCGACGCGCATGATGGGCTCGAGGATCGCCGCCGCGCCCTTCTCAATGGCCTCCTTGATGGCCATAGAGCCAGCGATCTTGAAGGCCATTTCGTTGGAGTCCACCTCGTGGTAGGAGCCGTCGTAGAGCGTGACCTTGAGGTCGACGATGGGGAAGCCGGTGAGGGGGCCAGACTGCATGGACTCCTCGATGCCCTTCTGCACGGCCGGGATGTACTCGCGGGGAACCACGCCGCCCACGATGGCGTTGACGAACTCGAAGCCGGTACCCTGCTGCAGTGGCTCAGCCTTGATCTTGACGTGGCCGTACTGGCCGCGACCGCCGGACTGGCGCACGAACTTACCTTCCACGTCCACGGGGCGGGTGATGGTCTCGCGGTAGGCCACCTGGGGCTTGCCCACGTTGGCATCTACCTTGAACTCGCGGCGCAGACGATCCACGATGATCTCGAGGTGCAGCTCGCCCATGCCCGAGATGATGGTCTGGCCAGTCTCGGGGTTGGTCTGGATGCGGAAGGTGGGGTCTTCCTCGCCCAGACGGGTCAGGGCTACGCCCAGCTTGTCCTGGTCGGCCTTGGTCTTGGGCTCGATGGCCAGGTCGATCACCGGGTCGGGGATCTCGATGCTCTCCAGCAGCACCGCCTCGTCGCCGTCGCCGACCAGGCTGTCGCCGGTGATGGTCTCCTTGAGGCCGATCACCGCGCCCAGCTCGCCGGCCTTCAGCTCGTCGATCTCCTGGCGGTGGTTGGCATGCATCTGGAGCAGACGGGCCACGCGCTCCTTCTTGCCCTTGGTGACGTTCTGCACATAGCTGCCCGACTTCAGGGTGCCGGAGTAGACGCGGATGAAGGTCAGACGGCCCACGAAGGGGTCGGCCATGATCTTGAAGGCCAGCGCAGCCAGCGGGCCGCTGGGGTCGGCGGGACGCTCGACCTCATCGCCGTCCTCGCTTTTGCCCTTGATGGCGGGAATGTCGAGGGGGGAGGGCAGGAAGTCCACCACGCCGTCGAGCAGGAGCTGCACGCCCTTGTTCTTGAGGGCCGAGCCGATGAAGACGGGGAAGATTTCGATGGCGATGGTGCCCTTGCGGATGGCGGCGATGATTTCGGCCTCGGTGGGGCGGTTGCCCTCGAGGAACTTCTCCATGATCGCGTCGTCGTAGTCGGCAGCGGCCTCCACCAGCTTCTCGAAGTACTCCTCGGCCTGGGCCTTCATATCGGCGGGGATTTCAACTTCTTCGATGTTGGTGCCGATGTCGTTGGTGTACATGTACGCCTTCTGGCGCAGCACGTCCACGATGCCCTTGAAGGTATCCTCGCGCCCGATGGGAAGTTGCATCACCACCGGCTTAGCACCCAGGCGCTCCTTCATGGTGTTGACCACCAGCCAGAGGTCGCCGCCGGTCTTGTCCATCTTGTTGGCGAAGGCCACGCGGGGCACGCGGTACTTGTCGGCCTGCCGCCACACGGTCTCGGACTGGGGCTCGACGCCCTGCGAGGCATCGAAGACCGCCACCGCGCCGTCCAGCACGCGCATGGAGCGCTCCACCTCGATGGTGAAGTCCACGTGGCCGGGGGTGTCGATGATGTTGATGCGGTGCTCGACGTTGTTGCGGGTCCAGTTGGCGGTGGTCACGGCGGCGGTGATGGTGATGCCGCGCTCGCGCTCCTGCTCCATCCAGTCCATCGTCGCGGCGCCGTCGTGCACCTCGCCGATCTTGTGGGTGACGCCGGTGTAGTAGAGGATCCGCTCGGTGGTGGTGGTCTTACCCGCGTCGATGTGCGCCGCGATCCCGATGTTGCGGAACAGGTTTAGCCCGAAGTCAGTCTTGACGGCCATGATTACCACCTGTAGTGCGCGTAGGCGCGGTTGGCCTCGGCCATCCGCTCCACATCCTCGCGCTTTTTAACCGCCCCACCCTTGCCCTCGGCGGCCTCGAGTAGCTCGGCGGCCAGCCGGTTGGCGGCTTGGCGCTCGCCCCGGCCGTCCACCGCGCCCACGATCCAGCGCAGCGAGAGGGTCTGCTGGCGGCGGGGGGAGACCTCCACGGGCACCTGGTAGTTGGCCCCGCCCACGCGGCGGCTGCGCACCTCGACGCGGGGGCGCACGTTGTCCATCGCGGCCTTGAAGACCTTGAGGGGCTCCTGACCGCTCTTCTCCTGGATGATCTTGCAGGCATCGTAGAAGATGCGGGCGGCGAGATTCTTCTTGCCGTCTTTCATCATCCGGTTGATGAGCGCGGCCACCACAATGTCGCCGTACACCTGGTCGGGCTCGAGTTGACGTACTTCAGCTTGTCTTCTTCTCGACATACTCGCCTCACTCATGCGGCCCTGGGGCCGCACAAAGCTCTTACTTCTTCTTGACCGCGCCCTTACCAGCAGCACCCTTGGCGTCGGCCTTGGGACGCTTGGCGCCGTACTTGGAGCGGCTCTTCTTGCGGTCCTTCACGCCCTGGGTATCGAAGGTGCCGCGCACGATGTGATAGCGCACGCCGGGCAGGTCCTTTACACGCCCGCCCCGGATCAGCACCACCGAGTGTTCTTGCAGGTTGTGGCCCTCGCCGGGGATGTAGGCGGTGACTTCGTACTGGCTGGTCAGGCGCACCTTGGCCACCTTGCGCAGCGCCGAGTTGGGCTTCTTGGGGGTGACGGTGCGCACCACGGTGCAGACGCCCTTGCGGAAGGGACTGCCCTTGAGCGCGGGCACCTTGCTCTTCTTGGTCACGGGTACGCGACCCTTACGCAGAAGCTGGTTGATGGTTGGCAGTGTCCTCAACTCCTTTCAATTGGGCTGGCGCCCAACGCAAAACCCCGCACTGGGGGCTATCTGCGGTTTCGCAGGCTGCGCTCGGTGCGGGGTTTCCCGTGACAGGCGGCAAATTCCAGTCGAGCTTTAGGCTCGGGATTTGCCCCTTGATTCTCAAGAATCGCTGTCTGCGCGGGAGTTCCGCCCGACGCAACCGACTGAACCCCGAGGCCAGGGGCTGGCTCGAGGCAACGCAACCTTGCTAATATACTAGGTGTTACGGGATTAATCAAGAGGCTAAAAACGCGCTTTGGGACTAGACAAAGCACACATACGAGATTTGTTCACATTTCACCCCAGAGCGAGGCGGGCGCGGGTCTGGCGGTCGAGTTGCGAGCTCCGATCGCCAGGCCCGCCCAACCCAATAGTCGGGACTGCACCGTGCAGGCGACACGACGCTTCGCAAACTTCAGGGTCATCCGCGCAGCAGCCAGCGCACGTCCCGCACCACCCGGTCGGTCTCGGCGGCCCTGCCGTTGCCGTAAATCAGCCGGAGCTGGCCCTTGCCGTCCAGCGCGAACACGGTGGCGGTGTGGTCTACGTTGTACTCGGTAGACGACTTAATCTGCGACTTCTGGTAGAACACGCCGTACTTCTTGGCAACCTCGGCAACCTGGTCGTTCGTGCCCGTAAGGCCCACGAAGGTGGGGTCGAAGAAGCTGACGTACTTGCCCAGTTCCTCCTTGGTGTCGCGGTCGGGGTCTACCGAGATCAGCACCACCTGCACCCGCTCCCGCTCGACGGGGGAAAGGGCCTGGTGAACCTTCCTCAGCTCGAGCATCGTCGTCGGGCAGACGTCCGGGCAGTTGACGAAGCCGAAGAAGATCAGGGTGACCTTGCCCGAGAAGTCCGAGAGGCTGACCGGCTTGCCCTGCGGGTTCTGGAGGGTGAATTGGTTGGCCTCGAGGGGCCGGACGTTGATCAGCCGGGTCCCGTAGGGCTGGTAGGTGTCGCGCATCAGGAAAAAGGCCGCCACCGCAAGCACCACCGGGATCAGGGCCAGCAAAGGCAGCCAGATGAGGAACCGGCTGGGGCCTCGAGGCGCGGCCACGGGCTCGGATTTTGCCGTCTGGTTTTCGGCATTTGAATCGTTCATTGCAGCTTCACCACCGCGTCCACATTCTGCGTCCGGCCGCCCTCAAGGCGCAGGGTCAGCCTCACCTTCTGGCCAGCCTGTAGGGTCTGCTTAAGGCCCACCAGCATCAGGTGGGTGCCGCCGGGCTTCAACTCGAGCCTGCCCCTGGCAGGCACCACAACTTCCTTAACCTCGCGCATGCCGGTCAGCTCGGCCCCCTCCATGCCCTGCATGTTGCCGTGATCCATGCCCAGATGGTCGGTGGGGTCTACGAACTGGGTCTGGTGCAGTTCCGTCCGGGTGGCAATTGGGGTAGCGAAGCCGACAATCTTGACCGGGCGGGCCGAGGGGTTAGAGATCACCATATAGGCCGCGGTGGTCTTGTTGGGCACCAGCCGCACCCAGGCGTTCTGGATTTGAAGGGCAGGAGCCTGAGCTGCCCCGAAGGTTAGGGCAAGGCAGGTGGGGAGAAGCCAGCGCAACATTGGATTTCCTCCGAACAGACATTAGGCCAAGCCCGCTGGCCAAATGTCCCGCCCAGTTTACGTTAGCCGGGTAAAGCGGGGATTAGGATAGGACTATGGATCGTCTGTTGGAGGTCATGCGCCGCCTGCGTGCGCCGGACGGCTGCCCCTGGGACAAGGAGCAGACCCACCTGAGCCTGAGGCCGTATCTGCTCGAGGAGGCCGCCGAGGCGGTGGACGCCATCTCGGCCGGCGACCCCAAAGAGATGTCGGAGGAGTTGGGCGATGTGCTGCTGCAGGTGGCCTTCCACTCGGTGATCGGCGAGCAGGAGCAGACCTTCACCTACGCCGAGGTGGAAGGGCACATCGTGGACAAACTGATCCGCCGCCATCCCCACGTCTTTGGCGACGTCCAGGCCGAGACCCCCGAGGCCGTCACCGCAAACTGGAACGCCATCAAGGCCGCCGAAGGCAAGCCGCCCAGGAGCGTCTGCGACCAGGTGCCCCGCAGCCTGGGGGCGTTGGCCAGGGCGGCCGAGATACAGAAGAAGCTCGAGACCCCCAGGGCCGGCCATGAAGACGTGGTGAACGCGCTTGAGCAAGGCGACCTCGCCGAAGCCCTGTGGCAACTGGTGGCGCTGTGCCGCAGGGAGAAGGTCAACCCCGAGGTTCTGCTGCGCGAACGTTGCGACAAGGCGTGCTAGGGCACCCCCTCGGCAAACGGCCGCTTGGGCGCCGTCCCCAGCTATGTGTCTGCCGAGCAGAAGTGCGGAACGCTGCGGCGCTCACCCAGACCCTGGCGCGACTTTAGGATTGGACGCCGGCCGAAAGACTCGAGGTCTGGAACCTCGAGCCTGGCGCGTGGGGGGAGGGCGGACTACTGTACAAGAAGCCTCGGCCCCGTAGAGATCTCCGCCAATCCTGAACCCGAACCCGACCTTAAGCAAAACCTACCCGCTCCGTCTTTTGGTCGGCTGAGCCCGAAGGTTGCGCGGCCATCTTTGCGGGGGTGGCGCAAGTCCCTTCGCCCGCACCCTGCGAGCGCCGCAGCGGGGGGAAGCGGTTTGATCAGTTGTCGGGCTGGTTCAATCGACGGGCGGCCTCTTCGCCTGCCCGGCGCAGATACGCGGGCACCCTCGAGTCGTCCACGTCCCGACCCCGCACACCCTCGGTGCTGGCGTCCGGTTTTGGGAGGCCGTACTTCTCGAACAGGCCCGCCGCCCACAGCGAGAGCCTCGGGGAGAGGTGGTGGGCCAGGGCCTGCACCTTGGCGGAAAGCCCCACCACCTCCAAAGCCCGGCCTTGACGGCAGGCCTCGATGGCCCGCCGCGCCACCGACTCGGCGCTCGAGGCGGGCGGGTCGGCAACATCAAAGCGGGTGAACCAGGCGTACTCGGCCTCCACTTGACCCTTGAAAACCGCAGACTTATGCGCCCCGCTGCGAATCTCGCCGGGGCAGACCAGGGTGGTTACGATGCCGCCCGCGGCCAGTTCCATCCGCAGGCTCTCGCTGAGGCCGGTCAGGGCGAACTTGGAGGCCGAGTAGGGCCCCAGGTGCGGCGCGGGCACCAGACCGGCCACCGAGGAGATGTTGACGATGCGGCCCTCGCGCCGCTCGAGCATCCTCGGCAGCGCGGCCAGCGTGGTGTGGAGTGCGCCGTAGAAATTGGTGTTCATGGCCTGATGAAAGTCCTCGAGGGTCATGTTCTCGAGCGGCCCCACCTGGATCATCCCGGCATTGTTGACCAGCACGTCGAGGCGGCCGAAGTGGTTCTCTACCATCTGAACAAAGGCCCGCACCTCCTGGGGGCGGGTCAGGTCGCAGGGCAGGGCCAGCACCTCGGCCCCCGCCCTCTCGAGTTCGGCCCCGGCCTTTTCTAAGGTTCCGTCGTCGAGCCCGCAGATGGCCAGCTTGGCGCCCTCCCGGGCCAGCATTCGCGCCATCGCCAGCCCCAGCCCGGTCGCCCCACCGGTGATGAGCACGGCCTTGCCGGCGAAGCTGTACTTGGGCCTCTCGCGCCGGGCTGCCAGCACCGCAGCGCCCAGAACCAGGGCCGCCAGCAGCGTGGCCTTTCGGGGGTTTCTAGCCATTGCCTCAAGCCTGGGCACCCCGGCTGAGCGTGCTCGAGGTCTGGTCTGAGGGCGGGCTGAGGCCAGGGTCTGAGGGCGGTTCCCACGCCTACTCCCTACGGCGCTAAAGCGGGCGGTTTTTGCTGTTAGGGAGTACATTACCTGCTGCCACGAGGGAGGTCATGGTGGGAAACGCGATGGGGCTGGGGGCCGGGTTTGGGGCCGTCTCAAAACCTGCGCCAAAGTTCGGCGGATTGGGGTAATCTTCAGGGGAATGAATTTGCGTACGGCCTTCACCACGCCTCCGGTGCCGCTCGAGCTGCCCAAGGGTTTCCGCGACGCGGCGGTGCTGGTTCCGATCTGGCAGGAGCAACTGCTGCTCACCGTCCGCAGCGCCAACCTCAACTCCCACGCGGCCCAGATCAGCTTCCCCGGGGGGCGGCTCGATGAAGGCGAGAGTTATGAGCAGTGCGCCCTGCGCGAGGCCTGGGAAGAGGTCGGTCTGCCCGGCGAGCACGTCGAGATCGTGGGTCGGCTCAGCCCGCTGCTCTCCCCTTTCGGCTTCCGGGTCTTCCCGGTGGTGGGCCTGGTCACGCAGGAGCCCCAGCTCGACCTCAACGCACACGAGGTGGACAAGGTGCTGTGGGTGCCCATCACCGAACTACAGACCACCGCTGCCTACACCGAGGTTCGCCAGCTCAACCGCCTGCCCCCCAACGTCCGCCCCGAAGTCCGCGAGGTCTTCGTTGCCCCCGACTCCCCCTTCAAGGCCCGCCTGTGGCACTACCCCTGGAAGGGCTACGACATCTGGGGCCTGACGGGCAACATCGTCCACGAACTGCTCGAGCGGATAAGGGCGGCCGAGGGCTGAGCGCCGAAAGCCGACCTTGAGGACCGGACACCGTCGGCATCCGGCACTCGAAACGTCACCCAAACTCGAGTCGCCCCGGCCGCTTCCCCGTAGAATCGCCGCATGAAGACCGTCGGGATTCTGCTCGAGGACTACTTCGACGAGCGCGAGGTGATCTACCCCTTCTACCGCGTGCAAGAGGCGGGCTTCGCGCCGCTGGTGATCGGACCCCGGGCGGGCAGCTTTCATGGCAAGACGCCCTTCACCTTCGAGGCCACGGTCGCGGCCAGCGAGGTGAAGTCCGATGATCTGGCGGGCCTGATCGTCCCCGGTGGCTTCGCCCCCGACCGCATCCGCCGCCACAAGAGCATGACCCGGCTCATCACGGAGATAGATGCGCAGAAAAAACCGCTGGGCGCGATCTGCCATGCGGGCTGGGCCTTAATCAGCGCCGGGGCGGTCAAGGGCCGCACCCTGACCGGATTCAGCTCAATCCGCGAGGACCTCGAGAACGCCGGGGCCACTTACCTCGAGCACCAGCGGGTGGTGATAGACGGCAACCTCGTCACCGCCCAGCACGCCGACGACTGCGCGGCCTTTATGGTGGCGTTCCTCTCAAGGTTCGATTGAGCGTTCTAGAGCAGTTCGCGCGAATACCGGCTGCGGCAAACACCGCCACGCCGACCGTTTTTGTGCTGGGTGCCGGTCCGTTCATCAAAGGTTAACCCGCCCCCCCCAAGCGTACGCTGTTAACCAGCGCTTAACGGCCCGGCCCCACCATCGGGATCAAGGAGGTGGTGGAGTGAGGATACGGCTAATAACCCTGGGCGTGGCGGTGATCGGCGGCGTGGCGGCCCTGGCAGCCCAGCTGATCGCCACCCCGCAGCAACTGGGCGTCTACGACAACGTGCAGTTCATCCGGCAGCCCGTCGCCAAGGTGGCCAACAAGTGCGCCAAGAGCGATGCTGCAGCTCAAAAGCCCCAGGGTGCCGCCTTGCAGTTCGTCAACTTCAGCGCCAACCCCCAGCCGAAGGTGCAGTAGCGGGCGCGTGCGTTGGTCGGCCGGGGGGCCTTGGCGAGGGATGTGCAGCGTGGGCGACCGGGTTAGCCGCTTTGATCCAGCCGGGCAACCCGAGCCACCTGCCCGACCCTCGGCCTCGAGCCCCATGCATCCGGGCGAGGGCGGTGTTCGGAGGAGGCACCGCCCCTGCCCAAACTTAGTGAAAGGCAGTAAGAGGCGGCCAAGGCCAGACCAGACAGGCTTCGCGTTTCCGGCAACTTGTTACCCCTTTTCACTGCCCTTCGCCGCTTTTCACTTACATAGGAGGTTACCGTAATGTTCGCCGACATACTGATGCTCACTGCCGCAACCGGGCTGGTCTTTGTGGTCAGCGTGAGCCTGCTGCTCTGGGACAGCCAGCGCTTTTTGAGGGAGCTGGCGCGGGTTCGGGATGAGCAATCCCCGGTAGACTCTGTCTGAACGTATGCGACTACTGCTTGTCGAAGATGACCCGAGAATAGCCGAGCCGACGGTGCTGGCCCTGCGCGAGGCGGGGTTTGAGACAGTCTGGCGCAAGAACGGCCTAGAGGGCCTCGAGGAGGCCCGGGCAGGCCGTTACCCGCTGCTTATCCTGGACGTGATGCTCCCCGGACTGAGCGGTTTTGAGCTGGCCCGGCGACTGCGCGAGGAGAACCTCGAGGGCAGCATCCTCTTCCTCACCGCCCGCGACGGCCTCTCCGACCGAGTCCACGGCCTGGACATCGGCGGCGACGCCTACCTGACCAAGCCCTTCGAGCTGCCCGAGTTGCTGGCGACGCTGCGGGCGCTAGCCCGCCGCAGCCAGAACGCCCGCCAGTCCAGGATCGGCTTTGGGGCCGGGCGGGGGGTGATGGACACCACCAACCGCCGGGTCTTCTGGGACGAGGCCGAGGTCACCTTGACCGCCCGCGAGTACGCCCTGCTCGAGACCCTGGCCCTGGGCAGCGAGCGCTGGTACAC
This sequence comes from Meiothermus sp., assembly GCA_033762915.1. Taxonomy (GTDB): domain Bacteria; phylum Deinococcota; class Deinococci; order Deinococcales; family Thermaceae; genus Meiothermus. The sequence goes on along the minus strand of JANRLD010000032.1, from coordinate 61,465 downwards.
CCGCGACGAACTCCTGGAGCGGGTCTGGGGGCCAGACTTCGCTGGGGAGGCCCGCATCGTGGACGTGTACATCAGCTACCTCCGCCGCAAGCTGGCCGCCGAGGTCATCAGCAGCAGCCGGGGACGGGGGTATCGGCTCGAGATATAAGGTACATCACGCCCATCACGCCCATCACGACCGTCCCGCCCCCCTCTCTCTCTTCTCGCCTCTCTCCGGCCTTATGAACATCCGCACCCGCTTCGCCCTGATCGTCACGCTGTGGAGTGCGCTGGCACTGCTGCTGGTCTCGGGAGCCTTGTTCCTGGCAGTGGATCGGTTTCTGGACAACAGCCAGCAGGAGCGGCTGCTGGCGGCCACGCGCAAGATTTGGGTGGTGCCCGACTGGCGCAACCTGAGCTACAAGGTGGAGGTCAGCCCGACCTTCCCCAAAGACCTCGAGTGGCGACTCAGCGACAGCTTTGAGAGTCTCGAGCACAGCGCCCAGTTCCCGCTCGAGATCGAGATGATCCGCCGGGACGGCTGGTACCGGGTGGAGGATCGGCTGCTGTGGGTGCAGAAGATTGCCTCCATCAGCGGGCCCATGTATCTGACCCTGGCCACCAACCCGGACGCCCTCAGCGAACCCCGGGCGGCCTACCTTCAGGCCTTGGCGGTCACCCTGCCGCCGGCCCTGCTGCTGATGGCGCTGGCAGGGTGGGTCACAGCCGGGCGGCTGCTGCGGCCGATTCGCTCGCTCGAGCAGGCCGCACGCGAGATCGGCAGCGGCGGCGACCTGACCAAGAAGGTGCCCTACTCCGAGAAGAGTGACGAGCTGGGTCTGCTGGCCCAGACCCTGCAGCATAGCTTCCAGCAACTGGCCCAGACCCGCGAGCGCGAGAAGGAGTTCACCCGTGCCGCCGCCCACGACCTGCGCTCGCCCCTGACCGCGCTCCAGACCCGCATCCAGGCCACCTTGGCCCGCGAGCGCGACCCCGAGCGCTACAAAGCCGAGCTGCGCGAGATCGGGGCCGACGTGGAGCGGCTGAACAGGCTGACCAACCACCTGCTGCTGCTGGCCCGCGACCCCTCCTCACTCTCCTTCCGCAGCGTGGTGCTGACCCACATCGCGGCGGAAGCCGTGGACCGCGCCCGCGAACACTCGCCCGACACCCCCATCGACTTCATCGCCGACGACGTCGGCGAGGTTCCCGGCGACGCGGTGCTGCTGAGCCAGATGCTCGAGAACCTGCTGCAAAACGCCCTGCGCCACGCTCCCGGAGCCCCGGTCACGGTCGGCCTGCAGCGCACCGAGAACGGCGTGCTGTTGTGCGTAGAGGACCAGGGGCCGGGTGTCTCGAGCGAGGCCCTGGGGCACCTGGGCGAGGCCTTCTACCGCCCCGACAGTGCCCGCAGCGGCGGCGGCAACGGCCTGGGCCTGGCGATAGTGCGCCACATCGCCGAGTTGCACGGGGGAAGCCTGCAACTCGATAGCCAGCCGGGGCGTGGGTTTACGGCAAGAGTGTTCCTGCCGAAAACAGCCTGAAGGACCAAGCCCGACAACCGTAGGGACAGGTAGCTGCCTTGCCCCGCCTTTCGCCGCCTTTGGCCTTCCCTCTTCCCTTCCCTATAAAATATCTTCATGGCAGAACCCATGCTGATTGCGAAGGGCGATCTCGAGTGCTACCTGCTGCCCCGGATGGCCAACCGCCACGGGCTGATCGCGGGCGCCACGGGGACGGGGAAAACGGTGAGCCTGCGGGTACTGGCGGAGCAGCTCTCGAGCATCGGCGTGCCGGTATTCATGGCGGACGTGAAGGGCGACCTCTCGGGCCTCGCCAAGGCAGGCAGCGAGAACCCCAGAGTCAGCGAGCGGGTGCAGAAGCTGGGCCTGACCGACTTTAGATTCGAGGCCTGCCCGACCGTCTTCTGGGATGTGTTCGGGCAGAGCGGCCACCCGGTGCGCTCTACCGTCTCGGAGATGGGGCCGCTCCTGCTCTCGAGGCTCCTCGACCTCAACGAGACCCAGAGCGGCGTGCTGACCCTGGTCTTTAAGATCGCCGACGACTCGGGGCTGCTGCTCCTCGACCTCAAGGATCTGCGGGCCATGCTGCAGTACGTGGGCGACAACGCCGAGAAGTTCAAGACCGAGTACGGCAATATCTCGGCGGCCTCGGTGGGGGCCATCCAGCGCGGGCTGATCGCGCTGGAGGAGCAGGGCGGCGACGTGTTCTTCGGAGAGCCCGCCCTGAACCTCGAGGACCTGATCCAGACCCAGGGCGGCAAGGGCGTGATCAACATTCTGGCCGCAGACCGGCTGATGCAGTCGCCCAAGCTCTACTCCACCTTCTTGCTGTGGATACTCTCCGAGCTATTCGAGAGCCTGCCCGAGGTGGGCGATGTGGAGAAGCCCAAGCTGGTCTTCTTCTTCGACGAGGCCCACCTGCTCTTCGACGAGGCGCCCAAGGCCCTAGCCGAAAAGATCGAACAGGTGGTGCGGTTGATCCGAAGCAAGGGCGTGGGGGTCTACTTCGTCAGCCAGAACCCACTGGACATCCCCGAGGAGGTGCTAGGCCAGCTGGGCAACCGGGTGCAGCACGCCCTGCGGGCCTTCACCCCCAAGGATCAGAAGGCGGTTAAGAGCGCGGCCCAGACCTTCCGGCCCAACCCGAAGCTCGAGGTGGCCACGGTCATCATGGAGCTGGGCGTGGGAGAGGCGCTGGTATCGACCCTAGACGACAAGGGCATCCCCAGCATGGTCGAGCGGGCCTTGATCTCCCCTCCGCGCACCCAACTCCCCCCGCTCACCCCCGAGGAGCGCCGGGCCGTGATCCAGTCCTCGCCCGTCTATGGCCACTACGAAAAGGCCGTCGACCGCGAGTCGGCCTACGAGAAGCTGCGCGGCAAGGCCGAGCAGGCTGCCCAGGCCGCGCCACAACCCGCGTCCGCCCCCCAGCACAGGCCTCAGCCCGCCCCCGAGCAGAACATCCTGGGCGACCTGGCCAAGGGCGCGGCCAGCTTCATCGGCAGTCGCCAGGGTCAGCAGATCATCCGCGGGGTGCTGGGCGGGCTGTTCGGCGGCAACAGCGGGCGGAGGCGGCGGTAGAGCGCCGCTGGCCGATACCTGTTAGATCATCGCGCTCGGTATCGGCTCTCGGAAATCCGCCGCCCGGCGCTGCCATGAAATCCAGCTTCACCTCCGAAGAGTGGGCGCTCCTGGCTCGAGCGCCCTTCATGGTGGGGCTGTTGGTCACGCTGGCCGCCCCCAGCGGGATCAGCGGCGTCCTCGAGGAGTCGGGCGCCGTGACCGAGAATCTGCTCTCACTGGGCCAGACCCACTCGCCGCTGATTCAGGCCCTGGCCGCCGATATCCGGGGCAGCCAGGGCCAGCTCGCCAGGCCGGTCGAGCGGCTCACCTAGAGGAACGCGGCCGAGCTGGCGCTGGCAGAGCTCGAGGCGGTAGCCCGACTACTGCAACTTAAGGCCGACCAGGACGAGGCCCGGGTCTTTAGGGAGTGGCTGCTGCTGATCGCCCAAGACGCCGCCCAGGCCGCCACGGAGGGCGGTCTGTTCGGAGTAGGCGGGGTACAGGTCAGCGAGGCCGAGGAGCACGCTTTGAAGCAGATTCGCACGGCTCTAGGTGTCGAGAACAGTTGAGCTGCGAGATGGCGCTCCGAAACGCCGGTAGGGAGTTTTCTGTTGCCCCTCTGACCTCGCCGACTCACTCTGGCGCAACTTTGGTCCCTGACCTTGACTCGAGACTAGCGCGCCGTGACAAACGCTGGGAAAGCTTTTCGAAGCCGGCGAACGCGGCAAACCCGCACCAGAGGCTATCCCCCAGGGAGTCACGCTAGCGCAATATTGCTCGCCAGACGAACCCTTACAGCGGATTTCGATCACTGGGCTGCAAGGTCCTGGTCGCAGGAATCAGCTCGCGAAGCGCTGTAAGTGGTTCCCACACATACTCCCTTCAGCAGTTTTTGCTGTAAGGAGTACATTACCGCCGCGAGGGAGGTACTGGTGGGAAATGCGATGAGTTGCGCTAGGGTGGAAGTGTGGAATCAGAGAATACGATAAACACGTGCCTGACACTATTCCACGCGGGAGTTGGCCAGTGGCATCTTGAATTTCAACTATGGAGACGCATTTGGTTCGGCTCCGAACCTCGACGCTCGGCGCGTTTGCTACTGACGGAGCAGGTACACCGTCAAATCCTTGTTGTTGGACACCTGCAGCGGGGTGGTGAACGTCTGATGGCCCAACGCCCCGACGCTCAGGCTGTACGCGCCCATCTCGAGATTGCTGAAGACCACCTGTGCGCCGGTCTGCCTCGAGAGTTCCCGCCCGTCCTTACTCAGCACCACCGTGGCGTCGCTGATGCCAGTGGAGACCCGCACCACGCAGGGGCAGAGCTGGTTGCTCTCCACCGCTCCTACCGGCTGGTTGGGGGCGCTGGGGGCGACAGGCTGAGCGGGCGCCACGGTGGAGGTGTCTCCGGGCTGAGCGGGCTGGGCAAGTCCGGTATCGCCGGTCGCCGGGGGCTGGACGGGCTGCGCCGGGGGCGGGCTGGACGGGTCGGTAGGGAGGGTGGACTGCTCGGGCAGGGCGGGTGTGGTGGGGTCAGCGGGGGCGCTGGGGTCCGTTGCCGGGGCCGGAGTATTGGGGTCGGCGGGCGGGGTCAGCGGGGCAGGCTCGGTGGGCTGGATACCGGTGACCGGTCCACTGGCCGGGTTTCCGCTGATTAGCGCCATGGGGTTAGTGTTCCAGGGCTGAGTCAGGCGGAAGTGAGGCAGCAGGAAGGTCGCCAGCACCAATCCCAGGCCGACCAGGGCCGGGCCGAAGCGGCGCAGCCGGCTCCCGAACAGGACACCCAGCACCAGCAGCCCCACACCCACCAGGCCGGTGATCAGGTACGCCTGGGTATCGCGGTACAGGCCCAGTGCCGGAACCAGCAGACCGCCCAGCACCAGGCCGGCCAGCAAAACCCACCCGGCGGCCCTCGAGCGCTGGGTTAGCATGAACAGCCCGACCGCCACCAGCAAGGCCCCCAGAATCCCGCCGAACCAAAAAATCATCTCCACAGGTCGCCTCCAATCCTCGAGGCAAGTATATCCCTTTACCTTTGCAGCAATTGCGAACCGCACAAGAACCGGCAGGAGCCCAGTGGCGGGGCTCCCGCTGGCGCGGCCAAAGCCCGTACTCAATTGGGGTTATAAGTTGCGCCTGGGTAGAAGTACGCAGTCGGCAGAAGCGGAAAATACCTGCCAGGGCGGAGTGGCGTGCGCCATAGCCGCGGAGCGGCTACCCGGGGCACAATTCCCTACGGGGGAGCTGGCGGGCGACATTTCGCATGGCAACTATGCAGACGCTTAGGGACCGCGAAAACTGTCTGATCCCTGTTGTCCGCATGGGTTTAGGGCGCAGACAATCAGAGCTGTAGCGGGGTACAGACCCTCGAGGTCAACTCGAGCCTCGCCGCTGACTACCCGCCCGACGCATTCAGGTCCGCAGGGCAGCATCCGAGGCTTGGCGGAGATTCCCAACTCCGACCACGGGCTTTACCTGCGAGGCGGGCTTCGTGCACATGCCCCAACTGCGGGTCACCTACAGCACCTCGAGCACACGGGCCGCTGTGAGCGGCCGCCGGCACTCCAAGCCCCCATCGGCTGCGCTTGGGCAGTAGTTGTGAGGTTAGGCCTTGCTCTGGTGCTTCTCAAGCGCTTCTTGGGCCTGCTGCCAGAGGGGTCCGTCGGCCTCGAGACGCCCCTCCTCCTGAGCCTGCTTGAGCGCCTTCAGGGCCTGGTAGCAGGGGTCGTCGGTCTGGCGTTTTTGCTGGGCCACCTCGAGCAGCCCCGTGGCCAGAATGGCGGTGGGCAGGGCGAACAGCCCGATCCCCACGAAAGCCATCAGCCCCGACAGGGCCTTGCCCGCCGGGGTAATGGGTACCACGTCGCCGTAGCCGATGGTGGCCATCGTGACCACGCCCCACCACAGGGTCTGGGGAATCGAGCCCATCCGCTCGGGCTGGAGCGAGCCCTCGAGCATGAACATTAGGGTGCTGACCCCCACCAAGAGCATGAAGGCCAGCCCCACCGTGGCCAGCAGCAGGCTTCGCTTCTGGCGGATCACGTCGTCGAGCAGGTTAATGGCCTGGGCGTACTGGCCCAGCTTGAACAGCCGCAGCAGCCGCAGCACCCGCACCGCCGCGAACTGCTCGGAGCCGGGGAAGAAGAACAGCCAGCCGGGGATTACCGTCAGCAGGTCTATGATGCCCAGCGGGCTGGTCAGGTAGCGCAGCATAGCCCGCCAGCGGTTGGGCTCGTTCTGGATTTCCGGAGCCAGCCACAGGCGCAGGATCAGCTCGAGGGTGAAAAAGCTTAATGCAAAGACCTCCACGCTGATCAGGACCCCGCCATAGGAAAGGTATATGCCCGGCTCGGTCTCGAGGATCAGCGCCAGCACGCTGGCGATGGTCAGGAAGGCCAGGAAGCGCACCCCCCAGGCCGCCGCCGGGGTCTGGGTGTCTCCGCCATCAAGGATGTCTATCAGGATTGGGCGGATGTGGCCGTAGCGCCGCTTGAGGCCGACCACCAGGGTGGTCAGCAGGGCCAGCAGCGCCAGGGTGATTAGGCCCACCTGGGGGGCGTAGAAGCGGATAAAGTCGACGTTGTCGGTGGTCGTGTTCACGCTAGGCCTCGATAATGTGGGGGACGAACCTCGAGGTGTTCTGGGTGATCAGGCTGGGGTCCTCGCGGACACCCATCCCGGCGGGCTCGTCGCCGATGATCCAAGAGCCTACCACGGGGCGCTGGCCGTCGAACTGTGGCAGCGGCCAGAACTCCTGGTAGACGTGGCCCTCCTCGCCGTAGGGGCCGAGGGTCTCGAGCAGCTTGGTGTCGGGCGTGCCCATCCCCAGGCTGGGGGTGAGGAGGCTGACGTTGGCCCCCTCGCGGGAGAGCAGCGGCTTGCGGATGACCTCGCCGGAGAGCCTGGAGGGATCGAAGAAGCTGGGCAGCAGGTTGGGGTGGCCGGGGAAGAGCTCCCAGAGCACCGCCAGGATGCCCTTATTCGAAAGAATCATCTTCCAGGCCGGTTCGATGGGCTGGAAGGTCTTGGAGAGGAGGTGCTGCCCGAAGGCCTCGTGAACCCACCACTCCCAGGGGTAGAGCTTGAACATCCGCCCGATGCGCTCGTCCTGCTCGTCGGTGAAGTACAGCTTGGCGCCGTCCCAGCCAACCTGCTCGATGGGCAGCACCTTGCAAGAGTGGCCGGCCTGGGTGGCGGTATCGGCCAGGTACTCGACCGTGCGCTTGTCCTCGAGGGAGTCGGCGAAGTAGGAGAAGTGGGTCAGGGCGGCGGGCAGGGTCTGCCAGGTCTCGATCAGGGCCTCGTGCAGGCGGTTCCACTGGTCGAACTCCGGCCAGACCTCCTCCTTCCAGAACCACTGCACCACCGCCGCCTCAATAAGGCTGGTGGGGGTGTCGGCGTTGTACTCCAGCAGCTTGGGGCGCTGGCCCTGGTCGTAGGCCAGATCAAAGCGCCCGTACAGCGAGAACTCCCGCGCGCGCCAGCTCTCTTGGATCAGGGGCCAGAAGGCGCTGGGGATGCCCAGCTCGGCGTAGCGCTCCCTCGAGACCACGTGATCGACTGCCTGGAGACACATCTGGTGCAGCTGGGCGGTGTCCTCCTCAAGGCGGTCTATCTCCTCGACAGTGAAGATGTAGCAAGCCTCTTCGTTCCAGTACTCCACCGGCGGGCTGACCTGGGTGTGGGTGTGGAAGTCGAAGCCCAGCGCCTCGACCTTGCGCTGCCAGCCGGGGCGGGGTTGCGAGGGGTAGCGCCGCATCCCTCAGCCCCCCAGCGAGACGCCACGGGCCGAGCTGCCGAAACCGCCGGTGCGGACGCTGCTGGCGCGGCTAGGGGCCATGCCAGGGTTGCGGTAGACCCCGGCGGAGCTGGGCACCAGGCTGTAGCCCTTGGTGCGGCGGCTGAAGCCGTACACGTGACCCCCCGAGTAGTAGTAGTGGGAGTAGTAGTAGCCGTCCTGCCCGTCCTCGCAGTAATCTTCGCTCCACTCCTGGATGCACTCCTGGTAGCTTGTGTACCGCGCCCCGTCGGGGCGGTTGTAGTCGCAAGCCACCAGGGTGAGGGCAGCGGTGGCGGTGGCGAGCAGGGTGATGGTCTTACTGCGTCGTGGTTTTCTCATACAGCACTAACCAGTGTAGTAGAAACTTCGTTTTTTGTGCGCATGAGAAACACAGTCACTCACGCAAAAACCTGATACAATGCACTGTAAAACTTAAAACTTGTCTCGTCGGCTTGGGGCTTGAATGAGCAGTAGCTCAGTGTCTCCATAGTTGAAATTCGAAGTGCCACCCGGCAGCACATTAGGGAATTGCACCGTTGAGCCGCTCGATGCCCCTGTCGCGTGGAGGGTTTCGCAAGCTCACTATGGCGCACCTTATGTTAAGCCTCGAGCCTTTTACCCTCGAGCCTTTCTCCCCTGCTCCTCCGCTCTCCTGCTCACCTGCCGGGAATCTGCATGATCTCCCAGTCCACGCCCTCGTCGTCGAGGATCAGCTCGAGGTACTGGTCATGATCCAGCGCGTCGATCAGGGCCAGCTTGTCCTTGATGAGTATCCCGTTCTTCATCACGGTATGGCCGTAGACGCCGAACTTGTGGCCCATGCGCTCGACGTAGTCGGCGTTGTTGATCCACCACTCTTTGGCCTCGCGCCCGCTGTAGAACATGTCGTCGTAGGTCTGGAGCCAGGGGACGGGGCCGACGTGGGAGAAGTTGACGCCGTGGAGGTTGATCTGGGCGGGGAAGGCGGCCATCCAGTTCTTCAGCTCCTCGGGCATCTCCACGCCGCCAAGCTCGGGGTGAAACTCCTTGTGCTCGAGGTGGGCGTTGCCCAGCACAAAGGCATTGGTGACAACCGCGTGGTCGTGGTTGCCCATCAGGATGGTGATGTGCTCGGGGGCGGCCTCCTGGAAGCGCTTGATGCGATTGAGCTCACGAATCTGGGCGCGGGCGGCGATGCGGAGGTGCTCAGGGTTGGAGGGGTCGTAGTCCTCGAGGCCGGTCAGCTTCCGGTAGTCGGCCAGCAGCTTGGGGTGTACCAGGTCTCCGATCAGCACCACCCGATAGCTGCCGCGCCGAAGGGGGTCGGTGGGCATCAGATCGTCACCCACCGCGTAGGAGTTCTTGAGCGCCCGCCAGAGCTTGGCGAAGTCGGCGTGGAGGTCGCCGATGGCGATAACCTTGATCACGTGGTCCCCTTAAGGATGGCCTTCAGCTCGGCATAGACCTTGCGCATCTCGTCGATGTTCTTGCCGTAGCCGCCGTACCTGCTGATCACCCTGGCGGCCTCCTTACCCATGCCCTTGGAGCGCAGCTCCTCCATCAGACCGTCGATCAGGGCCTGGGGCTCGGGCTTGGGGGGTTCGGGGGGCGGGGCGGGCGGTTCTTGCTGGGGCAATTCCGGCAGGGTGGATTCGAAAGTTCCCTCTGCCGAAGTCGCGGCACCTACCGGCTTCTCGTAGCGGCCCGTGGCGGGGTCGTGGTCTACCCAACTGGGGGCGGCGTAGCGCCCCACCCCGAACTTGTAGGCAGCCCGCCACAGCGCCTCGGTGAAAGCGTCGCGCAGCCGGTCGGCCTCGCCCAGGTCTTCCTTAGAGACCTTCCCGACGGTCAGGCGGCACTTGACGGCGTAGCGGTCGGGGCCGTTGAGCAGCAGCTCGTAGCTGTCCTGCCAGCCCTCGGTACCCGCCGCTTCGTCGAGGCGCTCGAGCAGAACCCTCGGCTCAACCCTCGGCACCAGCAGCGCCCGCCTGCGGTCGGGCGAAAGGCGCTCGAGCCGCCAATCTAGCTCCCCTGGCGCAAAGGGAGCACTCAACAATTCCCAGACTTCGCTCACGGCGCTTATTGTAGCAGCATAATTCCGGGATTAAGGGGAATAATCCGTGCACAGGTTTGGCAGTGCGCGAAAGCGAAGGTTCTGGGCAGACCCTATGGCCCGGGCCACGTCTCGGAGGGACATTCCACAGCTATCCGCACACCAGCCAAGACATCAGGGCGTACTCATGCAACTTTAATCTAAGACAATAAAGTTTTAATGTATATGAAAAAAAGTTTGATATCAGGCGTCGTGGCCCTTGGTCTTCTCGGTGCGCTGGTGGTGGCTGCCCCCACGGGCAACGTGGCGAACGGCACCCAGCTCTATACCCAAAACTGCATGGGCTGCCACGGCGCAGCGGGTGCGGGCGGGCTTGGCCCCGCGCTAGCCGGTGCCAAGAGCGAGGTGACCAAGTGGACCTTCGAGGTGTTTAAGAAGGCCATGATGGAGGGCGTGACCCCCGCCAAAACCCTCAAGGCTCCCATGCCGGTGTGGAGCAAGACCAACCTTCGCCCCAGCGGCAAGCCTCCTACCGACCAAGACCTCGCTGACATGCTGGCCTACTTCAAGTCGGTCAAGTAGCCGCCTCGAGCAAACCCCCAGGCCCAGGCTTTTCTGGGCCTTTCTCTTTATTTGTACCGGCAGCGGTTCCCACCCTTAGGCCCCGCACAGCAAAGCACTAAAGCCGCCCCCACAAGATTCGGTGTGTACTGAAACACCCAGAGAAGCCACTCCGGAAAGGGCAACCCGGCCCACTCTGTCGCCGCCGGTTTTAGATCTCGGCGAACTTCTCGAGCGCCCGTTTGATGGCGGCGATGCCGTTGTGAAAGTTCTGGATCACCACGTGCTCGTTGGGGCTGTGGATGCGGCTGCCGGGGTAGCCGCATCCTAGCCCGATCACGGGTGCACCGAGGTGATGGACGAAGGGGTGCATCGGCCCCGAACCGGCCATGTTGGGGTAGACGACCGGCTCGCGCCCGTAGACCTCGCGGGCAGCCTCGATGCCCACCCGCACCCAGCTCGAGGCCAGGTCGCTCCTGGCCGGGGGCTCGCCGAACTCGGCGCGGATCAGCTCGATGTCGTCAAAGCCGTGCTCGGTCAGGTGGGCCTGAACCAGCTCGGCCACCTCCGAGGGGTCCTGGTCGGGCACCAGGCGGATGTCCATCTTCACCAGGCCCTCGGCAGGCAGCACGGTCTTGGAGCCGGGTCCGCCGTAGCCGCCGTGGAAGCCGTTGATGTTCAGGGCCGGCTCGGCGATGTAGCGGCGGTTCACCTCGAGACCCGTCGCCCCGCCCAGGAAGCTCTCCAGGCCGTAGGTCTGTTTAAGTTTCGGGGACTCGTCGGGCACGCGGGCGATCATTTCCTGCTCGAGTTCGGTCAGCGGCCTTACCCGGTCGTAAAAGCCCTTGACCAACACCCGCCCATCCTTGTCGCGCAGGCTCGCCACTGCCGCCGCAAGCCGGTAGAGCGGGTTCTGTACGATGGCTCCATTGGCACTGTGCAGGTCAAAAGCCGCGATCTTGCAGCGCAGCTCGAGGCCCACGATCCCCTTCAGCCCGCAGTAAATCGCCGGATCTCCCTCCGCCGTGACCCCCCCGGCCTCCCACAGCACCGCGTCGGCCTTCAGGGATTGCTTGTACTCCTCGACGTAGCGCCCCAGGTTGGGCGAGCCGACCTCCTCCTCGCCCTCGATGCAGAACTTTACGCCGAAGGGAATCTCGCCCCGCTCCTCTTTTATCCACCTGAGCGCGGCCAGCCGGGCGGTGATCTCCCCCTTGTCGTCGGTGGAGCCCCGCCCATAGAGTTTCCCGTCGCGCTCGGTGAGGGTGAAGGGGTCGGACTCCCACAGCTCGAGGGGGTCGGCGGGCTGCACGTCGTAGTGGTTGTAGAAAAGAACGGTCTTTGCCCCACCCCCCCGAATGGGGGTGTTGTGGGCGAAAACCACCGGGGCCCCCGCCGTAGGGTGCAGCTCCGTTACGAGGCCCAGTTCCTCGAGCAATTCCCGTACCAGAGCGGCGGTCTCGGGCAAGGCGCGGCCCTCGGCGGAGACGGTGGGCAAAGACACGAGGCGTTCGAGCGTTACGCGGGCGTAATTTGTCACAGAGGGGGGTAATGGGTTCATGCTAAAGTTAATCTACTATGGTTGAGCCAGCCCTCGCGCTCTTCGGTGCCACCTACGAGAAAGCCTCGGCGGTGCTCGAGGAAATGCTGCGCGAAAGCAACGCCCGCTACGCACTGCTCTTGGACCGCAAGGGCTTCGTATTAGTGCACAAGGAAGCCCTCTGGGCTCCCCGCCCCCCCGCCCTGGACTCGCTGGCCACCCTGATCGCCTCCAACGCCGCCGCCACCCAGGCCCTGGCCAAGATGCTGGGCGAACCCAAGTTCAACGAGTTGCTGCACCAGGGCAGCCAGTACGGCATCTACGCCGAGGAGGTTGGCGACCTGGCGTTGCTGGTGGTGATCTTCGACAAGGACGCCCCGGTGGGCCGCATCAAACTCTTCGGCAAGAAGTCGGCTCAGAGCCTCGAGGCCATCGCCAAGGAGGCCCTGGTGGATCCAAAGACCTTAGGCATTGACCGAGGCTACCAAGCCGAGGCCGCCGACCTGCTGGACGAACTCTTCGGGAAATAGCCATGAGTACGATCAACTTCGCCGCTCGAGAGATCAACTTCAAGATCGTGTATTACGGCCCCGGCATGTCGGGCAAGACCACCAACCTCAAGTGGGTCTTCCAGCAGGTTCCCGGAAACCGCAAGGGCGAGATGGTCTCGCTGGCCACCGAGGACGAGCGCACCCTCTTCTTCGACTTTCTCCCCGTAGACCTCGGCGAGGTCAAGGGCTTCAAGACACGCTTCCACCTCTACACGGTGCCCGGCCAGGTGTTTTACAACGCCTCGAGGAAGCTGATCTTGCGCGGGGTGGACGGCCTGGTGTTCGTGGCCGACTCCGCCCCCAACCGCCTGCGGGCCAACGCCGAGAGCATGCGCAACCTCTACGAGAACCTGGCCGAGTACGGCATCAAGCCCAACGACCTCCCCATCGTGCTCCAGGCCAATAAGCGCGACGACCCCTCCGCTCTGCCCACGGAGATGATCCAAGCGGTAATAGACCCCCAGATGAAGCTCCCCATGTACGAGGCCGTGGCCAACCAGGGGACGGGCGTTTTCGAGACGCTGAAGGCGGTGAGCCGGCAGGTCTTGTCGAAAGTGGCGACGGGATAGCGAGTAGCGGGTGGCGGGAAGCAAAGAGCAAAAAGTATTACCCCGCTGACTCGAGCGGGGTTTTTTGTCGGGTGCGTTGTTCACATCAACACACCGGCTGGGTTGTGGAACTCGAGGTCATTCCACAAACCTCGTTTCATGCAAAGAATCGGTGTCTGACAGCGCTTCCCGGCTTTATTCACTACATGTGGCGTTGGCTGAGGCCCTCGAAGCCAACCCTTAGCGGTGCTGCTCCTCCGGCATTCCCTTCGACAGGCTCAGGGCACTCCCGTATCGGGTATTCGCGAGAACCGCGGTCACTATGGCGCAACTTGTGACTATGGTCGGTCACTCGAGTAGGTCAAGGCGCTCCAAAACCCGACTGCATAGAGGGTCAGCAACAATCCACCGTAAAGCAAGGCGGCTTCTGCAGACAGATTGGGGAACAACAGACCCGCCAACGCGATGCTGGGGCCGTCCAACAGCAGCGGCAACAACAACATCCAGGTTGCCGCCCATAGACGCTGCCGGGGTTCGACCTTGAATACGTCGAGCAGGAGTCGCACCAGATAGAACTGAACCGGGATGAAAACGGCGAACACCAGGATTGTGATGAGCGGTTGATCGGGCACAAATACCCATTGCCCTACCAGCCGCACAATCACGGTAAAGCCCAGCCAGATGGCAAAGCCGACAGACAAAAGGGCAGCCAAGGGCGGTCTCGAGGCAGTCTTGGTCATTGAAAAGTCTCCTGTTTACCGCGTTCCCGCACGATCATCGCCCTCGCTGAGTACTGGCCTCGCCGGGGTGCCGGGCGCACCCTCACGGGCGGCCGGTGATTTAGCCACAGCAAAAACGACTGTAGGGAGATTCGTGGGAACCGCTCTGAATTGCGCCAGGGTGGAAGTGCGGAATCGGCAAACACGTGCCCGGGCGGAGTGGCTTGCGGGCGACATTTCGCCAGATATACAGACGCTTAGCGAGGTGTAGGGGTTTGAGCCACAACCATTTTCGCGTCCCTCGCGGGGCGCCACAGCGGGCCGACCGCGAGAAGCAGCACCAGGATGTTGATCAACGCGTTGGGGGCTGTCCCCGAGGCGATTGACCCCGCGCTGTCCAGCACGAACCACGACAAAATCCCGATCAACACCGCACGGCGCACGGCCTCTGGGGCCAGGTCGTACACCCACGACGAAAGCAGCCAGATGGTCACGCCCCACCCCAGCAGAAATCCGCCCGTCAGCGCCGACAGGAACCGGGTGTCGGGGGATGCGAAGGATTGGACGCCGTCGAGGGGCCAGCTCAGAAGATCCAGCGTCCAGCGGGCAGGCTCGGAGGTGGGCAACATGGTGCCCAGAAAAAAGATGGGGCCGAACGATCCGACGATAACGGCGGCAACTTTCAGCCAGAACTTGTGAACACTGTGCGACATGGGTTCTCCATTTTCACAGCACCGCTCCGGCCTTGAGCATCTTCTTAAACGCGGCAAATGCTTTGTCGGTGCGGGCAGTGTCCCCGGTGGCGAAGCGGTCGATGAGCAGACCGCTCAGGGTGCTGAGGACGAAGTTTGCTGTGGGTTTGGGCACTCCCTCGAGACTGTCCGCCACCAGGGCGATCCAGGCCTGGATGACTCCGCTGGCGAACTGACGGTACTGCGGGTCACCCTCCATAGCGCGCAGTTCAACCTCGAAAAGCGTGCGCATAAAGGGGGTTAGCTGGGGCGAGCTTAGGGCCGCCCAGAGCAGATCAAAGCGGGTCTCGGGGTCGGCGGAGGAATCCAGGTTACCGAGGGCGGTGTGCTGCTGGCTGGCGATGTCGGACAGCACCTCGATGATGAGTTGCTCCTTGGAGCCGAAGTGGTAGAGCAGTAGTCGCGGACTGACCCCGATGGCAGCAGCAAGGGGGCGCAGGCTAAGGCCGATGAGGCCGTGCTCGAGAACGTAGCCAGCGGCTCGCCGCAAAAGGTCGGACTTGGCTTTGGGGTTGGGGGGCCTTCCCATTCTATGCACATTCTAAGTTTCCTCTACACTCGTTTCATTAAACAAGTGTAGAAGAAACAGAGTCGGGCGTCAAGACAGCGGGCTGGGCGCACCCTGCTGCCCGGGGCTCAGGGGAGAACCGCCGCGTGTGAAGTCATCCGACAACGGTAAGCCAAGGCCCACTAGGGTTTTGGCCGGAATCCTGTCCCCAAACGTGTTTCAGGGGGCAGCGCGAGACCGCCGCAGGCATTCGGCTGCGGATCGTCGGCCTCGAGCGCCAGAACAGAACAGGAGCCGCCGCCCAATAGCTCACCTCGACGGCAAAAACCGTGAAAAACTCCCGGCCCACCGGGACCGGGAGTCGGTCAGCTCGAGCGGCAGGGAGGGGCCGACTCGAGCTGGAACCGTGAAGCTGTGGGCGGCTGGCTACCAGTCCCAAAGGGCTGGCTACCAGTCCCGAAGGGCTGGCTACCAGAGCCGCTGACCAGGAACGGGGTTGATGTTGGTGAACATTGAGAACAGCACCGGGCCATAGGCGGCGACCACCAGCAGCACCGCGATGCCGAACCAGAACCACACCCGGTCGGTCAGGAGGGCCAGGCCGCTGTTGGCGGGGTTGGTGGTGGCCTCGCTGAAGGGCACTTCAGGGGCGCTGGAGCGGTCACGCTTGGCCCCCAGGGCGGTGGCGAAGATCACGTAGAAGAACATGATGGCGGCCGCGAAGAGAATTACCCCGGAGATGATGTTGAGTACCTGCCAGGCCTCGCTGCCCCGGTAGGCGGCCATCATCTGCTCGCTGCCCGCGAAGTGGGAGCGGCGAGGGATACCCCACAGGAAGCCCATCCAGTGCAGCGCGAAGGTCATCAGGAACATGCCTACGAACCACAAGAACTGCGAGGCGATGGCCAGGCGGTTGGAGATCAGGGCCTTGCCGGTGAGGTGGGGCACCAGCCAGAACATGGCCCCCATCGCAATCATGGTCACGGTGGTGGCGACCGGCAGGTGGAAGTGGCCGACGATCCAGACCGTGTTGTGGACGCCCTGGTTGAGGGTGTAGGAGGCGTTGACCATCCCGCCCGCGCCGCCGGGGATGAAGGCCAGCATGCCCAGCGTCATGGCGAAGAAGGCGGGGTTGTTCCAGGGCAGGACGGGAATCCAGCCGAACCAGCCCTTGCCGCCGCGGGCACGACCGGCCTGCTCAAGGGTGGCCGCCACGGTGAAGGCGGTGATTAGGCTGGGCACCGCCACAAACATGGTCAGGATGCTGTGGATCAGCTTCCAGTAGGGGGCGATGCCGGGGTCGGCGAACTGGTGGTGGAAGCCGACCGGGGTCGAGAACAGCAGGAACAGCAAGAAGACCAGCCGGGTCAGGGGGTCGGAGACCAGCTTCGCGCCCGCAATCTTGGGCAGGGTGGCGTAGACCAGCGCGTAGGCCGGCAGCAGCCAGAAGTAGACGATGGGGTGGCCGGTGAACCAGAAGAGGGTGCGGGCCAGCAGCGGGTCAACCCCGGCGATCAGCCCCAGCGACCAGGGGATCAGAAAGACCGCCACCTCGACCACCAGGCCCAGCGAGCACAGCAGCCACATCAAAACCCAGGTGACGGCCATGTAGCCCATCAGCGGGGTGATTTGGCCGGGGTTCTCGCGGCGGAAGCGCAGGAACATCTCGAGGATCAGGAAGCCCGTGACCCAGCTCGAGAGCACGAAGATGGCCGCGCCGATGTAGAAGGCGGGGTGGCCCATCAGCGGAGGGTAAAAGGTGAAGAGGACGGTGGCCTCGTTGAGGAGCAGCGGCACGGCAGCGATGAGCAGGCCGACCAGGGCCATCCAGAACGACACCCAGCCCCAGGTCATGTTGGGCCGCAGCCCGAAGGACTTGGCGCTGAGGTAGAGCATCACGCCCTGCCCGAACAGCTGGGTAAACACGATGGCGTTGAGCACCCCGTGCAGCGAGAGCCCCTGATAGTAGGACTTGATAAAGGGGGCCAGCAACTTGTACACGTCGATGCCGCCGTAGTTGAGCGACTGGAACGGCCCGAACAGCGTCCCGACTGCTAGGGCGATGAAGCCCAGCATCAGCACGTACAGGGTCAGCTTCTTTTCCGGCGCGTCGGCATAGGCGTCCACGCGCTCGGGGGTTAAGGGTTTTACGGCCATAAGTCTCCTCGAGGTAGGGTGTGGGGGAACAGGGAACAGCGGGAAGTATCGGGGATTGGCAGTAAGTTGGCGGCCAAACGCCGACCAGCTCGCGCCCCCCGCGCCTTCACTCTTCGACGATCACCTTGCTGATCATGTTGGCGTGGCCCAGGCCGCAGTACTCGTTGCAGACCAGGAGGTACTCGCCCGCGCGGTCGAAGGTGTGGGTGACCCGCGCCACCTCGCCGGGAATGACCTGGACGTTGATGTTGGTGCCCTGGACCATGAAGCCGTGCTGCACGTCGGGGCTGGTGATGTTGAAGGTGACCTTGGCCCCCTTCTTAACCTTGATCTCGGCCGGCAGGTAGCCGAAGGCGAATACCTGGGCGTAGACCACAAACTCGCTGCCGACCTGCTCTACCCTGGGGTTTGCGAAGTCGCCCTCGGTGCGCACCTTGGTGGCGTCAATCCTCGAGGCGCTCACCGGGATGGCCCCGCCGTAGTTGAGCACGGTGTAGCCGATGCCCAGGATGAAGACCGTCACCATCGCCAGGCCGAAGTAGATCCAAAGCCGCTCATAGCGCTCGAGAATGGCGTGATTGTCGTGAGGTTCCTTGGTCATGTCAGCCCCTCGCGATATGGGTGAAGAAGTGGACGAACCAAAAAACCAGGATGAAGATGGTCAGCACCCCGACCACCATCAATGCCCCTACCGGTCTCTGCTCTTTTTCCATTACTGCGCCTCCCTTTGGGATGTGCGGCACCTCAGACACCCTTCTAAACCGCTTAAGGATGTGTTCTACGGTGATTTCATCCTTAATGGCTGTAAGTGTACGGAGGGGTTCCGGGGACGTGTGTCCTAGGGAACAATGTCCCTTGTCATTGCA
Source organism: Meiothermus sp. (assembly GCA_033762915.1). Classification (GTDB taxonomy): domain Bacteria; phylum Deinococcota; class Deinococci; order Deinococcales; family Thermaceae; genus Meiothermus. The sequence continues at coordinate 43,387 of JANRLD010000032.1, read as the reverse complement.
GTTCCACAAATACTTGCGGGAAGCGCTCTCAGAGTTGGGCGTAACGCGGCCGGCATCGGGATGGGCAAAATTACCCAACGGCCACAGTGGCCGGATGCTAGACTCGTGGCTGACGTGAATACGACGGAAATATCTCGAGCCAACGCTGTATTAACTAACCTGAACCTTTGGGGTCTGGTCGGGTTTGTTGCTTGGGGCTTCGCCACCTTCTTCCTGCGGATGCCTGACAGCTATCAGGCCTTTAGCTTCATTTTTTTGATGCCGTGGGTCTGGAATGATGGGATCAAGGGGGTGTTCCGGGCCGCCCCAGTGCTGGTGGTCTACACCCTGGTACAGCTCATTCTGCCCAGCCCCAACCTGACCCTGGAGAGCATCTCGGTGGCCCTGTTTCCCGGCCTGATCGCCCTGGGCTTCGTGGCCTTCCTGCGCGAGCGTGACCGCGACACCAGGGCCGAGCTCGAGCAGTCGCTGCGGCAGATGCAGTCCCTCGAGCAGGGCAGCCTGGAAATCTCCAACGCCGCCGACCCCCTCGAGCTGACCGAGAGCGCCATGAGCGCCCTGCTCAAACTGGGCATGGCCCCCCACCTGGCCTTCGTCCGCTTCCGCGACGGCCGGCCGGTGGTGGTGAGTGCGCGCGGGGCCTTCGAGCGCTACCGCGGGCGTCAACTCCCGGCCCAGAAGCTCAGCGCCCACGCCTCGCTCTCCGACAGCTTCCAGGTAGGCAGCTACCTCGAGGGCATCCCCGAAAGCGCGGGCTGGTCGAGCGCGGCGGTGCCGGTCTCGGCCCGGCAGAAGCGCCCGCTGGGCGTGGTGCTGCTGGCGCGGGACGGGCAGCAGCCCTTCGAGCCCGAAGAGAAGGCCATGGCCAACTCGCTGGCGCGGGTAATGGGCGCCCAACTCGGCCAGATGGAGGCCGTCAAGGAACTCGAGGCGGCCTACGACGGCACCCTGCGGGCCTTGGGCCTGGCCCTGGAGTACCGCGACCACGAGACCCAGGGCCACACCAAGCGGGTGGTGGCCTGGTCGGATCAGCTGGCCCAGGACCTGGGACTGAGCGCCAGCGAGCGTAAGTATCTGCGCTGGGGGGCCTACCTGCACGACATCGGCAAGCTCTCCATCTCCGACAGCATCTTGCTGAAGCCTGGCAAGCTCGACGACCGCGAGTGGGAGATCATGAAGACCCACGTCACCCTGGGCTACGAGATCCTCTCCAAGGTGCCCTTCCTGCCCGAGGAGACCCTCGAGGTGGTGCGCTTCCACCACGAGAGCTGGGACGGCTCGGGCTACCCCAACGGCAAGAAGGGCGAGGAGATCCCCCTGCTGGCCCGCATCTTCGCCATTGTGGATGTGTTCGACGCGCTCTACAGCACGCGCCCCTACAAGCTGGCCTGGAAGCCCGCCGAGATCATCGCCGAGCTGAAGCGCCTCAAGGGCAGAAAGTTCGATCCCAACTTGGTGGACGTCTTCATCAAGCGCCTCACCACCTCGAGCAACGCCACCCAGGGCGGAGCCCACGCCACCCTGCCGGGAGTGGTGGAAGTGGGCAAAGGCAGGTAGGGGCGGCAAAAGGTCGCGAAAAGAAGGTTGCTGCGGTTGTCTCGCCGATTCCCGCCGTGTCACCCTCCCTCTTCCCTCCTCCCTCCTCCCTCTATAAACTGCCCCCATGCAGCGTGACGTGCTGGTGCGGTGGCTGGACGAGTACCTAAGGGTTCGGGAGTTCCGCGACCCCTCGCTCAACGGCCTGCAGGTCGAGGGGGCAGAGCGGGTAACAAAGGTCGGGGCCTCGGTGGACGCGGCACAGGTCATCTTCGACAAGGCGGCGGCCCAGGGGGTGGACTTTTTGATCACCCACCACGGGCTGTTTTGGGGAAGCCCGTTTGCTATCGTGGGCCACCAGAAGCGCCGGCTCGAGACCCTCTTCGCCCACGGCGTCTCGCTTTACACCGCCCACCTGCCCCTGGACGCCCACCCGGAGGTGGGCAACAACGCGGTAATGGCGGCCGAGCTGGGCCTGGTGGACTTGGCGCCTTTCCCCCACCCCAAGTACGGCAACGTCGGCTGGGTGGGGCGGTTCCCGGCCCCCAGGCCGCTGGCCGAGGTGACCGAGCAGTTCGGGCGGCTGGTGGGGGCGACCCCAACCCTCCACCGGGGCGGCCCGGACAGTGTGAGCCGGGTGGGGGTGGTCTCGGGGGGCGGGGCGGGCGACATCGGGCTGGCCGGGGTGCTGGGCTGCGACCTCTACATCACCGGCGAGGCCGAGCACGCCCACTACCACGAGGGCTTCGAGCTGGGCCTTAACGTCCTCTACGGCAGACACTACAACACCGAGACCTTCGGGGTGAGGGCTCTGGCGCAGCGCGTGGAGCGCGAGTTCGGGCTGCCTTGGGTCTTTCTGGACCACCCTACCGGCCTATGACAGGACTGTTCATCACCCTCGAGGGGCCGGAAGGGGCAGGCAAATCCACCCAGGCCCGGCTGTTGGCCGGGTGGCTACGCGAACAGGGGCAGGAGGTCGTCACCACCCGCGAGCCGGGCGGCACCAAGCTGGGCGCGGAGATCCGCCAACTGCTCTTGCACCAAGACGCCATGAGCGCAGAGGCCGAGTACCTGTTGTACTCAGCGGACCGCGCCGAGCACATGGCGGCCCTGATCCAGCCGGCCTTAAGGCGCGGCGCGGTGGTGCTGTGCGACCGCTGGCTGGACTCGAGCCTGGCCTACCAGGGCTACGGGCGCGGCCTCAGCCTGGACTGGCTGAAGGCCGTCGCCAAAGGCGCAACCCACTCGGTCAGGCCCGACAAAACCTTCCTCTTCGACCTGCCGCCCGAGGTCGGGCTGGCCCGCTTCCAGAGCCGGGATCGCCTCGAGCGTGAGCCGATCGAGTTCCATCAGAACGTGCGGCGCGGCTACCTTGAACTCGCCAGGGCCGAGCCCGGGCGGTTCCACACGGTTGACGGGACGCTCGAGCCCGGGGCCATCCAGGCCGAGTTGCAATCGGTCGTGCGGGGGCTATTGAGACCCGAGGAAAACCGTTAACTAAACCCCGCCTTTAACCTCACCTAACGCCCCAGGCCCCCCGGAGTGCGCTAAGGTTAGGGGTGATGACGCGGGCGCTGATCCTCGCAGCAGGTTTAGCCGGGCTGGCCGGGCTGGGCTGGGCCTGGTGGTCGCGCTCGAGCCCGCAGCCGGCCTCGAGACCCGCCCCGCCCGCCGAACTCCGCTACACCGCCACAGGCCAGGTTCTGGGCGTCAAAGCCCTGGGAAGTGCCGGCTGCCAGGTCCGGGTGAGGTTGCACCAGTGGCTGAACATCAGCGAGGGCTTCGGCTTGGCTGAAATCCCCCAGAAAGGCCAGGTCTACCTGATCGGCGCGAGCCCCGACCAGTGCCTGGCGGTGGAGGTCGCCCTCGCGGCCCAGGGCGACCCCGACAACCTCGAGTCGCCCCGCCACATCAACTACACCGCCCAGCAAACCGGCGGCGGCCCCTGGCGCCTGACCCAAAACCCCACCGCCCCTACTGGCTGTAGCGGTTTGTAGAAAAGTCTGCACCCAGCCTCAGGGTTGCCCAGTTAATGTTGGCGATGACGGTCTGATCGCAACATTGAGTTGGCGTGCCTTCGCCCTTCGTAGATGTTTGGCGTACAACAAGCCAAGTTCTGGCCCTTACCGCAAGCTGTACCCGCTCAGCATGACAACGGTTTTGGAGAAGTGGCTTTTGGCTTTCTTTTTTGAATATACCTTCATCGCCCTGAACTGCCTCTCGCCGCCCCTCCCCTAACTCTGCACCGCCTCGAGATACGCGTCCTGCAAGCGATCCACGATAACCTCAAGGGCCTTCTCGATGGACTCGTCGAGGTTCTCGGCGGGGATGATGGGGATGCCGGAACTGCGGGCCAGGTCTTGCAGGTGCTCCTGGATCAGGCGGATCTCGCGGAAGAACTGCATATAGCTGCCCCGGCCCCTCGAGCCGCCGGTCTCGCGGTCGCGGATGGCGAAGCGGTTAACATGAATCTCCTCGTCCTGGAGGATCAGCATCATGGGGATCTGGATCACGTCGCCCTGGTGCTGGTGGCTCATGTAGCCGGGTACCACGTGTACGCCCTCGACGATCAGTGAGGTTTTTTCCTGGGCGCTGCGCTCCTGGATAGCCCGGAGGCCCACCGCGACCCTCGAGACCTGATCGCGAAAGCCCTGCATCACGATAGCCGGGTCGGGCTCGGCCTCCTCCTTGGGGGTGGCCAGCGCCCGCCAGGAGTCGAAGCTGCTGGAGTGCAGGGTGGGGAGCAGGTCGGGCGGGATGGTGGCCCGCAGGATCTCACGCACCGCGTCGGTGGAGAGCATCCGGGTGATGCCCAGCCGGTAGCCCAGCGCCGAGGCCAGCACGCTCTTCCCCACCCCGGCCACCCCGCCGATAAGGAGGTGGACGGGCCGGGTGGTGCGGCGGATGCCGCGCAGCAGGTAGTAGCGGCGGCTCAACTCCTCGCCCGCCTCCTCAATCAGTTCCTCGGAGACGATACGCCGCAGAAAGTCCCGCGTCACCACCGCCGAGCCGCCCTCGCGCAGGCGGCGCTCCACGTCCCGCGCCAGCCGATAGGCCGCGTCCGGCGAGAGCCCCACCCCCATGATGGACTGGGCCAGCACCCCCTTGGAGAAGGGCACCCGCGGCTCGCCCTCGCCCTCTTCGACAAAGATTTCGCCCGACAGCGCCTGCCGGCCGGAGTAGCGCACCCGGGCCGAGCGTCCGAACAGCTCCTCGATCTCGGCCATCACCCGGTGCTCGAGTTCGGCGGACTCGAGGCTCTTGATGCCCTCGCGGCGCAGGCGGCTCTCGAGGGCCCTCGCCAGGGCCTGGGCCTCCCGGGTCGAGAAGCCCGCGTCCTCGAGGCTGCGCGCCAGCACCCCCTTGGAGAAGGGGCGGCGGCGGTAACCCTCTTTCACCACGATGTCCTCGAAAGCCTGGGTCTGGCCGCGGATGCGCTCGGCGGTCTCGGGGCCGAAACTCTTGGACACCTCGCCGATCAGCAGTTTTTTGAGCGCCTGGGCGGTGATCTCGGGACGCTTGCGGCCCCGCAATTGCTCCTCGATGGTGTGCGCCACCGACATGGCGGGCTCCATCTTGAGCCCGGCCATCATCATGGACTCCACCAGCAACCCCTTGGAGAACGGCCAGCGGTGGCCCCCGGGGGTCTTGATAAACACCTCGCGCATTCGGGAATCTTACCGCATGAGTGTTGCAGGGCGGTAAGTGGGGCTCGAGCCCCGAGAGGTTATCCGCACGTCGGTCTTCGGCCCTCAACGCTCGATGTTCACAGCGCGAAGCGCCGGTTTGACACCTTCCAACGTCTCTGCTACTCTAGCTTTTGCTGTGAAGCGGGTGGCGCTGTAGCCAAGTGGTAAGGCAGAGCTCTGCAAAAGCTCCACTCACCGGTTCGAATCCGGTCAGCGCCTCCAAAGCTGGTTGACGGACGCGTAGCTCAGTTGGCTAGAGCACCACCTTGACACGGTGGGGGTCGCTGGTTCGAGTCCAGTCGCGTCCACCAGAAGTGCAGGACATCGAGGAGTAGCGCAGCCTGGTAGCGCAGTCGTTTCGGGTGCGACGGGTCGGAGGTTCAAATCCTCTCTCCTCGACCAAACCGAAGAAACCCCACCACTGAGGTGGGGTTTTTTCATGTTGTTTAGGGCCGTCGCCCCACAGCAAGTGTCGCAATTCTGCCACCCGCAGCCCGCCACCCAACACGATTCATCGGCGAACCCAGCCTGCGGCAGCTCTGGCATCACGGGGTCAGGCGGTGGCGGTCGCGCGGGAAGGCCCTGGCGTAGCGCACGTTGGGCAGGCCGACCAGCTTCTGGGTGATGCGCTCGGCCCCGATGGCGAAGCCGCCGTGGGGGGGCATCCCGAACTTGAAGACCTCGAGGTAGCCCGCAAAATTGGCGGGGTCGTTACCCTTTTTCTTCAGCTGCTCCACCAGCACCTCGTGCTGGTGGATGCGCTGGCCGCCGGAGGTGATCTCGAGGCCCCGGAACAGCAGGTCGAATCCCCGGGTCGCCCCGCCCTCCTCGGGGTAGGCGTAGAAGGGACGGGCAGCCTCGGGATACTTGGCGATGAAGAGAAAGTCCACCCCCCACTTCTCTTTTGCCCACGCCCCCAGCGCCCGCTCGGCCTCCTCGTTAAAGTCGGCCCCCACCGGCATCCCCAGCTCCTCGCGCAGGATGCGCCGGGCCTCGGGGTGCTCCAGGCGGGGCATCTCAGCTACGTTGGGCCACTCCACCTCAAGCAGCTCGCACTCCGGCGCTGCCGTCTCGCGGGCCTCGTCCAGCATGGCCTTAATGAGGCTCTCCTCGAGGGCCATTACGTCGTACTCGCTGTCGATGAAGCCCATCTCCACGTCGAGGGAGAGGTATTCGTTGAGGTGGCGGCTGGTGGCGTGCTGCTCGGCGCGGAAGACCGGGGCCACCTCGTAGACCCGCTCGTAGACCCCCACCATGATCTGCTTGTAGAGCTGGGGCGACTGGGCCAGATACGCCCGCTGCTCGAAGTAGTCGATTCCGAAGAGGTTGCTGCCCCCCTCCGCGCCCGCCGAGACGATCTTGGGGGTGAAGATCTCGGTGAAGCCCTGGCCGTCGAGGAAGTTGCGGAAGCCCCGCACCAGTGCGGCCTGAATCTTCAGGGGGGCCCTGGCCTTCTCGCCGCGCAAGCTGACGTAGCGGTACTCCAACAGCGTCTCCGGGTTGACCCGCCACTCCTCCTTGGGGATTTCAATGGGGCTGGGCTCGGTGGCCTTGGCGTAGAACTCGATTTTCTCGGCCTGCACCTCGAGACCCCCCGGAGCCTTGGCATTGGCGACAGCCTTGCCGGTGACCTGCATGCTGGACTCGGCCAGCGGCAGCTCGAAGCCCTTGTCCACCACGACCTGCATCACCCCGGTCTTGTCGCGCAGCAGGGCGAACTGGATGCCCCCCAGGTCACGCTTCCAATGTAGGAAGCCTTGCAGGGTGACGGTCTGGCCAACGTGTTCCTTCACTTCGCGGACGAGCACTCGAGACATAGCGAACTCCTAACTTTTCGCGCCGGGCCACTGAAAAACCCCCGCTACACAGGGGCAGCGGGGGTTTGGAAATCAAGCCCCCTTAGCAATTATCGTCGGCGCGACGGCTAAACATCCGCCGCATGATAAGCGGCGGGGCGCGGTTGGTCAAGATTTGGCGCCGCGCCCTTGCGGCGCTACACCCGCATTTGCTTTAATTGGCCCATGGACACCCGTGGCTGGGTACTCAAGGCCGTGGAGGTGCTGCGCTACGCCAACGAAAGGGACATCCAGCGCTGGCTCGACGAGGAGGGGGAGGCCCTCTCCAAAACCGAGCTTCGGAGGGCGCTGGAGCAGCTTCTAGAGCAGGGCCGGCTCGAGCTGAAAAACGACCTCTTCCGCCTGAGTCGTGGAGGCGGCGGGTCAAAGGCGTTCGATGGGCTATTTAAGGATTAAGCCTGGCCATAAAAACCCGGCAGCGGTCTCGTAGCCGAACCCCGCCCCCTACTACGGTAAGGGGCGGGGCGCACCTCGCGCGTTAGCCGCACAGACCCTCAACCCCCTTGCCTGAGGCGGAGCGGCGAACCCCAGCCCAGCGGGCCTCGCTCACGTCCCCCCGCGCTGGCCTTGCCGGTTCGTCGGGGACTGTGCCCCCTGCGGCTCGACCTTGCCACCCCGGCCCTCGCATTGGCGCTGGATGGACTCGAGGGCAGCCTCAATCCCTTCCTCGATCCTCGAGTCAGCATCGCCCTGGCCCTGGGCCATCTCACGGGGCGGCTCGAAGCTAAGGTGAACCGTGACCCTCGAGCCCCCACGCCCGCCGTCCGGCTCGACCCGCAGTTGGCCCCGGTAACGCAGCTCGCCGTCGGAACCCCACTCCAGCCTCAGGTCGTGCTGGTCGCGGCGGAAGAAGCCGTTGGCGTCGTAGTCGTGGCCCCTGGCCTCGCCCTGCACGCGCACGCGGTCGGGGCCTTGGGGCTCGGCGTGGTGGGTGGTGGGCAGGTACTGGGGCAGGTTACGCACGTCGCTGAGGAACTCGAAGACCTGCTCGGGCGCTGCGCCAATCACACGGCTGCGTTCGTACTCGGGCATCTCATACCTCCGACGCCTCGGCGACCACAAGACAGCAACGAGGGCGTCGAGGCCACTCTGCCCTCAGCCTCCGTGCGCGGCCTGTCAGCGGGCTGAGGGCGCTCTGATGAGTCGGGATGGTGGATTCTTTGAAGGAAGCCGGCCGATCAGAGGCGGCGGGACCTGTCCCCACATCCGGCGGAAAGGCCAGGCCCTGGCAGGCGACCTCTGCCGATCTTCGCCCCCTCGCCGCCCTGCCCGCGCTTACCTTCTTCCCTCTTTCCTCCTCGCTCTGTACCCTATCCCCATGACCCTCCCCATCCGGCGCGTCACCTTCTACAAGCACGGCCTCGGGTTCTTCGAGCGGCACGGGCACTACGAGGGGCGCGAGCTGCGCCTCGAGTTTCCCCGCGCCGCGATGGACGACATTCTCAAGAGCCTGGTGGCCATCAGCCAGAGCGGGCAGGTCTGGGGACTCGAGTTCGAGACCCCGCCCGACCGCAACCCCGGCGTGAGCCGCAGACCCCTCGAGCTGAGCGCCGAGCACGGCCTGACCGACCTGCTGGCGGCCTTCCGGGGGCGGCGGGTACGGGTGCGGGCGGGCTCCGAGACCCTGGAGGGGCAACTGGCGGGCAGCGAACTCGAGCAGCAGGATCACCTGAAGCGGGGCAAACTGAGCTTGTATCTGCCGGACGAAAAAACCCTGCGGGTGCTCGAGCTGGGTCAGGTGGAGCGGGTCGACCTGCTGGACGAGCGGGCCAGCGGCGACCTCGAGTTCTTCCTCACCACCAAGGCCACCGACGAGGAGCGCAGCGGCGCGACCCTGCGCCTGAGCGAGGGGGCCCACGACCTCACGGTAAGCTACATCGCCCCCGCACCGGCGTGGCGGGTGAGTTACCGGCTGTTGGCGACCGAGAAGTCGGGCGGCGAAGGCCCCGGCGCCAGCGACATCCTGCTGCAAGGCTGGGGCCTATTCGACAACACCCTGGGCGAAGACCTCGAGAACGTCGAGCTATCGCTGATGGCAGGGATGCCGGTCTCCTTCCGCTACGCCCTGCACCAGCCCAACACCCCCGAGCGCCCGCTGGTGCAAGACGAGGAGCGCACCGTCGAGGCCCCCATCCTGTTCGACGCGATGCCGCCGATGGCGGCCATGGCGGCCCCCGCGCCCCGTGTGGCCTTTGCCGAGGCCGCCGAGTTCGAGCACTCGGCCATGCCCAAGTTGCGGGCCGCGGCAAAGCTAGCGAAAGGCCTCGAGCAGTCTTCCCCTGCCGCCGCCTCCGGGGCCGAGCGGGGGGCCCTGTTCGCCTACCGGATCGCCCACCCGGTTAGCGTGCGGCGCGGCCAGTCGGCGATGGTGCCCATCGTGGGGCAGCGCCTCGAGGGCCGGCGCGAACTGCTCTTTAACGAGCGCAAGCAGGCCAAGAATCCGGTGGCCAGCCTGCGCTTTAAGAACGCCACGGGGCTCTCGCTGGAGCGCGGCCCGGTCACCGTGCTCGAAGACGCCGACTATGCGGGTGAGGCGGTGCTGGACTTCAGCCCTGCCGGGGCCGAGGTGATCGTGTCCTACGCGGTGGAGCTGGGCGTTCAGGTGCGCACCCAGACCCGCGGCGAGACCCGCACCGCCCGGCTCTCGCTACAGCCGGGCTATTTGGTCGTCGAGGAGCACCACATCCAGACCACCGCCTACGAGATTCACAACAACACCGCCAAGCCCTGCGAGGTGGTGGTGGAGCACAACCGCTCCCACAGCTACGACCTCTTCGAGACGCCCGAGCCGGTCGAGTCGACCCAGGCCCTGGCCCGCTGGCGGGTGCCATGCCCGGCGGGCCAGAAGACCGTCTTTACCGTGGCCGAGCGCACCCTGAACAGCCGCAGCGAGGCCATTGGCGACCTGGACCTGCGGGCGCTCGAGCGCTACCTGCGGGACAAATACCTCGACCAGGCCACCTTCGACCGGCTCGAGGGGCTGCTCGACCTCTACGGCCAGATGCAAGACCTCGAGGCCCGGCAGGAAAAGCTCGAGGCCGAGCGACAGAAGATCTACAGCCGTCAGACCCAGATCCAGGGCAACCTGGCCCCGCTGGGCAGCGGCGGCGAGGAAGGGAGGCTGCGTGCACGGCTGGTGGGCGAGCTGAGCAAGCTCGAGGATGCCCTGGGCGAACTCGAGACCGGAGAGGCGGCGATCGGGGGTGAACTCGAGGGGCTCGAGCGGCAGGTCGAGGCGGCACTGGGTAAGCTGGGCGCTTAGGCACTTAACCCAGGCCAAACTTTTCCCGATTATGGTCTTGCCATGAGACCCACATGGCTGGCGCTGGCGGGGGCGGTGCTGCTCTCGGCGGCAACGGCCCAGAGCCAGAACGGGTTCACCTTCGGCCTCCAGAGCATCCCAGAGTTGCGCCAGCAGAGCTTTCCTGGCAGCGCCCTAACCCTCGAGCAAACCCTCAACCCCGGCCCCAACTACCGCCGCTACATCGCCTCCTACCGCTCCGACGGCCTCAAGATTTACGGCCTGCTGACCGTACCCACGGCGGCCCGCCCGCGCAGCGGCTGGCCGGTCGTGGTCTTCAACCACGGCTACATCCCGCCCGGGCAGTACCGCACCACCGAGCGCTACGTGGCCTACGTGGACGGCTTCGCACGCAGTGGTTACATCGTCTTCAAGTCCGACTTCCGGGGCCACGGGCGCTCGGAGGGACAGCCCAGCGGGGCCTACTGGTCGGAGGGCTACCTCACCGACGTGCTCAACGCGGTCTCCACGCTCGCCAAGTACCCCGCCGCCGACCCCGGCCGCATCGGGATGTGGGGCCACTCGATGGGCGGCTTCCTTACCCTGCGGGCCATGGTGATCGACAAGCGCATCAAGGCCGGGGTTATCTGGGCGGGCATGGTGGCCCCCTATTCGGACATTCTTAACAACTGGCGGCGGCCCACCTCCTCCAACCCGCCGCCTGCGCAGTGCGCAGGCGGCAGATGGTGCTCGAGCGCTACGGCACCCCCGAGACCAACCCCGAGTTCTGGAACGCCGTGACCTCCAACAGCTACTTGCGCGAGGGCGTGGCCCCCATCCAGATCCACCATGGCACCGCCGACGCCACCGTGCCCCTGGCCTTCTCCCAGACCCTGGCCCGCCAACTGCGCGAGGCCCGGCAGCCCTACGAGTTCTACGCCTATCCCGGCAACGACCACAACCTCTCCCAAAGCCTGAGCCTGGCCATCCGCCGCTCGGTGGCCTTCTTCGACCGCCATCTGAAAAACGGCGGTTAGAACTCGAGACCTTTCGCCACTCGAGCCAACCGAGCCGAGATTAGTCAGCCTTACCGGGAGATGTACAATCTCTCGGTCTTTCAAACATCAAGCCCGTGAACTCGAGACCCGACTCCCTCGGCCCTCAGCTTCCCTGCACAGCCCGCTTGTTCAGCAGCTTGGCGTAGAGCTGCTCCCACTGGGTGACCACGGTCTCGAGGTCGTACTTCTCGACAATGAAGCGCCGCGCGGCCTTGCCCATCTCGGCCCTGACCTCAGGGGTTTGCCGCATCAGCTCGAGCATCCCGTTCGCCAGCGCAGCGCTGTCCTTGGCGGGCACCAAATACCCGCTCTTGCCCTCCTCGAAGGCCTCACGGTTACCGCCCACGTCGGTAGTCACGATGGGGAGCCCGATGGCGGCGGCCTCCAAGAGCACCATCGGCATCCCCTCCCAGGCCGAACTCATCACGTAGCCGTCGGCGGCGTTCATCAGGGCCGACACGTCGGAGCGCGGCCCCAGCAGGTTCACGCTGCCCGCTAGGCCCAGCTCGGCCACCAGCTGTTTCATGGGCTCGAAGAGGTCGCCCTTGCCGGCCACGAAGAGCCGGGCGTTGGGCTGGTCCTGGGCGACTTGGGCGAAGGCCCGGAGCAGGTTGGGGTAGTCCTTGGCCTCGGCGAAGCGGCCCACCGCGATCCACATGAACTCGTCCTCGGGGGAGCCCAGGCTGCGCAGGCCCAGCTCGGCCCGCTTGGCGGCGCGGGCCTCGAGGTTGGGCCGGAACCTGGCGGTGTCCACCCCGTTGGGCATAAAGATCATGCGGCCCCTGGGGACGGCCCCCACCTCGGCGTAGCGCTCGAGGCCAGCCACACTCACCTGGGTGGTCAGGTCGGTCAGGGGGTCGGTCAGGCGGTAGGCCAGCTCGCGCCAGCGCGCGCCCTCGTTGATGTTGTGGGCGGTGGAGATCAGCAGGGGCATCCGCACCAGCAGGCGGGTCAGGCGGGCCAACAGGTTGGCGTGCACCATGTGGGCGTGCACCACCTGGGGGTTCTCGCGGCGGATGATGGCGGCCAGTTCGCGCATGGCCGCGAAGCTGGCTGCTCCGGGCTTCATGTTCAGCGACTCTACGGTAACGCCGGCCTGGCGCAGGACTGCGGCCCGGCTTTCCTCGGCGGGGATCATCGAGACGGCGGTGACCCTCCAGCCCCGGCCCTTAAAGCGCAGGGCCAAATCCTGAAGCTGGGTCTCGGCCCCGCCCAGGCCCAGACTGGTAATGACGAAGACAATGCTGCGGTTCATGTGGCTCCAAGGGTGGGTGATTCCGATGCCCTATAGCTTATCTTCCGGGGAGGCCCGCTGTCAGCCAATTACGTCACCTGCACCGCCGTTAACGCCCCCCGTTCGGCCCTCGAGCCTTAACTTGCCCCGTACGGAGCGGGCTCTATCGGTTTGAAGCTTCCTGCCGTCGTTACTTTTCGGGCCAGCCGAGGCCGGTTGCGTTAACGCACCAGAAAGGCCCGCCGTGGCTGCCGCCCACAGCACCTTGTGATGGGTCAGCACGATCCCCAGGATGAACCAGGTCTGCTTGCGCCACTCCCAATTCTGGGCCGAGCAGGCCAGCAGCAAAATAGCCAGGGTGGTCAGCCAGAGGCCACGCTCGAGCGTGGCAGAGACGATCCCAGATGCCCCGGCCCCCCGACTGGTTCCCGCAGGGCTCGCGCCTCCGGCCTCGAGCGAGGGCAACTGTAGTGCCGTCAAGAACACGCCCGCCAAGATCGCCAGCAAGACCACCAGCCCCACCATTCCCATTTCGGTGGAGATGGAGATAAAGATGTTGTGCGGGGCTACCCACTCGCGGAACATGGGGTGGTTCTCGAGGGTTGAGCCGAAGGTGCCCGCGCCGGTGCCGAGGAAGGGGTTGTCCGACCAGATCTCGCGGCCCGCCGTCCAGATGTTGGTGCGGTCGTTGAGGGTGCCCGAGCTGATCTCATCGGAGAGGGTGGCCAGCCTCGATAGGCTCTCGGCGGGCACCAGGAGCGGCACCAGCACGATGGCCGCCGTGGCCAGCACGCTTGCCAGGGTCTTGAGCTGCCAGGAGGCGCGCGGCAGGGTCAGCACCACGAAGACCAGCCCGACCGCCACACCCAGCAGACCGGCCCTGGCCGCCGTGAGCAGGATCACCGCCAGCGCCACCACCGGGTAGAGGCGGTAGACCCAGACCAGGCGGGAGTTCTCCTTGGTCAGGGCCAGATACCAGGCCATCGGGATCGCCAGCGCCAGCGCGAAGGCCAGGTCGCCAGGGTCGAAGTTGGCGGCGGCGTAGCGCTGGTAGACCACCTCGCTGCCGCTAAAAAAGTTCTGGAAGGTGTTAACGCAGGCTACGTAGGCCCCCAGAACGTAGCCCACCAGCAGGCGGCGGAACTCCGCCAGGCTGTCCACCACCACGAACATCAGCCAGAAGAAGGCGAACAGCAGACCGTACTGGAACAGCCGCTCGACTGTGGCAGTGGTGTCCACGCTCCAGAAGTAACTCGCCGCCGCCAGCAGCACGAACCCCAGCCCCCACAGGTGCACCCGGTGGGCCACCAGCTTGCCCGCCGTCACCAGATAAACCAGCGCCGTCCCCACCGCCAGAATTCCCACGTAGCGGCTCAGTGTCCCGATCCCCGGAATGGTGATGATGTTCTCCCACGGGATGGTGAACACGTACAGCCAGATCATGGCGTAGGCTAGGCGGTGCATGGATCTCCTTCGGAGGCGGGCAGGGGATGGCGGGCGGGCGGCAAAGAAGGGGGAAAGCCGAAAGCGGAAAGAGACACCAGGCCCGCCACACGCCGCCCGCCAAAAGCCTTTGCGCTCATAACCCACCCCGCAACAGCTTGAGGTACTTCTCCGTAACCACCGCCTGGGTGTAGTCGCGGTAGTGGTCGGGGTTGGGGGGCTGGCGGGGCTCCATCAGCGTTTTTGAGATCGCCTCGGCCAGGGCTTTATGGTTGGAGATCGGGACCAGGCGACCCAGCTTGCCGCCGCGCAGAATTTCCTGGGGGCCGCTGGGGCAGTCGGTGGCGACCACGGGCGTCCCCACCGCCATGGCCTCGATCAGCACGGTGGGCAGGCCCTCCCAGAGGCTACTGAGTACGAACATTCGGGCGCGCTTCATGTAGGCGTAGGGGTTGGGGGCGAAGCCGGGGAGGGCCACATGCTCCCCCAGGCCCAGGCTCGAGACCAGTTGCTCGAGCTCTCCCCGCAACTCGCCCTCACCCAGGATCATCAGGCGCACGTCGTGCTGCCGGCGAACTTCCGCGAATGCGTTGATCAGATTGGGGAAGTCCTTCTGCTTGGTCAGGCGGCCCACCCCCATCAGCACCGGCTTCTGGCCCGCCTGCAGCCAGGGGTGGTCTACGGGCTCCTCGGCGCGGCTCTCCAGCTCGGGCGTCACCACCGGGTTGTGGATGACCATCACGTTCTTTCTGACCCCCGTCAGTTTCACGAAGTCGTCAACCACGCCCTGCGAGACCCCCACCACCCCGGTGGCCCAGGGGTAGAACCACTTGGTGGCGGCGGGGATGAAGCGCCCACGGGTATTGGCGGCGTTGTGGGCGTCCTGGCTGACGGTGTTCTGCATACACACCGCCACGTTGGTCGTCCCGCCCGCCAGCCGCTTGGCCCACAGCGCCACCAGGTTGGCGTGATCCATCGCTGCCACAATGCCCTTGGGCTTCTCCCGGCGCAGGTAGCCGGCAAGCGGCATCAGGCTCTGCAGCACCCGCCCAGCCTTGAGGTCGACGATGCGAATCGAGGGCGGCACGCTCTTCAGGTACGGCCCGCTGGCCTCGGCCAGCACCAGATCCACCTGCACGCCCGGCTGCTGGGCCATCCCGATAGCCAGATTGACCATCGAGCGCTCAGCCCCGCCCCCGGCGAGGGAGGGGAGGTAGATTGCGAACTTCTCGGTGCTCATAGAGGTTAGGAACGGGTTGGGCGACCAGGAGATCGGGGTTCGGAAGCCTCAGGACTTGGTTTCGACCTTGGGCTGAGGGCTGACGCCCGACAGCTTTTCGCCCCCCCTTTCCTCTGTCCTCCTGGCTCTTTCCTCCGCGCGCAGCGGAAGCAGCCCCGCGAACAGCTTGTCGTAGTTTGCCACGGCGCGCTCGATCGAGAAGCGTTCTTTGACCTTGGCCCTGGCCTGCTGGCCGAGGCGCCCCCTCAGCTCGGGGGTCTGCAGGATCTCCAGGAGCCCCTTCGCGAGGTCTTCGGGGTCGCCGACACGTACCAGGAGGCCGTCCTGGCCAGAGTGGATAAACTCAGGGGCGGTGGCGAAGCTGGTAAGCACCACCGGCTTGCCCAGGAACATGGCCTCCGACAAGACCAGGGGCGAGGCCTCGCCGAAGGCCGAGGACATGGTGAAGACGGTGGCACGGCGCATGTACTTGTAGGGGTTGGGGTCGAAGCCAGGGAGCCAGACCTTATCGCCCAGGCCGAGTTCGGCGACGAGGGCCTCGAGCTGACCCCGCAGCTCGCCCTCGCCCAGAATGGCCAGCCGGGCGGCAGGCATCTTCTCGCTTACCCGCTTGAAGGCCCGCACCAGGGTGGGGAAGTCCTTCATCTCCTGCATCCGGCCCACCGAGAGCACGGTCGGGGTGTCGCCCTGGAACCAGGGGTGGTCCACGGGCTCGAGCGAACGCCGCTCGATCTCGGGGTTGACGGCGGGGTTGTAGATAACCCGGAACGGGTGACCGTAGACCTCAGCGGAGAGTTTGGCGACCTTCTCGGAGACCGCCAGGTACACGTCGGCCTTTGCGCAGAAATGGCGCAGGGCAATGGCTTTGAGGCGGGCGATAATCCCGGTGCCGAGGTAGTTCTGGATCTCGTTGTGCTCGGCCAGCACCCACTTGGGTCGCTTCCCGGCGGGGAGCCTGCTGAGGGCGATCCCGGTGGTCAGGTGAACCCTGGGCCAGGCGGTCATGATCACGTCGGGCTGGTGCTCGGCGATGATCCTGAGCAGCTTGTCCACGTTCTGCAGTACGGCCCGGTGCTTCATGCTGGCTTTGCCCAGTGGGGCCTCGAGCAGCACCACGCCTGGCGGCAGCTTGGCCTGGCGCAGCATGTGGTTTTCCATGTCCGCGCCCTGCCCAGCGATCACGAGGTCGTAGCGGTCCGCCAGGCCGCTCGCGAGGTACTGCACCACCCGCTCGACCCCGCCCGTGCCTAGCACCGGTAAGTAGAACAAGACCTTTGTCCGCTTCATCCGCACTCCAATCTATTCTTACCTATTTTTCTGAGTGAATCCGGTCATTGACGCCAAACGAGCCCTACAATACCCTGCGCAGCTTGAGGATCACGAAACGGGTGAGCGCGGCGCTGGCCTCCGCCGAGACCACCGCGATGGCCATCCCCATCGCGCCCATCCGGGGGGCCAGCAGGATCGCCAGGACGACGTTCACCGAGGCCGCGATCAGCACCGAGAAGGTCACCTCCCGGTCCATCCGGCGGGGGAACATGTACTGCATGGACAGCGAGAAGCCGAAGCCCACGATGGGGAGCAACAGACTCAGCACCTGCACGACCGGCACCGAGTCGTGGAACTGGTCGCCCAGCAGCCAGGGCACCACCCAGGGGGCCACCAGGAACAGCATCATCCCGCCCGCGAAGCCCAGGCCGGTGGTGGCCAGCAGGGCCAGCCAGCTCAGCCGGGTGGCAGCCTGCTCGTCGCGCTTCATCAGGTTGTTGATGCGGGGGTAGATGGCCTGGGCCAGCGGGAACAAGAAGGAGAGGCCGGGGCGCACCAGCCGCTCGGCGCTGCTGAAGAAACCGATCTGGGCGGGCACGCTCAGCAGCCCCAGGATCATCCCGTTGGCCGAGACGTAGAAGCTGTCGGCGGCCCGGGCCAGGAAGAGGCTCCAGCTCACCCGCAGGGCCACGACGCTGAGGGGCAGGGTGGGCATCTTGAAGGGCACCTCGCGGTACATCAGGTAGAGCCCGATGCTCGCCGTGAACAGCGCGGTGACGGCCTGCGCGGCCAGCGCCACCCAGGCGTCCTGGGGGTCGCGCACGAACAGGATAATCCCCAACAGGTGCAGGATGCGGGCCACGAACTCGAGCACTGCCATGAACCAGGCCCGCTCGATGGCCTGGAAGTACCACAGCGGGTTGAGCGCCGCCGCCACCGCGATCCCCAGGGCCCAGAAGGCCAGGGCGTTCTGCTCCCTAAAGATGGGAATCGCCAGCAGCCCCACCACCGTGACCAAGAACATCCCCAGCACCAGCAGCAGCTTGGCCCCGATGATGCTCATCACGATGCCCGCCACCGCGTTGGCGTTGTCGCGCTGGCGGGCGATGGAGCGAGTGGCCGAGTAGTTGAAGCCGTACTCCCCCACCACCGCCAGCCAGTTGGCAAAGCTCTGCCCGAAGCCCAGAAAGCCCATGCTCTCCGGCCCGAGGATGCGCGTCAGGATGGGGATCGAGACCAGTGGCAGCAGCGTGGAAAACAGCTGCACCGCGTAGAGCGCGGCGGCATTCTGGGCAATGCGGTTGTTGAGTAGACGACGAATCGGAGAGGGGACCATGCCTAGCTCCGATTATCGCCTATGTTTTGAGGGTATCGTGACGGCTTCACAAGGGTAACGCCCTAAACATGCCCCGATTACGAGCTCGAGATAACTAGGGTAACGCTGGAGGTATTCTTAGCTTTTACACAGGCCGTTTGAAGGACGTGAAGCCATTATGGTGGGAAGGTTAAGGGTTGCTTAGGCGGCAGGCCCCTGCGCCACGGAGGCAGCCGTCGGGTGCGGGCTTTGGGCGACTTCTCGGGATACCGCCAGGGTCCCGACACCCTGGCCCCAGACCGACCGCGGCAGCCCGCAAGGATTCGTCCCTAGCTGGCAATGCCACACACCGCGGCTCGAGCGGCCGATAGCCTAACCGCCCCTCAGCCTGTATGCTACAGAGGTTTAAGTTGCGCCAGGGTCTTTGCACTTCCGGCGGAGGCGATAGTCGCGTGCCCCGGTGTAAGCACGGGCGCAATTGCCCACCGGCCTTCCCGGGCGGCGTCTCGCACTTCAGCCGTCGAGACCCCTATTGCCCAATCCGCGTTGATCCCGACCGATTCGCTGGCCCATCCGACCCACCGTAGCTACTTACGAGACCCAACGCTCCATGAGACGAATCAAGCTGATCATTGAGTACGACGGAACCCAGTTCGCCGGTCTACAGATGCAGGGGCAGGGTGAGCGCACCGTGCAGAGCGAACTCGAGCGCGCCCTGGCCCGCATCCCCGGCGCGCAGCCCAAAATCTGGGCCTGCGGGCGCACCGACACCGGCGTCCACGCCCTGGCCATGCCGGTCCACTACGACAGCGCCGACACCATCCCGCCCGAGAAAATCCCCTTCGCCCTGAACTCCCTGCTGCCCCCCGACATCCGCGCCCTGCACGCCGAGGAGGCCGCCCCAGACTTCCACGCCCGCAAGAGCTGCCACTGGCGCGAGTACCGCTACCGCATCCTGCTGCGCCGGATGCCCCCGGCCCTGGATCGCCACCGGGTCTGGTGGATGCCCCAGTCGCTCAACCTGATCCCCATGCGCCACGCCCTGGAATTTCTGGTGGGCACCCACGACTTCAAAGCCTTCGCGGTCAAGGAGGAGCGCGGCACGGTGCGCCAGATCTACCGCGCCCACCTCGAGGTCTGGCCCGCCCAGGACGGCGTGGGCGGGCGCGAGGTCTGGCTGGAGTTTGTGGGCTCGGGCTTTGTGCGCAACCAGGTGCGCAGCATGGTGGGGACGCTGGTCGAGGTGGGTCTGGGCAAGCGCGACAGCGACAGCATCCGAGAGCTGCTCGAGGGCGGCACCCGCCCCGAGGCCGGGGCCACCGCGCCCCCCCAGGGCCTGTACTTCGTGCAGGCAGGGTACGCGCCCTACGGGATGGGGCGCTGGTTCGAGGCGGTGGACTGATCGCGTTTACCACCCATACTCCGCCCACAATGCTGCGCTAAAGCGTGCGCTAAAGCAGAGTATTGCACTCGGTCTGGCAACAACCGCCGTACCGCGTGTGCGTGGTAACCGCTCTGAGACCAGCAAGCTGCTCTGGAGCCGGGCAGAAAACCCCGTGACTTGACCCTTGTGCGGGGGCGCAACTGGCCCGTGACAGCCCCAGAAAAACGGGTAACAAGGCGTGTCTAGCGTTACCGGTGGGGCCTCGAGTCTTGAACCCCGCTGGGTGAGGTATGTACCTTGGATGAGGGGGGACAGATGAACTCGAGGGGCACATTCGCGGTTGTGGTATTGGCTTTGAGTCTGGGGTTGAGCGCCTGCGCACCGGTACAACTGGGCAGCTCGCCGAGCAACCCGCTGGAGTACGACGTGGCGCCGGTGAAGGTTCAGGCCGGCGAGACCCGCTACGTCTCGGTGGTAATCTTCGGCTTCTTCTTCGGGCTCAGCGGCGCCGAGCTGGGCCAGGGCCTCACCTTCTCGGACGCCGCCGTGGGGCGGATAGACCGCAGCGCTCGAGGCGACTTCTTCACCCACAACATCGCCGCCCCCGAGGGCTGGAAGGTCAGCCTGGCCAGCGCCAACAACTGGCGGCGGGTGGTTGCGGTCGACCCGGACAGCGTCTCCTACCACTCCGGGGTCGAGCTGGTATTCGAGGTGCAGGTGCCCAAGGGCGCGCCCACCGGTCCCCAGGCCATCCGGGCAGTGGTGGTGCGGGGCAGTGCAAGCCGCAACATCGCCTTCGAAGTCATTCCCTGAGCTGTGCGGGCCTCGAGGCCAGAGATAAAACTCCTGCTTTCCCCATCTCGCGCACCTTCTCCACGAATGAAGCCGCGTTCGCCCCAGTTTGGGTAACCGACCCTGTGTATTGCTCGAGGATGATGGGCTTGGCGATGGGAAAATTGTAGGGCGTATTGGCAAGGGAAAGAGGCCCAAGTGAATCAGGGGGAGCGCATATTCAACGCATTTACAACGTCACTTCTCCTATCATGTGTACTATGCAGCTTGATCCAACTACAGCATTGAGTCCACAACTTGCAGGCATTGGCGGCAACAAACTGGAAATGCTCACGGCTTCGGTCTTTGCATCCATTGGTTACACAGTGTTTCGTGGGCTGATTATCGAATATGGTGGTCAGCAGGCAGCGGAAATAGATGTTTTCGCATCGTTAATGACCCCATTTAGAGAGACCCGGATGATGGTTGAATGCAAAGGCGGCAACTTAAAACCGCAGGAAATCCGCCAGTTTGCTTCTTTGAGTGTTCTTGTTGATGAGCCGCCTGACTCGTTACTGATGGTATGTAAACACAACCAAAAACAAGCCATTCTCGATCTAGCCGGTAGGCTAGGTGTTTCTGTGTTAGAGAGGATAAATCTTACCTACCTCACTCTCCCTATCCTGGGGGGTGCGAATCAACGAGATGAGAAAACTCGAAGGTTGAATGGTTATATTGCCTCCCAACTGATATACGACTACCTCATGGGATATACAACCCAAAACAGTTTACTAAAAGACTACAAACGATTTTTACTTTCACGGTTGTGGCTGGAAAAAACTCCCTTACAACAAGTCAAAACCTCCTTCGACGCACACCAGAATGACTTCAAAAATGTCACCGAACAAGTAGCAAAAATAAAGAACACGACGGCTCTCGCTTCATCTATGGCTGCGCAGGACGACGAAATCGAAGGAGCGATGTTTTTGGAGCTACTTCATCGAGTGATGAATGTGTACGCGATCTGTAGGCTGGCAATACATTGTGTGAATCGTGAAGATCCCAACTTTGTTGTAACCACCCCTGAGATTCTTCCTGAGGTTAGAAGCACGATAACTACGCTATCAGCATATCCTCTATATCTTGGGCGATTTATTCCGTTCTTTCAAAATTTCCTATTCAAGTGGGGAGGAGTGTTGTATCTACCTGAAAAAGGTTTTGAGTTGGAACGAATGGGAGCCGAGGTTGGAATACCTGGCGACGTAGCAGAGAATTTTCTTGACACTATAGATACCCTCTTTAGTAGTGGAAGAAAGATGATGCATTCATACCCAAATGGATTATCCGCAAGAATTCGCTTTTTTGCCTACGTACCAGGAGCCTTTCGTGGATTAGGGTATTGCCATCGCTTAGCATTGGATAACGCCAAATATAGTCAAGCAAGTTTCTTCAATCATGACTCTAACTATTACGTTGCCTTAAATAGAGCATTGCATAACGTTGGCGGCTACTCAGGACTAAAGCTCTAGTTCAAACTTGATACGACCACACTCAACTCTATTGACTATCTCACTACCAACAGCTATCATATACCACTAGTGAGCCGCTTTTAGTGCGGTCTACGGAGGATATATGGCAAAGGCCGTTGGAATTGACTTGGGAACCACCAACAGCGTGATCTCGATCATGGAGGCCGGAAGCCCCGTGGTGCTCGAGAACGCCGAGGGCGAGCGCACCACCCCCAGCGTGGTGGCCTTCAAGGGCAGCGAGCAACTCGCGGGCCGGGTGGCCCGGCGGCAGGCCGTGCTGAACGCCGAGGGCACCGTCTTCGAGATCAAACGCTTCATCGGGCGGCGCTGGGACGAGGTGCAAGAAGAGGTTAAGCGTTCGCCCTACAAGGTGGTGCAGGGGCCGGACGGCGGCGTGCGGGTGGACGTGCAAGGCAAGCTCTACACCCCCGAAGAGCTGTCGGCCATGATCCTGCGCAAGCTGGTCGACGACGCCTCCAAGAAGCTGGGCGAGAAGATCACCAAGGCGGTCATCACCGTGCCCGCCTACTTCAACAACGCCCAGCGCGAGGCCACCACCAACGCCGGCAAGATTGCCGGCCTCGAGGTGCTGCGCATTGTCAACGAGCCGACCGCAGCCGCGCTGGCCTACGGGCTGGAGAAGAAGGGCAAGGAGACCGTGCTGGTCTTCGACCTGGGCGGCGGTACGTTTGATGTGACCGTGCTCGACATCGACGAGGGTGTGTTCGAGGTGCGCTCCACTGCGGGCGACACCCACCTGGGCGGCTCCGACTTCGACCAGGCCGTGGTGAGCTGGCTGATCGAGGAGTTCAAGAAGGAGTCGGGCGGGGTGGACCTGCGGGCCGACCGCCAGGCCCTCCAGCGCCTGATTGAATCGTCCGAGAAGGCCAAGATCGAGCTTTCGGCGGTGGCCGAGACGACCATCTCGCTGCCCTTCATCGGCCTCGACCCCGTCTCCAAGACCCCCCTGCACCTCGAGCGCCGCCTCAGCCGGGCCAAGTTCGAGGAGCTGATCCAGCCCCTCCTGAAGCGGGTACGCCAGCCGGTCGAGCAGGCCCTGCGCGACGCGGGCCTGAGTGCCGCTCAGATCGACGAGGTGCTGTTGGTGGGCGGCTCGACCCGCGTCCCAGCGGTGCAGCAGATCGTCAAGGAGATGCTTTCCAAGGAGCCCAACCGCACCGTCAACCCCGACGAGGTGGTGGCGATGGGGGCTGCCGTACAGGCTGGCGTGCTGACCGGCTCGGTGGAGGACGTGGTACTCCTCGACGTGACCCCGCTCTCGCTGGGCGTGGAGACCAAGGGCGGCGTGGTAGCGGTGGTGGTCCCGCGCAACACCACCATCCCCACCAAGGGCAAGCAGGAGTTCACCACCGCCGAGAACAACCAGCCCTCGGCCGAGATCCATGTGGTGCAGGGCGAGCGCCCCGAGGTGCAGTACAACAAGAGCCTGGGCCGCTTCAAGCTCGACGGACTTCCGCCCATGCCGATGGGGATGCCCAAGATCGAGGTCACTTTCGACATCGATGCCAACGGCATCATGCACGTCACCGCCAAGGAGAACTCCACCGGTAAGGAAGCCAGCATCACCATCCAGAACACCACCACCCTCTCCGACCAGGAGATCGACCGGATGGTGAAGGAGGCCGAGGCCAACGCCGAGGCCGACCGCAAGCGCAAGGAGCACATCGAGCTGCGCAACCAGCTCGACGCTGCCCGCGGCCAGGCCGAGCGCGCCCTGAGCGAGAAGCAGAGCACCCCCGAGGCCAAAAGCGCCCTCGAGGCCGCCGTGGCCAAGGCCAAGGGCCTGGTGGATGCCGACGGCTCCGACGCCGACATGACCGCTGCCCTGCAAGAGCTGGCCCAGGCGCTGCAGGCCTACGAGCAGGGCGCCATGGCCCCAACCACCAGCAGCACCGGCCCCAGCAGCGCCAACAAGCCCGACGACGTGATTGACGCGGATTTCAAGCCTGCCGACTAGGATCGGCGTTGAGGGTCGAAGGTCGAGGGTCGGGAGCCGAAGGCGAACAGCAAAAGGCTCTAGACGCTTGCCCCTCGGCCCTCGACAATAGTTGACAGGAGTTCCAATGAGCGCTGAAAACAACGAAACCCAGACCACTCAGGAGGCCCCGCAGACCGAGCTACCTGAGGTGGATAGGCTCCGGGCCGAGGTGGACTTCCTGCAGGCCGAGGTGAAGGCCGGCAAGGAGAAGTACCTACGGCTGTACGCCGACTTCGAGAATTACAAGAAGCGGATGGTCTCCGAACTCGAGTCCGCCAACCGGCACGGCAAGTTCGAGGCTATCCGCAACCTGCTGGGCACCCTCGACGACCTCGAGCGCGCGCTGGGCTTCGCCTCGGCCAAGCCCGAAGACCTGCTTCCGGGGCTCAGGACCGTGCTCGAGAACTTCGCTCGAGGGCTCAAGAACATGGGCATCGAACAGGTCGAGGGCGCCGGGACCGAGTTCGACCCCCGCTACCACGAGGCCATCGGGACGGTGGAGGGTGACGAGGGCAAGATTGTGCACGTCTACCAGCAGGGCTTCCGCTACGGCGAGATGCTGGTGCGGCCCGCGCGGGTGGTGGTCGGCAACGGAGTTAAGCAGGAAGCCGGCGAGCCCGGCAACTAAACCAGCGAGGAGGGAAAGAGGGAAGCAAAACCGCCACAGCCTGCCCGCTACTTCTGCCTTTCCTTCACTCCTACCCCCTCTACCCTATTTTTATGGCCTACAAAGACTATTACGCCATCCTCGGCGTCCCCAAAAACGCCTCCGAAGAGGAGATCAAAAAGGCGTACAAGAAGCTTGCACGCAAGTACCACCCCGACGTGAACAAGGAGACGGGGGCGGAAGAGCGGTTCAAGGAGATCGGAGAGGCCCACACGGTGCTCTCCGACCCCGAGAAGCGCAAGTTCTACGACCTGTACGGCTCCTCGGCGGGCTCGGGCAACTTCCGTCCGCCGCCGGGCGCGAACTTCCCGGGCGGCTTTAGCGGCGGCCCCGGCGACTTCTCCGACTTCTTCCAGACCCTCTTCGGCCAGATGGGGGGCGCGGGCGGGCGCGGGGCGGGCGGCTTCGGGGGGTTCGAGGAGTTGTTCGGGCAGCGCGAACCCGGCCGACGGCGGGTGGGGGCGGATGTCGAGGCCGAGCTTTCCCTCGAGCTGTCCGAGGCTTACAAGGGCGGCGAGAAGATCGTGGTAGTGGGCAGCGAGCGGCTGACCGTCAAGATCCCGGCGGGCATCCGCGACGGGCAGCGGATTCGGCTGGCCGGCAAAGGCCGGGGCGGCGGCGACCTGCTGCTGAGCGTCAGCCTCAAGGGCACCGATGGGATGAGGCTCAAGGGCGACGACCTCTACACCTTCGCCGATGTACCCGCCCCGGTGGCGGTGGTGGGGGGCAGGGTCAAGCTGCAAACCCTCGACGGCATGGTGGAGATGAACCTGCCCAAGGGCACCCAGAGCGGGCGCACCCTGCGGCTGAAGGGCAAGGGCTGGCCGCGCAAGGACGGAACCCGGGGCGACCAGTACGCCGAGTTGCGCCTGACCATCCCCACCCACCCCAGCGAGGAGGAAGCAAAGCTGTACGCGCAGTTGGCCGAGCTGGCAAAGAGCAAGTAGACCTGAGCATTATGCCTCACCGCGTGAGGCGTAAGGGTGGGAACCCCGATGAAAGCCCCCATCTCAGCAGATGGGGGCTTTGGCTTGGGCTCGAGCGATCAGTAGTTGCAGGTGTCCGCCAAGACCCCCCGCACGCTCAGGCGGCCCGCGCGGCCCTCGGCCTCCCAGGTGTAGGTGCCATCGGTGTAGATGGAGGTGGGGTTGGAGCGGGTCTGGGTCAGGTTGCGGTTGGCCCCGTCGTAGAAGACGGTCACGGCGTTGGCGGTGTAGGTGACCGCCAGCCTGCCGCCCCGGCATACGTAGGTGAAGGAGCCGCTAGTGGGGGCAACGGCGGCGGGGGCGGTGTTGCTGGGCTGGATGGTGCCCTGCGGGCGTCTGGGGTCGTCGTCTACCAGCAGGACGCACGAGGCCAGGATGGGGATGAGTACCAGCAGCGAGAGGGTGCGCAACATCGGTGATTCTCCTTTAGCAGCCGCTGAACACGGGGATCAGGGGGGTCTGGAACTCGCCCAGGCCGTTAGAGAAGATCAGGCGCATGCGGGCGTTGCCGGTCTGGCTGGTGGGCACGAACGGCACCGGGGTGACCGTGATGGCTTGAGACTCAACCCGGAAGGGCGAGGGGCGGTTGCCGTCGAAGCGGGTGAAGTTGAAGCTGACGGTGATGGTCTTGGAGGCGGAGTCGACACTCACGGTGGGAGAGCTGGGGGTTAGGGTGGTGTCGTAGGTCGGGCTGGTGGCGGCCTGGCCCGTCCAGACCTCGCGCCAACTGGTGATGTCGGAGAGGTCGGAGTATTTGAACTGGTACTGGATGTTGGTTGCCTTGTTGTCGCAGATCACGTCCTGGCCTGTGGCCCGCACTTCCCAGGAGGTAGCGTAGGTCAGGTCGCTCACTCGAGGCGTGGAGACCACTACGAAACATCCAGAGAGAAGGGCCAGCAGCCCACCCATGACAAGAATGGTCGGAAGCTTTCTCATGTCCCATAGCATACACCGCCACTCGTGAAAAAGACTCGTTGCTAAAGCAAGGCTAAAACCCCGATGGCGGGGATTTGGTATTCTTAAGGGTGTTCCCGGCTTCGGGTGGTTCGGCCTAAGGAATTGAAAAGTTGGGAAAAACGAGGTGTTATGACAAAAAGGATGCTGGTTTTGTTTTGGGTCCTGGCGCTGGCTAGCGCCTTCGCCCAGCTTCAGCCGCGGGGAATCATCGTCAACCCCACCCCACCCCAGGATCTCCAGGTGCGGGTCTGGGTGGACAAAGACCCCAACAAGCAGGGCAACCCGGTCTACGCCTTCGGGGAAAGCATCCGCATCTCGGTGCAGGTAACCCAGCAGGCCTACGTCTACTTGTTCGGAGTGCGCTCGACCGGCGAGATTGACCTGGTGCTGCCCAATCAGCTCGACCAGAACAACCAACTTGCGGCGGGCGAGTTGCGCACCTTCCCGCCCCAGGGGGCCAACTACCAGTTCCAGATCGGCCCGCCCGCCGGGCAGGACCGGGTGCTGGCGGTGGTCAGCCGGGTGCCGCTCAACCTGAGCGACATTGCCGACATCCAGAGCGGCAACGTCAGGATTCAGGGCGCGGACAACCTGGCCCGGGCGTTGGCCATCGTGGTTACGCCGGTGCCCCGCAACGACTGGGTGACCAACGAGGCCTTCTACTTCGCCGGGCAGGTGATAGCCCCCGTACCCACCACCGGGACCCTGGTGGTGAACAGCAGACCCGCCGGGGCCGAGGTGCTGGTCAACGGCTCGTCGGTGGGTAACAGCCCGCTCTCGATCGACCTCCAGGCGGGCAACTACACCGTCGAACTGCGGCGCAGCGGCTTTAACAGCTTCCGCACCACCGTCAGCATCCAGGGTGGCCAGACCGTGCAGATCAACCAGGCCCTGGTGGCGGTGCCGCCGCCTACCGGGACGCTGGCAGTGACCAGCAACCCCTCCGGCGCACAGGTGCTGGTGGACGGGCGCTTCCGGGGCAACACCCCGCTGGTCATCAACCTCAACACCGGTAACTACACCGTCGAGCTGCGGCGCAGCGGCTTCAACAGCTTCCGCACCACCGTCAGCATCCAAGGCGGCCGCCAGACCCCGCTCAACGCCGTCCTGACCGCCGTGGCGCCCCCGCCCCCCAGCCCCACCCCCCCGGTGGTGGTACCCAACCCCGGCCCCGACGCCCCCTCCGGGGCCTTCACCTACTTCTGCACCGGTGGCAGGCTCTCGGTGACCTACCGGGGCAACCAGGTCACCATCTTCTACGACGGGGCCAACCGCCTGCTCAACCTGACCCGCAACAACCCCACCTTCCTCTACACCGATGGCACCTACACCTGGGACGTCTCGGGCAACCAGGGCCGCCTGTCGGTACGCGGCCAACTCGCCGACACCTGTACGGCTCGATAAGTTTCCGCACCGAAGTCCAAACCCCCCACCGGCGTGGGGGGTTTGGACTTCTGCGGCCGTTTCTACAGCAGTTCGTACGAATACCCGCGCATCCGAGTCTGTGCGTGCGGGTTCCTGGTGGAAAACGGTAGGTGGATGAGTTGCAGTGTGCCGCCCCGAGATGCCCGCCGGCAGCACCTCCTCCGGTCTTGCAAAGGCTCAGAAGCGGATGCCCGCGCTCAGCAGCACCACCGGGCTGAGCAGCACCGCGCTGCGGGTGCTGTCCAGGTCTACGCTGGCCAGGTACAGGCCGCCCTCAAGGCCCAGCTCAAACGGCCCCTGCACCAGCCGATAGCCGCCCGAGAGCGTGGCGGTGCCAAAGAAGGTGCCCACGCGGGTGGTGGTGTCGGCTACCACGCCGCCGCCCACCCTGGCCGCGCTGAACCAGCCGTCGCGGCTGTCGCCCAGATAGATGGCCGCCCCTCCGTGCACCGCGAAGGCCGCCAGATTGCCGCCCGCGGTGCCGCCGACCCCCGCCACGTAGGCCACGCTACCCCTCGGGTACACCCGTACGAGGGGGTCTTGCCACTCGAGCTCGGCGTTCACGGTGCCAAACCCCACCCCCAGCCCGCCGAAGCCGCGCAGGCTGAACAGACTACCCTGGGCCAGCCCCTGGCCGAGTGACAACAGCGCGGTCAAAGAAAGAAGTTGCAGCATGCGTTTGCCCATCGGCTCCTCCGTCGGCCCAGACCGGCCGCACAGCGCCATGGTAGCGACGGAGCAGCGCGAAGAGATGCGGCCAAACTAAAAAAGGCTTCACCTCATCGCACGGCCCAAAGCCACTTCCCTCGCGGCCAGCCTTACCCAACATCCCCGCAGTCGGGGATGTTCGCGGGGGGTTGGGGTAGGGGGCTGTTACAGCAGATTTCAATCCTTACGCTGCAAGAACCTTAGGGCCTTTATCCTTTCCCCGCCGTATTTTCGGGGTGCGGTGTTGCGGGAACCAACGTGCCAACCGCTCTAATTGGCGCCAGCCGGGTAGCCCGCTGGGCGCTACTTACTGCGTTATCTGCGGGCCAGGGGCGGCAAGGCGGCCCGGCCCCGCAGATTTTCGCGCCCCCTTGCCGTACACTGAGGTCACGGTTTACCCGTCAAATGGCTGCAAACCCCTTTTGCTCTGCCGGTAAACCCGACTAGCGGAGGTCTGTGATGAGGAAGCACTGGATTTTCTTGGCTTTGGGGTTGATGGTGGGCGCGAGCATCGCCCAGGACGAGACGGCACGCACGGTTAACTTTATTTGCGAGGGCAACCGCCCCCTCAAGGTGGTGTTCGCCACCAACGAGGCCCTGGTGACCTTTAAGGGCGACCAGTACATGCTGCCCCAGGTGAGCGGCGGCACGAGCTTCCGCTACACCAATCAGCGGGTGACCCTCGAGGGCAGCGAAACCCTGGTCACCCTTAACAACGAGACCGTGAAGCGCCCGATGGCCCAAAACTGCCGGGCGACGCAGTAGGCGAAAACAAAAATCCCCGCCGCGGCGGGGATTTTTTGTCGGTCGGCTAGACCAGCAGGATGGGCCGCTCGAGGTAGTAGCTGATGCGCTCGAGCAGCGCGCCGGCGTGGCGGGCGTCCATCTCGGCAGAGAGCGAGAGGGTGGCGTAGTCGTCCTTGACCCGGCCCAGGATTACTGTGGACAGGCCGGGGAAGATGACCTGATCGAAGGCGGTGTCTGCCAGTGAGAGCACCACCAGCCCCTCGGCGGGGTCGGAGGCCATCTGGAGGGAGTCCAGCACCCCGCGCAGCGACTGCGAGGCGCTAACCCGCAGGCTGACCAGTTCCTCACCCTGCAAGATCCCCTTGGTGGCCCGCAGCGAGGTCTGGGTGTCGGCCAAGGCCCGATCGACGGCCCGGTAAAGCAGCGGGTAGAGCCCCACGTTCATCCGCCAGGCCTCACCGAGGGTGTGGGCGGCTTCCTGGGCGGCCCGCACCTCGACGGTGCGCTGCCAAGCCTGAACATGGAACATCCGGGGAGCGGCGGCCGGGGCCTCCACCGGGGCGGCGCCCAGGCCAGACGCCGCAGCGACTACCGGTGCGGCAGCAGGCGCGGGAGGAATAACCGGCTCGGGCTCAAGTGCCGGGGCTGGCTCGGACTCCAGCGCCAGGGCTGGCTCGGGCTCAGCCTCGAGTACCGGCTCGGGCAACACCGGCTGGGACTCGGCTACAACGGGAGCGGCCGGCTGGGGCTCGGGGGTGGGGTCGAGGCTGGGCAAGACCAGCTCCCCGGCGCTGGGCACCTCGAGTTCGAGGCTGGGCAGCTCCGGCTCGGCGATTTCGGGCAGCTCGGGCATGGCCGGGGGGGCAGGCGGGGCGAAGCTGGGAATCGGCGACACCACTTCCTGGGTCTCCCAGATCAGGGCAGGGGCGGGCGGGGGCGGGGCGGGTGGCTCGAGGTCGGGCAAGGTGGGGAGGGTGCTGGGCGCGGGGGCGGGCTTGGCGTCCCAGTCCAGGTTGGCCGCAGGGGCGGCGGGCATGGGGGGCAGCTCCATAACCCGCGCGGCGGCGGGCGCGTCCTCGGGGGCCAGGCTGGGCTCGTCGAGGTCGAGGTCGATATCGAACTCGAGATCATCGAGGAGCGAGTCGTCGGCCAGGGTGTTGGCGGGGGCGGCAGGCATCAGGTCGCCGAGCTGCACCCCCTCCCGCTGAAGGGCGGCCTGGGCCTGGGCCAGGTTGGCAACGGCCCCCGGCCCGGCCTGGGGCACCTCCTCGGGAGCGGGGGGCAGCGTGACCTCCCCCGCCATAACCTTGGCCAAGAAGCCCAGAATGTCACGCTCGACCACAGTGCCCTCGGGGCCGGTGCCCTGGAGTTGCCGCCAGTCAATGCTGTTTTCTTCCGCCAGACGACGGGCCAGCGGGGTGATTTTGGGTTCGTTCATCCTAGTTCAATATCATAACGCACAATTGCCGGTGCATAACGTGCATATGCCCGTCCCAGACACAAAGACTGGTAAAAAACTCGACCAGGACGAGCAAATCTAGATGTAACAGGGTCGGGATCGGCAGTTTACGGGCCTTGACTCGAGTCTAACTCAGCCCATCCGAACCTCGAGCGGTAATCAACCGTGTTCGCAGCTTTGTAAGTAACGCACGGACAGCGGTTCCTGTCGGTGCACCGGCGCTAAGCGGGTTGGCCTCGAGGGCGCAGTTGCGCCCTCGCCGCGCCCGCAAAGACCCCAGCGCCTAAACGGCCCACCCGCTCGAGGCCGCTCGAGGCCGCCCTGCTTGCAGCATCCACGCCCCCGCGCCTACTCGGGTAGTTCCATGCGCAGCCTCAGGAAGGGAATCTCGACCTCCTGGTAGTCGAAGTCCTGGGTCCAAAACAGCATGCGGTGGACAAAGCCGCTGGCCGTCTGGTCGAGTTCGTGGGCCAGAATCTGGGCCTCCCCCTTCTTGAACTGGGCCAGTTGGAGGTATGCCGGCTGTAGGCCCCCGCCGCCCTCGTAGGTCAGGCGCAGGATGTAGGGGTCGTCCTGGAGGTCGTAGGGGAAGAGGGTCAGGGTAAGTCGGTCGCCCTTGAGCGCCACCTTGGTCACGATCCCGTCGTGTAGGCTGAACTCCACCAGCAGCCGCGCCGCGTCCGGCAGCAGGGGCCAGAACTCCCTGACGTAGTTGGCGTAGGCCACCGCCACGGGGTCGGAGACCTCGCTTAGATTCTGGTGCCAGCCGGGGGTGAAGAAGCGCATATGCGGCAGAGAAAGAAGGAAGGAGAAGGCGTGATGCGTGCGGTTTCTCTCCTCTTTCCTCCTTCCTCAACTTTCAACCCCAACTCGATAGTTGAACCGCGAGATGCCGCCCAAAAACGCAAGGAGTTGCTCCGCAGCCATGGTGCAAGCCACTCCGCCCTGGGTAGCCACCCCGCCCAGGAACACGACTTTTACCTCCTCTGATCTCACAGACTCACCGCTTACTCCCTCACCTGCCCGCTCCCCAGCGCCACCCACTTGGCCGTGGTCAGCTCGCGGACGCCCATCGCGCCGTAGGCGTGGAGCTTGGAGGTGGAGATGCCGATCTCCGCCCCCAGGCCGAGCTGGAAGCCATCGTTGAAGCGGGGCGAGGCGTTGACCAGCACCAGGCTGGCGTCCACCTCGCGCAGGAAGCGCATCGCACGGGCGTGATGCTCGGTGCAGATGGCCTCGGTGTGGTTGGAACCGTAGCGGCTAATGTGCTCCAGAGCCTCGTCCAAGGAGTCCACCACCTTTACGGTGAGGATCAGCTCGAGGTACTCGGTTTTCCAGTCCTCCTCGGTCGCGGGTCCGGCGGCGATGCGGCTGCGGGTGCGCTCGTCGCCACGAAGCTCGACCCCGGCCGCCCGCATGGCCGCCTCGAGCCGAGGCAGAAATTCCGCCGCGATCTCGGCGTGAACCAGCACCTTCTCGAGGCTGTTGCAGGTGCTGGGGCGCTGGGCCTTGGCATTGACGGCGATATCCACAGCCTTATCCACAGCCGCGCTGGCGTCCACATATAGGTGATTAACCCCCTCGGCATGGGCCAGCACCGGCATCCGGGCCTCGCGCTGCACCAGCTCAATCAGATCCTTGCCGCCCCTGGGGATGATCAGGTCGAGCAGGCCGCCCAGGTGGCACATCTCGAGGATGGCCGAGCGGTCGGTGGTAGGGACGAGCTGAACGGCCTCCCGGGGCAGACCCGCCTCGGCCAGCGCGGCTTGTAGCAGGGCCACCAGGGCGTTGTTGGAGTGCCAGGCCTCCCTTCCGCCGCGCAGCAGGATGGCGTTGCCCGACTTGAGGGTGAGCGCGGAGGCCTCCACAGTGGCGTTGGGGCGCGACTCGTAGATGAAGCCGATCACCCCCAGCGGCACCCGCATCTGCCCGACTTGCAGCCCGTTGGGGCGGATTTTCAGGCCCTCGATCTCCCCCACCGGGTCGGGCATCTCGGCCACCTGGAGCAAGCCGGCAACCAGGTCATCGCGCACTTTGGGGGTGAGCCGGAGCCGGTCGAGCTTGGCCCTGGAGAGCCCGCCCGCCTCGGCCTGGGCCAGGTCGAGGGCGTTGGCGGCCTCGAGGCTGGCCCACTCGGTCCGCAGCCTGTCCGCCGCAACCCGCAAGGCCCCGGATTTCGCGGCGGGGGCGGCCTTGGCCAGGAGTCTCGAGGCCGCCTTGGAGGCCTCGGCATAGGTCTGGAGATTGGGGGTGGTGACCATCTCAGGGCTTAGGGTATCACGGCCCCTCAACCCGGCTTCCCTCTTCAGGAGAGAGGGGTTTGGGTTTACAGAACAAGATCGTAGAAGTGCGGAATCGGCGGAAGCGGTAGCTACATGCCAGGGCGGAGTGGCGTGCGCCATAGCTGCGGAGCAGCTACCCGGGGCGGAGTGGCGTGCGCCATAGCCGCGGAGCGGCTACCCGGGGCACAATTCCCAGCGGGAGTTGGCAGGCGGCATGTCGCAGTTCAACTATGCAGACGCTTAGCGCTTCGGCCCGAGGGTCGCCACCCAGGGATTGCGGTAGGGGAACTCTCGGACATAGCGGTTGATGCGCCCCACGTCCACCGATTCGATGCCCGCCTCGATCTCCTCGAGCGTCCGCACCCGCCCCACCCCGAAGAGGTCGCGCACCATGCTGGCGGCCCGTGAGCGCGAGGACTCGTCCTGCATCACCAGGCTCGCCCTGAGCCCCACCTTAATCCGCTCGAGCTCCCCCTCGGTGATGTCGGCCAGACCCTCGATCTCTCGGCGCATCACCTCGAGGGTCTCCTCGGCGCGCTCGGGGGTGGTTCCAGCGTAGGCGCTCATGTAGCTGTAGCCCCTCACACCGCTGGGGGTAGCGTAGACCGAGTAGACCAGCCCACGCTTCTCGCGTACCTCGGTGAACAGGCGACTGCCCGAGCCGCCCGAAAGCACCTGCACGGCCAGGCGGGCGGTGTAAAACTCGGGGTGCCCGTAGGAAACGTCCGGGTAGATCAGCCCGATCTGCACTTGGGCCGAGTCCGCCCACAGGCTCAGGCTGTGCGGCGGGGCGGTCACGACCTCGGGGAGCGGGGCGGGAGGGCCGTCCCAGTCGCCCAGCGCAGCCAGCACGGCCTCTCGAGCCTGATCCAGGCTCACGCCCCCCACCAGCGCCAGAATGGCCCCCCGGGGGCTGTAGCGGGCCTGGAAGTCAGCGCGGAGGGCAGCGGGGCTGGCGGCCTCCAGGGCGGGCCTCGAGCCCCCAGGGTTGCGCCCGTGGGCGCTGCGGAACTTGGCCCGGCGCAGGGCGGTGAACATCTTCTTGGAGGGCTGATCCTCTATCGCGGCCAGCTCTTGCAGGGCAATCTGGCGCACGGGCTCGAGGTCGCCGTCGGCCAGGCAGGGCCGCCGCAGCACATCGGCGTAGAGGCCCAGCACCGCCCCCAGCTTTTCGGCCAGGAAGCTGGCCGCGAAGGAAGCGTACTCAAGGCCCGAGCTGCTGCCACGCCGCACCCCCAGGTCGTCAAAGGCGTCGGCCAGCGCCCTGGCGTCGCGGCTGCCCGCGCCCTTCCAGAGCCAGCCCTCCAACAGCGAAGCCGACCCCTCGAGGCCTTCCGGGTCGCCCACCGCCCCCGCCGGGATCAGCAGTTGCAGCGCCACCCCGGGGTTCCAGGGCTGGGTCTCGACGGCCAGGGTCAGGCCGTTGGGCAGTATCTCGGTCTGGGTCGAGGCCATAGCGGTTCAGTATACGGGCTGGCCGGGAACGAGGACGACGGGATGAACCGCCGCCTTAATCCGGGGCAGAGGCGAGATGCGTCGGCCGTCAGCGGGTGGCTTTTTGAACTCCGACCTCAGGGGATCAGCAACACCTTACCCGTGGTCTGGCGGCCTTGCAGGGCGATATGGGCTTGGGCGGCCTGGGCCAGGGGGAACTCGGCCCCTATGCGGATGCTCAGCCTGCCCTGGGCGGCCCAGCCCAGGATTTCCCCGGCCCGCCACTCGAGTTCGGCCCGGGTCTGGGTGTAGTGCCACAGCGAGGGACGGGTCAGGAAGAGGCCGCCCTTCTGGTTAAGGATTTGCGGGTTGAAGGGCGGAACCGGCCCACTGGACTGCCCGTAGAGGGCCATCATCCCACGCACCCGCAGACTGGCGAGGCTGCCCTCCCAGGTGGACTGGCCAACCCCGTCGTACACCACGTCCACGCCCCTGCCGCCGGTGATCTCCCTGGCCTTGGCCTCGAATCCCTCGTAGCCCATCACGTAATCTGCGCCCGCGCCTTTGGCCAGGGCCTGCTTCTCGGGGCTGCTGGCCGTCGAGAGTACCGTGGCGCCGATCATCTTGGCGAGCTGGATCAGGATCAGCCCCACCCCACCCGCGCCCGCGTGGACAACACAGGTCTCGCCCGCCTTGAGCGGGTACAGGCTGTAGGCCAGGTAGTGGGCGGTCATGCCCTGGAGCATCGCGGCCACGGCGGTCTTGGCCTCGAGGCCCACTGGTATCTTGATCAGCTTCTCGGCGGGCACCACCGCGTACTCGGCGTA
The DNA here is from genome assembly GCA_033762915.1 of Meiothermus sp. GTDB lineage: Bacteria > Deinococcota > Deinococci > Deinococcales > Thermaceae > Meiothermus. The sequence goes on along the minus strand of JANRLD010000032.1, from coordinate 8,331 downwards.
GCCGCCCTGGACGTTGGAGTAGACCACCGCCTCGCCCTCCGCGAAGCCCGTCACCCCCGCGCCCAGCGCTGCGACCGTACCCGCCCCCTCCTCACCCACCGTGAAGGGCGTGGGCACGGTGTAGAGGCCGCCCCGCTTGTAGGTGTCAATGAAGTTGACCCCGCTGGCCTGCAACTTCACCAGCACCTGGCCCTCGCCGGGCGTGGGGGTGGGGATCTCCTCGAGCACCAAGGCTTCGGGGCCGCCGGGGGTGTGGACGCGGATGGCTTTCATGGGTAGAGCATATAGCGGGCAGCGGGTAGCGGGTAGCTGATGGGGGTTACATTTGGACATCAGCAAACCCAAAATACCGCTTCACCGCAACCCGCCATTGCGGGGTCTACGGCTTACCCCGAAAGCACCCCGCTCCAGGAATCCCTCGAGTCTGACAGCGGTTCGCGCCATCGCAGCTCACGCGGCAAGGCGGCAATGCAGGCGCGATTGCCCCGCACATCCGGATCTGATAGTTACGACCGCTCGAGGATTCACTCGAGCCGCGTAGTGAAAAGTCTATGACGGCACCATATTGCCCGCCGATTGCTGGCGGTGAAGGTCTTGTGCACCATGGCATAGGCGTGTGGCCCTGGAGCATGCGCAGTGAATGGAGGCGTTGGGCTCAGAATGACACCAGTAAGGTGTGGTTTGAGGCGTCTGGGGTTTATTTTTGAGCTTCTGGCCTTCGACCTATGCCCTTCAAACGCTCGGTATGAAACAATACCCGCATGGACAACCGCTTCATCCTGACCCCCTACTTCTTCGACCGCTTCTCCCCCACCCTGCACGCGCTGCACCAGCCCGGTTGGCAGATGAACCTAGCCGAGATGCCGGGGGGCAGCACCCAGGAGCGCATCGTCCCGCTCTACCACCCCCTGGCCGATTTCGTGGCCGAGACGGCGGCCCAGGGGCAGCGGCCCGTGAGCATCGCGGGCGACTGCTGCGCCTCGATTCCCGTGCTGGCGGGCTTGCAGCGGGCGGGCTTGAGCCCGGTGCTGCTGTGGCTGGACGCGCACGGCGACTTCAACACCTGGGAGACCACGCCCAGCGGCTTCCTGGGCGGGATGCCGCTGGCGATGATGACCGGGCGCGGCGAGCAGACTTTGGTTGAGGCGGTGCGGGCCGAAACCCTGCCCGACGAGCGCGTAGTCGTGAGCGACGTGCGCGACCTCGACCCGCCCGAGAAGGTGGCCCTCGAGGCCTCCCGCATCCACGTCGCCCCCGACCTGCAAGCGCTGCTGAGCCACCCCCTGCTGGATCAGCCGCTGTGGGTTCACTTCGACACCGACATCGTGAACCCCGAGGAAGTGCCTGCCATGAGCTACCCCGCCAAGGGCGGCCCCTCGGCAGCGGAGGTGGGGGCATTTCTTAAGGCGCTGGCGCAGACCAAGAACGTCGTGGCGATCTCGGTAACCACCTGGACACCGCGCTTCGACACCGACGGGCGCAGCCAGGAGATCTGCATGCGGCTGGTCGGGGACCTGCTGGGCGATTAAGGCGCACTTCCGTCCTGACCCGGCGAAGCCCTCGGGGCTATATGCGCCAGGATCGACTCGAGAACCACCGCAAACCGACACGGGGAGTGGGTGTCCCCCCACTCCCCGCCCCAGGGCGTCGGCCCCGTTGAGGCCTACGCCTTCGGCTGTGGATAGCCGTCGGCCTCGAGCACCTTCTTCGCAATCCGGCGGCGCACCTCCACCAAATCGGCGGGGTCGTGCTTGGTCAGGCGGCGGGCAGCCGAGGCCATCACCCGCATCTCGTCGCCCTCGGCAAGGCGGGGCAGCACCGAGAGGGCAGCGGCCTGGGCGCGGTCGAGGGCCTGGTAGGCGTAGAGCATGGCCATGTCGGCGTACACCCCGCCGCCCAGCTTACGCGCGCGCAGCAGGGCGCTCTCGATGGTGTAGATGTCGGTCAGGAGGTCGGCGGCGACCGCCATTACTTCTTGCTCCTCTTCCACCTTCTTGCCGTACTTAAGCGCGGCCAGGCCCAGCACCGCCAGGGCCAGCTTCTTCAGGTTCTCGAGCTGGTGCATCTCGGGGTCTTCGATTTCGTCGAAGCTGGGCTCGAGCAGCTCCTTCTGGAGCTTCATGGCCGCGTCGAACAGCGGCAACTCGCCCTTCATCGCCCGGCGCAGCAGCATGCCGGGGATCAGGAGGCGGTTGATCTCGTTGGTGCCCTCGAAGATGCGGTTGATGCGGCTATCGCGGTAGACCTGCTCGATCTCGTACTCGCCGCTGTAGCCGTAGCCGCCGTGGATCTGCACCCCTTCGTCGGCGGCGAAGTCCAGGATTTCCGAGCCCAGCACCTTGATGATGCTGGCCTCGATGGCGTACTCCTCAATGCCCGCCAAGACTGCCTCGGCGGCGTCAGCCTTGGAGTCGAGCTGGCTAAGGGCGCCGTCGATCAAGCCCATGGTGCGGTAGGTGGCGCTCTCGCCCGCGAAGATGCGGCTGGCCATCTCGCCCAGCTTTTGCTGGATCATCCCGAAGTTGGCGATCGAGGTGCCGAAGGCCACGCGCTCCTTGGCGTACTTGGCCGAGAGTTGCAAGGCGATCTTGGCCCCGCCCACCGCCCCCGCGCCCAGCTTGTAGCGCCCCACATTGAGCACGTTAAAGGCGATCTTGTGGCCCTTGCCCAGCTCGCCCAGCACGTTCTCAACGGGCACCTTTACGTCCTCGAGGAAGACCTGCCGGGTGCTGCTGGCCTTGATCCCCATCTTCTTCTCTTCGCCGCCCAGCCGCAGGCCGGGGGTGTCCCGCTCGACCAGGAAGGCGGTCAGGCCCTCGGGGGTTTTGGCGAAGACGGTGAAGAGGTGGGCGAAGCCGGCATTGGAGATCCACATCTTGGTACCGTTGAGGGTGTAGTGCGTCCCATCGGCGGACAGCTCGGCGCGGGTCTTGGCCCCCATGGCGTCGGAGCCGGACTGCGGCTCGGTGAGGCAGTAGGCGGCGATCATCTCCCCCGACACCAGCTTGGCGAGGTATTTGTCCTTCTGGGCCTTGGTGCCCCAGTACACCAGCGGCAGCAGGCCAATAGAGGTCTGGACGCCGTAGCTAACGCTAAAGCCGCCGGTGGGGGCCAGCCCCTCGGCGATCACTGTACTGACCGTCTTGGGCAAGTCGAGGCCGCCGTACTCCTCGGACACCTCCACACCCAGCAGCCCCAGTTCGCCGGCCTTGCGCAGCAGGGGGATGTTGTGCTCGAGTTCGCCATGCTCCATGGCCAAGGCCTTGGGACGGTACTCCTTCTCCACGAACTGCCGCACGGTGTCCTGGATCATGCGGGTGGTGTCGTCGAAGGCTTCGGGGGTGAAGACGGAGCCGGCGTCGGTGGCCTCTAGAAGCCAGCCGCCGCCTTTGGCCGAGAGTTTGCGGTCTGCGATCATGGTGTACCTCGTTCTGGGGTTTTTGGACTCGGAGAAAACTTGTACTGGGTATAAAGTTTAGCCGAAAAAGGCAGGAAGGTCAATCGCCCAGGCTACGCTCGGGCCTTACCTTGGGCGTGACCTTCCGTTCAGCGAGATTCGCAGGCGAATCGCCAATTCCCCGATGAGGTGCCCGAGTCCTGAGGCTCGAGTCCCACCCAACAACCCCGCTTGGCTCGAGCCGGCCGGAGTCAGCCAGGCCCGACACCCAAAAGACCCTTGCATTTGCCCAGACGGCCAGAGCGCCCTGGGCTCACTGCCGCCCCGCCTCAACGCACCTCGTGCACCCTGATCTTGGTGTTGATGGGGGTGATGTGCACCTCGAGGATCGGATATTCCAACCCATCCACGCTCTGGGTATAGGCGACCGGCGTGTTGGTGACGACCTCTGCACCACTTTCGGGCTTTTGCTCGATCAGCTGCAGGATCAGGATGGTGGGGTTGGTGCCCTGGGGAACCAGGGGCTGCAAGACCAGGCGGTAGCCGGCCATCGGCATCTCACAGGTGCCGTGGACATGCAAGATGGGCGCGCCCCCCGGCTGGCGGCTGATGTAGGCGGTGAAGTCGAAACTCTTGCGCACGTCGGACATGGGGAGTACCTCAAAGATGTAAGGCCCGTACCGGATTCGAGGGAGTCCAGCCTACGGCAGGGTGAGTTGGGCGCGGCGGAAGGAGGTGTTGTTTTGAGTACCCAACGGGGCGAAGGCGGTGGCGGTCAGGTTGATGCTCTGCGGCGAGACCTGGCAGAAGTAGGTCTTGGCAGCAGTTAGGGTCAACCCGATGACGGTGGCGGTGGTTCCGGTAACATATTGCAGGCTACCCTCGCTGCGCCGGTCGGTGTCGTTCCAGATGTCGAAGTCATAACTTTGCGCCCTCACCACCGCAGACCAGGAGCAGGTCACGCTACCGGCGGTGACGGTGATGGGGGTTAGGCTGGCAGGCTCGGGCAAGGTCTGGGTGGCATCTATGGTGAAGCTGCCGCTGTAGGTGGTGGGGCCGATCACCGCCGTGAAGCTGTAGGCGCCGCTGACCGGCGGGGCCGCCGGGCCAAACCAGCCCCGCTGCATCCGGTCGGTGTCTTGGCCCAGGAAGCGGTCAGGGGCGTTGAAGGGCTGGCCACCGTTCCAGCCCGCCGGGCCGGTGACGGTGAAATTGACAGAGACATTGGCGGGCGCGCCATCAGGCCGAGCAAAGCGGTAGGTAAAGTAGGTGTCGTTGCCGCCGCTCTGCGCCCGCACCCCACCGATCATCTGGAACAGGGTGAAGTCGCGCATGGTGCGCGAGACGGAAAAGTACTCTGGAGCTGGTACGGTAAAGTTGGAATCTCGAGTGTCGAAATTCATAGCCTCGAGGAAGGCTGCATAGCGCCCAGCGGGATCGAGCTGGAGGCCGTCCACGGTGGCGCTGGTGCCGGTCAGGCGGGCGCGGTTCTGCGGGCTGGGGAAGCTCGAGGCGGCCTGGGGGGTCAAACCGGTCTTGAACCATATGGGCGGCAGTGTTCCTATTGTGGCCGATTTCAAGGAACTGATGGATATCCCCATCGTGTTGATGAGCTTCGGCCTAGACAACGACAACCTGCACTCGCCCAACGAGAAGTTTGACCTGATTAACTTTGAGAAGGGCATTGAAAGCTCGAGAAATTTTATGCTCGAGATGGCCAAAGTGGCTCGAGGCGGAGGGTCTGGCCAGTGAATCTTGCACCTAATGGTAAGAAGAACTGGGCAAAAGTGGATGGGTGATTCAAGCAAGTTGTTGAAGGGGCAGGGTTGTCTGAGGAGTTATATCAATTCAAAAACTCTATTTTGGAGAAATTTTTTCGGGTTTGTGTTAGCGATTTTGAAGTAATCAGCTTCACCTAGAAAACCTCTTACTCTAATACTAAATTCGCGTTCAGCAGCCTCTACACGCACAACGAAGTAATCTGTACCAAAAAGGATACGTTCGCCGGCATATGGTGTATTAACAAAGACTTTAAGCAGGGGCAATAAATCACGATCATATGCAGCGTAAGAGATGTCTGCGTACACATTGGGGAATCTCTTCATATGATTGAGTATTACCGAAGTCCATGATAGGTCTTCTGGTTTTGTCTCCCGAGACTGCTCGAGAAAACGTCTCCAGTGCCAGTCGCCACCCAAATGAGCAAAACAGAGCTTTAGTTTAGGAAATCTCTCAAGTACCCAATCATAGTTACGCGGGTCAGAGTAGTTTTTTGCGAATTCAGATGGACTATTACCAGGAAGGTGTCGATGTGTTTTTGGGTGTACGCGATGAGTAGGTTCAAACCTACGAGCATATAAACCCCCTGGAGTGCAATGTGTTGTAATTGGCACTTCGTTCGCCTCAGCCCATGAATACATATCATCAAGACGCGCATCAAATGGGAAAAAACCTAGAGCAGGATATAGTTTTATTCCCGCAAATTGATGTTGTTCGATGTATTCTTTTATCAAATCCAGAAATTTCGGTCTACGAGGATCAGCACAGATGAAGGGCATCACAACATCTGGCATCTTAGTTCGCAGATCTCTCAACTCTTGGAGTTGTAATTCGTAATTCCGAGGGGCAGGTCTGTACTCATGAGTAATGTAATCCATATCGATGGGCAATAAAACAAACTTTGTACCTGAGGGGTACGCACCCCATAATCGGTCGAAAATCAATTGCTGAGTAACTGGATTTCCTTTTGAATCACTTTCGCCTATGTCCAAGAACGCTAATAAGCGTAAGGGTAGGCCGATTCTCGAGGGCGAACCAATACCAAGATATGCATTTATAAGTGGATTCATCCAAGCTAACACCGCACGCGCAGTACGCACGAAGCCTCTACTACGCAACAAAGGTATCGCTGGATGAGCTTCATTGGGCACTTGGTGGATTGTGAAAACATGGACATGACAATTATAAATATTCGTATCAGAAGAGTCGTTCATGTGATCTCCCATTAATCAAAACAGCTTCTTTGATATTGAGGAAGATATTCCAGCTCATTTCCCTGAACTAAGGATGATATTTTCTTGTCCTGCATGTCAGGGAGCCGCGAGAAATCGCCATCCAAATCTGTAATCAGACTTTTTAGCCCTTGGAGTATTGAGTCGAAGTCCTCAGCCAATTGGGGTTGTGTGAATACCCAATCCTTGAGAGCCAGAGTTGTGTCTGCTAGTTTAATCAAAAGACATTGACGCTGTGCTGGATCAATCAAATTGCGGTCAGTTTTTTCGTACCGAACAATTTCCTCATACAGCAGGATTCGACGTGATGCAGATAAAACTTTTAGCTCGCTAGGAATAGGATTCGCGTCAGAGGTGTTATTCCTGAACAGTTCTGTCAATACTTGTTCTGCCTTCTTTACGCTGGTGGTAGTGACCTCAGAGTAACTAACCTCTGGAAAATTGTTACAGGGGTTTATCTTATCCATCAAAAATCTGGACTTTGGGGTTTTCAGAATTCTGCAAAGGTAATAATCCATCCGCCGCAAGTAAGCAGGAATGTAAGTAAGATCATACCTATTCCGATTGGGTTTTTCTGTACCATCGTCATCAGGCAAAGTTGCAGAGGTGGCAGCTGTCCAAGTGAAAATTGGATCGGTTGATTCATCTTTATCCAAGAGCTCTGCCGTTCCAATCCTTTCATAGAGGTAGGCAAAAAGACTATTCCACTTAGCATCCTTACCAAAACTATTTAGTTGACCTTTCGCTCGATCATACGCAGCTTGGGCGGGTGCAAAGAGTCCTGAACACATAAGCGCATTACCCAATCTTAAGGACAGAAGCATTCGGTATTCGTCAACAGAGAAGTCTTTAAATCTACTTAAAAATTTGCTTGTAGAACTTGTTAGATTTCTGTAATGCGTTACTCGAGCTGCCCAGTACGTGCCACTATTCCCGGCTGGGCCGAACTCCGTGCAATCACGGTCGCTGCTTTTAGGGTCGCTACCTTCTAAGAGCAGGGCCAGGAAACTGGCGTAAATTAACCGCCTTTGCAACTCGGGGTCGCTCGAGTTCAGCCTCAGTAAGATAGCAATAGCTGACTCCAGGTAAAGCACTGCATCAGTAGCCAGAGCAGTGCGACTAGGGTCTGAAAGAAAGCTGGCCGTCTTTGTTAACCCTAGATAATACAAATAGTTCATTGCAAATAAATTCCCCCTGAGGCTGAGTTTGCCTTCGTCATCAATAACTCGCTGAAAAGCTAGACCGCGCATTAGGCGCTCAGACCTGCCAGCAATATCGCTTTTTGTCTCACTAGTTGCTTTGGGCAGATTTTTGAGCCGTTTGGTGTTGTCAATTTCCTTTGCGACAGTGTTTAGATCACTTTCTCCAATTGTCCATATCCGCTCATTCATTTTCGCGCTTGCCTGCAACTCGTTGTTTATTCTTTGGATTGATATTGTGATAAATTTCGCACCGCCGACATGTCGTTGTATCCACCGCCGAAGTTCCACCAAAGGAACCTCAACTGAGGTAACATCCCCTGCAGACAAAGTTATCGTTGGCAAGCTGTTCCTGCTTTCGTCGTTCGCCTTCACTCTCAACTCTTCACGAATCGCCTCAACTACAAGTTCTTGAAATACTACGTTTAGACCCGACAAACCCCTGACCAATGACTCCTCTTGTGATGTAACAGCTACCCGACTTAAGCCCTGTTGAAATTGCGCCGCAACAAGTTCACCCACTTTGTTGCTAAACACAGGCTGAATAGGTACAGATTGTTGATTCCTTCCATCGAATGGATACTGGACAAATGCCTGTGCAACGCCCCACTCAGTAAATGTTTTGTCGGATTTGAGGTTTTCCGAAATACGTACCTCGGAAATTATCTCCTGCCCACGATTTGTCAAAATACTTATAACAAACTGAAGAAACATGATTGCTAAG
>JANRLD010000031.1:0-79441 GCA_033762915.1 Meiothermus sp. | reverse complement strand
GCCTGCTCAATGTTCGAGCCCTTTGCCTCTCCGCCGTTCTCGCCTACGTCCTGCTGATGGCCCTCAACTTCCGTCAGGGGCGACCCCCTGCCCAGATCAAAGACGTGCTCCTCGCTCTGCGCTGAGATACGCGCACCCCTCAAGTATCTCCATAGTTGAAATGCAGGAACCCGCCCCGAAACACCCGTAGGGAATTGCACCAGACACATGTTTTCGGCGTTCGCCGGTCTTGCAAATCTGCCCTGGCGCAACTTGGACAGGCTTGCGGCTTGCGTCCCCCCCTGATGCGCGCGGCAAACCGAGTGCTCAGCCTTCCCGCGACAGTCAGTTGCCCAAGGGGGGGCAAGGGGTGGAGGCTCGAGCTTTCTGTTTGTCCTCTGTCCTCTGTCCTCTGCCCAGCTTCTCCCCCTGCTTTACCGCAGCTCTTCCAGCTTCGTCCCAGGGTAGAAATGCTCGAGAATCTCGGCGTAGCTCTTCCCCTGCCGCCCCAGGCCGTCGGCCCCGAACTGGCTCATGCCCACCCCGTGGCCAAAGCCGCCGCCCCAGAAGGTGACGGCCTGTAAATTGCCCGCGCTATCGCGCTGGGTCTCCAGCGCAAAGGCCGCGCTGGGCAGGGCGGGGAAGTTGACTCGAGGCTCTCCCGTGAACCGCTCGAGCAGCACGTCTGGGCCGCCGGTGAAGGCGGCATTGGGGCGGATCAGGTTGCGGACGTTGGACTCGCGCCCCACGCTGTAGCGGCCCGTACTGGTCTGAATCTCCAGCTCGGTGACGAAGCCGCCCGCGGTCCGCTTAATCACCTTCAGACCGCGCAGGGTGCCTAGCCTGAACTCGGGCGCGTCGGGGGCGAAGCTGCCCTCGGGGTTACCAACGAATTGCGGCGAGTTGCGCGCCACGCTGGGCAAAGTCTTGCCCAGGATGGCCTCGAGCTCCGCCCGGCTCAGCCGCACCCGCCAGCGCCACAGCGACGAGGCGGAATCGTAGAAGCCTGCGGAGTTGCGGCTCCTGAAAAACTCGAGGGCCTGGGTTTCGTTCTCGATGCGCACCTCCGGCGGGTCGGTCTGGTTTTTTGCCACCAGATACGGCACGGCCGCGCGATCCGGCCAGACCTCCTGAATGTTGGCGGTGGAGCCGGGAGAGGTCGAAAAGAAAAAGGTCTGGATGGGCTGGCCCTCGAAGGTCAGGACTTGGTTGCGCGTCGCGTCCACGGCGGCATCGGTGACCGGATTGGTGGGCTGGTTGTTGTAGACCTGCTCGCTCACCGAGTCGTCCACGTCGGCCCCGAACTGCTTCCAGAAGCTCTCGGCCTGCTGGCGGCTGAGGGCGTAGGTGCGGGCCGCCACGGCCTGCGCCCGGATGGCCTCGGGGTGAAAGCTGGGCGGAACCTCGGAGGGCAGAACCCGCTTGAGGTAGTCCTGAAAGTCCAGCGTATTGACCAGCAGCACTGCCCCGCCGCGCACCGTCAGCCACAGGGCACCCGGATACTCGGGGTTGCGCCCCTCGAGGCCGCGGGTGCTCGAGAGCAGCCGGAACCGCACCCGACGGGCACCCTCGGGCGCGCTGCCCTCGAGCGAAGACGAAGCGCCGGGTTGTGGCTCATCATCACCGACCGCCCTACTGGACTCGCGCCTGTCGGCCTCGAGCGAAGACGAGGCGCCGGGCTGTGGCCCATCATTACCAGCTGCCTGACGGGACTCGCCCCTGTGGGCCTCGAGCTGCGCCACTGCGCCCAGCGGATACGTCTTGCCCTCGAGTTGGGCCACAATCCCACCGGCCTGAACCTCAAAGCGTACGGCCTGGCCGGGCTGCAAGGCGAACACCTCGCTCAAGGCATCTCGGGCTGGGCCGCCCCGCACGCTCACCGGCCCGTTGAGGGCGGTCAGCTCGAGGCCCCAAAAGGGATACTGCTGATCAAACGAGCCCGCGCCAAGTTGCCTGGAGATCAGCACGCTGATGTTCCGGCCGCTGGGCAGCGCTTCGGGGGTTTGGGTTTGGGCCAAGGGCTTGGGGCCGCTCAGCCAAACCGCCACCCCCAGTGCCAGCGCCAAAAACCCCGCCGCAAACATCCAGCGCATCATCGCCCACTTGGATTAGCAGTGTGTAACAGCGCCGCCGAGCCGAGGTCGCCCACGGTGTAGCGGATGTGGGCCAACAGGGCGCTGAACAGCCGGTCGAGGCTGCCGCTCTCCTCGAGGGCCGCGATGGCCTCGGTGCCTGGCAGCCGCAGCACCGCCGCCAGCAGTTCGAGACCCTCGAGGCCCAGATACACCCCTCCGCGCTCGGCCCGCTCGCCGTCCAGCAGGTTGGCGCCCTCGCCGCTCAGGTTGGGCGAGAGCCCCGCCGCCCGCAGCACCCGCCAGCCCGCCCAGACCAGGGCCAGCCGGGGGTTGGGATGCTTGGCGATGCCTTTCAGCCCCGAAACTAGGAGCGGCCAGACCTTGGCCGAGACCTCGGGCGAGGAACTGCGGTAGGCCAGTTCGGCCAGGAAGCTGGCGTGGGGAAACCGGCCGGGGGCCTCGAGCCCCTCCAGCCGCCCCACCAGCTCGACCTGCGTGAGGGTGGGCAGGTCGTTGCCCGGCTTGGCATAGACCTGATACCTCAGGTGGTGGAACAGCGAGAGCCGCCCGCTGCGTCCGCTGGGCCGCTGGGCCTTGCGGGCGACCGCCTGGGCCGCGCCCTCCGGCCCCACGAACGAGAGGATCACGTCCCCCGCTGGGAGCGTCTTACGCCCCACCACCAGCCCCTCGCTCATGCGGTAGCGTTCCACGTTTCCTAGCATAAAGGGGCCGGGCGGCCTCGAGGGTTGTGCGTTTTACGTTGCTCGAGTCCGGCTGAGCAGGCCGCGCAACAGTGACTTACATGGACATGTAGAGAGAGCAGAAAACGTATAGTCCCGCCATGTTCGACCTGAGAAATTTGCGGGGCGATTTGCTGGGCGGCATTACCACCGGAATCATCGCGCTTCCGCTGGCGCTGGCCTTCGTCAAGCGGCTGGCCGACGCGCAGATGGAGGGCTTCCGGGGCGAGACCCCCGCCGCCCTCGAGGCCCAGGAGAAGGCCCTGCTCGACGCCTCCGGGGGCCGGGTGCTGCTGCCGGACTTCGTGGGGCCGCTGTCCTTCAGCGCGGCCTCCGACCTCGTACACCTGATGCGCGAGCGGGCCAGGGGTGAGGTGCGGGCGGTGGTGCTCGACCTGACCCGCAAGCCCTTCATGGATGCCTCGGCGGTGCGGGCAGTGGAGACCATCGTGGGCGAGGCCGAGGCCCAGGGCATCGAGGTCTTTCTGGCTGGGGCCTCCGAGGAGGTCTCGAGGCTCTTGCGGGAGATGCAGGCCGACCGCGAGATCGAGGCCGACCACCGCTTCGCCCAGCGGCTCCCGGCCCTTCAAGCAGCCCTGACGGTGGCGGGGCGTTGAGCGCACGCCGAAACGTAGGTGTGGTTGTACTGGGTGGGGGAGTTGTCGGGGTCGGTTTTTCGGCAATGCACAACAAGCAAGGCGCCTTACGCAATCCGCGACGGAGGTACACATGGCACAGCGATTGAACACCGACATCAAGGGCTTTCAGGTGGATGTTCTGACCCGCGAGGCCCAGGCCAAGCTGACCCCCGCCGAGGTGCGGCAGCGGCTCGAGGAGGGCAACGCCCGCTTTGTGGGTGGCGAGGTGACCGCCCGCAACCACGTCGAGCAGGTGCGCAAGGCCGCCCTGGGTCAGTTCCCCAAGGCGGTGGTGCTGTCCTGCCTGGACTCGCGCATCCCGGTGGAGGACGTGTTCGACTGTGGCATCGGCGATCTGTTCGTGGCGCGGATCGCGGGCAACTTCGCCAACACCGACATCATCGCCAGCATGGAGTTTGCCTGCAAGGTGGCGGGGGCCAAGGTGGTGCTGGTGATGGGGCACGAGTACTGCGGGGCCATCATGGGGGCTATTGACCGGGTGGAACTGGGCTTGCTACCCGCCCTGCTGGACAAGCTCCAGCCCGCTGTGGAAGACGCTCTGGCACAAGACCCTCAGGCCGAGCGGAGCAGCAAAAACGCAGCCCTGGTGCAGCGGGTGGCCGAGCGCAATGTGGCCCTCACGGTGGAGCAGATACGCCGCGAGAGCGAGGTGCTGCGCACCCTCGAGGCCGAGGGCGACCTGCTGATCCTGGGCGCGATGTACGACATGGAAAGCGCCAGGGTGACGTTCTTCGCCTGAGGCGGCTCAGGGGATGAGGCGGCGGGACTCGAGGGCGAACTGGCGAGGTTGTATTGGCGGTTGGGGTAGGCTCGAGTAGGACGGTTCATAGGCTTCTGCTACACTGAACCTATGGGCAAGGCGCAGCTATTGGAGCAAATTAAGGAGCTATCTAGGGTCGAGCGGGCCGAACTGGTAGAGGAGATTTTGCGTGACCTAGACGAGCCTTCGCAGCTCGAGTACGACAGCGTTTGGGCAGAGGAAATCAAGAGCCGCCATGACGACCTTAAGAGCGGCAGGGTGAAGGCCCTTTCCCGCGAAGAAGTCATGCGCGATGTCGAGTCCCGGCTCGAGTGAGCTGTACCATCCCAAGGCGCGGCTCGAGCTGGTCGAGGCGGTGGAGTATTACCGTGCCATCTCGCCTCAGCTTTCCCGCACCTTCATGCAAACCTACGACCAAGCCCTGGCGGAAATCCTCGAGTTTCCCGAGATTGCCCCGTTGGTTCCACTGACAGATTTTGAGGTCAGACGCAGAAACTTGGGGCGCTTTCCGTACTACATCGTATACATCCTCGAGCCAGATGCCCTCTACATTTATGCCATTGCCCACGCCAAGCGAGACCCCACCTATTGGCTCGAGCGCCTGCGTGAACCAGGGCGGGGATAGGCTGGAGGTCGAACTGGCGAATTTGTACTCGAGGCTCGAGTAGGGGGCCAGGAGCTTCCGCTACGCTAAAACCATGAGCCGTCTGGATCGCATTACCCTTACTCCCGACGTGCGCAGCGGCAATCCCTGCATCCGGGGAACCCGCATTGCTGTTTACGACGTGCTGGACTGGCTAGCGGGATGACCGAGGCCGAGATTCTCGACGACTTCCCCAGCCTCGAGGCCGAAGATATTCGGGCGGTGCTCGAGTTTGCGGCGCTGCGCGAGCGTCGGTTGGCCTCGTCGTCGGCGGCATGCAGCTGCCGAACGAAAACCCCTTGTAAACCAGCCTGAAGAGGGTTTGCTGATTCTGTCTTGAAGCGCTCGAGGTCAGGCTGGTTGGGTTGTATAGGCGGCTCGATTAACTCGAGCAGCTGTGGGAAGTTGGGTGAGGGTGGGCTCGAAGAGCTGTACTAGTGATCGGAGTAGATTTTTGGGTTTGTCTTCACGTAAATCAGTCAAGTTGGTGAGCTAGTCACACTCGGAATATGGCAAAGATTGAATTTGGAGTTGCTGTTGGTCACAAATGTCAAAAACGAACCATCCCGGTTATGGTAGCTGATATAGAATTTCATCCAACTGGAGAAAATCATGGGACGTTCTTTTGGATACTATGCTAGGCAGATTGCTAGGGCTGCTAGAAAAGCTGAGTCTGCCCGTAAGAGGTCAATTAGGGAAGCAGAGCGTGCGGCGAAGGCGCGTGAGCGTGAACAGCGATCTGAACTTGTACAACTAGAACGAGAACAACGGGCGGAGTTGGTGCAACTTGAGCGGCTATCTCGTGAGTCCGAAAAATTGAGAAAGGAACACGAAAAGCTCCAAAAACAGCTCTATGTTGAGTCACGCATACAAGAAGTAGATGAGATGAACGCTGAACTGAAGATGACTATTGAGAGCTTTCAAAACATACTTGCAGACACTCTCGGTAAAGATGACAAAATCAGCTTTGATTCTCTAAAGCCAAGTACTAACTTTCGTGTCTTTGTTCCTCCGAAAGACTTGAGTGAGCCATTAGCTGCTCCAACTGAGCAGGAGTTTATAGGTGATCTGAAAGCGCCAACGGGCGTTGCCAGATTGGTTCCGGGTTCACAAAAGCGATATGAGGAATTGCTAGCCAAGGCGAAGAGTACATATGCAGCAGCACTGGAAGAACATCGGCGTAAGGAACAAAACCGACAAGTACATCTCAATCGGTTGAAAGCTGAGCACGATAAAGAAAAACTTGATTTCCTAGCCAATGTAGTTTCTCAGCATCAGGAAGTGGATGAGTTTGAAAGAGCTTATCGGGCTGGGGACAAAGATGCAATCATCACCTACAATTCTATGGTTTTGGAACGCTCCGAGTACCCCGAAGAGTTTCCTCACCAGTACCGGGTGACATACTCTCAAGAGTCAAAAGAGTTGGTAGTAGAGCTTGATCTGCCAGCCCCAGACATTATTCCAGAAGAGCTTGAGTTCAAATACAACAAAACCAAGGATACGATTGAATCCAAGGCACGTAAGGCCAACGAAGTAAAAGATTTGTACCAAGACATTGTTTCTTCACTAACTCTTAGAACAATTCATGAGGTATTCGAGGCGGACCAAAGTTCACACATAGAGGTCGTGACATTCAATGGCGTAGTAGACACCGTTGACCCTGCCACAGGGAATAGCATTCGCCCTTGTGTGATCTCAGTTCGAGCGTTGCGCGATGAGTTCATGCAGTTGAACCTGAGCCGTGTAGACAAGGCTGCCTGTCTGCGAAACCTCAAGGCTCAGGTCTCTCCTAGGGCCAGCGAGATGCAACCTGTCAAACCTGTGGTTGAGTTTGACATGGTAGACAAGCGTTTTATCGAGCAAGAAGACGTTCTTGGTAACCTAGAGAGTCGCCCGAACCTGATGGATTTGAAACCGTCAGAATTCGAGAACTTGGTAAGCAACCTCTTTGGCCAGATGGGGTTGGAGTCGAAGTTGACCCGCTCATCGAGGGACGGTGGCGTTGATGTCGTTGCCTTCGACACACGTCCCGTGATCGGTGGTAAGGTTATCATTCAGGCAAAACGATATAAGAACACCGTAGGAGTTTCGGCGGTTCGGGACTTATTCGGCACGATGATGAACGAAGGTGCAAACAAAGGAATTCTTGTAACCACGAGCGGATACGGCACTGACGCATTCGAGTTTGCAAAAGACAAGCCAATCGAACTCATCGACGGCGGTGGACTGCTCTACCTACTCGACCAGATTGGTGTGAAAGCTAGAATTGTCATGCCGCCGAGCTGACCCTCTCCTTAAGTCAACCCTTCACCAACTCGCCCTCACTCGGCCTAAACGCGGGCAGGTGCCCGCGCAGCCGCTGGGCCTCTTTGTAGATGCAGCGGTTCATCACCGTGCCCAGGCCGCCGTCCTGGGCTATTTTAGCGGCCTCCTGGCTCACGATGCCCTCTTGCAGCCAGAAGACCTTCGCGCCCCTTGCCACGGCCTCCCGCGCTACCTCCGGCGCGTACTCCGGGGCGCGGAAGACCAGCACCACGTCCACCGTTCCGGGCACCTCGGCCAGGGTTTTGCACACCGGCTCGCCCAGCACCTCCGCAGACTTCACGGCGGGATTCACCGCGATGATGCGGTAGCCCAGTCGCTTGAGCTTGCGGGCGGTGCGGAAGCTGGGGCGGGCGGGGTTGTCGGAGAGGCCCACTACCGCAATGGTTTTGGCGCGGTTGCCCTCGGCGAAGCTGCTGGCGATCACCGAGCGGATCACCTGCTCGTCGTTGAGCGGGGTCTGGGCCTCGAGCTTGCCCTGCGACTTGTCGAGGGCCTGGCCCAGGTCGCCCTTGAGGTCGGCAATGTGCTCGAGCCCCACCGCCAGCCGAATCAGGTCGTCGCCCACGCCGCTCCTGGCCCGCTGTTCCGCGGTGAGCTGGGCATGGGTGGTCGAGGCCGGGTGAATGATCAGGCTTTTGGCGTCGCCCACGTTGGCGAGGTGCGACCACAGCCCGACGGTGTTGATGGTCTTGGCCCCCGCCTCCAAGCCCCCCTTCACCCCGAACACCACCACCGCCCCCGCATGGCCGGGCCGCAGGTACTTCTTGGCCAGTTTGTGCGAGGGGTCGGACTCGAGGCCCGGATACCGCACCCAGGCCACCGCTGGGTGGGCCGCCAGCCACTGGGCCAGCTCGAGGGCGTTCTGGCAGTGGCGCTCCATCCGCACGTGCAGGGTCTCGACGCCCTGAAGGATCAGGAAGGCGTTGAAAGGCGACATGCACGGCCCCAAGTCGCGCATCAGGTGCAGCCGCAGCTTGGTGACGAAGGCCAGCCCGCCGAAGTCCTTCCAGTACGAAATCCCGTTGTAGCTGGGGTCGGGGTCCACCAGCTTGGGGTACTTGCCGTTGCTCCAATCAAAGCGCCCCGAATCCACCACCACTCCGCCGATGCTGGTGCCGTGCCCACCCAGCCACTTGGTGGCGCTGTGGAACACGATGTCCGCACCCCACTCCAGGGGTCGGCACACGAAGGGCGTGGCAAAGGTGTTGTCCATCACCAGCGGCACGCCGAAAGCGTGCGCGATCTCGGCAATCGCCTCGATGTCCAGCACGTCCAAGCGCGGGTTGCCGATGGTCTCCCCGAAGACCATCCGGGTGCGCTCACTCATGGCGCGGCGGACGTTCTCGGGGTCGGAGGCGTCGACGAAGATGGTCTTGATGCCGTACTCGGCCAGGGTGTTGCCCAAGAGCGTCGCGGAGCCGCCGTAGAGGCTGCTCGAGGAAACGATTTCATCCCCAGGTCGACACAGATTCATGGCGATCAGGCTGAGCGCGGCCTGACCGCTGGCGGTGGCCAGGGCCGCCACACCGCCCTCGAGGTAGGCCACCCGCTTCTCCAGCACCTCCACCGTGGGGTTGCCGATGCGGGTGTAGATGGGGCCGGCCTCGTCTAAGTTAAACAGCGAGGCCGCGTGCGCGCTGCTGTCAAAGACGAACGAGGTGGACTGGTAGATGGGCACCGCCCGTGCCCCGGTGGCGGGGTCGGGGGCTTGGCCCGCGTGAAGGGCCAGGGTCTCGAGGTGGTACTCGCGGAAGTCGGACATGGGGGTTCTCCTAGGGACGATTGTAAAAGAGGAAAAGGTCAAAAGGGAAAACTTGGTGGGACAAAAGGGTCTCCGCTGTTAGGCTTGCTTGGTGCACAAATTTCTTTCGCGCCCAACCGGTCACTGGGCTTTGCTCATCGCCCGCAGCGCATGGGCGGTCAAACTGCGACCCCCGACAGCCCCAGCGGCGGGTTCTGCGCGGCGGTGTGGCGGCCGGTGGCCAGGGCCTCGAGCAGCTCCTCGCGCAGCGTCGCCAGATGCGAGTCGTGGCGGTTGCGCGGGCGGGGGCCGACACGCGTCTCGAAGATGATCGAGGCGGGTGAGTTCGCCAGTACGATGATGCGGTCGGCCAGGGTGATGGCCTCGTCCACGTCATGGGTGACCAGCACGGCGGCGAATTGGTGGGTCTGCCAGAGGCTCAGCAGGTGCTGATGGAGCTGCAAACGGGTAAGCGCATCCACCGCGCTGAAGGGCTCGTCGAGCAGGAGCAGTTGCGGCTCGACCACCAGCCCCCGGGCCAGCGCCACCCGCTGGGCCATCCCGCCCGAGAGTTCCTTGGGCAGCAGCTCGGCGGCCTCGGCCAGCCCGACCTCTTGCAGGGCGGCTCGAGCCTTCTCCTTCAGCTCTTTCCGACTCCCGCTGAGCCCTAGGGTCACGTTCTCCCAGGCCTTCATCCAGGGCATCAGGCGCGGCTCCTGAAACACGAACGAGAGCTTGCTCCACCCGGTAGAGAACGACCCTGCGCTGGGCGGTATCAGCCCTGCCAGGATGCGCAGTAGGGTGCTCTTGCCGGTGCCAGAAGAGCCCAGTACCGCGACCATTTCGCCCGAAGCCACCTCGAGGTTGATGTCTTTCAACACCGGTTTTGCCCCGAAGGACAGCTCGAGGTTTTCCAGTTTCAGACCCGCTGTTGGCACACATTCCTCCGCTTATCAAAACCCAACCCGTAGGGACGCACGGCCGTGCGTCCGTCGCACCCCAAAACGCAAATCACTTTCCTCTCCCAGGTTTCCTTCGCAGTGCAAATGACGTTGTCTGCCGCCATGCACGGACGCAAGGCCAAGCGCTATGCGCCACGTCCCTACGGAAAACGTCATTGATTGCCCACCGTATCGCGCCACGAGAGGAGGCGTTGCTCGAGCAGCCGCAGCAGCCAGTCGGTCAGCCGCCCCAGCACCGCGAACAAGAGCAAACTCGCCAGCACCTTGTCGGGCCTCGAGGTGTTGCTGCCATCTTGCAGCAAAAAGCCCAGTCCGCTGTTCGCCGCGATCAGCTCCGCCGCCACCACGAACATCCAGCCCAGCCCCAGCCCCGAGCGCAGGCCCAGCAGCACGCCCGGCAGCGCCCCCGGCAGCACGATCTGCCGCAGGATTTTCCCCCTGGACAGGCCGTAGATCTGGCCCACCTCGAGCCACTTGCGGTCTACCCCCTCAACGCCGCTCAGGGTGTTGAGGTAGACCGGCAGGAATACGCCCAAGGCGATCAGCAACACTCGAGCCGTCTCCCCAATCCCGAACCAGAGCAGGAAAAGGGGAACCCAGGCCAGTGAGGGAATCGCCCGCAGCGCCTGCAGGGTGGGGTCAAGGGCTTCGCGCACTTTGGGCAACAGACCCGAGAGCAACCCCAGCACGACCGCCGGGATTGCGCCCAGCAGAAACCCCGTGAACAACCGCCCCAGCGTGGCCTGTAGGTGACCCCACAGTTCGCCCGACTGGGCCAGATACGCCAGCGTCGTACCCACCTGCAGCGGCGAGGGCAGCTGGTAGGGCTTGAGCCACTGCAGCTGCAAGGCCAGCAGCCACAGCCCCAGGATCGCCAGCGGGATGACCGCGCCCAGCGGGAAGCGGAGACGCCCGGCGGGTCGGCGCAATACGCGCCGGCCCGCGGGCTTGGCTTGAGTGATGGGCTGCTGCACCGACTACCTCGAGGCCAGCGCCTGGCCCAGATACTTGGGCTCGAGGATGGTCGCGGCGGCCTGGGCCACGTTTGCGCCGGGGGCGGCCAGCCTCTCGGCCACGATCACCTGGGTGATGCGGTCGAGCACCACGCGCTGGGTGCCGCCGGGGGAGGGGTTGACGAACCGCGTGCGCTGGGTGATGACCTGCCTGGCCACGGCAACATCAAGGCTGGCGGCCTTGGCCAGAATGGCGGCGGTCTCCTCGAGGTTCTTGGCGGCGTAGTCGCGGGCCCTGGCGTAAACCCGCAGCACGCGCTGCACCGTCTCGGGGTTCTCGGCGGCGAAGCTCTCGAGGACGTTCAGGAAGCCGAACGAGTTGAACAGCGGGTTGCGGTAGATGATGCGCGCCCCGGCCTTCACCTCGGCGTCGGCGATGTAGGGGTCCAGACCGCTCCAGGCGTCCACGCGGCCCGTGAGCAGGGCCTGCTGGCCGTCGGGGTGCTGCAGGTAGACCAGGTTTACGTCCTTCTGGCTCAGGCCGGCCGTGCGGAGGGCTTGTAGCAGGAAGAAGTAGGGGTCGGTGCCCCGCGTGACCGCGATGCTCTTGCCCCTGAGGTCGGCCACGGTCTTGATGCTGCTGTCCTTGCCCACCACCAGTGCGGCCCACTCGGGCTGGGTGTAGATGAACACCGTCCGCAGCGGGAGGCCGTTGCTGCGGGCCAGGAGCGCGGCGCTGCCCGCCGTGGAGGCGAACTGTACCGAGCCCGAGGCCAGGAATTCGTTGGCCCGGTTGGAGCCTGCCGAAAGCACCCACTCGACCCGGGTGCCGTCCTTGGCGAACTCCTGCTCGAGCCAGCCCTTCTCCTTGAGCACCAGGCTGACCGGGTTGTAATAGGCGTAGTCAAGCTTGATGGTTTTCTGGGCCAGGCCCATACCTAAGATCAGAACCGCAACCGCTAACCATTGCTTCATCGCGTTCTCCCTCAGCCGCACAGCCTTGCCGCACGGGAAGAGGAAAACCCCCTCCCGTGTGTTCTCTCCAGCTTTTGCTGGTGAATGGGAGAAGGGGCTAAAAGCTTAGCGCTCCTTCTCTTATCTGCCCCCCCCACGCGATTGTGCCTAATCGCTGCACCGTTGGCCTAACGGTGTTGGGTGTGGGAAGGTCGGAGTTAGCACCATGCCCTCAACAGAGCCGGTAATGGACGACTGGGTTGGGGTGGGTTGCTGCGGCTTCAAAGGGCCGAATCCCTCTGCCGCTCTGGATAAGAGAACTGGCTTGGTTGTTTCCACGCCTACTGCGCGGCTGATTTGGGAGTGTAAAGGTAGATTACAAACTTTGTCAATGTTCTGGCGGGCGGCAAAGGCATCCGCGACCGGGAGGTTTTTTGCCTTTCCGGCCCGTCAGTCCCCCTCAGGTACAACGATCAGCTCGGTGTCCACGGTGATCGGCGCGATGCCCAAGAGCAGCGCGTAAGGGCGGCCCTTCTTGCGGCCCGCATAGCGCCCGAACAGCTCGAGTTGCTCCTGCTGCAAGGCCCGGGCCTCGGCGGGGGTGAGGCGCAGCACCAGCCAGTCGCTGAGGATGCTGGGCGCGTCGGGCGGGACTGGGCGCAGCGCGCTGCCCCGGCGGGAGGCGAACTGGACGCGCACCCGCCCGTCAGTCTGGCGCTCCATCAGAAAGCCGTCTGGGCCGGAGGGGGCCTCGAGCATGGCGCGGGACAGATTGCGGTTGAAGAACTCGAGCCAGGGCAGATCAAAGTCCATCAGGATTTCCTCGAGGGCGGCCCGGTCGTAGAGGCGGAAGGGCACATAAAAGCTGTCGGCGCTGGCGCGGTAGAGCTTTTGCGCCCGGCCCTGTCGGCGCACCTGGCCGGTCTGGACCAGCAGGCCCAGCCGCTGTAGCCGCCGCACCTGGTACAGCAGCGAGTTGGGCCGCGCCTCGATCTCGGCGGCGGCCTGCGGTACGCTGCACTCCCTCCCCAGAAACGGCTTGAGGTAGCGTCGCTGGCGCAAGTTCAAGATCACCTGGGCCGCCTGGGGGTCGCGGACTTCGGCTCGAGGGGGAATCATGAAGTGAAATCTACCACCCCGTTTCACTTTTGATTTTGCTATACCTCCGGGGAGTACGGAGGAGTGCCATGAAGGGAAAACGTCTGTTGATCTTGGGGGCCTTGTTGCTCGGGGCCGTGGCCGCTGCCCAAAAGTCTGTCGTTCTCACCGCTGCCGACGGGGTGAAGGTGCATGCCGAGTACCACGCCGCTGCCAGCCCCGCGCGCGGCACCCTGCTCTTGTTCCACCAGCTCACCGGCAACCTGGGCGAGTACAGCGAGGCCATCCCGCGGCTGCTGAAGGAAGGCTTCAACCTGCTGGCGGTGGATCAGCGGGTGGGCGGCGACGACTACGAGCGCCAGAACCAAACCAAGAAAGCCCTGCCCCCCGCCGCCGTCTATCAGCGCATGGACGCGCTCAAAGACCTCGAGGCCGCTCTGGCTTGGGCCAGGGCGCAGAACACCAAAAACATCATCGTGGCGGGGAGCAGCTACTCGGCGGCGCTGGTCTTCCTCCTGGCCGCCAAGTACCCCGCCGACGTTGCGGGCGTGATGGCCTTCTCGCCCGGTGAGTACCTCAACGCCGACAACCCCAGGCTGGTGCAGGAGGCCGCCGCCAAGCTCAAAGTCCCGGTCTTTGTGGCGGTGGCCAACCGAGGTTCCGAGCTGCGCGACGCCGACCCCATCTTTAAGGCCGTCCCCGGCAGCGCCAAGACCCTCTATGTCCCCGAGGGCCTGGGCATCCACGGCGCGGCGGCCTTGCGCAACCCGCTGACCAGGGAAAAATACTGGGCGGCCACGCAGGCATTCTTGGCGCGGTTCAGGTAGATTGGTCCCGCTCACCAACTACTCGAGTTCGATCACCCCGTCGTCGCGCAGGCGCAGCTTTACCCCCATCGTCGCGTCGGAGCGGGCCAGGGTCTCGAGGATCTCCCCGGCCTTGTCGCCCCAGACCCGCCGGGCCTCGCCGTTGTCGTCGAGGCGGCAGGGCACCAACTCGACCCCCGCCAGCCCCCAGCCGCCGTCCTGCTCGAAGCGTAGCCGGGCGATCACGCTCTGGCGGTTGCGCTCGCTGTAGCGGGGCTTGAAGAAGGGGGCCGGGCGCTGGGGCTTGAGGCCCTTGAGGCCGGAGTACCAGTGCAGCAGGAAGTTGCCCAGGCTGTAGAAGATCAGCGCCCCCCCGTGGCGCTCGATGCCCACCAGCGCGTGGGCGTGGTGGCCCAGGATCACCGTGGCCCCGGCCTCCACCAGCGCGTGGGCCAGTGGGCGCTGGTACTCGGCCAGGTCGCCCTGGAAGGGCGAGTTCCACTCCGGCGGTACCCCCCAGTGCATCTGCACCAGCACCACGTCGGCCTGCTGGCGGGCGGCCCGGACAGCCTCGAGGGCGGGCCGCAGGTCCTCCTCCATCACCTCGGTGTGCACCCAGGGCGGGGTTCCGGGCTGCTCCTCGTTGATGGTGCCGTCGGCCCAGTAGCTGACCCGCACCCGCAGCGGGGCGATGCCGGGCCGCGCCTGGCCTGCCGCCGCGCCCGGAGGCACCGTGGCGGCCAGCGATACGGTGGCGACCCGGGCCCCCTTCACCTCGGTGATGTGCGGCTCGAGGGCTTCGGCCAGGTTCATCCCGGCCCCCGCGTGGCCGATGCCATTGGCCCGCAACTCGGCTACGGTGTCCTGGATGCCCTGGGGGCCGGTGTCCATCATGTGGTTGTTGGCTAGCGCCACCAGGTCGAGGCCCAGCCCGCGCACCTGCTGGGCGGTGCCCGGGGGCATCACCAGGTGGGCGATCTTGTCGGCCAGGTAGCCCCCGGCGGTGATTGGCCCCTCGAGGTTGGCCACCCGAAAATCGGCGGCCTGCAAGTCCTCCAGGGGCAGACCGTCCCCGAACGGCTGGTTCAGCATCACGTCCCCCACGGCGGCCACGGTAAGCGTTGGCTTCATAGCACCTCCCAAGTTGGTAGACGCTCAGGTTACACCAAGCGCACCGGGACGGATACCTCGGCCACGGGCAAGCCCAAGACCCGACCCCCGCCGGTCACCCCTGGCCCCGCCTCCCTGCCGTCCGTTGCTTTTTAGATTTATAATCTAAAAACCATGAAACGCAACAAGGAGTTCGCCAACCGGCTCCACGCCCTCCAGCCCAAGTTCGCCTACGTGCCGCAGGAGGACCGCTTTCTGATGGACCCCGGCCCGCTCAAGTACCGCTTCAACGTGATCGGGGTGGGGGTTAACGGCCAGGAGCACATCAAGGTGACGATGCTCGAGGGCACCTGCACCGTCCACGGGGTCTACGACCCCAACCCCAGCAGCGTGGAGGCTGCCCGGCGCATCAAGGCCCAGTTCAGCCCCGAGCCGCTGGTGGCCTACGAGAGCCTCGAGGCGGCCTGCAACGACCCCGCGGTAGACGGGCTGATCATCTGCACGCCCAACTTCACCCACCTCGAGGTCTTGCGGACGGCGGCAAAGTCCGGCAAGCACATCCTGCTCGAGAAGCCGATGGCCACCAATCTGAAGGACGCCCATGAAATTTGGGAGACCGCCAAGGCCCACCCCAAGACCCTCCAGATCGGCCTCCAGTACCGCTACAAGCCCATCTATGTCGAGGCCATCCACGAGGCCAAGACCCGCAAGAGTCTGGGCCAGCTCCACACCATCACCATTCTTGAGCACCGCGAGCCCTTCTTGGACAAGGTGAAGCAGTGGAACAAGTTTTCCAAGTTCTCTGGGGGGACGCTGGTGGAGAAGTGCTGCCACTACTTCGACCTCTTCAACCTCTTCGCCGAGTCGCGCCCGGTGAGCGTCTACGCCAGCGGCAGCCAGGCGGTGAACTTCAAGGAGTTTGAGAAGGATGGCGAGCGCTCGGACATCCTGGACAACGCCTTCGTGATCGTGGAGTATGCCAACGGGGTGCGGGCCAACTTCAACTTGTGCATGTTCTCCCCTATGGTCTACGAGGAGCTGGTGCTGTGCGGCGACGAGGGCCGCCTCAAGGCCAGTGAGGGCTTTAACGGGCAGGCCCACTCGCAGTGGGGCAGTTACCTCGAGGTAATCTGCACCCCAGAAAAGACCTCCCGCACCATGACCCCCAGCTACCCCACCGCCATCGAGGACACCGGCCACAACGGCGGCACCTACTACGAGCACCTGCGCTGGATCGCTGCGATGGATGGCAAACCCAACAGCGCCGCCACCCCCGAGGAGGGCTTCTGGAGCGTGGTCATCGGCGTGGCCGCCGAGGAGTCGGTGCGGCGCGGCGCGAAGGTGATGGTGCGGGAGCTGCTCGAGGCCAACGGGCTGGGCCACCTGAGCTGATTCAGCAAGCTTGGCCGCAACACCACCAGTAACGCAATTCACCAACATCACTGTCATGTTGAGCGAAACAACGTGGAGCGAAACATCTACGAAGGGCGAACACAGGCTAATTCAATGTTGCGAAAAAGACGGTCACCGCCAACAGCGAACGGGCGACCCTGACGCCGTGAGGAGATCCTTCGCTCAGGATGACAACGGTGTTGGTGGGTTGGGGCTCGAGGCCAGCCCTTTACCAGCAGCGCAACACCTTCAAGCCCCGAAACCCTCGAGAAAATCCGCCGCTTGGTCTATGTCGTCGGTCACGCGGACGTACCGGGAGAAGTCGTCGGGGCTGAAGAGTTTTTGCAGCACCGGCACCACAGGGTAGTCGTCGGTCCAGTACTTCGTGCCCAGCAGTACCATCGGGCTGAAGTCGCCGAGGGTGCGGTAGAAGTTCTGGGTGGCGTCCTGGAAGATCTCCTGGATGGTGCCCGCCTTGCCCTGGGCGAAGACCACGCCGGCCTTGGCGATGGCCAGCAGGCCGTCCTCGCGGATGCTGTTCTGGAAATACTTGGCGATGTGGGTGGCGAGGGGGGTGGTGGGCTCGTGGCCGTAGTGCCAGGTGGGAACGGCGAGGCTCTGGCCGGGGTCGGGGATGGATTCGGCGATCTCGAGGGCGGGCCGAAACCAGGCGTGGGCCGGCCGGACCAGCTCGAGGTCGGGAGTGCCGTCGGGGCGCACGATGTGCTTGAGGGCGGGCACGGCGGGCTGTGCACCGAGGTGCTGTAGGGCGGCCTCGAGGTCGGCGTCCGGGCGGTTGGCCAGCGCCGCGCCGAGGTGAGCGGCCTCCATCCCGCCGGGGCCGCCGCCCGTACACACCAGGATGCCGTCGCGGGTTAGCCGCCGCGCCAGCAGGGCCACCTGCCGGTAGGCGGCCGAGTCGCGGGGCAGCTTGTGCCCACCCATGATCCCCGCCACCCGCCGCCCCGCGATGAAGGCCTGGGTGGCCTGGGTGATGGAGGTGTCGTGCAGGGCCTGCATCATCCCCACGTAGGGATTGCGCGGCAGGTAGCCCCCTTCGCCGACGGCGTGGCGGTAGATGGCGAAGTCGGGCGTGCGGGCGAAGGAGCCGGGATCGGAGGAATCGAAGCCAGCGAACAGCTCTTGTCGGGTGTAGAGCGAGGCGTGGATGGGCTGGTAGGGCAGCTCGAGGGCGGTCATCAGGGCGCAGTATCGCGGCGGGGGTGAGGGGAGTCTAGGGCGGTGGATACGCTTGGGGTGGGATTGAGTCCAACAGATTGGGGCACCTGAGCTGATTCAGTAGTCAACAACGGCGACCTCAACACCCGTCAACCATCTTGCTAACGCCATTGTCATGTTGAGCGGAGCGTAGTGCAGCGAAACATCTACGAAGGGCGAACACACGCCAATTCGTTGTTGCGAAAAGGACCATTACCTCCAACAGTGAATTGGCTACACTGACGCCCTTCGGAGATCCTTTGCTACCCTCAGGATGAAAGGTTTCGGCATGGTGAGTTGGGGCTCAAGGGGCCTGATCACCGAAAGCTTTGATGTTAGCGAACTAGTGAAGACTCAATAACATCAAATGGGAGTTTTGAAGACTACAACACAGATGCAAAGTTAACATAGTGGGTATGGATCATTTCCTTGATTTGACCATCTTTCCCAACTATAAATACAGAACACGATTGAGAGTAGTGCTTTACAAGTTTCTCAACTCCGCGTTGCCATCCTACCGTCGTTACAATCGCACCCCTAACATTATGATTTGCACATGCTGGATTGCCTTTGATGTCAATGAGGCGACCCATGAGTGTTAGATACTCTATTGCTCTTACCTTGTTTGTCCAACTTTTGCACTCGATCAACAATATGTCCGTGTCATCGTGAATAGAGACGTCTATCTGATGACGAAAACCCGATGCTCCTTCCCACAGATTGTCTTTTCCGAATTTGCGCTGACCGGAATCTATCAACTTACTATTATTTGTTAGCTTTCCCGATATTAACGTTACTAGTTTTTCATAGGTTTTCGAGTCCATTTTTCATACCTCAGCTACTGATTCACAGTATTCCGCCACCGTTCGAGTAACTTAATCTTATCCCAAGTTGCTTCTTCTTAGGTACGTGGTAACTTTGGCGTTGTTTTAATATCCAGAGCCCCTCTCTCAATTCCCCAACCGTAACCGCGCTCCGGACGCCTGCACGCCCGGTGCGGTATCATGGAATGCTACTGGCCCGCGGGCCGCGCATAAACCATGACTTTTTCCGAACTTTCCCTCCACCCCAAGCTGCTGCGCTCGGTCGAGCAGATGGGCTACGCCCAACCCACCCCTATCCAGACCCAGGCCATCCCGGCTGCCCTGGCGGGCCGCGACCTGCTGGCCTGCGCCATGACCGGCAGCGGCAAGACCGCGGCCTTCGCGCTGCCGATCCTCCAGCGGCTGATGAACGGCCCCCGGGGGGTCACCCGGGCGCTGGTGCTCACCCCTACCCGCGAGCTGACCATGCAGGTGCAGGAGCAGTTCGAGCTGCTGGGCAAGGGCAGCGGCGTGCGCAGCGCGGCGGTCTTCGGCGGGGTGGGGATGGCGCCGCAGGTCGCCGCCTTCAAGAATGGGGTCGAGGTGATCGTGGCCACGCCGGGGCGGCTGCTGGATCACTTCAGCCAGCCGTACGCGAAACTGGCGGGCCTCGAGGTGCTGGTCTTTGATGAGGCCGACCGGATGCTTGACATGGGCTTCTTGCCCGACATACGGCGGGTGCTGCGGCACATCCCCAAGCCCCAGCAGACCCTCTTCTTCTCGGCCACCATGCCCGAGCCCATCGCCCAGCTCGCCAAGGAGCTACTCCGCGACCCCTTCACCATCAACGTCGAGCGCAAGGCCGCGCCTGCCAGTGGGGTGACCCAGGCGGTCTACCCGGTGCCCCAGGAGCTCAAGTCGGGGCTGCTTTTGAAGCTGCTGGACACCCAGGTGACGCAGGCCATCGTTTTCACCCGCACCAAGCACCGCGCCAACCGGGTGGCCGAGTTCCTGATCAAGCAGGGCGTGAAGGCCGAGCGAATTCACGGCAACCGCTCGCAGAGCCAGCGCACCGAGGCCCTGGCGGGCTTCAAGTCGGGCAAGTATCGCGTGCTGGTGGCCACCGACATCGCCGCGCGCGGAATCGATGTGGAGGCCCTCGAGCACGTCATCAACTTCGACGTGCCTGCGGTGCCCGAGGACTACATCCACCGCGTGGGGCGCACCGCCCGCGCCGAGCGCACCGGCGAGGCGTTCACCTTTGTGGCCCCCGACGAGGAGCCCCAACTGCGCGACATCGAGCGGGCCATCAACAAGCGCCTCGAGCGCCTCACCCTCGAGAACTTCGACTACCGGGCCAAGCCCCAGCAAAAGCTCGAGGTACCCATTGCCGAGCGCATGGCCGCCCTGCGCGAGCAGCGGGCGCAGGCCCGGGCCAACAAGGCCGCCAAGGAGCAGCGGGCCCAAGCCGCCCAGGCCGCCGCGCCGCAGAAGGCGCAGAAGCCTCAAGGCCCCAAGCCGCCGTCCAAACCCCAGCCACCCAGGCCCGCTGCACAGCCGGGCGCCCAGCCCGCCGCCCAGGCCGCCAAGCCCGTCGCTGCGGCCCAGGGTCAGGGCGAGGCCCCCAAGCGCCGCCGCCGCAGGCGCTCGCGCTCCAAGCGCCCGCAGCCGCAGACATAACCATCTCCATGCCGGATGCCCGCGACGCCCGTGAGGAGTAGCGCCAGGGCAGGTCGTGGCTGCGTTCTCTCATCGCGCTAAGCCGCCTTGGCCGTAGCGGTTCCCGCAGGTGGTGCGCGGCCGAGCTTGCTCGAGCCTCAGCGGGTGCGGCGGCGCTCCCGCAGCCCCGCCGCGCCCTCCCGCAGCAGGGCACAGTCGGTTCCGGATAGCCCCAAACCGTCCATCAGTAAGGCGCGGTCGGCTAGAGCCTCCGCCTCCGCCGCCCGGCCCGCCCGCAGCAGCGCGTCCAGTTCGCGGGCCAGTTCCTCGAGCCGCTCCGCCGCTAGCTCGGGCAGCGGCAGCCGGACGTTCTCGGCCTCGCCGGGCTCGAGCTTGAGCATCCCCCCGCCCATGGGATGGCCCTCCAACTCGGCGCTGAGCCGGGCCAGCGAGGTCTGCCACAGCGCCGCCAGCGCCAGTCCGCTGAACCAGCTCGAGCGCACCAGGTGCAGGCTGTTGGGGGCCACCGCGCCCGCCGTGTTGGCGACCAGGTGCGGCACCACCCCGCTCATGTAGCTGAGGAAGGCCTGGGGCCGGTGGACGTGCGGCACGGCGTACCAGGGCTCGCGGACGCGGCACTTGTAGGCCAGGTGCACGCCCTGCCGCCGGCCCTGCTCGATGTAGTCCCGCAGCGCCCCCGGCAGCCGGGCCTCCGGCGCGACGTGCAGCAGGTACCCTGCCTCACCGCTGACCAGCCCGGCCGCCCAGTCTCCGGGGCCGAACTCGAGGCCCCGCAGCGCCCGCCCCCGCCGCACTGCCGCCCGCAGAAACCGCCCGGGGATTTTGAGCCGCCCGGCCTGTTCCGGGCTCAGGTGGAAGTAGTCGTTGTTGCCGGTCACGTAGCCGATCCCTACGTCCGCCACCTGGCCCAGCCGCGCCGTACGCCCCGACCCCCCCACCGCCCGGTATAGCCCCCGCAGCTCGGGCGAAAGGTGGTACTCGATCAGCCGTTCCCGGCCCTCGAGCAGCCTCGAGACCTCCACTGCCTGTCCGGTCGGGTGGGCCTTGCCCAGGTCCTCGGCGCTTGCCAGATCGCGCAGCTCGAGAAGCGCGGGTCCCCTCCGACTCCCCCGTCCTTCGGCCAGAACCAGCACCGTGTCCTGGCTGATCTCGGGGAACAGGGTCCGCCCGAACCGGATGATCTGCACCTGTTCGAACGAGCGCAGGAGGTGCTCGAGGACGGGCCGGGCGTAGCTGGCGTGGCCCAGCTCGGCCGGCACCACCATCGCCAGCCGCCCGCCGGGCCGCAGCAGCGCCGTCGAGTGAACCAGAAATGCCGCCCACGAACTCGCCAGCCTGCTGAGCTGTACGCCCTGAGCGGCGGCCCTGGCCAGCGCCCTGGCCCTGGCCTCGCCGGTGAAGCGCTGAAAGCGGATGAACGGCGGGTTGCCCACCACGGCCTCGAGGGGCCGCAGCTGCCCCGGCTCGACCGCGAAGAAGTCGCTGTGAATCAGGTTCTGCGGGCGGATGACCTCGAGCGCCCGGCGGGTCTGCTGGTGCGTCTGTGGGTCGAGTTCGACCCCGAAGACCTGCGCGGTGGGGTCGCCGCCCAGCTCCGTTAGCCGCTCGCAGGCCGCCCGCAAAAAGACCCCCCCGCCGAACGAGGGGTCCATCACCCGGTCCGCTGCCCCCCGCACTGCCCACCCCACCAAGTACTCCGCCACCAGCGCGTCGGTGTAGTAGGCCCCCAAGGCTTTGGCGGCGGCCCCGGTCGGGCTGGCGGGCAGGGTGGCAGACATTCCGCGCCATTATGACAAAGCCGATGGCGGTGCGGGGGAAGTTGGGGGCGAAACAGGGTCGGTCGTCAACCTCGGGGTTGTGGTTCTCCCCGCCCCCCACCGTTCCTCATTGCTCGAGGCTATACAATCTTCCCCATGATCCTCACCGGCAACCCACCCGAAAGCGCCTTGCTGATCGACAGCCGCCCGCCCGAGGAGTACGCCCAAGGTCACCTCCCAGGGGCGATAAACGCCGACCTCTCGAGCTTCCGCTCGAGGCTGCGTACTGAGCAGGAGCTGGCCAACCTCGAGCAGGCCCTGGCCGACCTCAACTCCAGGCTCGGGGCCAGCCAGGACCGGGCCGTGGTGGTCTACGACAGCGGTCTCAACACCCGCCTGGCCAAGACCGCCTTCATGCTGGCGCTGGGTGGCCTGACCGTACACCTCTGGCCGCAGGGCTGGGAGGCCCAGGCCACCGAGACCGCCCCCGCCCAGCCCGCCCCCACCCGGCCCTGGGCCAAGCTCGACCGCTCCATCCTCCTCACCGCCGACGAGGCCCTCAACGAGCCCAAGCTCTTCGACGTGCGCGAGGCCCACGAGTTCGCCGCCGGGCACATCCCCGGAGCCCGGAACGTCCCGCTGGGTCAGTTCGGCCAGGGTATCGTGGCCCAGCTGGGCCTGCAGGCGGGCGAGGAAGTGGGGGTCCACTGCCGCAGCGGCGCCCGCAGCGCCTCGGCCTTCTGGGTGCTGCGTGATCAGGGCATCCGGGCCAAAAATTACCTGGGGAGCATGCTCGAGTGGGAAGCCGAGGGGGATCTGCCGGTGGAGCGCTGAACGCAAAGCGCAGGGCGCCGGCCTTCGGCCAAAGCTCTCATGGTTTGCCGCTTATCGCACATCGTGGCCGGATTCTTGTGGGGCCGGAACCAAACGCCCCGCCGGTTTGTGCTATCGTTAACCCATGAACGAACGGTCTATACAGGACATCCTCGAGTGGATTGTGCTGGGTCTCCTCATTGTGGTGGCGGTGCTGCTGGTGCTGTGGGTGGGCGGCTGGCTGTTCACCTTCCTGGGTGGCGTCCTCTCGGCCATCGCGGGCTTTATCTGGCGCTTGCTGACCCTGCTGGTGCCGGTGCTGGTGGTGGCGGCAGTGGTTTACTTCGTACTGCGCTTCGTGCAGAAGCCCAAAGCCGCCTAGGCAGCTTGTTTCGACCCGCCCGACGTCGGGCGGGTCGTTCGTTTGGCCCTCTCCTTGCCCCGCTTGGCCTGGTTGCCGTGAACCTTGTTGACCTCGAGGAGCTGCCGAACCGGGCGGCTGTCGGTGTCCACCAAGAATGGGACAATCCCATTTACCTGGAAGTTACGGCGTTAAGCTAGGACGAAAAGTGCAGGGAGGCCCGCTGGGTGGGCCTCCCTTAGAGATAATCAGTTTATCGGGTGGCCGCGTTGGCATCTACCATGCCCGCGCCGAACCGCTGGTTGTCGCCCAGCGGCTCGGCGGTGCGGCGGATGAGGGCCGACACCTGCTGGGGGCTCAGGCCGGGGTTTACGTCCTTGACCAAACCCGCCACGCCCGCCACGTGCGGGGCGGCCATGCTGGTACCGGCCTTCCAGCCGTAGCCGATGGGGCAGCTCTGGGTAGCGGCGCAAGTGGGGTTGGGGGCGACGATGGTGCTCAGCACCAGATGCTCGGCATAGTTGGCTGGGCGGGTGGCCGGGTTGCAGTCGTTGGGCAGGCCGCAGTCGCCGCCAGGGGCGGCCAGCGCCAGAGAAGCCCCGTAATTGCTGAAGAACGACTTAACGTCGGTCGAGACGCCCGGCTGATAGCGGGGGTTGGGGCGAATGCCGGTAGCCCCGATGTTCATGATGCCAGTGAGGCCGCCGGGCAGGTTGATCCACGTGCCGTTGAGGTCTAGGGCCGAATTGCCCGCCGAGGCGACGATGGTGGTTCCCCTGCGGATGACGTAGTCGGCCACCCGGTTGTCGGCCGCCACGAAGGTGGCCAGGTCGTTGGTACCTCTGCCCCCGCCGAACTGGCCGCGGGAGCCCAAGCTCATGTTGATGACCTCGAAGCCACGATCGGCAGCGTCAATCATGGCCGCCCATCGCGAATCGGTGTAGGAGCAGACGCCACACCCAGGGATGCTCTCGAAGGTGTTGTAGCCTGCCAACCCCAGGTTGGGGCCGACTCCGACCACCCGACCACCCCCGAAGGCCGCCGCGACGGTGCCGGCCACGTGGGTGCCGTGGTCGCTGAGGGACGGGTAGGGGTTGCAGGTGGGCAGCGAAGAGTAGCAGGCGGTGAACACTATGTTGGGGGCAAGGTCGGGGTGGTTGGTGGCGATGCCCGTGTCAATCACGGCCACCACCGTGTTCTTGGAGCCGGTCACGCCCCGTGCCCAGGCTTCGGGGGCGTGAATGCGCTGGATGCCCCAGAGCAGCCCGCTGTTGTAAAGGTTGTCAGCGGCGGTGGGGCCTTCTGGCACGGCTACGTCCTCAGCGACGGCTTGCGGGAGCGCCTCGGCGAAGGAGGCGGCCACCGCCTGAATGTCGGCGACCTTGGCGGCGTTGGCGGCAAAAGT
Organism: Meiothermus sp.; assembly: GCA_033762915.1. Classification (GTDB taxonomy): domain Bacteria; phylum Deinococcota; class Deinococci; order Deinococcales; family Thermaceae; genus Meiothermus. The sequence goes on along the minus strand of JANRLD010000031.1, from coordinate 55,207 downwards.
GGGGCTGCTAGAAACCACGACCGCGATGCCGACCTGGGGTAAGGTGCGAACCACTTGACCGCCCGCCGCCTGCAAACCGCTGAGTGCCTCACCCGTCATTCTGTTGTTCTTGAGCAGCACCATGTAGCGCTGGGGGTCGAGACTCTGCTTTTGGATCCAGTTGTCCATCCGGAGCCCGGCGTCGGTGCCCTGTTGGCTACACGCGGCAAGAAGAAGTGCACCGGCAAAAGGTAACAACATCTTTCGCATACAAACCTCCGTGGCTTGATAAGTTAGACCTGTTTGGGTCGCCTCCCACTGTATGCGCATGGGTATGCTTAGGTCAATAAACGCGCGTTATTGGCCATGTTAGCGAACCGTTACCCGCTGTGCTAATTGCCGATAAATCTGTCTGTAGGAATGCCGTTGAGCTTCAACCCTCCAACCGGTATGAAGTTCGGGGTTCCGCGAAGGATAAAGGCATCTAAGTTCGCCAGGGTAAAAATGCGGAGCCGTCGGATGCGGTAGAAACGTGCCTGGGCGGAGTGGCTTGTGCCATAGCCGCGGAGCGGCTACCCGGGGCGGAGTGGCGTGCGCCATAGCTGCGAAGCAGCTACCCGAGTCGCAATTCCCTGCGGGATTTAGCGGGCGGCATCTCGCGTTTCAACTATGGAGGCACTTAAAACGAGGTGATCCAGAAAGCCGAATTGGTGGACTTCGGCCCAGTGCGCGGCACATGGTGATTCGAGCACCTCGCCCTGGCAACAACCGGCACTCTGGCCTTGGTAAAGGACAAGGACGTGAGACGCCGCGCAGCCTTCTCTGCGGCAAAAACACTATCCAGCCCGGTGTGGGCCTACTTCCCGGTTAACTGCACCTCGACCCGCTTGGCCCCCCGGAAAACCTTCCTGTAGTACGGGCTGTCCAGGCTCTCGATCACCACCCGGCTTCCGTAGCTGTTGGCGTGGGCGAAGACGCCCCGGCCCAGGTAGATGCCCACGTGGTCTATCTGGCTGCCGCCGAAACTGAAGAACACCAAGTCTCCCTGGCGCATGGCCCCAGTGACGGCGGGGAAGGCCGCGAACTGCTCGCGGCTGGTGCGGGGCACCCGTACCCCCAGTTCGGAGAAGACCTGCTGCACGAAGGCTGAGCAGTCCACCGCCCGGTCGGAGTTGGCCCCGTAGACGTAGGGCAGCCCCAGGTAACGCAGCACCACCGGGATGAGGGGGCTGTTGGGGTCGTAGTCGGTGTCGGCGGCCTGGGTGGAGGCGGGCGGGGGGGAGGGGGCGACCGGGGGAGGGGGAGGGGGTTGCTGGGGCTGAGTCGGTGCGCTGGCAGGGGGCTGAGCGGGCTGGGTGGCCTCGAGCCTCGGCTGCGCGACCGGCTGGGCGCTGGCTGGAACAGGCGTGTTGGGCAGTGCGGCGGGCCGCACCAGGTTGACGTTGGAGCCGCCGGGGGGTGGGGTGTTGACGGCCTGGGGAACGGGTTGGGGAGACGGGGCGACGGGGGCGGCAGGTTGGGGTTGGGGGGTCGGGGGCTTTGCCGGGGCGGTGGGCTGAGCGGCCTGAGTAAGGGTGGTTTGCGGAATCCGCAAGACTTGGCCTAGGCTGAGGGTGTTGCCCACGAGCTTGTTCTCGGTGCGGATGGCCTCGACGTTTGAGCCGTAGCGGCGGGCGATGGAGAAAAGGGTGTCGCCGCGCTGGACGGTGTGTTGGACGACCGGCAGCGGCAGCCGCAGGACCTGACCCAGCCTGAGGGCGGTGCCCTCGAGGCCGTTCAGACGCTGGATCACCTCGACGGTGGTGCTGTAGCGGCGGGCGATGGAGAAGAGGGTGTCGCCTTGTTGGACGGTGTGGCTGCTGGCGGCCGCCGGGGTCTGGGGTACGCGGCCGGCGTCGGTGGGCGTTTGGGCCATGACTGACGCAAAAAACCAGACCAACAGGGCGATTATCCGCATGGTAACGCCAATTATACGACAAATTTGGCAAATTTTGCGTTCATGAAGGGTTTATCTCATGCTCGGGAATCTGGTGTCCCTCGTCAACTGTAGTCCAGAGAACATATAATCCTTGGCATGGAACAAGGGGTCACGCACGAACCCGTTGGAATCCTGGGCTTGCTGGGCTTTCACGGGCCGCCGGAGCAGCTGGCGGGCTGGGCGCTGGCGGTGTTTGCGGGGACCTACATGTTGATCTTCCTCGAGCACTACATCCACCGCACCATGGCGGCCCTGATCGGGGCCTCGGTGGTGCTGTTCATGGGCATCCTCACCCCTGCGGAGGCCTGGCGCTCGATCGACTACGGCACCATATTCCTGCTCTTCGGGATGATGATGATCGTGTCGATCATGACCAAGAGCGGCTTCTTCGCCCTGATGGCCCAGCGGGCGCTGCTGCTGACCGGCGGCAACCCAACCCGCGTCCTGTGGGTCTTCTCGATCCTCACCGCCATTTTCTCGGCCTTTTTGGACAACGTGACCACGGTGCTGTTCATGGCCCCGGTGGTGCTGCACCTCTGCCTGAGGCTTCGCCTCCCGCCGGTCCCCTTCCTGGTGGCGGTGGTGCTGGCCTCCAACGTGGGCGGCACCACCACCCTGATCGGCGACCCGCCCAACATCATCATCGGCTCCATCGCGGGCAAGAGCTTTAACGACTTCCTGATTCACGTTGCCCCCTACGTGATCCCCGCCTTTGTCGCAGGGATATGGGTGATGCAACTGCTGCTGGGGCGGCAGGGCCTGCTTTTTGCTCCAGCCAGCCCCGACGAGCTGAAGGCCCTGATGGCCGACGAGCCCGACCAGCCCATAGACTGGCCCCTGCTGCGGCTAAGCGTGGGGGTCTTCCTGGTCACCGTCGTGCTGTTCGTGCTCTCGCACTCGGTGCTGCACCTCGAGTCCGGGGTGATCGCCTTGTTCATGGCCTCGGTGCTGGCCCTGCTCTCGCGCACCAGCCCGGTCTGGTTCATCGAGCGCGTGGAGTGGATCACCCTGGTTTTCTTCGCCGGGCTGTTTGTGGTGGTGGGGGCCTTGGAGCACACCGGGGTTTTCCACGCCATCGCCGAGTGGCTCAAAAACCTGATGGGCGACGACATCAAGCTGGGGGTGTTGATCGTGGGCTTCGGCTCGGCCCTGATCTCCGGATTCGTGGACAACATCCCCTACACCATCTCGATGAGCTACGTGCTGCGCGACCTCGAGCAGACCCTCGGCCCCCGCATGGACTCGCTGTGGTGGGCCCTGAGTATCGGGGCCTGCCTGGGGGGCAACCTGACCCTGATCGGGGCCTCGGCCAACGTCGTCACCGCCGATATCGCCGCCAGGGCCGGTCACCCCATCAGCTTCGTGACCTTCCTGAAGTACGGTACCCCCATCTCGGCAGTGACGGTGGGGATCGCGCTGGTGCTGTTTTTCTTCTTGCACCCCTGAAAAATTAGGGGAGGGAGCGGGGCGGGGAGCAAGTTTTCGGTTCTTGTGCCCTTGGGCGAGCTTGAGGGCACAAGGCCTTGGGCTGGGGATGAAGCCCCGCCCGAAAACCACGGGGGTTGCCCTTGACCCCAACTTCCCCTTCCCCTCTCGTCTTCCGCGTTACCCTGGCCCCCGCACCCGCCTGCGCTTGAGGTTGGCCGGTTGTTCGGGGATGCCGGGCAGCACCTCGAGCCCCTCCGCCCTCAAGCCCAACCCCGCCAGGGCCTGCTCGAGATACCCCCTCAGCCCAGGCAAATCGTCGCACCCGTCCACCATCACCCGCAACTGCCCCGGCGCGTCCTGCTCGAGGCGGTAGTCTTCAAAAACCACCGGGCTCTGCTCCATGACGTACCCCACGTCGCTCAGGAACAGCGAACCGCCCTCGAAGCGCAGGATGTCGCCCATCCGTCCCTCGTGCCCCTCGATCACGCGCCAGCTCGAGCCACACTCACACCGCCCAACCCGTACCCGCAGCACATCGCCCAGCCGGTAGCGGACGATCGGCTGGGCGCGCCGCCAGAGGTCGGTGATGATCGGCGTGAAGCGCCTAGAGGAAAGAGGGAAGGGGGTGGACGGGTCGCCCTTGCTTGCCTGCCTTCCCCCACCCTCTACCTCTTCCATCTGCATCACCACCAAATCCTCTTGAATGTGCAGATGCCCCCTGCTACAGCTGATGGCGAGGAGCCCCTCGGTGGCCTGGTAGACCTGGTGCACGGGCAGTTGGAAGGCCGCCTCGAGCCGCCGCTGGTCCTGGGCCTCGAGCACCTCCGCCACGGAGACCACCTGCCGGGGCTGGATGCGGAGTTCGCGGGTATGCAAGGCTTTTGCCAGGCTACCCAGCATGGAGGGTGGGGCCACCACGATGGTGGGTTGGAAGCGGTTGAGGCGGTCCAGTATTTCGGCCCGGGGCAGCAGCAAGTCGAGGTACTTGAACTGCAACCACCGACCCTGCCGCACCGACTCGTAGAGGTTAGAGTTGGCCCGCAGGAAGAAGGCCACCCGCTCGCCGCCGGGGTCGAAGCGGTGCAGCAGGCGGCTGAGAATTACCCCCGACCACGCGGCCTGCTCCTGCGGGCTGACCACGAACAGCCCGCGCTGACCGCTGGTGCCGCTCGAGAGCCCCACCGTCGCGCCCGCCAGGGTCGGGTTGAAGTCCCGCTCGCTCTCGGCCCGGCGGGCGGTCTCGAGGGCTTGTTCCTTGCCAATCCCCAGGGTGTTGAACTCGGCAAAGTGGGCCATCATCTCGGCCTTGCCGATGGGGGGGAGCTTCTTCCAATCCCGCAGGTCGTGGCCTTCCCAGTGGCGGCGGTAGAAGGGGGAGTGCTGGGCCACCCATTGCACCATTCGCTGGGCACTGACGTCCTGATACTCCTCGAGGCGCTCGCCCTGCAACAACTGCCAGCGCAGTTTGGCCCCGACGAAGTGACGGAGGGTGTGGAGGATCAAACCACCCCCCTCCCCGGCCCTCCCCCGCTGAGGGGGGAGGGGGTTAATTTCGAGGCGACTTCGGGGCAGTGGGTGGGGATTATTTGCAGGTCGGGGCGGGTTTTGTGCAGGTGGTGCAGGTTGGCGAGGGTCTGGAGGCTGGCCTGGGCATCATCGAAGAAGAGGTTGAGCGGTATGGGCGAAGGCGGGAGGTTTTCGCGGAAGGCCCTCGAGTGCCAGCAGCCGTCGGCGGCGAGTAAAACCTCGTTGTTCACCAGCAAGCCGATCTGGCCCCTGGCATGGCCGGGGAGCTGCACCAAGCGCAGCGTTCCATCTCCCAGAAGGTCATGGGTCGCGCCTAGATGCGGCAGGGCTTCGCCATCAAAGCGGTCAATTAGGGTCGCCCGCTGCTCAAAATCACCAGGCATTAGGAGCGGTATAAACCCTTGCCGCAAAGCCGAGAAATCCGTCTTGCCTCTGGCGTGCTGCCAGGCCGACCTCGAGGCCACCAGCTTAGCCTCGGGAAAGTCCAAAACCCCGCCCACGTGGTCGGCGTGAAGGTGGGAGAGAATCACCGTAGAGACGTCGGAAGCGGCTAGCCCAAACTGGGGCAACTGGGCAATCACGGGTTGAAACAAAAAGGTTGGGGTTAGCCAGCCATACACGCGGTAGGGCCAGATATTGAACGCATCCAACACCCTGGGCGCATACCCGGTATCAAACAAAACCCAACCGCCGGGATGCTCAATCAGCGCTGCCAGTGCGTGGGCGCGGATGGTCGCCCTCCTTCCGCCCCGCAACACCATGTGCTCGTGGGCGGTGCAGTAGCCGGTGTTGAGGAGGTGGACGGTCATACCCACAGCACCATATGTTCTTCGTCTATCCACTGCCCGTTTACCACCAGCGCCTGCTTCTCCCGGCCCCAGACCTCAAAGCCAAGGGACTGATACAAACTCCGCGCGGCGTGTTGGGTGTGGGCCACAGCCAGTTGAATTTGCCCCAGACCCTCGAGCCTCCTGGCCTGTTCAATCACCCCAAGCATCAAGGCTTTGGCGATACCTTGGCCCCTGGCCCCTGCGGTGACGTAGACCCCCCAAATCATTCCCTTGTGCCGCATCTTAAGGGTAGTTTGTCGTCCGAAACCAGCGAGGCCCACCAGCTTGTCGCCCATAAAAGCCCCAAGGGTGAAGTTCTCGAGGCTTGGTCTGAGCTGCTGGCGCACCTCCTCCTTGGGCCGCGCCATGAACTCTTCGGCTGATCTGCCGAAGGCGGTGGGCTCGAGGGTCAAAGCCTCGAGCCTCAGGGCGTAGAACGCCTCGAGGTCGGGTTCGTCCAAAACACGAATTTGCATAGCTACTCGCTTGAGGGGATTTGAACCTCGTACCAAAACCCCATCATCTTACGCAAAATCACCAGTTCCCCGGTGTGGTAGGCGTTGTGGCTGGCGGCGATGTGGATTTCGCGCAGGAGGTTGTGCGGGTGCTCGCCGCTGTTGGGCAGGGGGGCAAAAAGGTCGACGCTGGGGTTGTTGACCAGGTCCACCAGCTGTTGCCGGTCCTCGAGGAAGGCTTTCACGCTCCGGTTCCAGTCCTCGAGGTCGGCTTTGCTGGAGAAATCGGGCCAGTAGTCGTCGGGGAAGGTGGGCCAATGGTAGCTGTCCGAAACGATGTAATCGAGAATGTCGCGCTGGCACAGGCGCAGGTGCTCGAGCAGGTGCCAAAAGGTGTAAGGGCAGCCCTGGGCTTGGGTGTTGATGTGTTGTTCGGGGAAGTCGGCGACGGCATCCTCGAAGTCTACGTGGGCTTGCCGCACGGTCAGCAGGTGGGTGAGCTGCTTGCGAAGTTCAGCGTCGTTCATGGCTGGCCCTCCTGCTCCAAGTCGTACAGCTCCCGCGCCCCCATCACCGCCCCCAGGTTGTCCTGCGCCCAGTTGCAGACGCCTGAGAGCGCCTGGCGCAGGCTTTTGCCCAGCGGGGTCAGCTCGTACTCGACCTGGGGCGGCACCACCTCGTAGACGGTGCGGCTGACGAGGCCGTTGCGCTCGAGTTCGCGCAAGGTCTGGGTCAGCATCTTTTGTGAGATGCCCTGCACGGTGCGCTGGAGTTGCCCGTAGCGCAGCCTGCCGTTCTGGTGCAGCGCCCACAGGATCAGGATGCTCCACTTGTCGGCGATCATCGCAATGACCTGCCTCGAGGGACAGAAATCGTTGAGCACGTTGGCGGGGTAGGGGGCCATGACTATAGTTATACTATACGCACCAAAAAGTATGTACTTGACCAACGGTGCGTAAGCGGCATAGGCTCATACCCATGAAAGTTTTGGTCACCACCCCCAACGGAAAAGTCGGCAACGAAGTGGTTAAGCAACTCTTGTCTAAAGGCGTTTCGGTTCGGGCCGGCGTACACAACCCCGCCAAAGCCGAAGGCTTAAAAGCTTTAGGGGCTGAGGTGATTCATTTCGATTTTGCGGATGCCTTGAGTGTGCAAGCAGCCCTCAGCGGTGTGGATGCGCTGTACCTGGCGTTCCCCGGAACCCTGCCCTTTGAACAGGTGAGTCGGGTGGTGGATCTGGCTAAGGCCGCAGGGGTGAGGCGGGTGGTACAGCTGTCGGCCAAGGGGGTCGAGAATAGCGATGTGCTGCTGCGCCAAATCGAAAAGCACATTGAGGCCAGCGGCCTCGAGTACACCCTGCTGCGCCCGACCTGGTTTTTCCAGAACTACAACACCGGGCAGCGCGAGTACATCCGCCAGGCGGGATCAATCATCGAAGCCTCTGCCGACGGGCGCACCAGCTTTATCGACACCCGCGACATTGCGGCAGTTGCGGTCAAGGCCCTGACCGAGGACGGACACCACGGCAAAGCCTACGCACTTACTGGAGCCGTTGCCCACAGCCGCGACGAAGTGGCCGCCGCCATCAGCCGGGCCACCGGCAAGCCCGTGACCTACAAGGCCCTGACCGACCAGGAGTTCCGCGCCCAGGCCGCCGCCGAGCAGTGGCCGGTGGAGGTGATGGAAACCATGAGCTGGCTCTACGGCGGGGTGCGGGCAGGCTGGACAGAGGAGGCGGTGCCCACCGTGCAGGAGCTGCTGGGCCGCGAGCCGATCGGCCTCGAGCGCTACGTCCAAGACCACAGGGAGGAGTGGCTGTGAAGGTCGGGATTATCGGCTCGGGCAAGGTGGGTGGGGCCATCGGGATAGGGCTGGCCAAACGGGGCCACGCGGTGGTGTTCTCCAGCCGCGACCCCCTCAACCCTCGAGCGGAGTTGCTGGCGGCGGGGGCGCAAGTGCGCTCGGTTCAAGAGACCGTACACGGCGCCGAGGTTTTGGTGGTGGCGCTGCCCTGGAACATCCTGCCCGAGGTGCTGGGCGGATTGAAGGGCCTTGAGGGCAAAATCCTGATTGATGCCACCAACCGCTTTGGCAGCTTCGACAAGAGCGCGGGCGAAGAACTGGCCGCACTGGTGCCCGGGGTCAGAGTGGTCAAGGCCTTCAACACCATCGGCTTTGAGCACATGGACGCACCCGCCTTCGCCGAGAAACCCACCATGCTGCTGGCCGGCAACGATGCCGAGGCCAAACAGACCGTGGCCCGGCTGGCCCAGGAACTGGGCTTCGAGCCGCTGGATGCGGGGCCGCTCTCGAGCTCGGCGGCGCTGGAGGCGGTGGCGCGGGCCTGGGTGGGCCTGACGCGGGCTATTGGGCGCAATTTTGCCTTCAGAATTCTACAAGGGTAAAGCATGAACAACTTTAGGGTGTGGTGGCAGGCCCCCAAACTGCACCAAGAAACCGAAGGCCACGAACGCAAGGTGAGCTGGCTCGAGCTGTTCTACGATCTGGTGTTTGTGGTGATTATCGCCCGGTTGGCCCACTACCTGGGCTACCACCTCGAGGCCAGCGGGGTGCTGGAGTATTTGTTTTTGTTTTTGCCGGTGTTTTGGGTTTGGGTAGGCGGCACCATCTACAACGACCGCTTTGAGACCCACGATGTTTCCTACCGCTTCTTTGTGTTTCTGCAGATTCTGGCCGCCTCGAGCATGGCCGTCTTTATCGAAGGCGGACTGGACAAAAGCGCCGATGCCTTCGCCTGGAGTTACGTGGCGGCCCGCCTGATCATTATTGCCATGTGGTGGCGGGGTGGGCGGCACAATCCCATCGCCCGCCCGCTCACCAACCGCTTTGTGGCTGGTTTTTCGATTGGGGCTGGGCTATGGGTGTTGAGCATTTTTGTGGAGGGGCCGCTAAGCCTAGCGCTCAAACTGCTGGGCTTGGCCGTTGATCTAATTACCCCCGCCACCACCCTGCGAATCCAAAAGAACCTGCCCCGGCTCTCCACCGCCAAAATTACCGAGCGCTTTGGCTTGTTTGCGATTATCGTTTTGGGCGAGGGGCTGTTGGGGGTGATTAATGGCTTTACCGATGCCAAAACCATCAACGCAGCCGCTGCCCTGCGCTTTGGCCTGGGAATGCTGCTGATTTTTGGGTTGTGGTGGATCTACTTCGACTACATTGCCCGCCGTCCTCCGGCGGCGGTGCTGGCGCGGCGCATGACCTGGAGCTACGCGCACTTTTTCCTACTGGCGGGCATTACGGCCTTGGCAGCCGTGCTGGTGCACATGGTAGGCCTCAAAGGTGGGTCGCTTGAAGACACCGCCCGCTGGATTTTGCTGGGTTCGTATGCGGCGGTGCTGGCCGCGATGGCGTTATTAATTTGGACCCTCGAGGCCGAGAAAACCGTGGTGATTGAGGACACCCTGAGCATTCCGGTCATGCTAGGAGCAGCGGTTTTGGCGCTTGGACTGGGTTTCTTAAAGCCCAGCGTCAGCCTATTACTGGGAGCGCTGGTTCTGATTAACCTAGGTTTTATGCTGTTTGGGGCGGTGCGCTGGTTTAGCAGTCCGGCCTCGAGGGGTTCCCACGCCGACGAACTTTAGAGTTCGCGCAGCAGCGATTGCAGCGTCGGCGGTAGCAGTGCCCGGTGCTTGGCCACGTCCTTCTCGCCGGTGCGGAGCTGGAGGTAGCGCCGGGCGGTGTCCTGCAGGACGGGGAACAGCTCGGAGTGTTGCACCACCTCGGGCAGCAGGTCGCGCATCTGGGCCTCGAGCCGACCCTGGGCGATGTACCTCGCTGCGCTCAGGGGCTCGCCCTCGAGGCGGGGCTTCAGGGGGTGGCGCAGCAGACGCTTGGCCTCGTTCAGCACCGCCGGGTCGCCCAGCAGGCGTCGGCAGCCGGGGCAGGGGTTCTGGGCGCTCGGCGCCCCGCACACCACACACAGGGGGTGCGGGCTGTCCTTCTGCCGCCGCTTGACGGCCTTGGCGGCGCCGGCGATCACTCCTTGCAGCTCCTGTGGGGCTTGGCTGGCAAGCAGGCGCACCTGGGTTTCCTCCTCGCCGGAGAGCTTGGGCAGCGGCGCGGCCTCCGGCCCTGGCCTGGGCTTGGGGTACAGCTCCCCCACCTGGAAGCGGATCTCCCGCACCGCGCCGGGCAGCTTTTCGGCGTAGCGCCGCACGAACTCCCCGCGCATGTAGGTGAGCTGGTGGTTCACCACCGCGTCGCGGGTCTTGACGAACAGCACCCCGTCCTCCAGGCGATCGGCCTCCGTCCACTCCGAAAGCGCAGGCCCCGCGATATCAGGCCACAGCAGCAGGGCCTTGCCCCGCTTCAGGCCACGCTCGAGGCCGTTCTTCTTGAGCGCCTGGCCCAGCAAATCCCCCACCCTTCTCGCCCCTTGCGCCACGGTCTGAGTCTAACACCCTGCCGCCGAGCAGGACATTCGGCCCACCTCAGCGGTGCTACGTTGCGCCAGGGTAGAAGTGCAGAATCGGCGGAAGCGGCAAATATGTGCCGGGGCGGAGTGGCGTACGCCATAGCCGCAGAGCGGCTACCCGAGGCGGAGTGGCGTGCGCCATAGCCGCGGAGCGGCTACCCGAGGCGCAATTCCCTGCGGGAGCTGGGGGGCGATAGTTCGCATTGCAACTATGCAGACACTTAAGTTGCGCCAGGGTCTTTGCCGGATCGGCTGGGGCGGCGTCTCGCAATTAACGCAGACACCTAGGCCCTGGCCTGATTCGGGTATGATAAATTCGTAGCAATTCCAGGGAGGTCGCGGCTGTGTGTCTTGCCATACCGGGTAAGGTCGTAGGGTTTCAGGACGAGTTCCGCCACTTCGCCACCGTCGAGGTCTCGGGCGTGCGGCGGCAGGTCAACATGGATCTGCTCGCGGAGGAGCGGGTGGAGGTGGGCGAGTGGGTGCTGATCCACGTCGGTTTCGCCATGAGCAAGATCAGCGAGCAGGAGGCCCAGGATCAGATTAAGTTTATGACCATGTTGGGCGAGGCCGAGGCGGCCCTCGAGGAGCTTCAGGGCTACCAGTTCGCCGAGGAGGAGCGAAGTCCCCATGCCAAAGGTTGACCTGGAGTTCTACGGGAGCTGCACCCTCGACCAGGACGGCTGCAGCACCTGCGGCGACGTGGCGGTACCGGTCGAAGTGCTCGAGATCTTGGGCGGCGACGCGGTAGTGGAAGACCGCTTGGGCCGTCAGGCGACGGTCGCTATCGACTTCTTCCCCGAGGCGAGGGTGGGCGACGCGCTCCTGGTCCACATGGGCGTGGCGATCTCGAGGCTGGAGGAGCCTGCATGAAGTACGTCGACGAGTTCCGCGACCCCAGGTTGATCGAGAGGGCGGCGGAGGAGATCCGCCGCCTCGCCGACCCCGCCCGCCACTACCGCGTGATGGAGGTCTGCGGCGGGCACACCCACTCCATCTACCGCTTCGGCCTGCAGGACCTGCTGCCGGCAAATCTCGAGCTCGTTCATGGCCCCGGCTGCCCGGTCTGCGTGCTGCCGATGGGCCGGGTGGACGACGGCCTCAAGCTGGCCCAGGACCCCAACGTGATCCTCACCGCCTTCGGCGACATGATGCGCGTCCCGGGGCAGATGGGCACGCCCCTGGAGATGAAAGCCAAGGGCGCCGACGTCCGCATGGTCTACTCGCCCCTGGACGCGCTCAAGCTGGCCGAGAAGAACCCTGATCGGCAGGTGGTCTTCTTCGCCATCGGGTTCGAAACCACCGCGCCCTCCACCGCCCTCACGCTCAAGCGGGCCAAGGCGCTCGGGATCGAGAATTTCACCGTCTTCTGCAACCACGTCACCATCGTCCCGGCCATGCGGGCCATCCTGGACTCCCCGGACATGCGCCTCGACGGCTTCATTGGGCCGGGGCACGTCTCCACAGTGATCGGCTGCCGGCCCTATGAGTTTGTGGCCAAGGAGTACGGCAAGCCGGTGGTGACCTCGGGCTTCGAGCCGCTCGACCTGCTGCAGGGGCTGGTGCTGCTGCTGCGCCAGATGAACGAGGGCCGTGCCGAGGTGGAGAACCAGTACGAGCGGGTGGTGCCCTGGAACGGCAACCTGGCGGCGCTGGGGGCGATGGCGCAGGTCTTCGAGCTGCGCCCCTACTTCGAGTGGCGCGGGCTGGGCTTCATCTCGCAGTCGGCGCTCAAGCTGCGCCCGGAGTACGCCCAGTGGGACGCCGAGGCCCGCTTCACCGTGGAGGGCGTGCGCGTCACCGACCCCAAGGCCGCCCAGTGCGGCGAGGTCTTGAAGGGTGTGCTTAAGCCGCCGCAGTGCAAGCTGTTTGGCAAGGAGTGCACCCCCGAGCGGCCGGTGGGGGCCTTGATGGTCTCGAGCGAGGGGGCCTGCGCCGCCTACTACAACTACGTCCACCGCGCCGAGCTGGTGTCGGGCGATTGAGAGCGGTTCCCGCGCATACTCCCTACGGCGCTAAAGCGGGCGGTTTTTGCTCTAGAGCGGTTGCCACGAACACTCGGTAGGGCGGTTTTTGCCGTACCGAGTGCACTACTCCGCTTTAGCGCACGCTTTAGCGCCGCACCGTGGGCGGAGTAGTGGTGGGAAACGCGATAGGAAGTACATTGCCTGCTGCCGCGAGGGAGGTAATGGTGGGAGCCGCGCTAAGGAGGAATGTCACTACCTCCAGCCCTCCGCCCTTGCTAGGCTGCGGGGTGACCAATGTCCGCCCTACGCCTGCGCCGCTATGTGCCCATCCTCTGGGTGTGGGTGCTGTTGCTGCTGGGCTCGGCCCTGACCCCGCCTGCCTACGTGCGGGGGGTCGGCCCCCTGCCCCTCGAGGCGGTTCACCTGCACGTGGGCTCGAGTTCATCCGGCGGAATTCATCAACCCGCATCCGCCGACCTGTCTGACGGGAGCGCGAACTGCTGTCACGAGGCCCAGATCCTCTGCGTCTTCGCCACCTCCCACTTCCTCCCCGCTCAGGCTGTGCGGCTGATCCCCCCGTTGGGGCGGGCGCCCTATTCCCCCAATTCGCAGACCATTTTCCGGTCGGTGGTGAGTCTCGTCCCGACCCCGCCCCCAAGAGCCTGAGGGGCATGCGGCTCGAGGGAGCGTCCCTCGAGCCGGGAGCAGGCGTTCGCTGCAATTCGCCTTCAAATACCCATAGCCGAGGAAAAACCTATGAAACAACTCCTAGTTCTCTTCGTCGCCCTGGCCGGACTGGCCCTGGCCCAGACCAACCATCAAAACCACCACCCCGCCGGCGCCCCCGCGTCCCAGATGCCCATGAGCCAGCCCGGCATGATGCCGATGGGCCAGGGCCAGCAGGGCATGAACATGCCGCAGATGATGCCGATGATGCAGGGCATGATGGGCCAGATGGGCCAGATGGGCCAGATGGGCATGATGGGCATGATGGGGCAGGGCCTGGGTATGCTCGAGGGCGCCCCCTTCGAGCAGGCCTTCCTCTCGATGATGATCCCCCACCACCGCGCCGCCGTGACCATGGCCCGCGACATCCTGACCAAGACCCAGGACGCGCAGCTGCGGGGCTGGGCCAACGCCATCATCCGCGACCAGGAGCGCGAGATCGCCCAGATGCGCACCCTGCTGAGCGCCTTGGGGGGCACCAACCTGGCCGCCCAGCGGGTCATGACCCAGGCCATGAGCCACATGGGCCACACCGCCGCGCCCGCCTCGAGCCCCGAGCGAGCGTTTATCGAGGCCATGATCCCCCACCACGTGCAGGCCATCGAGATGGCCACCCTGGCGCTGCAAAAGGCCCAGAACCCGGCCGTCCTCAAGCTGGCTGCCGACATCGCCGCGACCCAGGCCCGTGAAGTCTACGAAATGCGCCTGAAGCTCGCCAACGCCCGTTAATGCGGGCGCTGAGGCGCGAACTGTGCCCGCCGCCCCCAGACCTGGGGGCGGCTTTCTTGCCCCCCGGCCCCCGGGCGTGCTCGGCCGGGCCTCGGTCTACCGCTCGAGGCAGCCGCGACCCGCTAACCCTCCCCTGGACGCTCTCCAGTAAGGCCGTCCCTCGCTATAATGCAGACAGACCGTGACACCCTGAGCCGACCCGCAGGCGGCACCCGGGAAACGGGGCCGCCGCGCCCGCCAGGAGCACCCGCCCTCGCGGCGAAAGACACCTATGACCAAACCCCCCGTCATCCGCTTCAAAGACACCCAAATCGAACTCGCCCACGGCGCGGGGGGCAAGGCCAGCCGCCGTTTGGTGGAAGGGCTGATTGCGCCCCTGCTGGGCAACCCGACCCTCGAGGACGCCGCCCTGCTCAACCTGGGCGGCTTGCCCTTGGCCCTCACCGCCGACAGCTTCGTGGTCAAGCCGCTGCGCTTTCCCGGCGGCTCGATCGGGGAACTGGCGGTCAACGGCACCGTCAACGATCTGGCCGTCTCGGGCGCGAAGCCCGTGGCGCTGCTCTCGACGCTGATTCTGGAGGCGGGGCTCCCGGCCCAAATCCTGCAAGACGAACTCGAGGCCATGCAGCGGGCTGCGCAGAAGGCCGGGGTAAGCGTCGTCGGCGGCGACACCAAGGTGGTCGAGCACGGCAAGGCCGACGGGCTCTACATCAGCACCAGCGGGATTGGGCTGGTGGACGGCCGGGTCTCGCTATCGGCGGCCTCGGTGCGACCGGGCGACCGGGTGCTGCTTTCTGGGCCGATCGGCGACCACGGCATCACCATTCTCTTGGCCCGCGGCGAGCTGGACCTGGAGGCCGACCTCACCTCCGACACCCGCTCGGTCTGGCCGATGGTGGAGGCGCTGATCGAGTCGGTGGCCCCCGGCCTGCGCTGGATGCGCGACCCCACCCGGGGCGGCGTGGCGACCTCGCTCAACGAACTGGCCAGGGACGCCCGGCTCGGCCTCAGGCTCCACGAAGACCACATCCCCGTCCGCGATGAGGTGCGCGGGGCTTGTGAAATCCTGGGCCTCGACCCGCTGCACATCGCCAACGAGGGGCAGTTCCTGGCCATCGTGGCAGCGGACCACGCCGAGCAGGCCCTCGAGGCTGTCCGCTCGGCTGGCGGCGCGGGGGCGGCCCTGATCGGCGACGTGACCGAGGCCTCGCCGGGCGTGGTCTACGCCCTGACCGGATACGGCTCGAGCCGCATCGTGGATATGTTGGTGGGCGACCCCCTGCCGAGGATTTGCTGATGGGGCCTCGGGGGGCGAGGGCCGGGGGGCGGGCGCGGAGGTCGTCATGGCCATGAGCGCGGCCATGGTCGAAAAAATTCAGTCGGCGATGCTGGAGCGCAACGCGGCGGCGGGGGCGTTTTTCGACCTCGAGGCGGGCCGCCTGGCCGAGGTCTGCCGCCGGATGTCGGAGCGCTTTCTGGCGGGCGGGCGGCTGCTGGCGTTCGGGCGGGGTCCCTACGCAACCGACGCGCAGCACGTCTCGGTGGAGTTCGTACACCCGGTGATCGTGGGCAAGCGGGCGCTACCCGCGCTCGACCTCTCCATGGCGTTCGGGGGCTGGCTCGAGGCCCTGGTCAGGCCCGAGGACATGGTGATGGGCTTCGCCCCTAAAGAGGGCGACGCGGCAGTCGAGGCGGCCTTGAAGGCGGCCGGGGCCAGGGGGGCGCTCACCTTCGCACTCACCGGCCGGGTGGCCGACTATGCGGTGGAGGTACCCTCGAGCCACCCCTTCATCCGCCAAGAGATCATCGAGGTCCTCTATCACGTCCTCTGGGAGACCGTGCACGTGTTTTTCGAGCACCGCGAGAGCGGCTACGACCTGGGCGCGAGTTCGTTCTTGTACCCGTTCTTGAGCGGCGGGAAGCAGGACACCGATGCCACCGTCGCCGAGGTCGCCGACTCGATTCGGATGAAGGTCGAGGAAGACGCCAAGCTGCGCCTGGCCATGACCGGGCAAAGCGGGACGATCGCAGACGCGGCAGGGGCCATCACCGAGCGCCTAGGGCGGGGCGGCAAGCTGGTCCTCTTCGGCAACGGCGGCTCGGCCACCGACGCCAACGACTTCGCCCTCGACTGCGTGGAGCCACCGCCGGGCTGGAGGCCGGTTCCGGCGGTCTCGCTGGCCCTCGAGCCCGCCAACCTCTCGGCCATCGCCAACGACGTAGGCGCCGAGGTCATCTTCCTGCGGCAGCTCATCGCGCAGGCCCGCCCGGAGGACGTCGCGGTGGCCTTCTCGACCAGCGGAGGCTCGAGGAACATCGTCGCGGCGCTGCAAGAGGCCCGCAAGCGCGGGATGCTGACCGTCGCCCTGCTCGGCTACGACGGCGGCGAGGTGGTGCGACAGGGCCTGGCCGACCTCGCCATCGTCGTGCGCTCCGACCACATCCCGCGCATCCAGGAAGTCCAGGCCTCGGTGTACCACATTATCCGGGAGCTATTGGGGGAGCTATGGCGCTAGAACTCTTCGGGACCAAGGGCTGCCAGTTCACCGCCGAACTGCGCGAAGACCTCCAGTGGCGCGGCCTCGAGTTCGCCGAGTACGACGTGGAAGCGGACGCAGGGGCGCTGAGGCGGATGCTCGAGCTTTCCGGCGGGCAGCGCACCGTGCCCGTGCTGGCCGAGGACGGCAAGCTCAAGCAGATCGGCTGGCAGGGCCGTGGCTGCGTGGTGGGGGGATGATAGGTTGCGCCGGGGCGGATGGGGCGGATGAGGGGTAGTGAGCGCGGTGATCGAAGCACGCCACATCGAGGTTCGCGGCATCGTGCAGGGGGTGGGGTTCCGCCCCTTCGTGTTTCGCTTGGCACGGGAGCACGGTCTGACCGGCTGGGTGCTCAACCAAGAGGGCGGGGTGCGGATCCACCTCGAGGGAGCCCCGTCCGCGCTCTCCAGCTTCGTCCGAGAGCTCCCGGCACAAGCCCCCTCGGCCGCGCGCATTGCTGAGGTTAAGGTCGAGCAGACCGCGGCTCGAGGCTACGCGGGGTTCGAGATTCTAACGAGCCACAAGGCGGGCCGCCCCACCGTCCCCGTCTCGCCCGACCTGGCGGTCTGTGCGGACTGCCTGCACGAACTCTTCGACCCTGCCAACCGCCGCCACCTCTATCCCTACATCAACTGTACCCACTGCGGCCCGCGCTACTCGGTCGTCACCGCCCTGCCCTACGACCGCCCCAACACCACCCTGCAGGCCTGGCCGATGTGCCCGGACTGCGCGCGCGAGTACCACGACCCGCTCGACCGGCGCTTCCACGCGCAGCCGACGGCCTGCCCGGTGTGCGGGCCGGGGTACTACCTACAAGGAGTGGGAGAAGGAAAGAGCCTTGAAGGGGCGCAAGGCCCTGAGGCTCGAGGCCAGCAGGCCGTCGAACAGACGGCGGCCCTCCTGCAAGACGGGAAGATCGTGGCCATCAAGGGAATTGGTGGGTATCACCTGGCCTGCGACGCACAGAACCCTCGAGCCGTCGAGGCCCTGCGCGAGCGCAAGTTCCGCAAAGAGAAGCCCTTCGCGCTGATGGTGGACTCGCTGGAGACCGCCCGTGATCTGCTCGAGCTGACCGCCGACGCCGAGGCGCTCCTGACCTCGGCGGCGCGGCCCATCGTGCTGGTCCCGGCCAGAACGCCTTCCCCCCTCATCACGCAGAGCGCCTGGGGAGGGTCGGGGGTGGTTTCAGCCGTCGCCCCCGACACTGCCGAACTCGGGGTGATGCTACCGTATACGCCGCTGCACCACCTGCTGTTCGCGGCGGGCGCGCCCCGGGTGCTCGTCCTTACCAGCGCCAACCGCTCCTCCGAGCCGATCGCCTACCGCGATGGCGAGGCCCTCGAGCAGCTCGCTGGAATCGCCGACGCCTTCCTGGTAGGCGAGCGCCCCATCGCCCGGCGGGTGGACGACTCCATCGCCCGCGCTTCGCCGTTCGGCGCGCAAATTCTGCGGCGCAGCCGGGGCTACGCGCCCTCGAGCCTGGCCCGACTGCCCGCCGCCCGGCCCATCCTGGCGGCGGGGGCCGACCTCAAGAACAGCCTGACCCTGGTGGTGGGTGGCGAGGCGCTGGGCGGCGGGCACATCGGGGACCTGGACCACCTGGGGGCTTTCCACGCCTTCGAGCAGACCGCCCGCGACCTGCTGCGCATGTACGAACTCGAGGAGGCCGACCTCACGGTGGTTCACGACCTGCACCCGCAGTACCGCAGCACCGGGTGGGCCCAGAGCCTGGCCGCAAGCTCACACCTCGCGGTGCAGCACCACCAGGCCCACGTCGCCTCGGTGCTGGCCGAGCATGGGTTCTGGGATCGGCAGGTCTTGGGCATCGCCTGGGACGGCACCGGCTACGGCGAGGACGGGGCCATCTGGGGTGGTGAGGCGTTCGTGGGGGGCCTCGAGAGCGGCTTCCGGCGGGTTGGGCACCTCGAGTACGCCAGCCTGGTTGGTGGGGACGCGGCGGCTCAGCACCCCGTACAGGCCGCCGTGGGCTTCTTGCGGGGCCTTGCGGTGGACTTCAGCCGGCCGCCGTTCAACTTCCCCCCGCGCTTCGCCGAGGCCGAGCGGATGCTCGAGAAGAACCTGCGGGTCTTTCCCACCTCCTCGGTGGGGCGGCTGTTCGACTGCGCGGCGGCGCTGCTGGGGTTCACTCGAGCCGTCAGTTACGAAGGGCAGGCGGCAGCCTGGCTCGAGCACCAGGCCCTGCAGTCGCGCAGCGCCGAGGCCTTTGCGTTCGGGTTCGGGAACGGGGTCTGGCGCTACCGGGAGTTGCTGGAGGCGGTGATCGAGGCCCGGCTAGCGGGCAAACCAGTGGCGGAGGTGGCTCGAGGGTTTATCGGCGGGCTGGCCCTGGGGCTCTGGCGGGCGGCGGAACAGCTCTGCGAAACGCACACCCTGGACGCGGTGGCGCTCTCCGGCGGCGTCTTCCAGAACGGGCTGCTGCTGCGGGAGTTGGCGGCGCTTTCGCGCACCTCGAGGCTGCGGGTTCTGGTCAATCGGCAGGCCCCCCCCAACGACGGCGGTATCAGCCTGGGTCAGGCCGCGCTGGTGGCGCTGCGCCAAGGCTGATCGCGTTCCCCACCATTACCTCCCTCGCGGCGGCAGGTAATGTACTCCCTACAGCGGTTTTTGCTGTAGGGAGTATGCGTGGGAACCGCTCTGAGGTCTCGAGCCGCCGTCAATCTGTCCCCTGCTCTCCCGCCGGCCCCCTGCCCCCCTGCGCTGCCCTGTCCCGCTCCTCCACGCTCACCCCCAGCCACCGCGCCACCACCGCCAGCGTGGTGCCCTGCAGGAGCACCGAGGTCAGCACGATGAAGAAGGTGATGTTGAAAATGTCCTGGGCCACCCGCACCCCGGCCAGCAGCGGGAAGGTTGCCAGGATGATCGGGATGGCCCCGCGCAGCCCCACCCACGAGACCAGCGCCTTGTCGGCCAGGGGCATCGGGGTCAGGGCCATGCTCAAGAAGACGCTCAGGGGCCGGCCCAGCAGCATCAGGAACAGCGAGATCAGCAGGGCCGCGCCCGCGATGGGGGGCAGTTGTGAGGGGAAGACCAGCAGCCCCAGGGTCAGGAACATCCCGATCTCCATCAGATAGGTGATCCCCTCGTGGAAGCTGACCAGCGGGGCCTTCTGCATGAAGTCGCTGCCGGCCACCACCACCCCCATCACATAGACCGCCAGAAAGCCGCTCCCGCCCAGCACCGCCGTGGCCGAGAAGCCCAGCAGCATCAGGGTGATGGAGAGCACCGCGTAGAGCCCCGCCGAGCTGAGGTGCAGCCGCCGAATCAGCCAGACCGTGCCCAGCCCGAAAGCGTAGCCCAGCGCCAGGCCGAGCACCATCTGCTGCAGGAAGAAGGGCACGATGCTCCACAGTGGGCGCTCGGGCTGGGTCAGCAGCAGGGTCAGGCCCACCGTGAGGAAGACCGCCATCGGGTCGTTGATGCCCGACTCGAACTCGAGCAGCGGCCGCACCCGCCGCTTGAGCGCCACCGAGCGCTCGCGCAGCACGCTGAACACCGCGCTGGCATCGGTCGAGGAGACCACCGCGCCCAGCAGCAGTGCCTCGAGCCAGCCCCAGCCCAGCACCCACTTGGCGAAGGCTCCGGTGAGGAGCATGGTCAGCAGCACCCCCAGCGTGGCCAGCGAGAGCCCCGGCCAGAGGATCGGGCGCACGGTCTGCCAGCGCGTCGAGAGGCCGCCCGTGTACAGGATGAAGACCAGCGCCACCGTCCCCACGAACTGGGCCAGCGCGTAGTTGTCAAACCAGATGCCGCCCGGCCCGTCGCTCCCGGCCAGCATCCCGATGACCAGGAAGACCAGCAGCCCCGGCAGCCCCAGCCGCCCGCCCAGCTTGCTGGCCAGGATGCTCACCAGGAGCAGCACGGCGACGACCAGCAGGACGATCTCGGGGGCGGGCATGGCCCCAATGTACGGAATTCAGGGCCGCAACACAGTGGCCAAGCTCGGCAGTGCGGCGGGGTGTGGGCGGGAGCGGCTGCAATCGGCGAAAAAGTCCACCAGTCCGCCCTCTTCTGGGCCCTGGCCCCTGCCTTCGGTCTTCTGGCCCCGCAGCTCGAGAGCCTCGTGGT
Source organism: Meiothermus sp. (assembly GCA_033762915.1). Lineage (GTDB taxonomy): Bacteria > Deinococcota > Deinococci > Deinococcales > Thermaceae > Meiothermus. The sequence continues at coordinate 34,530 of JANRLD010000031.1, read as the reverse complement.
CGGGCCGGCGGTCCATGCCCCGCGCTACGACTCGAGGCTGATCTTGGGCATCACCCGCTTGAGCGGCTCGGGCAGCCACCAGTTCCACTTGCCCGCCAGCACCATCACCGCCGGGACCAGCACCAGCCGCACCAGGGTCGCGTCCAGAAAGACCGCCACCGCCAGCCCCAGCCCCACCATCTTGTTGGCCACCACCTGCCCGAAGATGAAGGCCGAGAAGACGATGATCATGATCAGGGCCGCGCTGGTAATCACCCCGGCAGTGCGCTCGAGGGCGTACTTCACCGCCTCCTTGGTCTCCATCCCCGCCAGGTGGGCCTCCTGAACCCTCGAGAGCAGGAAAATTTCGTAGTCCATCGAGAGCCCGAAGATCACCGCGAACATCATCAGCGGCAGCGAGGAGTCGATGCCCCCCACGTCCGTGGGGACGCCGATTAAGTTGGCCCCCACGCCGTGCTGGAAGACCAGCGTCACGATCCCGTAGGCCGAGCCCACCGTGAGGCTGTTCATCAGAATGGACTTAATCGGGATCACGATGGAGCGGAAGGCCACCCCCAGCAGCACGAAGGTGGCCAGGAAGACCGTCCCGATGGCGGCGGGCATCGCTTCGACCAGGGCGTTGGTGAACTCCATCGAGCCGATCGGCGCACCGCCCAGCGACACGTTCGCGAACCCGGCGGCCTGGGCCTCGGCCTTGAGGCGCTCGTACCACTGCGGGATGGAGGGGGCGTGGATCTTGTCCTTGGGGATGACGGTCAGGCGCAAGTGGCGGCGGTTCTGGCTGATGTACTGGCTGTTGAGGCTGACCAGGTCGGCGAAGCTGCCCTGCCCCTCCAGGCGGCCGGCCAGGAAGGGCGAGACCACCAGCCGAACCTCGGGCCAGGCCGAGAGGCGGCGTTCGAGGTCGCGCCACCGGGTGCGGTTCTCCGGCGTAAAGCCCTCACTGCCCAGGTCGAGCAGGATCTCGAAAGAGTCCATCGCCCCGCCCAGCTCGAGCCCCCGGATCAGCTCGAGGCCCCGCCGCGACTCCACGTTCGGCCCCAGCCCGAAGGCCCCGGTGTAGCCCACCTGCATCCCGGTGGTGGGCCAGGCCACCAGCAGCAGGAAGCCGCCCGCCAGGAAGGTGTACATCCAGGGGCGGCGCATCACCGCGCCCGCCCAGCGGCCCCAGAAGGGGGCCACCCGGCCGCTGGTGGTGAGCCGGAAGGCCAGGCGGCGCGGCGAGTTAACCCGCTCGCCCAGCAGCGCCAGGATGGCGGGCAGCAGGGTGACCGAGGCCAGAACGGTCAGGGTGATGCTCATCACGCCCCCGATCCCCATCGAGCGGATGAAGGTCAGGTCGGGCACCAGCATGGCCCCCATCGCAATCGCCACCACCAGCCCGCTGAAGGCCACCGCCCGGCCCGCGGTACGGGCGGTGATGTTGGCGGCTTCCTTAGGGGTCAGCCCCTTGGCCAGCTCCTCGCGGAAGCGGTTGACCAGCATCAGCGCGTAGTCAATCCCGGCCCCCAGGCTAAGCATGGTAATTACCGACTGGGCGAAGCTGCTCACGTCTCCGATCTGGGTTAGGAAGAACAGCGCGGCCATCCCGGTGCTGATCCCCACCACCCCCACCATCAGCGGCAGCCCCGCCGCCACCATCGCCCCAAAGGCCAGCAGCAGCACCATGCCGGTGAGCGGCAGGGCCATCAGCTCGGAGCGCTTTACGTCGGCCTCGAGCAGGTACAAGAAGTCCTTGGTGACCGCGCTCGCGCCCGTCACGTAGAACTTGATCTCGGGCGTCTGGGCCGCCCGCGCCTCGCTGCGCAGGGCAGTGATGATGGGGTCGGCGTTCTCGAGCCGGGTATCCAGCAGCGTCGCGGTGATCCTGCCGTCGTCGCTAATCTGCTTGAGCGGGCTGGGCGCGTCGAAGCGGTTGACCTTGATTACCCCGTCCACGGCGGCCACGCGTCCCAGCAGCCGGTCATAGGTCTCGAGGAAACGCGGGTCGGTCGCGGACAGGCCCGACTCGCTCACCAGGATGGTGCGGTCGGTGGAGGACAGGCCGAACTCGCGCTCGAGGGTCTCGATCACCCGCTGGGCCTCGCTGTTCTTCACGTCGCTGGCGTTGGCGACCAAGCGCCCAGGGGCCATCGCGGCCAGCGGCACCGAGGCCAGCACCAGCACGATCCAGAAGGCTACGACCTGAAGCGGATAGCGGGTGACAAAGTTGGCGAGGTGGGCAAACATAGGTGAGGCCCCGCAGGGCAGCCCTCCCATTTTAGCTTTTATTCACAAGTTAGACGGGTTTCAGGGCACGCTCGGCCAGGGCACCCGCAAAGTCGCCATAATGCCTCCCCTACAGCGTAGGGGAGGTTGGAGGGGTCTGTTCCGAGGTCGCCCATTCAGTCAGCGAATACATGGGTCAGCACGGAACAAACCCCGCCCTACCCACCCCTACGCTGTAGGGGTGGACTTCATGGTTATGCCTGCTGGCTTTCGGAGTTGCTCCCAAAAACCCGACTTTGCGGTTACCCTGCACGCTCGGTCCGCGCCCCAGCGCGGCTGTGCCCGCCGCCGGTTTCTCAAGGAGTTCCTGTCCCCCGAAGGCCGACCTGGCTGAGCCTCACACCCCCGGCAATCCGCCCTCGGCAACTCGCGAACCGCCCTGACCGTGCAAAAACTTGGTTTATTTATCCCTCGAGCCGCTACACTCTAGGCGTATGGACGTACTCATCGCCGCCCTGCTGATCGCCCTGGCCGTCTACTTCCTGTTCCGTGTGCTCCAGGCGGTGCTGCCCCAGGCTTGGCTGCGGCGGGTAGGGCTGGGCCGGGGCGGGCTGCGGCCCGCGCCGCGCAAGGTGACGGAGAAGTGCGCGGTATGCAAGGACCCCCTCAACCCCGCCGAGGTGGCCGCCCTGCGCCAGGGCCGCCGCAACTGCCCCGAGCAGTCCCGCTGCCCCTACCAGCGCAGCAAGTGGCTGAACTAACCTACCCTTGCGGGCCAACTTTGCTCGAGCCTCCAGCCAACCCGCTTGCTCGAGCCTTGATTGACCCTAATTGGCCTTCCAGTTATTGAGCGCAGTGGAGATGATTGCAAAGCTTGCTTAAGATAAATGTATGGCACGAAAAATTCACAAGTTTAGGCTATTGACTGGTAAGACTTTAGGTCATGATTACAGCCCTGATGTGCCAAAATACCCACTCAATGACGCGATCTACGACTTTGGCGCACGACCTCAACTTTTTGAGTACTGGCAAACGGCTATCGTAGATGTGGGCGGTACTAGCGAAACTGTCTATGTTGCCTATGTAGACAGGGCATTACAGAAGAAACGTCAAACCCGGTGGTATGTTATTCCATCACGAAGTGTAAAGTGCTGGGGGCTTGATCCACCAACCGAGGTGTTTAGTGGTTGGATGGTTGTCCAGAAAACTGGGGATCGAACTAACCCCTTCAGAAAGGTTGCTTTTAGTGTTTCACTGGAAGCTCTCAAGAAACACTATGTTGATCGGGTTTTAGAAATACCAAAATAGAAAACAGCGTTGCGACTTGATAGACACGTTTAAGTGTCTCCATGGTGAAATTGCGAAATGGCTCCCCGGGATGTCCGCCGGGGATTGCGCCAGACAGCCGCTTGCTGCGTCCAGCGGTTTCGCAAACCTACCCTGGCGCAACTTATGAAGAGCCCCTCGAGCCAACCAGCACTCGAGGGGTTCTGCCTCAACCAACCCTATCTGTAGGCGCTGTCGTGGTCAGGATGTAGGCTGACGAAGACCACCAGGTTGCCTTCCCGCTGCACCAAGGCGCGGCATTTTTGGGTGATGCGGATGGAGTAGAAGCGTTCTTCGCCGCGCTGGGTCGCCAGCTCCCAGTTTAGGCCACTGTCCTTGTACAACTCGTCCCAGGAGAGCGCCAGAATCTTGCGGATGGTCTTCAGCATTGCCAGTTGCTCGGGTTTCTCGAGCGCAAACCACGCCTGTAGAAACGGCTCGTAGTTGAGGTTGACTTGAGGCATCTACTCCTCAGCCTCGAGCTTTTTGGCAAGGGCTTTGAGTTGGGTGGCGGAGGTGGCCTTGAGTTTTTGTTCTCCCTTCCAGCTTAAGAACTGATCGAGTTCCTGGGCTACTTCAGGAGTGTTGGCCCACATCAGATGTTTGGGAATCACCTGCACCGGCGTAATGACCCAGCGTCCGTCATCCAACCGCTCGAGCGCAACCGTCTCACCTGCGTAGGCTTTGCCCAGCGAGATTTGCCCACTGCTCGAGACGGTCTTAATTTCCTTTTCCTTCACATGTGCCATAACAAGATCGTACTACACAAACGCACAAACGACAGTAAAGGCAAAACCAACCCCTCGAGTTTGCGCTCGAGGGGCCAAATCTTTCGCCTATAGCTTCCCGCCTACTCCGTGCTCACTTCCTGCGCCACCTGCTGGTTGGCCGGGACCACCATGCGGAAGTGGGTGGCGGGGTCGGCCAGGAGCTTCATCAGGCGCTCGGCTTTGTCGTCGCGCTCGGCGCTGCGGAGTTCGTTGAGGTAGGCGGTCATTAGCTCGCGCACGTCGGCGATGCCGCGCTCGTCGAGCTTCTGGATCACCACCTTGGCGCCCTTGGCCAGGCGGCGATGCATGGCGTCTTCGGTCAGGCCCATCTCGGTCCAGTGGCGCAGATACACCCGCCCGCCGGTCATGCCCGAGCAAATCCAGGGGCCGGCGTCGCCCAGCACCACGGCGCGGCCGCGGGTCATGTACTCGAAGGCAAAGCCCTTGGCCTGGGCGCGGGCGGCGATGTTGCCCAGCTCATCTTGCACCGGGCGGTCGGGCTCGCCAGCCAGCACCACGTCCGCGCCGGAGAGGCGGATGCAGAAGCGGCTGTCGGCGCTGCCCTCGACAATCAGCGTGCCCCCGATGGCCCCGTAGGCGAAGCTCTTGCCCACGCTGCCGTCCACGTACTGCCCGAAGGGGTTGCGGCCCTTCATGATGGCGACCTTACCGCCGTAGGCGTTTTTGGCGATGCCGTCCTGCGCCCCGCCCTCGATCACGATGTCCAGGCCGTCGATGTTGAAGGCTGCCACGCCGTTGCCGGCCACGCTGCCCGCGTCGAAGCGCAGCTCGGTTTTGGCCTCCCAGCCCTTGCCGTAGAGGCGGCGGCGGGCGATCTCGCCGGCCAGGTGGCTGCCCAGGGCGCGGTCGGTGGAGCCGACCGGGCCTTCCTGGAAGCGCAGGTCGCGCCCGCCCTCGGCGTAGGCCTCGGTGACGACCTCGGTGATCGAGCGGGTCAGCTGGTTGAGGGGCTTGCGCAGGATGTGGGCCGAGGAGTCGTTGAGCCACTCGGGGGCCGAAACCGGCTCGAAGAAGTAGCGCAGGTCGATCTGCTCGGCGTGGGTGGTCTGCTCGAGCAGGTCGCTGCGCCCCACCGCCTCTCTTAGGCTGCTGAAGCCCAGCTGGGCCAGCAGCCGGCGCAGCTCCTCGCCCTTCAGGCTGAAGAAGCGGGTCAGCTGGTCCACCGCGCGGTTGGACTCCTGGGGGACGAAGCGCTTGAGGCCGTGGGCGGTGGCCTGCTCTACGGTCTCGATCTGGGTGGCGATGCCGACGTGACAGGTGTCCATCTGGCACTGGCGGCAGATGGTGCACCCGATGGCCACCATCGCCATCGTGGCCATCCCCACCCGGTCGGCCCCCAACAGCACCATCCGCAGCACGTCGTAGGCAGTCTTGAGGCCGCCGTCGGCCCACAGCTCAACCCGGTCGCGCATGCCGGCCCGCACCAGCGCCCGGTGGGCCCGGCGCACCCCGATCTCCACGGGCAGGCCGGCGTACTTGAGGGCGTGCCAGCGGGCCGCCCCGGTGCCGCCCTCGAAGCCCGAGAGCGCGATCACGTCGGCCCCAGCCTTGGCGATGCCTACCGCGATGGTGCCGATGCCGGGGATCACGGGCACCTTGACCGAGACCTTGGCCTTGGGATTGACGGTCTTGAGCTCCTCGATCAGCTGGGCCAGGTCTTCGATGGAGTAGAGGTCGTGGTTGTTGGAGGGGGAGATCAGGTCGACGCCGGGCACCGCGTTGCGCGCCGCCGCGACCTTCTGGGTCACCTTTTTGCCGGGCAGGTGGCCGCCCTCGCCGGGCTTGGCGCCCTGCCCGATCTTGATCTCGATAAAGCCCGCCGAGTTGAGCATGTAGGCGTGCGCGCCGAAGCGGCCCGAGGCCACCTGCTGGCCGCGCCAATGGGTGTACTTGCCCAGCATGTCGGGGATCTCGCCGCCCTCGCCGTTGATGCAGACCATGTTCAACTTCTTCACCGCATCCACGTAGGCGCGGAAGGAGGTCTCGCCCTGCGAGCCGAAGCTCATGGCGGTGATGACGAAGGGCAGGCTGTGGCCACCCACCGAGAGGTCTACCTCCTCGGCGTTGACCGAGGACTTCTCGGGGAACTTGACGCCCAGAATTTGCCGGGCCGCCACCGGCGACTCGTTCTCGAGGCCCCGCACCTTCTCCTGGAAGTGCTCGTAGGGCGACTCCCCCGCGCTCACGTCCATGGCGGCCTTGAAGACCCTCGCATTAAAACGGAAGTCCTTGGCGGGCAGCACCTTCTCGGCGTTGAGCAGGTTGAGGCGCTCGAGGGCGGTGCGCTCGAGCTCGAGCAGACCGTAGCCGGCCTTGGCAGAGCCCAGGAAGCTGCGGATGCCCAGGACCTGCGCCAACTCCGGCTTGAGCCCGATGGCGCTGAAGATGCGCCCGTAGCCGCGCACCTCGTGGATTCCCATGGTAGAAATCACCTTCTCGAGGCCCTTCTTGAGGCCCTCAAGGATGTTCTGCAGGCCCACCGTGCCTTTGGCGGCCTGGGCCTTCTGCTGCAGCAGCCAGGGGACCACCGCCTCGGCGCCCAGCCCCAGACACACCGCGATGTCGTGCAGGTTGCGCACCCCGCCGGAGTGGACCAGCAGGCTGGTACGGCGGCGCAGCGAGATGCCCTCGCCGTCCCGGGCTTCTTCGAGTGCCTTGCCCACCGCCGCCAGGGCCAGATATACATCCAGCCAGACCCCGCCCTCGAAGGCGTTGCGGTCGGAGAGCACGATCAGCTCCGCGCCGCCCTGCGCAGCCTCCACAGCCTGCTCTTGGATGCGCTTGAGGCCCGAGGCGATGCCCTCCTCCACGCTAAACTGGGTCAGGATGACGGCGTGCCGGAAGCGCCGCAGGGCCTCTTCGTAGGAGAGGGTGCCCTGGCCCTGCACGATTGAGCCCACGTTGGGGTGGGTCTCCTCGAGCAGAACCGGGATCACCAGCTCCTCGACGTGACCGGCCCCGCGCCCGTCGGGCAGCGGGCGGCGGCCCAGGATGCTACGGGTGGAGAAGTGCTCGATCTCGCGCTCGCGGTCGATGGCGGGGTTGGTGACGACCGCGACCGTCTCCTTGAAGAACTCCGAGAGGTTGGGCTTCTCGGGGTTGAGTGCGGCGATGGGGCCGTCGTAGCCCAGCGAGCCGATGGGCTCGTTGCCGTTCTCGGCCAGCGCGTCGAGGTAGCCCGCGTCCCAGCGGTCCCAGCCGTAGGCCCGCTCGAGGCCCAGGCTCGGGGGAGCGGGCTTCTCCTCGACCTGGGCCTCAGCGCCGCCTGCCACGGGGGGCACCGCGCCGTAGCGGGGGCCGGCCAGGTGTATACCGTAGCCCTCGAGGTTGTGCGACTTGGAAAGGATGCGCTCCAGGACCTGCCGCTGGTGGCGGTCGAAGGGGAACATCCTGGCCCCGTCGGGAGTCAGACGCACATAAATCTTCTCGCCGGGCGCGAAAGGGCGCGGCTCGGAGACGAACTCCTCGACCGTGAACACTCCCCGCTCTGAGCTGAAGACCAGCTCGCTCTCGGTCTCCACGAACCACAGCGGGCGCAGCCCCATTGCGTCAGTGCCGAAGACGGCCTCCTCGCGGTGGCGCGTGACCAAGGCTGCGGGCCCCTGGGCCAGCGAACCGAAGCGCTGGCGCAGGTTCATGTAGAGGTCTTGCAGGGCCGGGGAGTAGTTCTTGATCTCGCCCAGGATCGGTGGGAAGGCCGCGTCGAAGGCCTCGGGCAGCGAGAGGCCAAAGCGGTAGAGGAGGCCCTCCAAGACCCGGTTTAGGTCCTGCGAGTCGGAGCCGCCGGTGAGTGGAATCCCCAGGAAAGTCCCCTCGCGGCGCAGGCGCTCAATCGTGTTGATCTCGCCGTTGTGGCCGAGCAACCCGAAGGGCTGTACCGCCTCGAAGGTGGACATGGTGTTGGTGGAGTAGCGGTTGTGGCCCAGGGTGATGCTGGACTTGAACTCGGCCCGGCTCAGCTCGGGGAAGTAGCGCTTGAGAATCTCCGCCGAGCCGCGCACCTTGTAGACCACGCTGGCGGTGGAGAGTGAAACAATATGCACCGGGAATTTCTGCTCGAGCAGCAGCCCCAGCTCCCACAGCGGCCCGTCGCCGTCGGTGGAGAGGCCTGCGACCTGGTAAAAAACCGGCTCGGTGCGCTTGCCCACCGGACCCAGCACGCCGGAGTTGGTCTCGCCCTTGCGCTCCACCAGCAGCTTGACCCCGCGCCTGGAGCCCTCGACGCGGAATAAGTCGAAGAGTTCCTGTACCCGGCTGGCCTCGCTCTTGGGAACGAAGAAGTGCCCCACAAAGAAGCGGGGGTTTTGGGCCAGGTTGGAGTCCAGCCCGGCCTCGTACAAGTAGCTGGCCCACAGCTCCCTAGGCAGGTCGGTCTGGATGCCGGTGCCGTCACCCTCGCCGCGGATCAGGCCGGCGCGGTGGGCCATCTTGTAGAGGCTTTCGAGGGTTCGCTGGACGTTGGCGTGGGTGGGGCGGGCGGTCTTCTCCACCACCGCGATGATGCCGCAGGCATCGCTGCCGTTTGGTATACCAGGATAAGCCTCTCTGAATTTCATGCGCCAGACCTCCATTGCGCTGAAGCGCCGGTTTTTGGGGTTAGGAAAAAACCACGCAAACTTATGCGCGGATTTCAAGAAGTATACGGGCCGCCCTTTGTTACGTCAACCACAAATAAATATCAATCCCGACGCAGTTTTGGCCTCGAGACCCCGGTTTTCCTGACCTAGATTGTCGGCGAATTATAGCACTTTTCGGGCCAGAGTGTAGGTTATTTGTTGACTTTGCTTTACCCCACCACCTACAATGCACTCATGAACGTCCCGGCAGGGCGGGGGCAGCGGGATGTCTAGCCTACTTGTGACTACATGCGCATTCGTGGCTGCTAAACAGGAGGACTAGAGAGTGGAAACCCTACGTGTGTCCGGCAAGTCTCGCCCGAACTCGGTCGCGGGCGCGATTGCCGCGCTGCTGCGCTCCCAACAGGAGGTCGAAGTCCAGGCCATCGGCCCCGAGGCGGTCAACCAGGCCGTCAAGGCCATCGCCATCGCCAGGGGTTACATTGCCCCCGACAACCTCGACCTCTGGGTCAAGCCCGCCTTCGTCAAGCTCGAACTCGAGTCGGAGGAGCGCACCGCTGTGCGCTTCACTATCAAGAGCAGCCCCCTCGCGTAGGCCGGAGGCTGAGTGGCCCCACAAAACGTGGCCCCGAGACGCCCGTAGGCAATTGAGTCAGAGCTTGCTCCAGCACGCCATACGTTTCCGCTCGTCTCGCAAATCTACCCTGGCGCAACCTGTCTATGGGGGAGGCCAAAAGTGCCTCTGGTTGGTTTTCAGCACCTTACCTGCCGGGACCGGGCCGTGCGTTAAGCCCCCAGACGCTGTTGCAAAGCGCCATCGGCTGAATTGTGTCCCTTTGTACTCCATCCAGATAACTTGCTTAGTCACCCATCTCTCAGATATATTAACTGTCGTCAGGTACAGTAATAACCGGAGGAATGCATGGATCCTTTTGTGCTCCTAACTTACATCCTAATCGGCGTGGTCTTCATCGCCACACTCGGAATCCAGTTTTACTTACAGCGCACCTACGCCAAGTACAGCCGTGTGGCGAACAGCCGGGGCTACACCGGAGAGCAGGTGGCGAGGTCGATTCTCGACGCCTACGGGCTTCAGAACGTGCGGGTGGAGATGGTGCCCGGCGCCCTGACCGACCACTACGACCCCATGGCCAAGGCGGTGCGGCTCTCCGAGCCCAACTTCCACTCGCCCTCGGCAGCGGCGCTCGCCGTGGCCGCCCACGAGGTGGGGCACGCCATCCAGGACGCCAAGGCCTACGCCTGGCTGCGGGCCAGGGCCAGCATTCTGCCGGTCGCCAGCATCGGCTCGAACCTCGGCCCCATCATCTTTATGATCGGCCTGTTCATGGGCTCGGCCGGCGGCACCTTCATGACCATCGGTATTCTGCTGTTCGCCGCCGCTGCGCTGTTCCAACTCATCACCCTGCCGGTGGAGTTCGACGCCTCCAACCGCGCCCTGACCATCCTTAAGAAGATGAACTTCCTCGAGCCCTCCGAGATGAGCGGGGCTAGAAGTGTGCTGACCGCTGCCGCCCTGACCTACGTGGCCGCCCTCGCCACCACCGTGGCCTGGCTGCTCAACTACGCGGCCATCATGATGAGCCAGCGCGAGGAGTGAGGCCAACTAAAGCCAGCGAGCCCCGCCGGACGGCGGGGTTTTTGTTTGGGCTTTCGCGGGGCACGCTCTGGCGCTCGCTCCCTTGGGGTTGAAACTACGCTGGGGTCGCCGACCCGACCCGCTTCGCCCGTACTCATTGCGTTTCCCACCCTTACCTCCCTCGCGGCGGCAGGTAATGTACTCCCTCCAGCAAAAACCGCTGTAGGAAGTATGCGTGCGAACCGCTCTCACAGGTTGCGCCAGGGTGGAAGTGCGGAATCGGCAGATACGGCCAACACCTGCCGGGGCGGAGTGGCGTACGCCCTAGCCGCGGCGCGGCTACCCGAGGCGCAATTCCCTGCGGGAGCATGTGGGCGGCAGGTCGCAGTTCAACCATACAGACCCTACAACGGTTCGCAAGTCGATTCCCGCGACACCGCATCCCCAAAACGCGCCGGGGAACGGACTTCAGCCCCAGGAGTCTTTGCCGCGCATGGGTTTAAGGCCAGGCACTGGCCCCACGAGACCAGCCTAACGGCGTACCCACTCGAGGCTGGTCATCGCATAGAGGGCGTGGTCCCCCAGGTTGCCGTGCAGCTTGGCGTCGTTCTTGAGGACGCCCTCGAGCCGGAACCCCAGCCGCTCGGGAACGGCGCGGCTGCGGAGGTTCTCGGTGTGGGCCTTGATCTGGACCCGGGCCAGCCCCAACTCTCCGAAGCCGTAGTCCAGCAGTGCGCTTACCGATCGGCTCATCAGCCCCTGCCCCTCGAACCCCTGGCCTAGCCAGTAGCCGATCTCGCCCTTGAAGCCGTTAAGGTCGAACAGCCCCACCGTCCCGGCGATCTGCCCCCGCTGCCAGATGGTCAGGTCGAAGCCGGTGCCCCTCGCCAGCGCATCCAACCGACCCTGAATGAACGTGGCGGTATCGGCGGGCTCGAGCACGCCGTCCACCCAGGGCAGCCAGCGGCGCAGGTGGGCGCGGTTGCGGTCAGTCAGGTCGAACAGCGCCTCGGCGTGCTGCGGCAGCAGCAGCCGGAGTTCGCCGTGCTCGTCGAGGGGGAAGCGGAGCATGGCTGAGTCTACAAAAAAAGCGCCGCCCGAGGGCCAAAGGGCGTCAGCTTCGGCGGAGCTCGAGCCACTGCTGACGGGCCAGGGCGTAGAGCGCGTTGTCGCAGGGCTTCCCGTGTAATTGGTCGTCACTGACGAGGACGCCCTCGAGCCTGAACCCCAGCCGCTCAGGAATGGCGCGGCTGCGCCCGTTGTCCACATGGGCCTTGATCTGCACGCGGCGCAGCTCGAGTTCCCCGAAGGCGTAGCCCAGCAGGGCCTCGACGCTCCGGGTCATCAGGCCCAGCCCTCCGAACTCGCGGCCCAGCCAGTAGCCCACCTCGGCTTTGAAACCATTGATGTCGTACAGCCCAACCAGCCCGGCCACCTGCCCCTTGTGCCAGACTGAAAGGTTGAAGCCCTGACCTCGGGCCAGGGCCTCGAGGCGGCCCCGGATGAAGTTGCGCAGAAACGAGGCGTCCTGGGCGTTGTCCACCCAGGACAGCCACTCGCGCAGGTGGGCGCGGTTGCGGTCGGCCAGCGCGTACAGCGCCTCGGCTTGGTGGGTTTGCAGCAGGCGCAGCTCGCTATCGCCATCCAGCCGGTGCGCGAGCATTACACGCCCACCTTCCACTTGGGGCCTTCCCGGGTGTCCTCGACCTCCACCCCCAGCTCGGTCAGGCGGCTGCGGATCAGGTCGGAGACCGCGAAGTTGCGGTTCTTGCGCTCCTGCTCGCGCACCTCCAGCAGCAGCTGCACCAGGCCGTCCAGTAGGGCCCCGCCGAGCTGATTTTCCAGCACCCGCGCTGGGAAGAGTCCCAGCACCCCGTTGCCTAGCTCGTCGAAGAGCCGCTCGGCCCGGGCCAGGCTCTCCCTGCCGGCCCTGTCGGTGAGGGCCTTATTCAGCTCGGTGACCAGGTTGAAGAAGGCTGCGATGGCCTGGGGGGTGTTGAGGTCGTCGTTGAGGGCGGCGGCAAACTCGGCCTCGAGGGTGTCGAGGGCCTGCTCGAGTGCGGCGTGCCGGCCTTCGGGGGCGCCGGGCAACTGGCGGCGCACCTCGCGGTAGGCATTGAGCAGCCGGCTGTAGCCGTTCTGGGCCCCGCGCAAGCCCTCCTCGGTAAAGTCCAGCACGCTGCGGTAGTGGGAGTTGAGCAGATAGAAGCGCACGAAGATGGGGTCGGTCTCGGCCCGCAGCTCGGAGAGGAGCTTCATCACGCCGGTGCTCTTGGCCATTTTCTGCCCGTTCAGGAGCACGTGGTAGTGGTGGATCCAGTACCTCGAGAAGGGGTGTCCCGCTGCCTCGGCCTGGGCGATCTCGGCCTCGTGGTGGGGGAACTGGAGGTCTACGCCGCCGGCGTGGATGTCGAAGCCCTCGCCCAGGTACTTGAGGCTCATCGCGCTGCACTCGATGTGCCAGCCAGGGAAGCCCTGGCCCCAGGGCGAGTTCCAGCGCATGATGTGCTCCGGCTCGGCCTTCTTCCACAGGGCGAAGTCGCGGGGGTCGCGCTTCTCCTCGCGCACCTCCACCCGCGCCCCGGCCTCCTGGTCTTCGACCTGCCGCCCGGACAGCTTGCCGTACTGGGGCCAGCTCTTCACGTCAAAGTAGACCGAGCCGTTCGCCTCATAGGCGTGGCCCTTGGCGATAAGCTCCTGGGTCAGCTCGAGCTGCTCCAGGATGTGCCCGCTGGCCCTGGGGGCGATGTCGGCCCGCTGAACCCCCAGCGCGCCCATCTCGTCGAAGTAGCTCCAGGTGTACTTCTCAGCCACCTCCATCGGCTCCAAGCGCTCGAGCCTGGCCCGCTTGGCGATCTTGTCCTCACCCTCGTCGGCGTCGTCGGTGAGGTGGCCCACGTCGGTGATGTTGGAGACGAAGCGCACCCGCAGCCCGTTGTGGGCCAGCCAGCGCCGCAGCACGTCGTAGGTGATGGGGCCACGGGCGTGCCCCAGGTGGGGGTCGCCGTAGACGGTGGGGCCGCAGACGTAGATGCCGACGTAGCCGGGGGTGGACGGGGTGAAGGGTTCTTTCTGGCGTTTGAGGGTGTTGTAGAGCTGGAGATCCATGGGGGCCTCGGAAAGTCAGGGTCAGGGGCTTAGGGCCTGGGGCTTAGCTCCCGGGTCAGGGCTCCGACCAACCCCTAACCCTAAATTCCTAAACCCCATCTCTCATCCAACTAAAAACGCCGGGGTGGAGGCGCAGAGGCACACCACTACCCGACGTTTTGGGGGCTCTTAACATCGCGGAGCGAATAACATACAGGGATTATACACCACGCGGAGCACCCACGAAAGGCACACAACCGCTGCTTGCGGTCAGCGGATTCGTCGGATGGTTTGGTTGTCGGTGTCCGCGATGAACAACTGTTTGTTGTAATAGGCCAGACCCTGAGGGTTGTTGAAGGTGGCCACGCTCAGACTGCCGTCTGCTGCGCCCCTGACCCCCGCGACCCCCGCGACCGTGCTCACCACCCCCTCGGGTGTGATCTTGCGGATGGTCTGGTTTGTCCGCTCGACCACATAGATGTTGCCCACCTCGTCCAGCGCCACCCCCGCCGCTCCGCTGAAGCGGGCCTCGAGGGCTGGGCCGTCCTTGTAGCCTGCCTCGCCGCCCTTGCCCGCCACCGTGCTGACCACGCCGCCGGGCGAGATCTTGCGGATGGTCTCGCTGTCCGCGACGATCAGGTTTTCCTGGCGGTCGAGGGCGATGCCCGCAGGGCTACGAAACCGGGCCGCTGCCCCGCTCCCGTCGATGCTGCCCTGCTGACCCGCCAGCCCTGCGACGGTCCCCACCGAGTCGCCGTAAATGCGCCGAATTGTGAAGTTGGAGGTGTCGGCGACAAAGACCTCGCCCGTACGGGTGTTCGCCACGACCCCTCGAGGTCGGTTGAACCGGGCCGCCCCGGCCGCCCCGTCGGCGGCCCCGCAGGTGTAGGCACTGCCCGCAACGGTGGCAGCCCGGCGGTTGCCGTTGAGCGGATAGGCGGTCAGTTTGCGTACCACACAGCTATCGTCTTCCACCCAGTAGGCGTAGGCTTCATAGCCGGGGGAGTCGTACCCGATGGCAATGCCGCTCGGGGCACGCACCCGCGCGGTGGTGGCGTCGCCGTCCACGCTGCCGCTCGAGCCGTTGCCGACAGCGGTTCCCACCGGGTTGCCCGCGAAGCCCACCTGGGCGTAGCGGATCTTTTCGTTGAGCGCAGCGATGTACACGATCACTTCGTTGTTGGTCGCCCCTGCGGCCTTGGTGACGGCTACCGCGTAGGGGTAGTTGAAGGTGGCCTGAGCGCCGTTGCCGTCGGCCCCTCCGCGCACCCCGGTCTGGCCCGCTACGGTTTCAACCACCGAAAAGGCGGGGCCGCTCGCGGTGACGCGTACCGTGCGGGTGGCGGTACCTTGGGCGTTGCTGGCGGTGAGCACGAAGTCCCGGCTCGACGAAACCCCTACCGATTTGCTGCCCTTATCCAAAGGGGTGATGGGGCCCACGCCGCCGTCAATCTCGAGCGCGGTGGCCCCGGTCACTTCCCAGGCCAGGCTAACCGACTGGGGCAGCGAGATGCCGGAGGGGGTGGCGGTAAAACTGACGATAACCGGGGCCTTGGTCCCGTCTACCTGCTGTCCGCAACTGCCTGCGGTCAACAGCAAGGCTAAGCCCAGTGCGGGTAAGGATAACCATCTGCGATTCATAAAAGCCTCCTCGAGGAGTTCCACGCTTCGGCGGATGAACAACCTACCTCAGGGGGCGTTACCCAGACGTTATGCGTCGGGAATTCGCGGGAACCGCTGTCAGTAGCCCTCCCAGTCCTGCAAAAAACCGACCTAACCCGCCATCACCCGGTTCTTCAGTCCCTCCAGCAGGCCGTCGGCGTTCTCCTTCATCAGCTTGAGGATCAGCTTCTGCAGCAGGCCGCCGAAGATGGGGACGTTCAGCTCGTACTCCAGCTCGAGCAGCGCCTTCGTCCCCTCGCCCTCGGCCACAAAGGCCCAGGTGCCCTGGTACTTGTCGAAGTCGCCCTCCGAACTCCAGAAGCGGTTGCGGAGTTCGGCGTCGTTCCACTCCTCTTCCTCGACCCAGTGGATCTTCTTGCCCATCGCCACCGCCACCCAGTCCGACTTGGAGTAGTGGCCCTTGTCCTCGAGCATCTTTAGGCTCTCGACGTCCTTAAGGTAGGGCTTGAGACCCTCGAGGTCTTTGGCGGCGGCGTAGACCACCTGCGGCGGCTTGGGGATGAAGAGTTCGGCCTGGACGGTTGGCATGAGGAGAGTCTAGCAGGGGAGAGGGGCGAGGGGGAGAGGGGGAGAAAAGGCGAGGTCAAAGGCCACCCCCCGGAGTTGCGGGGTTGCCGGGGCTTCTTGAGCGGGCACGTTGGATCACCGGGCGCCGGGCATCAGGGGGAGGCAGGCCGCAAGATGGGGCAGGCTAGCGCACCAACCCCGGCAAGCCGTGGGGGTCGTCCCTGACTTCTCCGCTCTACCCTCTACTCCCCACCGCGCTCGAAGCGTTCCCACGCCGCCAGCGCGTCGCCCAGCCGGTAGCCGCGCCCGGCCAGGAAGCGCACGGCCCTGGCCTTGTCGCCCTTGTGGCGGCTCTGGTAGCGCTCGAGCAGGCCCAGGGCTTCTTGCTGGGGGTCGGTCTCGGGCTCGAGCTGCTCGAGGACTCTGCCGACGACGGCGGGGGAGACGCCCTTCTCGAGCAGGCCCCGCTTGATCTTAGCCGCGCCCCACCTGCCCGCGTAGAGCCGGGCGTAGCCCTCGGCGAAGGCCGCGTCGTCGAGGTAGCCGCCGGCCTTGAGGCGCTGGATCACGGCGGCGACTTCCTCGGGGGTGCCGCGACTTGCCAGCTTACGGCGCAGCACGGCCTCGGAGTACGCCCGCGCCGCCAGGGCGCGGATGGCGTAGGCGAACAGATTGTCCTGATCGGCGGACGTGCTCGGCATCCATGTATTGTAGTGCGCCCCAGACAGAACATGAATTTCCCGCATCACTATGCTTAATTTTCGGTCTCATGTAATGTTTTCGGGCTCGAGGGCAGCTATACTCGGCTCCGAGATGCGCCTGATTGCGTTCGTCGCGGTGCTGCTGGCCGCCGCGCTGGCCTTTCCCCGGATCGGCCTGCACGAGGGGTACACCCGACTGGTTTTTGACCTCGAGGCCCAGACCCGCTACGCCACCAGCGCCGAGGGCAACGTCTTCACCATCCGGCTGACGGGGCAGAGGGTGCAGGCCCGCGAGGCCTCGCTCGAATCGCCCCATGTCGCCTCGTACCAGGTGGTGCCCAACGCCGGTGGCGCGGTGGTTGTGGTGAATTTGCGGCAGGGCACCGAGGTCAAGACCAGCCTCCTTGGGGGTGCGGGCTCGGCCGGCCGGCGGCTGGTCGTAGACGTGAAGGCCAAGGCCACAGCTCAGACGCCCGGCGATCGCCAGAACCCAGGCCCGGCCCAAAACGCCGCCACCGCGCAGCCCGCCGCCCGCCCGCAGGTGCAGAAGACGGTGGTGCTGGATGCGGGGCACGGGGGGCCGGACTCCGGAGCGGTGGGGTTCGTGGTCGAAAAGGAGGTGGCGCTGGACTTGGTGCTGCGGCTGAAGCCGCTGCTCGAGGCCCAAGGGGTCAGGGTGGTGTTGACTCGAGACCGCGACACTGCCCTCGCGCCCGACAAGCGCGGCGACCTGGGGGCGCGGGCCAACATGGCCAACAACCAGCGCAACGTCTTCGTCTCGGTTCACGTCAACTCGGCCCTCGCCCTCGCCCAGGGCATCGAGGTCTACTACTTCGGCGACCTGATGGACAACAGCCTGCTGGCCCAAGTGATCCGCGAGAATGGCGGCGGCAGCCTCGGGCAGAGCTTGACCAGGGAGTCGCAGACCGTGGCCCAGCGCTTTATCTCCGACCTGATCGCTCAGTCCAATCTGCGGTTCTCGCGGCAGCTCGCCCACACTGTCCAGTCCACCCTGGTCGCGGCTACTGGCGCGGTCGACCGGGGCGTGCGGCAGGCCCCGTTCTACGTGATTCGCCGCGCCCAAATCCCGGCCATCCTGGTCGAGGTGGGGTTCGCCAACCACCCCGTGGAGGGGCGGCGTCTCGCCACCGAGGCGTACCGGCAGACCTTAGCCAGGGCGATGGCGGCGGGGATTATGAAGTTTCTTGGGAACGGGCCGGGCTAGACCCCAGAGCCCCACGGTGTAGCGGAGTTATGGGGGCCCAGTGGGGGCCGCTCTGAGGGTAAGGGCGAGGGCGTAGGACAAGTGCGAGATGTCGCCCCGGAGAGCTAGTGGGCAATTAGGCCCGTGCTTGCACCCGTGGTTGCACCCGTGCTTGCACCAGGGCACGCAGGTACAGCTATGCCAATACCCTGGCGCAACTTATGACGTGGGCGGGGGCGCGGCAGCGTCGGGGGGTCTTCACCACGAGCTGTGGACGAGCGGCTTGATGCGTTTTTCGTATACCGCATCGACGGCCCGCATGGTCTCGTCGGATATCGGCCCCAGCTCTGCTGCGCGCACGTTCTCCTCGGCCTGACGGGGGTTTTTGGCGCCGGGGATGGTGCAGGTGACCTCGGGGAACATGGTGATCCAGCGCAGGGCGAACTGGGCCAGAGTGGCGCCCTCGGGGGTGAGCCGCTTCAACTCCTCGACGGCCTCGAGCCCGGTCGCGTAGTCCACCCCGGAGAAGGTCTCACCCTTGTCGAAGGACTCGCCGTTGCGGTTGAAGGCGCGGTGGTCGTCTTTGGCGAAGGGCGTGTCGAGCCTGAGTTTTCCGGTGAGCAGTCCGCTGGCCAGGGGGACTCGAGCCAGAATCCCCACCTTGCGCTCCCGCGCCACGGGGAAGAACTGCTCGGCGGGCTTGAGGCGGAACATGTTGAAGATGATCTGCACGCTCTGCACGCCCTCGTACTGGGTGCCCAGGAGCGCCTCCTCGACCGTCTCGACGCTGATGCCGTAGTGGCGGATCATCCCCAGGCGTTTCATCTCCTCGAGGATGCCGAACACCCGGTCGGAGAGGTACACGTCGCGGGGCGGGCAGTGCAACTGCAGCAGGTCGAGGGTCTCGGCCTCGAGGTTCTGCAAACTGCGCCCCACCCAGGCGTGAAGGTTCTCGCGGGTGTAGCCCTCGGCTACCTGCCTAGGCAGCCTGCGCCCAGCTTTGGTGGCCACGTAAAAGGGCTCGCCGCGCTCCCTTCGCAGCCGCGCGATCAGGCGCTCGCTGCGCCCATCGCCGTACACGTCGGCGGTGTCGATGAAGTTCACGCCCAGGTCGAGCGAGCGGTGGAGGGCGGCCATCGAGTCGGCGTCGTCCACCGGCCCCCAGGTGCCCCCGATGGCCCAAGCCCCGAAGGAGACGGTCGAGACCTTGTAGCCGGTGCGTCCGAGTTCACGGTATTCCATGGCCTCAGTCTATGCCCAACAGCCGCCAACCCCAACCTGGCCTCGAGCGCTGCAGGGTGAGGTGGGCCTACCCAGGCGCCGCCCGTGGCCCGTATGCTAGGGGCGTGTTCCCCCTGCATGACATCAACCGCTCGCACCGCCGCCCCTGGGTGGTCTATGCGCTGGTGGTCTTAAACATTCTGGCTTTCGTGTTCACCTACTTTCTCACCGACCCTGCCGCCGTGATCGGCACCTACGGCTTCGTGCCCGACCGCTTCCTGGCCGACCCCGGAGGTGAGTCGGTCACGCTGTTCAGCTCGATGTTCCTGCACGGCAGCATCATGCACATTTTGGGCAACCTGTGGTTCTTGTTCGTCTTCGGGGACAACATCGAAGACCGCATGGGACACCTGGGTTTCCTGACCTTCTACCTGCTGGGCGGGGTTGGGGCAGCGCTGGCCCAGGGGCTCTCGAGCGGCTTTGCCGACAACACCCCCATGATCGGGGCCTCGGGGGCCATCTCGGCGGTGCTGGGGGCCTACATCCTGCTCTTCCCAAGGGCCATCGTTCTGTCGCTGATCGGCTGGTTCCCGATCCCTGTCCCGGCCATCATCTACTTGGGCTACTGGGCCTTGATCCAGTTCGTGGGTAACTTCTCGGGCCAGGAAGGTATTGCCTTCTGGGCGCACATCGGCGGGTTTGTGGCGGGGATGGTGCTGGTGAAATTCTTTGACAAGGGCACCCGCCACAGGGCCTAGACAATCCGGGTTTTGGTAGACTGGCCGCACATGACTCATCCCTACGCCATTACGGGCGGCAGCCCGATTCAGCGCTTTGCCGTGGCTTGTCTGCGCCTGCTGGGCTGGACGGCGGTGAAGGCCCCGACGGCGGGGCAGAAGTTCATCCTGCTGGGCTACCCGCACACTTCCAACTGGGACTTTCTTTACGCGATTCTGTGGGGCTGGGCCTCGGGCACGCGCTTCCGCTGGGTGGGGAAGAAGCAGTTGTTTCCGCCCGTGCTGGGCGCGGTGATGCGCTGGCTGGGCGGGATTCCGGTGGACCGGGGCAAGGCCAAGAGCGACTTCGTGACCCAGGTGGCCGAGACCTTCAAGAACTACGACAACCTCTGGGTGGTGGTGGCCGCCGAGGGCACCCGTAGTCGGGCTGAGTACTGGCGCTCGGGGTTTTACTACATGGCCCTCGAGGCTGGCATCCCCATTGCGCTGGCCTACCTCGACTACTCGAAGAAGGAAGTCGGCGTGGGCGGCTACTTCACGCCCACGGGAAATCTCGAGGCCGACTTCGAGCAGATCAAGCGCTTCTACGAGGGCAAGGTCGGCCACGACCCGGCCAAGCAGAGCCCGATTCGGCTGAAGCCGAAGGCCGCTGAGGGCCAAGATTCGAGGGCCGAGGGCCAGTAAGCTCGAGGAAGGTGAGGGGCCGGTCACCCCATGTGCAGGTACAGACGGCCGTGCGTCCGAACACCCCGAACATGATGGGAGGGCGTTCCCTGACCGAGACAGCCCGACGGTCTGCCGGACGGCCTCGAGGGGCCTTTACAGCGGACTTCAGCCCATGCGTTGCAAAGACCTTTGGGCTAAAATCCTTTCCCCGCAGTGTCTTCGGGGTGTAGTGTCGGGGGATTTAGAGCGGTTCCCACGCATACTCCCTACAGCGCTAAAGCGGGCGGTTTTTGCTGTAGAGCGGTTGCCACGAACACTCGGTACGGCGGTTTTTGCCGTACCGAGTGCACTACTCCGCACAGTGGGCGGAGTAGTGGTGGAAATGCGATAGGGAGTACATTGCCTGCCGCCGAGAGGGCGGTAATGGTGGGAAACGCAATGTTTGCGAAACGCTATAGGCCTCGAATCAGCCCTCGTCCGGTGCAGCCGGGCACCGGGCCGTTATGGTCAAACTACTAGCGGAACAGGGCGGATGGTGGGATATACTTGGATAATTGCCGATATTCTGGTCATTTTGCCTGCGGTTTGGCGCTTTTAGATGGCAGAATCGGCAGCAACCGTCCTATGCGTCCAGCTTCTCCGTTGCTTGTTGCCGCGCAAAACGAAGACGAGTCTCTGTTCTCGCTCAAGCGGCTGATCTACCTGTCGGCGATGCCCCTGGTAGTGGCCTCTGGGCTGGTAGGCTGGGCTTTCATAGACTTCGGGCGCGGCCAGGAGAACTTCTACGAGGCCTACTCGCTGCCGCTGTTCGCCCTGGCCGGGGCGGTATGCATTCTGCTGGTCTGGCTGGGAGGGCGGCGGGGGTTGCGCATGGGGGAGCTGGGCTTCTTCTGGGTCAGCAGCCTCCTGATGACCCTCAACCTCTACTACAACTTCCTGTCCATCTCGAAGGACGGTCTCTGGACGCCGATCCTCTGGATGGGCTGCCTGTTTGTGGTGAGTCACTTCGTTTTCGAAAGCCGGCAAGCCACCCGGGTCTCGTTGCTGATGTTCGGGGTGTTCCTGCTGGCCGGGACGCTGGCCTTGATCCAGCAGCCGGCCTCGGTCTTTCTGGGCCAGCTGAACACCCTGATCCAGCTCTACGCCTCGCTTCTGACCTACCTTCTGGTGACCCGGCTGCTGCTGGCCCTCAAGGAGCGCTCGGCCCTGCTGCACCTCGAGGCCAACCGCTTCTTCCACCTCGCCCACACCGACGCCCTCACCGACACCGCCAACCGCCGCTCGATGATCGTGGCCATCGAGGCCACCCTGGGGCGCTCCCGCGCCACCGGCCAACCGGTCTCGCTGATCCTCCTCGACCTCGACCGCTTCAAGCAGATCAACGACCGCTACGGCCACGAGGTGGGCGATCAGGTGCTGGTCAGGGTCGCCACGCAGCTCAAGGGCCACCTGCGCAAGACCGACCTGGTGGGGCGCTGGGGTGGCGAGGAGTTCGTGTTGCTGCTGCCCGAGACCCCCCTCGAGGAGGCCGTGCGGCTGGCCGAGCGGCTCAAGGCCAAGCTCGCCGAGCCTTCGGTGGACGGCCTGCCCGACACCTCGGCCAGCTTCGGGGTGGCCCAGGCTGTCGTCGAGGACGACTGCGACGAGCTGGTCTCGAGGGCCGACCGGGCCATGTACCTTTCCAAGCAGTCCGGCGGCAACCGGGTGGTCGTGGAGACGGTGTAGATAGAGTTGGCTGCAGGCCGCGGGCCGGAGGTTAAAGGCCGGGGGCCACCAGGGCGCAGGAACTCGACCCAAGAGGTTGGGTAGACCCGATTCACCCACCCTCCGGACCCGATCCAACACTGCCCAGACTTGGCGTACGGCCTAGGTTGGCCCCTACGCCAGCTCGACCAGGCGGCCTCCCTCGGTGGGGGTGATGCGCAGCTGCAGCGCCTCGGGGAAGACCTCGGGTTTGCCCCACTCGATCAGGATCAGGCGGGCCTCGGGGAGGTAGTCCTCGAGGCCCAGGTGGTAGAGCTCCTCCTGGTCGGCCATGCGGTAGGCGTCAATGTGAACGATCAGGCCCTGGGGTGTGGGGTACTCGTGGATCAGGGTGTAGGTGGGGCTGGTGACCTCGCCCGTGAAGCCAAGCGCCTTGGCCAGGAACTGCACCAAGGTGGTCTTGCCCGCGCCCAGCGGGCCGTTCAGCAGCACCAGGGCTCCGTCGGGTAGGCGCCGGGCCAGGGATTCGGCGAAGGCTTGGGTGTCGGCGAGGCTCTGAAGCACAGCTTGCACCCGCCCATGATAGCCGCTATTGCCCCTCCCACCGGCTTGCCCTAGACTCGATAGGTGAACCCCCAGACCCAGCAAGAGATCGCCCAGGAGGCCCTCGAGCGAACCCAGGCCGACGTGGCCCGCTACCCCTTCCCGCGCCTCGAGACCTACCACACCTTCGCCGACAAGACCATCATCCCCACCTTCTTAATCCAGCCGGTCTCGCGCACCCAGGTCGACACCACCCAGCGCTTCCACACCACCAGAGGGCCGGAGGAGTTCTTCCCGGCGTTCGGGGCCTCGATGTCCATGATGCGCTCGAGGTTCGCCCGCGACCTGTGGGACGGGGGACGCGGCGGCGTCCACATCCTCCCCAGGGTCGGGCTCAGCGACGCCCAGCGCCTTCAAGACGTGCGCGAGTGCGGCGAGGCCCAGGTCGGGGTGGCGCTGGGCATCAACGAAGACGAGCGCTTCCTCGAGGCGCTGTTCAAGCTGCCTAACCTGCGCTTCGCCTCGATCGACATCGCCCACGGGGCCAACGCAGCGGCGCTGGGGGTGCTGGCCAAGATTCGGGCACAAGGCCTCGAGGGTGGGATCATCCTGGGCAACGTGGGCTCCATCGAGGGCTTCGCCTTCGCCTACTGGCTGATGAAGCTGAGCGGCTTCCGGCACTTCATCATCAAGGTAGGGGTGGGGCCGGGCTCGGTCTGCACCACCCGCATCAACACCGGGGTGGGGGTGGGGCAGTTCTCGCTCCTGGAGGAGATCAACCGCTTTCGCCATGGCCTGGGCTACGCCGACGCTCAGACCATCTCCGACGGCGGGGTGAACAGCTCGGGCGACTTCGTGAAGGCCCTGGCCCAGTCTGACGGGGTGATGATGGGCAAGTTCTTCGCCTCGGGGAGCTTCGAGGAGGAGGTACTGATCCGCGAGGGCGGCAGACTGGTGGGCGTCCACCTCTACGGCATGGCCTCGGCCATGGTGACCGAGAAGCGCAACTTTATCGAGGGCTCGAGCCAGACCCTGCGGGCCTTCCACCAGAACGCTGCCGAGGCCGTCTCGAGGCTGCGCGAGGGCTTGCAGAGCGCCATGACCTACGTCAACTCGGTCAACCTGGCGGAGTTCCGCGGCAACGTGCGTTTCGCCACCAACTCGGCGGCGGCCATCACCGAGGCCGGGGTGCACTAGGGCGGGTCCGGGTTTGGGTTCGGCCAAGGCCTCGGGGTCGGTGCGGGCGGGATGGCGCGGTGGTACGATGCGCATCCTCATTGCGTTTCCCATCAGTCCCTCCCTCGCGGCGGCAGGTAATGTATTCACAGCGGTTCCCACGAATACCACGCACGCATAGACTCGGATGTGCGAGGTACATTACGCCTCACCGCTTGAGGCGTAATGGTGGGAACCGCTGTCAGCAAAAACCGCCCGCTTTAACACCGTAGGGAGTATGTGTGGGAACCGCTCTCAGTGGGGCCGTTTGCGGCCGCTGCGGTATAGTTTCGGCATGGTTTTCCTTGTACCCGCTGAACTCGAGCCCGCCCTGTTCCAGCCGCTCCCCGAGGGGGTCGAACTGGCCTACCTGGCCAAGGACGGCACGCTCTCCGACAACGCCAAGGACGCCGAGTTCGTGCTGGCCCCCTACGGCGGGGCACGGCACATGTTCCCGCTGCTGCCGCAGATGCCCGGCATCAAGGTGGTCCAGACCTTCACGGCGGGGGTGGACTGGATCGTGGACAAGCTGCCGCCGCACGTCACCCTCTGCGACGCGGCGGGCGTTCACGACATCCCGGTCTCGGAGTGGATCGTGGGGGGAATACTGGGGGCGGTCAAGCGGCTGCCGGAGTTCCGCGATTTCCAGCGCGAGCAGCGCTGGGCTTACCAGTGGATCGACGACCTCGAGGGCTCCACGGTCCTCTTCCTCGGCTACGGCTCCATCGCCAGGGCCGCCGAGCGGCGGCTGGCCCCCTTCGAGGTGGACTTCATCAGGGTGGCGCGGACGGCTCGAGGGGACATTCACGCTTTCTCGGAGCTGCTCGAGCTGCTCCCCAGGGCCGACGTGGTGATCAACCTGTTGCCGCACACCCCCGAGACGCACCGCCTGTTCAGCGCCGCGCACGTCGCCGCCATGAAGCTGGGGGCCATTTACGTCAACGCCGGGCGGGGCCGCACGGTGGATCAGGACGCCCTGGTGGCCGCTGTCCGCGCCCAGCAGATTCGCCTGGTCACCGACGTGACCGACCCCGAGCCGCTGCCCGAGGGTCACCCGCTGTGGTCGCTGCCGGGGGTCTTCCTCACTCCGCACATCGCCGGCTCCACCCCCAAGCTCTACCAGCGTGGAGTGAAGCTGGCGCTCGAGCAGCTCGGCCGCCATATGCGCGGTGAGCCGCTGATCAACGTGGTCAGCCGCGAGCAAGGGTACTGACGGCGGCTCCCGGGAATGCCCGCACGCCCGGGCTGTGGCGGCGTTCGCACCGCGTCCCGGCATGCCAGCACTCGGGAAATCTACCGCGTGAACGAGGCCGCGTTGCCGGCGTCCACGTTGAGGATGTTGCCGGTAGACTTGGCCGATAGCTCAGAGGCGAACCAGTAGACCGCCTCGGCGATGTCCTCGGGGTAGACGCCGCGCTTGAGCAGGCTGCGCTGGCGGTAGTGCTCCTCGAGTTCATCGGTAGAGATCTTGTAGGCTGCCGCCCGCTCCTCGCTCCACTTGCCGGTCCAGATTTTCGAGCCGCGCAGCACTGCGTCGGGGTTGACCACGTTGACCCGAATCTGATTGGGGGCGAGCTCCAGGGCCAGAACCCGGGCCAGATGAATCTCGGCGGCCTTGGCGGTGCAGTACGCCGCGGCGTTCGGGGACGCGGCGAGGCCGTTCTTGGAGGCGATGAAGACGATCGAGCCGCCCAGGTTCTGCGCCTTGAGCAGCTTGACGCTTTCGCGGCTGACCAGGAAATAGCCGGTCGAGAGGATGTCCATGTTGCGGTTCCAGATCTCGAGGGTGGTCTCCTCGATGGGTGCAGCGGACGCGATGCCCGCGTTGGACACCAGGATGTCCAGCCCGCCGAACTCGAGGGCCGAGAAACCGACCGAGGCAGCAACCTCGGCCTCCTTGGTCGCGTCGGCCTTGACGGCCCGCACCTGGTCTTTGCCGAACTGCTTGGCGAGCTCGGCCCGGGTCTCCTCGAGCCTGTCCGCGTCGATGTCGGTCAGCACCACGCAGGCGCCCTCGGCGAGCAGGCGTGTCGCGGTGGCCCTGCCGATCCCGCCCGCCCCGCCCGTCACCAGCGCGATCTTGCCCGCCAGCATCTTGGGCTTGGGCATGCGCAAGAGCTTGGCCTCCTCGAGCAGCCAGTACTCGATGTTGAACGCCTCCTGCTCGTCCAGCCCGCTGTACTCGCTGACCCCCTCCGCGCCGCGCATCACGTTGACGGCGTTGACGTAGTACTCGCCCGCGATTCGCGCCGTGGCCTTGTCCCTGGCGAAGGTGATCATCCCGACGCCCGGAACCAGGTAGACGACCGCGTTGGGGTCGCGCATGGCGGGCGAGTCGGGGTGCTTGCAGCGCCCGTAGTAGGCAGCGTACATCTCGCGGTACGCGGCGAGCTTGCCGTCGAGCTGGGCCGTGAGGCTCTCTAGGGTATCGCTTGCGGGGTCGAAGTCCAGCACCAGCGGCGCGATCTTGGTCCGCAGGAAGTGATCCGGGCAGCTGGTACCCAGCGGCGCGAGCCGGTGCAGGTCTTTGGAGTTGACGAACTCGAGCACGGTCTCGGAGTCGTCAAAGTGGCCGATCTTCGCCTCCTCCCTGCCGACCCTCCCGCGGATCAAGGGCATCAGCCGGGCGGCGACCTCGCGGCGCTGCCCCCCGGGCAGCGCCGTAACCGCCGCCCCGCCGAAAGCGGGCTTGGTGCTGTTGGCCGCCAGCCACGAGGTGCACTGGTTGATGACGCTGAGCGTGGTTTCGTAACAGACCTTCGCCGTGTCGCCCCAGGTGAACAGCCCGTGGCCGCCGAGGATCACGCCCACGTACTCGGGGTTCTTGGCCTGCTCGGAGATTTTCAGGCCCAAGTCGAAGCCGGGCCGCTGCCAAGGCAGCCAGCCGATCTTTCCGCCGAAGATCTGACGCGTAAGCTTTTCGCCGTCTTTGGACGCCGCTACGGCGATGATGGCATCGGAGTGGACGTGATCGACGTGGCGGTAGGGGATGTAGGCGTGAAGCGGGGTGTCGATGCTCGCGGCCCTGGGGTTGAGGTTAAAGGTGCAGTGCGACAGGTAGGCGACCATCTCGTCTTCGAACTCGAGGCCCCGGTAAAGGCGCCTCAAGCCTTCCAGCTTGTCCATATACAGCGTGGCAAAGCCGTCCAGCCCCATGCTCCCGATGTCGCCGCCGCTGCCCTTGACCCACAGCACCAGGGCCTCCTCGCCGCCCAGCGGGTCTTTCATCTGTACCTTGGCCGAGGTGTTACCGCCGCCGTAGTTGGTGATGCGCTTGTCCGAGCCCAGCAGGTTGGAGCGGTAGCGCAGCAGCTCAGGCTCGCTCATCCCGGCGGCTTTGGTGTCGTCCCAGAGGTTGGGGAGCAGATGGTCGGGGGAGGGTTCGTGGATCATAGGGGTTCCTTTGTGAATATGGGAATGAGGGGATGGGCCATCGGCCATCGGCCAGCCGTACCGTAAGCGCTCGACCGACGCCCGACCCCCAACTCAGCTCTGATACCCGCCCGTTGTGCCAGCGGTGCCTCGAGCCTTCGCCCGCTGCTGCTGGTACTTGCCCTCGCGCAGCGCCCGGATGGGGTCGGCAGGGACACCCATCTCCTCGCGCACCTCGGCCAGCAGGGGGCGCACGTCGGTTTTGTAGGCGTCCAGCAGGACGCGGTGAGCCCCCAGCACATCCCCGGCCTGCTGGGCCTTGCGCAGGGCGGCGCGGTCCACTAGAAGCGCTTTGGCGTAGGCCTCCTGGCAGTTCAGGACCGACTGCAGCATGGCCTCGAGCTTCGGCTCGATGTTGTGGCTCTGGTCGATCATGTAGGCCACGTTTTTGGCGGTGTGTGCGGCCAGGCCGCCGCCCTGCTGGGCCGAGACCAGTTCGTGGTAGATGGTGAACAGCTCGAGGGGGTTGGTCGTCCCCACGATCAGGTCGTCGTCGGCGTAGCGCCGGGCGTTGAAGTGGAAGCCTCCCAGGCGGCCCTCGTCGAGCAGAAAGGCCACGATGGCCTCGATGTTGGTGGCCTGGGCGTGGTGGCCCAGGTCCACCAGCACCTGCGCCCGCTCGCCCAAGGCCTGGCAGTGCAGCAGCGCCGCGCCCCAGTCGAAGAGGTCGGTGAAGTAGAAGGCGGGCTCGAAGAACTTGTACTCCAGCAGCAGGCGCTTGTCCTTGGGCAGGGCCGCGTAGACCTCTTGCAGGGCCTCTCGAGTCCGCGCCTTGCGGCTGCGGAGGTCATCCTGCCCGGCGTAGTTGGTGCCGTCGGCGAACCACAAGGAGAGGTCGCTGGAGCCCGTAACCTTCATGATCTCGACGCACTCGAGGATGCGGGCCACGGCCCGCTGGCGCACATCCTTGTCGGGGTGGGCGATGGAGCCCAGCTTGTACTGGTCGTCCTGGAAGACGTTGGGGTTGACCGCCCCGATGGCTACGCCCTGCTGCCTGGCGAAGGCGCTCACCTTGCCCCAGTCCTGGCCCTCGGGCTTGTCCCAGGGGATGTGGATGGCGACGGAGGGGGCGATGCCGCTGAGGCGATGGATCAGGGCGGCGTCCTCGAGCTTCTCCCACACGGTGTGCGCCGCGCCGGGGTAGGCGAAGGTCTTGAACCGCGTCCCGCTGTTGGCGTAGCCCCAACTGGGGGTTTCGATGTGCTGGGCCTTGAGCGCGGTCTTGACCTGTTTTCGCGTCATACGGGTCTCTCCTTGGGGCCTCGGGGGCGCGGTTGCGCCACCACACTGATTCTAAATATCTCCATGGTCTGAGATGCGTGATGCGGCCGAAAACCCGCGAAGGGAGTGCGCAACGCGGGCGTTTTTCGCGCTCGACGGCCCCGCAAACCCACCCTGGCGCGATGCTAAAAAAAACAGGCCGGTCGGGTTGTCAGCGCTGCCCAAATGTAACATTAATGGACAGAAAATAACAATATTTCGTTCGAGATTGTACGCTCATTGTTGAGATTGATCCAAGAAAAACCCCCGCGCTGGGCGGGGGAAGTTGGGCGCGGTGGGTCAGTCCATCTGGGCCAGCAGGTCGGCCACCAAGTCTTTGCTGCCCTCGTCGCCGGTGCGGTTAGCCCAGAACTTAAGCAGCTGGTCGCGGGCGTCTATCACGCTCTGCTGGATGCGGCTCAGCTCGGTGCGGGAGAAGCCGTTGTTGGCCGTGAGGCTTACCGGTTTGAGCGAGAACTTGGCGAAGTGCCCCTCGTGCTTGATGCAGATGTAGGGGTTCTCCTGGGCGTAGCCGGAGTTCACGTAGAAGCGGTATTGTCCTGAACGGTGCAGTGTGATCATTCGCTCTCCGGTTATGGGTATCAGGGCGTTACTTCTTGGACTAGCGTAACGTTACTTAAGGTAGCATATTAAGCCAATTTCCAGATGAGTATCGTTCAAATTACGCTCCCAGGTCACGCAAGTCGAATCACCCCCATCCGGGGGATAAATTGCCTGGCCTTGTGTCGTGAGCTCGAGATTAACGTGACTTCGTTAAGGTCGTGACGGGGATGGGAGAGGTCGAAGCCAGAAAGTTGGAGGGCCAAAAGCCAACTCCCCGCGCCACGGTTCGTGCCCCGGGATAAGCGGGTGCGGCAGTGCCATGGCTGGCGTTTTGTGCGACTGGGTGCCTTTGGTGAGCTCTCCCAAAGCCATCGCGCCGTACACGGCCTGGCGCCCCACTCTCCTGCCCCGTTGCGCCCCTGCCTGGGTTCCACTCCCCTTTTCGGTGCAGGCTAAAATGAGCCCATGACTGCCCTCGAGGCCGACGCGCTGCTGTTCGGCTGGGACAAGACGCCGGGGATCGTCTCGGTCTGGGCGGATCGGGAGGGGCGTGCGCTGGTCTGGCGGCGGACGGAGGCGGGGCTGGTCTGCGAGCAGGACAGGTACCGGCCCTGGCTGTACGCGGCCCACCTCGAGGACCTGCAAGGCCTCGGCGGGCGGCTGAGGGAGGACGACCCCGCCGCGCCGTTCGGTTACCGGCGGCTGCCGGGGGCGGGCAACGCCCTTGGCTATCTGATCTCGGCCTCTGACGGTCGGTCGCTCGAGGCTGTCGTTAAGCAGGGCGCGGCGCGGCGCTTGGGCCGGGAAGTCCCGACCCTCAACGCCCTCGACGACTACTACCAGGTGGGGCCGGTCGAGCAGTATCTGATGCAGACCGGGCGCGCCTACTTCCGCGACCTGCCGTTCTCCAGCCTCCGCCGCCTCCAGTTCGACCTCGAGACCACCGCCCTGAGCGCTTCCGAGGGCCGCATTTTCATGGCCGCGGTGCGCGACTCGGGGGGTCTCGAACTGCTCCTCGAGGCCCCCCGGCCCGAAGACGAGGCAGGGCTGATCCGGCGGCTGCTCGCCGTGATCCAGGAGCGCGACCCCGACGTAATCGAGAACCACAACCTGATGGGCTTCGACCTGCCCTTCCTCGAGGGCCGGGCCAGGGCGCTGGGGGTGCGGCTCGAGCTGGGCCGCAGACCTGGCCCCGCCGGGCTGGTCAGGCTGGGGGCTGGGAGGGACAGCCGCTACAGCGTGGCCGGGCGCGAGATGCTGGACACCCTGGACGCGACCTGGCGGGTCGACTTCGTGGTGCGGGCGTTGCCCAGCCACAGCCTCAAGGACGTGGCGCGGTTCTTCGGGGTCGCCCAGGAAGACCGCGTCTACCTCGAGGGCCGCCACGTCTACGAGACCTACCAGCGCGACCCCCGGCGGGTGGGGCGCTACGCGCTGCAGGACGTGGGCGAGGTGGACGCCATCGCCCGGCGGCTGCACACCTCGACCTTCGCGCTGGCCCGCATGGCCCCGCGCCGCTACGAGCGGGTGGCCTACGCGGGAACCGCCACCGGAATTCTCGAGCCCATGCTGGTGCGGGCCTACCTCCACGCCCAGCAGGCCCTGCCCCGGCCTTCCAGGCCTTATTCCAACGAGCCCCACGCGGGCGGGGCGGTTGAGCTGTTCGCCACCGGGGTCGCCCAACGGGTGGTTAAGGCCGACGTCGCCAGCCTCTACCCCTCCCTCATCCGCACCTACCAGATCGGGCCGGAGTGCGACACCCTGGGCGCCTTCGTGACGCTGGTGGACCGCCTTACGGGGCTGCGCCTCGAGCACAAGCGGGCCGCCCAGCAGGCCGAGAGGGGCTCACTCCTCCAGGGTGAGCACGAGTCCATGCAGGCCGCCATGAAGTTGGTGGTGAACTCCGCCTACGGCTATCTGGGCGCGGGCCGCATCGCTTGGTTCGCCGACCAGAGCGCCGCCGACGAGATCACCCGCCGGGGCCGCGAGGTGCTGCGGCAGGTGTGCGATGGGCTGGCCGGACGGGGAGCCACCCTGATCGAGGCCGACACCGACGGGGTGTACTTCGCGGTGCCCCCGAGCTGGGAGGAGACCCAGGAGCGGGCCCTGGTGGCCGAGGTGGCCGCCACCCTGCCGCAGGGGCTGAAGCTCGAGTTCGACGGACGCTACGAGGCCATGTTCAGCCACGAGGTCAAGAATTACGCCCTGCTGGGCTACGACGGCAAGCTGACCGTGCGGGGCGGGGCGCTGCGCTCGAGCCGCTCCGAGCCCTTCGCCGAGGTTTGGCTGACCCAGGCCATGCGTGCGTTGCTCGAGGGCCGCGTGGGGGTCATCCGGGATTCTTTCCTGGCAGCGGTCGCCCGGCTCTCCTCCGGTGAGGTTCCCCTCGCCGAAATCGCCACCAGGGTTAAGCTCACCAAGAGCCCGGAGAAGTACGCCGCCGCTGGGCGTTCTGAGGCAGTGTACGAGGCCATGATCGGCTCAGGCCGCAAGCACTGGTCGGCGGGCGAGCGGGTCAAGATGTATAAGTCGGCTCAGGGCTGGCGGGTCTTCTCCGAGCACGACGACGCGGCCTCGCCGCCCTACGACGCCCAGCACTACATCAAGACCCTCCGCGACTCTTACGCTGAGCGCCTGCGAAAGGCGTTTTCCGACGAGGACTTCGAGGCACTGTTCCGCCTCGAGATTCAGCCCAACCTGTTCGACGTTCCGCTCCAGGCGATTACGCCGATTCGGATATAGGGGCACTGGCCTTCACCCCCCGGAGCGGTAACGTACATGACTTTCACGCCCGCCTAATTGCCCCACAATCGCCCTATGAGCCAAACCCTGGAAGTTGCCACGCTGGGCGGCGGTTGTTTCTGGTGCCTCGAGGCCCCTTTCGACGAACTTCAGGGCGTGACCGACGTGGTTTCGGGCTACTCCGGCGGCCACCTGGCCAACCCCACCTACGAGCAGATCTGCACCAAGACCACCGGCCACGCCGAGGTGGTCAACGTCACCTTCGACACCGCCCAGATCAGCTTCAAGGAAGTTTTGCAGGTCTTCTTCACCCTGCACGACCCCACCACCCTCAACCGCCAGGGCAACGACGTGGGGCCGCAGTACCGCAGCGCTGTCTTCTACCACTCGCCCGAGCAGAAGGCGGTGGCTGAGGAGGTTATCAAGGAACTCGAGGCCCAGCAGCTTTGGGACGGGCCGATCGTCACCGAGGTGACCGAGTTCAAGGCCTTCTACCCCGCCGAGGACTACCACCAGAACTACTACCTCAAGAACCCCGGCCAGGGCTACTGCCGCTTCATCGTTGCGCCCAAGGTGGCGAAGTTCCGCAAGCTGTACCTGAGCCGCCTGAAGAAGGTGGCGCCGAGCGCCTGATCACGTTTCCCACCCTTACCTCCCGCGCGGCGGCAGGTAACTCCCTACAGCAAAAACCGCCCGCTTTAGCGCCGTAGGGAATATGCGTGGGAACCGCTCTGAGGCCCGGTACTTCCCGTGCGGCTGCCTGACCGCCAGCCCGGGGCTGTGCAGCCGGCGTGCGGGGCCACGGCGCCCCGTGCACCTTACGTGCCGACCGAATGACGCGCGGAGGTCGAGGGTCGGCGCCGCCTCACCTCTTGTCGAGTTCGAGCCGGATGTTCTCAATCGCGTCAGGGTTCTCGAGGGCGGTCAGATCGCCTTTCACCTGCCCCTCGGTCATCAGCTCGCGCAGCAGTCGGCGCATGATCTTGCCGCTTCTGGTGCGGGGCAGGGTGCTGCTGATGATGACCCGTTGGGGCCGGGCGTAGCCGCCGATACCCCCGGCGATCTGCTCGGCGAGTTCGGCCTCGAGGGCGCTGGAGGGGCTGTGACCGGCCCGCAGAATCACAAAGGCCAGCGGCACCGCGCCCTTGATGGGGTCGGGCATCCCCACCACGGCGGCCTCGGAGACGGCGGGGTGGGCGGTCAGGGCGGCCTCGAGTTCCATGGTGCCAATGCGGTGCCCGGCCACGTTGATCACGTCGTCCACCCGGCTGGTCACCCAGACCTGCCCGTCCTCGTCTATGGCCGCCGCGTCCGCGCTGAAGAAGCGCCCGGGGAAGCGGCTGAAGTAGGTGTCGAGGTAGCGCTGGTGGTCGCCCCAGATGGTGCGGGCCAGGCAGGGGAAAGGCTCCCGCAGGGTCATGAAGCCCAGCCCGCCCGCCGCCACCGGGAGGCCCTGTTCGTCCACCACCTCGGGGCTGTAGCCGGGCAGGGTGTGGCCGCAGGAGCCGGGCTTGGTGGCGGTCAAACCGACCAGGCTCGAGGCCCAGGCGGTGCCGGTCTCGGTCTGGCCGTAGGTGTTGTTGACGAAGGCCCGCCCGCCGCCCAGGACGTCCTGGGTCCAGTAGAAGGTGCCGGGGTCGAGCGGCTCGCCCACCAGCGAGACCAGCTCGAGCTGCTCGGTGTTCTGGATGAACCCGTCGCCCGCCCGGCGCAGCATCCGCAGCAGGGTTGGGGCGGTGAAGACCTTGTTGACCCCGTAGCGGCCCAGCACCTCGTAGAACCTGCCCGGGCCGGGGAAATCCGGTGCGCCCTCGTAGACCACTAGGGTCGCGCCGTGGGCCAGCCCGCCCACCAGGGCGAAGATGGGAAAGGTCAGCCAGCCCACGTCGGCGGTGCACCAGTACACGTCGTCGGGCCGCAGGTTGAGCGCCCACTTGACGTTGGCGTAGGCCCCCACGGTGAAGCCGATCCCGCTGTGCATCAGCCCCTTGGGCTTGGAGGTGGTGCCCGAAGTGTAGATGATGAAGCCCGGCTCGTTGGCCTCGAGGGCCTCCGGCGCGCAGTGGGCGCTGTGCCCGGCCACGAAGTCGGCGTAGAA
Organism: Meiothermus sp.; assembly: GCA_033762915.1. Lineage (GTDB taxonomy): Bacteria > Deinococcota > Deinococci > Deinococcales > Thermaceae > Meiothermus. The sequence goes on along the minus strand of JANRLD010000031.1, from coordinate 667 downwards.
CACGTCCCGCCCGGCCTGCATTGGCACCTCGAGGCCCATCCGGGGGATCACCACCACCTTTTCCACCGAGCCCACGCCCCCCAAGGCGGCGTCCAGGGTCTCTTTGAGCGGCACCGTCTTGCCGCGCCGGGGGCTGCCGTCGGCCACCACCACCAGCCTGGGCTGTGCGTCCACCAGCCGGTCGCGCAAGGCGTCCGGCGAGAAACCGGCAAAGCTCACGCTGTAAATAGCCCCGACCCGGTAACAAGCCTGAATCACCGCGAAGACCTCGGGGTTGTTGGACATGAAGACCGCCACCCGGTCGCCCTTACGCACCCCCGCGGCCCGCAGCGCGTTGGCAAAGCGGTTGGTCTCGGCGGACAACTGGCGGTAGGTCCAGACCTCGCGCAGGCCATCTTCGCGCTCGTAGAAGACCGCCACCTTGTTGGGGCTGCTGGCCGCGTGCCGGTCCACGCAGTTGACCGAGACGTTGGAGAGCCCGCCCGCGAAGTACCGGAAGTCGCCGAAGCCCCCCTCGAGGGTCTGGTTCCAGGCCGAGAACCACTCGAGTTCCCCCGCGATCCCTGCCCAGTAGCCCTGGGGGTCGGTCTTGGCCGATTGCAGCAGCAGCTGGGCTTGTGCGACGCTGAGCGGGGCCTGCCGGCGCAGGGCCGGGGTGGGGGCCACC
>JANRLD010000030.1:0-27746 GCA_033762915.1 Meiothermus sp. | reverse complement strand
ACGGTAACGAGCGGGCGGTGGGGCAATACGTCAAGAAGCAGGGCCAGCAGTACAAACAGCTACACCGGATCGAGCAGCCGAGACTGTTCGGGCCGTAGGGCGGGCGCGATACCCCGTCCGCTTGCGGCGGGGTTCTTCATTGACTTCCGTCGCTTTCACCCCTGTCCTGCCGCTGTACCCTAAAGCCATGGAGATCTACCTGGGAACTGGGGGCTATACCAATGAAGACTGGGTAGGGCAGCTATACCCACCGGAGGTAAAAAAAGACCAGTGGCTCACGGTTTACGCACAGCACTTTAATGCGGTGGAGCTGAACTCGAGCTTTTACGGGATTCCGGGCATCAAGGCCTTCGAGGGAATGCTCAAGAAGTCTGGCGGCCGGGTTCACTGGGCAGTCAAGATCCACCAGTCCATGACCCATGACCTTAGCGCGCAGGACGAGGACTACAAGCGCTTGCTCGAGTCGGTCGCGCCCCTCCGCGAGGCGGGGGTGCTGGGGCCGTTTTTGGCCCAGTTTCCCCAGCGCTTTCACCGCACGCCCGAGAATCGGAAGTACTTCGCCGGACTGGTCGGGCGGTTCTCGGATAAGTCCCTGGCCCCCGGCGGCCTTGCTGTGGAGTTCCGCCACAACTCCTGGGACATCCTGGAGGTGCGGCAGGCATTCCGGCAAGCGGGCTTGACCTGGACCAGCACCGACTACCCGCCGCTGCCCGGGCTGCCAAAAAATCAGCTCCACCTCACTAGCGAGATTGCCTACATCCGGCTCTCGGGCCGCAACAAAGAGAAATGGTACGAGGGAAAAGACCAGTCCGAGCGCCACGACTACCGCTACGACGAGGCCGAACTCGATTTCTGGGTGCGTAGCCTGCTCGAGGCAAAGGAGCAGGAGACGATTACCCAGGCTCACTTCATATTCAACAACACCACGAAAGGCCATGCGCTGAAAAACCTCGAGATGCTAAGGCAGCTGCTGGTGAACGCCGGTCTACTGTCCTGAAGACGACAAACCCTCATTATCGAGCCGACCCAAAGGGAGTCGGGAACCGGCAAGTACAGCCCCCGCCGACATACTTGAAGGCGACTTCAGACCACCCCGTGTAGGAGCGCACCGGCTATTGGGGAGGTTTAGAGGGTATTGACTTGAGATATTAACCTGGATAACATTCCACTACATTGAATAGCGTTCTATCTGATAGAACACCAGAGGCCGAGCCCCCGACCAATTCGGCCTCGGACAAACTGCTGCGGGTGCTCTCAGCATTTGGGGTGCAGCCGAGTTGGGAGGTGGCCGGGCTGGCCACCCACCTCGAGCTGCCCAAGAGCACCACCCACCGGTTGCTGCAAGACCTGCGCCGTCACGGCTACGTGCGCCAGATTCCCGGCTCAGCCCGCTACACCCTGGGCTACCGAATGGCCCTTCTGGCCCACAGCGCAAGTCCTGCGGCGGCACTTCGCGAAATCGTCCGGCCCTCGCTGGAGCACCTCGCCGCCATTACCGGCGAGACGGCCTCGTTCATCGTGGCGGATGACCTCTCGGCGCTGGTGCTAGAAGTGGTGGAGTCGCCTTCCGCGCTCCGCTTTGCGCTTTCGCCGGGCACACGTTTTCCGCTGCACCGGGGCTCTGCTGGGCGGGTGTTTTTGGCCTTCGGGGAGGCCGACGGGAGGGCCAAAGCCACTGCGGTGCTGGACCCGGCCGAGAGGTCGCGGCTCGAGCGCGAAATCGTGTCGGTGCGTGCTCAGGGTTGGGCCTACACTGCCAACGAAGTCAACTTGGGGGCGGCGGCGGTGGCGGTACCCGTGCTGAATGCCGGAGTGCTGGTGGGCTGTCTGGCGGCGGGCGGGCCGGTAACCCGGATGGGTCCGGAAGTCGCGCAAGGACTGGTTTCGAGCTTGCTTGGACAGGCTGAGGCCATTACCAAGGAGCTGGGAGGATGAACAGATCGGGTAGGGGAGAGGATCGGCTTTAGGAAACCCTTTATCGCAGGAGGTGCTGCCGTGCGTAGGATGCTGAGTCTGCTGGTTGTGCTGTTGGCGGGGGCTTTTGCCCAGACCCTAAACATCGGGCTGGATGTTGATCCGGGGACCATGGACCCCCGTCTGGCGCGCGACACCAGCGCCTTCCGGATGCAGGAGTTGATCTTCAACGGGCTGATCCGGCTCGACCCAAAGCTTAAGCCGGTTCCGGATCTGGCGGCATCGTGGCGCTACATCAACCCGACCCTGCTCGAGGTCAAGCTCCGTCCGAACGTGGTCTTTCACGACGGCAAGCCGTTCACCTCGGAGGATGTGGTCTTCACCTACACCACCGTGCTCGATACCCGCTTCAACTCGCCCAACCGTGCCCTATACACCCCCATCACCAAGGTCGAAGCCCCAGACGCCCTTACGGTTCGTTTTACCCTCTCTGAGCCGTTTGCGCCGCTGCTGGCCTACCTCAATATGGGGATCGTCTCCAAGGACGCTGCTACCCGCCTGGGCGCCGACTTCGGTACCCAGCCGGTAGGGACGGGTCCGTTCCGTCTGGCCCGCTGGCAGAAGGGCAGCCTAATTGAACTTGCCGCCAACGATCGCTACTGGCGTGGAAAGCCCAAGTTCGAGCGGCTGTTGATCCGCCCCATCCCCGACAACAACGTACGGCTGCTGGCCCTCGAGTCGGGCGACCTCCAGCTGATCCACTCGCCGGTGCCGCCGCAGGAGGTGGATCGCCTTAGCAAGAGCCCGCAAATCCAGGTCACCAAGACTAACGCGCTGGGCATCACCTACCTCGGCCTCAACACCCGCGACCCTATCCTCTCCGATCGTCGGGTGCGCCAGGCCCTGGCCTACCTGACCAACAAGGACACCATCTCCAAGCAGATCTTTTTTGGTATGGACACCCCTGGCCGCTCCTTCCTGCTGCCGGGCAGCGACTACTACTCGGCCAAGGGCGTTGACTACGACCTCGACACTGCCCGGGCCGACCAACTCCTCACCGCGGCCGGCTGGGTGGCGCCGCGGGCTGGGGCAGTGCGGCAGCGGGGTGGACAGCCCCTCACCATTGAGATCGTCACCAATATCGACCCCAACCGCCAGCAGGTTCTGGAGTACCTCCAAGGGGAGTGGCGCAAGGCCGGAATTGACGTGAAGATCAGGGTCTACGACTTTGCCGCCATGCTGAATGACCTGCTGGCCGGCAGATTTCAGATCACCCTGGTGGGCCTCCTCAACCTGACCGACCCCGACCGTGCCGCCTACCGGATGTTCAAGACGAACGGTTCTAACAACTATGGTAAATACTCATCCAGCGTAGTTGACACCCTGCTCGAGGACGCCCGCCTCACCAACAACCTCTCCCTACGCCGCAGCCTATATGGTCAGATTGCACAGACCGTCACCGAGGACGTGCCCGTGATCTTCCTGCTCTACCAGGGGTATGTGGTGATGCACGACCGCCGGCTCAAAGGCTTCGTTGTGCACCCCGCAGCATCCTGGTACTCCCTGGAGTCGGCCAGCTTCTAGCAATCCCGGCCGACATGCTGTGGGTCTCTGAGGCTCCTTCATCTCACAGGCCAGCCTTCGGATTGATCTTGAGTTGATCCGAAATCGGTTCCGGCCAGACGTAGGTGAAAGGTGCTTCTTAGGGTGCTCAACCCTCACAATGGCGCTGCTTGCAACTTGCGGTGAGAACCCTTCGAGTTCACGAATCGACCTCGCCGGCCTTACTGAACTTTTCTGCCGAGTTTTGTCTAGGTTTTGGCCCGAGTTATCCCCACCGTGTTGTTCGGGCCTGCACTGAGCGATTCAAGCCGAGAAGTGTCGCATCTGCCTCCTTTTGAAGTTCAAGTGAGAACCCTCCATGCTTCAGTACACCGTTCGCCGACTGCTCCTGTTTTTCCCCGTGATGCTCGGGGTGCTGCTGGTGGTGTTTCTGACCCTGCGGCTGGTGCCCGGCGATCCGGCGGTGGTGTACCTGGGCCTCGAGGGTTCGGCGGAGGAAATCGCTGAGGCCAGGGTCCGGCTGGGGTTAGACCAGCCGGTGCCTGTACAGTTCGCCCGCTACGTGAGCAACGTGCTCCAAGGTGAGTTTGGGCGCAGCATCTTTCAAGGCTCGAGGGTGACAGAGGTGTTGGGCCAAGCCCTGACCCCGACCCTCGAGCTGGCTGCACTGGCCCTGGTCATCACCGTGGTCGTTGCGTTGCCGCTGGGTATTCTGGCCGCCGCCCGTGCCAACACCCCGCTCGACCTGATTGTGACGGTGGGGGCCTTGTTGGGCGTCTCGATGCCGCTGTTCTGGTTCGCGATCCTGGCCATCCAGTTGTTCTCACTTCAGCTGGGATGGCTACCCTCTTTCGGGCGCGGTGAAGGCTTGTTTCCCTCCCTGGCGAGCGGATCTATAGTCCAGCTGGGCGAGTCGTTGCGTTACGCCTTTCTGCCCGCCCTCACCCTTGCGCTGGGGCCCATCGCCATAGTGACCCGCCTAACCCGTGGCTCTATGCTCGAGGTCTTAGCCCTTGACTACGTACGTACCGCCCGCTCCAAGGGTCTGTCGGAGCGGGCGGTGATCTACCGGCATGCCCTCCGCAACGCCTTCTTGCCCATCCTGACGGTGCTGGGCCTTCAGTTTGGCACCTTACTGGGCGGCGCGGTCATCACCGAAAGCATCTACGCCTGGCCGGGCCTGGGCCGACTGGTAGTCGGGGCCATCAACCAGCGCGACTACCCGGTGGTGCAAGGCACAGTGATCGTGGTGGCCCTGCTGGTTAGCTTGGTCAACCTGCTCATCGACCTCTCCTACGCCTTCGTCAATCCCCGCATCCGATATGGCTAGGTCCCGACTCTGGAACCGATTTCGCCGCAACCCAGGCGCGCTGGCGGGCGGGCTGATCGTGCTGTTGGTGCTCTTTATGGCGGTGTTCGCCCCCCTCCTAGCACCCTACGACCCCGAAGACCGCGACTTCGCTCGCCGCTTCCAGGCCCCCAGCCCCCAACACCTTCTGGGTACCGACCACTTCGGGCGCGACAACCTCTCGAGGCTGGTGCTGGGCTCGAGGATTTCGATTCAGGTGGGGCTCTTGTCGGTGGGGCTGGCGGTGCTAATCGGGGTGACGCTGGGGGCGCTGGCGGGCTACCTGGGCGGCGGGGTGGATAGCTTGATCAGCCGCACTGTGGACGTCTTCCTGGCCTTTCCACCCATCCTGCTGGCCCTGGCGCTCGTCGCCGCACTGGGGCCGAGCGTATCCAGCGTGATCATCGCGCTGGGGCTGGTCTACTGGACGACCTATGCCCGCGTGGTGCGCTCGAGCATTCTGGCCCTGCGCGAGGAGGAGTTCGTCGAGGCCAGCCGGGCGCTTGGGGCGGGCTGGGTCCGCACCCTGTTTAGACACATCCTCCCCAATGCCATTGGTCCGCTCCTGGTTGTCGCAACGGTGGGCATCGGCAACGCGATAACTGCCGAGGCTGCGCTCTCCTTCCTGGGTCTTGGCGTGCAGCCCCCCACCCCTACCTGGGGCGGTATCGTCAACACTGGCCTGCAATTTCTGCGCCAGTCGGCCTACATCTCCACCTTCGCGGGGCTGGCCATTATGGTCACGGTGCTGGGCTTCAATCTGCTCGGCGACGGCCTGCGCGACGTGCTCGATCCCAGGAGGGGGCGATAAGCCGATGAAAACCCCCCAGGCGGTCTCCCTCGAGCTGGCCCACTTGGTTTTGGGTGCCGATGCTGCGGTCAGGTCGGGTTCGGGACCGGAAGTGCTGGACGCCGAGGGCCTGGTTCCGGTGCACTGGTCAGGTCTCGTGGCTGAGCCGATGGATCTGGGAGAGACTAGAGTCCGACTACTCCGCTTGGCCGAGACCGCCTCGAGCCTCACCGACCCGCTGGCTCGGGACTGGCTTTCCGAGCAAGCCCTATCGGTCGCCAACCTGCTGCGCTGGATCACGGATTCTTCGGTAACCTACGAAGAGGGGGTTTCGGGCTGTCTGAGGGTCGACCCCCGGCCGCTGCCCCCTGACTGGATGCAGGCCGCCCGGGAGGCCCGAGACCGCGCGCTCCAGGATGCGGGTTTGCCTACGGGCCGGGCTGGGTATGAGGCTTATGCCGAGCTTGACGGGGTGCCCTCAGGCGAGGTCTCGACGGTCTTGCAAGCCTGGATCGACGAGTTACAGAGGCGAACACGAGATCAACTACCGTCGCTCGAGCTGCCCGCTGATGCCATTGCGGTCAAAGCGGTTAGCGGCGTGCCCTTCAGCGCCTACTGCGACTATCCGGGCCGGCAGATCTGGATCAACACCGACCTGCCCTACACCCGCGCCGCCCTCAAACACCTGGCCGCCCACGAGGCCTACCCGGGACACTACGCCCACATGGGTCACCGCGCAGCGAGCTTTGCCAGAGGGGCCATGCTGCCCGACTCCGCCCTGGTAATCACCGATAGTGCCTCGAGCGTACTCTTCGAGGGCATCGCCGAGCGTGGACTCGACCTCCTCGAGTTCCGCACCGAACGCTTCGACCGCGTGGCCTGGGCGCAGCACCGCCTGCAGTGGGCTTGCACCCTCGAGGTCGCCCACGGCCTGGGCACCCGGCGGACAACTCCAGCCGAGGCCGCACAGTACTTGCGCGAAGTCTGTTTCGCCTCGGAGGCCAGGATCGAAGGCAAGTTGCGCTTTGCCACGCATCGGTTGCGCTCGATCTTCGTCTCGGCCTACTGGTGGGGCGGCACGGTGGTTGGAGCTTGGTGGAACCGGGTTGGTGCAGCCGACCGACCACAGGGAATCGCCCATCTCTACAACCACATGCACTCCCCAAGCACACTCCGCGCTCACTGGCAAACTATGCCCAAGGATTGACCGGTTGTAAGGCGGGAAACGGCCCGTAGATCTGCAAACCTCGAACCTCCCACAAAGGAGCTACTAATGACCCAACACCGCATCGAGTGGATCCAAGTGACCCGGATGGCCAGCGGCATGGACCTGCGGATAGCCGCGCATGTCCTAGAGGGCTCCAGACCCGGCCCCACGGTGGGCATCACCGCCTCTATTCACGGCGACGAACTGCCGGGGACCGAAGTCTGCCGCCGGGTGGTTGAGGCCGCGAAACAAATGGAAATCGCGGGCCGGCTGGTGGTTATCCCGGTCTGCAACCCGCCCGCCTTCGAGGCCTTCACCCGCAATACCCCCACCGACATGCTCAACCTCAACCGGGTCTTTCCCGGCACCGCTGATAGCTGGCTCTCCGAGTTGATTGCGCGCTCGCTGGTGGAATACCTCGAGCCCCGCCTCGAGGCCCTCCTCGACCTGCACGCGGGCGGGTCGGCCCCTACGGTCGACTACGTCTACATCAACACCGACGAGGAGCTATCCCGCGCCTTTCTGTTTCCCACCATGTACCGCGCCTCGGGCACCGGCCCCAGCTACAGCGGCACCCTTACCGGCGTGTTCAAGCATAGGCCGGTAGCGGTCGCAGAAATTGGGGGCGGCGGTCAGCTCGACCCGGTGTACCTGCGCCGGGGCTTTGAGGGGGTAATGAACGGCCTGCGCCACTTGGGCGTGGTGCCCGGCCTGAAGACCCCGGCTCCCGAGCAGGTTGTGCTCAACAAGATGGCCATTGTGCGCCCCCGCTACGGCGGCGTGCTGCATCCGGAGGTCACCGCCGAGCGGCTGGGGGAGGTGGTGCCGGGGGGTACCCTGCTGGGCCGGGTGCTGGACTCGCAGACGTTCGAGTTGCTCGAGGAGTTCCGCGCCCCATTCGAACAGACCCGGCTGGTATTGGTTCGTAATACCCTTACCAAGGTCCATGCGGGTGACTATGCCTATATGCTGGGCGACATGAGCTCGGCCGAGGTTCTTCCGGCTCAGTGACCCTCAGCATTCATCGTGTTTCCCACCATTACCTCCCGCCGCGATGGAGGAAATGCACTCCCCACAGCAAAAACCGCTATAGGGAGAATGCGTGGGGACCGCACTTAGGGAGTGGTGGAGGGTTAACGCTCCGAGGTGCGCTCAGTCCGACGCAACCAGACTATTCTCGAGCAGAAGCGGCTCCGCCTTCTTACGCAATAAGGCGTATTGCTCGAGGAACTTCTCCTTGGCGCGGCCTCCCAAAAAACCTGACGGCGTCAGCTCGGGCGGAAGGCCAGGGTCAAGGAAAAGGTTCTTACGGGCCTGATGGATCATATGGGTTAGGCGCACGAAACCCTCTTCGGGGGTCTTGGGGGCGGCATCTTTTTGAGCCAAAAAGGCCCGGTAGCGGAGCTGGGCCGCCTCGAGGTTATACGACTTCTGGATGAATTCGGTGGTGGAGGTGTCGGAGTGACGCTGAGATAGGAAGAGTTCGACGTATTTCTGTAACCCGTAAAATCCAACCAGGTCGCGGGCCGCCTCGAGGCTGCCGTTGGGGCTAACCCAAACCCCCGGCGCAGGCGTTCCGAAGCCCAACAGAATCAACTCATTGCGGAACCGATCCCGCACCGTCCGCTTGGCCTCCGGCACCGCGTAGACCAAGATACGCCAGTTCCCGTCCCACTCCGATCCGTAGCCGTATAGCCGCTCCCGAATGCGCCCGACCTGCCACCCCACCCGATCAGAGAGCCGATAAAAAGCCTTTCGCCCGTCTTTTTCGGGGATTATCCAGCCCCTCTTGACACTCCTCGAGAGCGCGGCCCTGACGGCAGGCTCGGAGAACCCGAGCAACTCCATCCACCGAATTAAGTCCCCCACCCAGGCACGGCTGTCCTCGTGAAGATACTCCATGTAAAGGGTAAAGAGGTACGACCTGGCCCGCATGGGGGCAGTTTACCGCAAGGCTGAGGTGGGGCGAGAAGCGGGCGCCGTAATCAGGGCCACCAGACACGAAAAAGTTGTGGGCAAGTGGGTCTTGACCCCGGGGGCCTGCTCGAGCGGGCTTGGTTCACGATATTTGCGAAAAACCGGCTAAATTTCCACCCGGTTTCTGCCCGAGTGTTTGGCCCGGTAGAGGGCCATGTCGGCACGATTGAGCAAGGTGTGGGGGGTATCGCCTTCAATGCCCTGAGCTACCCCAAAGCTTGCCGAGACCGCACCCACGCCCAAGAAGGGCCAAAGGGCGATCTCTTCACGTAGGCGCTCGACCGCCTGCACGATGTCATCGGGGTTGTTTCCGCGCATCAGCACGATCAGCTCCTCACCGCCCCAGCGGCCCAGGATGTCGCCCTTGCGCAGGCGAGCCCGCAGGCGTTTGGCCACTTCCATGAGCACTTTATCGCCGGTGTTGTGGCCGTACTGATCATTGATACGTTTGAAGTGGTCAATGTCCACCATCACCAAGAAGAGATCTTGGGGGGTCTGCACGGCCTCGGCAAGGTCTTCGCTCAGGGCCAAGCGGTTTGGGAGTCCGGTCAGGGGGTCGGTGCGGGCCAGTCGTTCCATATGATGGGCCTGTTGGGTGGCGACTTGCAGGCGGTCCTTTACCGCCGCGAGGATGTATATCAGCCATGCCATTGCCAGAAGGCGGATTTCGCTTCGGGCAAAGGCTATAAACTCTTCACGGTAGCTGCCGTCGCTCAACCCAGGAAACAAGCGGGTTAGCCCCACCAGCGCAGTAAATCCGACGATCGCCAACGCTACTACCAGGGCACGCGTCGGTAGAAAGGCAATGTAGGCCAGTATCATGACATAAGTCATGGCCCAGTAGGAACTTTCGATCTCGCGCCACTGCGCGCCGGGGTCTGTGGCCAGTATGAAGCTGTAGGCGAACTTTCCGGCAAAAAGCAGTCCCACCCCCAGCGTGGCCGACTGCTCGATGCTCTCGAGAGGGGCGTTCAGCCACAGCCGCCAACCCCAGAACGCGCATAGCCCGGCCAGGGTAGGGTAGGCAAACCGGATGTAGGGGTCTTGGAGCTGGAGCCCCCAGACCAGCAAAAGGCTAGGTATGGCCAGCACCAGGCCCCAAAAATATACGGTACGCTTGGTATCACCAAGCCAAAGAACGCGAAAACCGCCCATCGCTAGAAGTGTAGCTGGGTTTTCACCCATTTGCTACCAAATTTAGACGTTACGCGCTGCACGTAGGACTAGTGCCCGGGCGTGGGCCTCCAGACCTTCCTCCCGCGCCATCCGCGCGCCCAGCGTCGATAGCCGGGCAGCGCCTTCGGCGGTAAGCCCCACCACCGGAATGGCTTTGAGGAAGTCTCGCACCGCCAAACCCGCGCCAAAGCGGGCCGTGCCGATTGTGGGCATCACATGGCTTGGCCCGGCAATGTAGTCGCCCAACGCCTCGCACGAGTGCTCACCCAGAAACACCCCACCGGCATTCCTAACCCGGCCCAGCAGGGCCAATGGGTCTTGGACACTGAGGCAGAGGTGTTCCGGGGCATAGAGGTTGGCCAACTCGAGGGCTTGGTCCATGCTGGTCACCTGTACTAGGCCGCTGCGGGCCAAGGCCGCCCGGGCAACTTCGGATCTCGGTAGGCTTTCAAGCTGGCGCCCGAGTTCGGCCCTGACAGCCTCGAGAAGCTCGAGATGAGTGGAAAGCAGCCAGGCCTCGGAGTCTGCTCCGTGTTCGGCCTGGGCCAGCATGTCCGCAGCCAGCAGCCGGGGGTCGGCGGTTTGGTCGGCCACGATCAAGGTCTCGGTAGGGCCGGGCAGCCCCTCCATTCCCACCACGCCATAGACCTCACGCTTGGCCAGAACCACGTAACGGTTCCCTGGCCCCATTACCTTGTCCACGCGCGGCACCCGGGCCGTCCCATACGCAAGTGCCCCCACCGCCTGGGCTCCGCCCATGGCGAACAGCCGGTCTGCTCCCGCCACCCAGGCCGCCGCCAGAATTGCCGGATGAAGCTTGGGCGGCGAGGCCATCACAATTTCACCCACCCCGGCCACCCGGGCCGGAACCACCGTCATCAGCACAGTTGAGAGCAGCGGCGCACTTCCGCCGGGCACGTAGACCCCCACACGGTCCAGAGGGCGTATAAGCTGCCCCAGCACCCCTTGCTCGGTTGCCTCGAGAAACCCCCCTCGGGGCTCCAAGGAGTAAAACTGTTCGATCCGCTCCTTGGCGGTCTCGAGTCCGTCGCGCAACTCGGAGTCCAGGCCCTCGTAGGCCTCACGCCAAACTTTCTTGGGTACTTCGTCCACGGGCGAGCCGTCCAGACGAACGCTGATCTCGTCGAGGGCAGCGTCGCCTTCGGTCTCTACGCGCTTAAGGATTTCGCGAACGGTCTCAAGGGCGTCTCCGTACTCTACCGTCATGCGGCGGTTTGCGAACCGGGCGCGGATTTCATCAGGCGTTCGAATCATAGGGGTGGTAAACCGGGGCGAGACCAACACAAAGGTCGAGCGGAACCAACAACAGCGGACGCGAAGGCTTTTGGATTCGGGTAACGTTGACGGGGATTCGGTGGTCTTGGTGGCTACGAGGTCGCGGGACTCGACAAACTGCCCCGGACTCAGCTATACCTTCTGCGCCGGCGCCTGCGGCGAGAAGAGGAGGACTCGCCGGTCTTCTCCTTGCCTTCGCCCTGGGGTTCGGCAGGGGCACTTTGGCTGGGCTGCGGTTGCGGACGCTGGCGGTTCTGTTGGCCTCGTTCGGCAGGAGGTTCGCCGGAAACAACTCTCGGACGGCTGCCTTCGCCCCGACTCGAGTTCCGCCCAACGATCCGACTCCGCTCGCGTCCCCCTGGTCCGGGTTCTCGGCCCTGCGGGCGGGGTTCGCGGGGCTCGCGTGCCTCCTTGGACTCGCGGAGCTGTCGAGCGTCCACTTCTTGAATCTGCTCGAGTTCGGCCTCGAACACGTGCTCGCCGACTTTTTGGGTCAGACGCACGGGGTAGCCTTCGGGATCGAAGTACAGGAGGCTTAGTCCAGGACGGAGGCGGTAGACCTTTAGCGACTGTTCGCCCTCGGGGGTCTCGCGGGTCTGGTCGGACAGCCGCTCGGCGTAGGCCCGTCCGCCCACCATGGCAAACATCTTGACCTGCCCGACCTCGAGCGAGAGGCTTCCAACCGCCAGGATCAGCGAAAGAGGGTCGTGCATCTCGGCCAGGTAGGGGATGGAGAACTCTTCGCGACCCTGGCGAACCGAGACCAGGCCGTCGGCTTTGGAGAACTCCACTTCCATCAGTCGGCTGCCCCCGCCCTCCACCCGCTCGCGGTATCGGCGCGGCACCCCTTCCTTGTCCAGCTCGGATTCCCACCGTTGGCGGGTGCGCGGCTGAGGCATCTCCACGCTGGCCTCGAGGGTCAGACGCATCCCCTCCCTGCGCGGCTCGAGGGTCAGGCGCTGCTCCCCAGCCGAGTGTCCCCCGTAGGTTAGGCGGTAGCGCAGTTGTTGCGGGGCGGTGAGGGTCATGGCGTCATTATAGGTCGATCGTCAAGTGCCCACAGTGGTACTATAGCGAAAATCGGCTTCACGCCGAGTTGAAAACACTGTTGGAGACAGTTTTTCGGGAGGTTTTGGGGCAAGGCACCGCCGTCCTGCGGTGACATCTTAAGGTTGTGGAGCCCTGAGCAAGAAAAAAGCTCGAGGGACACTCGAGCTGGATTCATGGGTTTTAGAGTCGAACGAAAGAGCACGGCCTTACTGGCATTGCGGGCAAACCCCGCGCAGCTCGAGGCGGGCTTCCTCGACGAACCACCCGTTGCGGGCCTCGACGGCCTTTTTGATGGGGTCCGGGTCGAACTCTGGCAGCTCGCGGATCAGCACATCTTCTATGCTGCCGCACTGAAGGCAGAACAGGTGATGGTGCTTCTCATTAAAGCCGTCGTAGCGGGTGTTGCCTTTCTGGTCTTTAAACTCCCACAGCAGACCGGAGTCGCGAAGCACCTGGAGATTTAGGTAAACGGTGGAGAGGCCGATGTTATAGCCCTTTTTCTTAAGGCCCTGGTATAACTCCTCGGGGGTGGGGTGGGTGCTCTTCTTGTCCAGGTAAATCAGTATGCGCTCCCTGGGCAGCGTGTGGCGAAGCCCCACGCCTTTCAACCGCGACCGATAGTTCTCCCGTTCCTTCAGCTTTGCCATAACCGCCCCCTATACGCCAGCCTCCCAACCCACATTTAAAGATCGTTAGGTTGTACAACTTTGTATAATATAAACTATTTTCAAAAAAAAGTCACCCTTACGCAGTGAAAAGCTAATCCGGTGAGTGTACTCTTGGCTACATAATTTGTCCAGTATACGCTTTCTTGCCCATACGCGTGTCCCTGTTGGCGAAACTTGAAGAAAAGTGTGAATTCGCGGCACGGCAACACCACATCTCGACCTCGAGGCCCGCAATTGACCCACTAGCACGATTTCGAAGGGCCATGATATACTGCGAACGTCGTGGAGAAGCCAATTTATCGCTTTTTACATCTTGTTTTCGCGTTGGGGACGCTCCACATGATGGTACTGGTGGGCCTCGAGACCCAGCGATACTTCCAGACACGCACCGAGATTCGGGCCACCCAGGCCAGCGTCGAACGCCTCAGCCAGCAAATCACCGCTCTTGCCGACGAGGTAGACGCGGCCGAGAGTCCGGCGTTTAAAGAGGCGATGATCCGCAGAATGGGCTTCGTTCGCAAGGACGAGCAACTCTTCCTTCATCAGTGAGGCCGAGGCAGAGGGTCTTTGGGATAGACTGCGGCGGTGAACCCGCCTGCGACAGTGCACACAATACGGGTGGGTTGTGAACTGACCTACAGCCTCCCCATGGCCGCCCCATTGATTTTTGCCCTCGAGCCCAAGAACACCCCGAGCCAGCACCTCCTTCAGACCAGCCTCTCCTTCAGCCCTCAGCCGCTACACTTCAGCTCCTATCGAGACCTTTACGGAAACCGAATCTGGCGGGTAATGGCTGATCAGGGCAGCTTGCGTCTACGCCACGAGTCGATCACCGAGGTGTCGCCAAACCCGGACGCGGTTCATCACCGACTGCGCAAGGTCCCGGTGCAGGACCTGCCCAACGCGGTGCTGCACTACACTCTGCCCAGCCGCTACTGTCCTTCCGACCTGCTGACTACCACCGCCTGGGAGCGCTTCGGTGGGTTTGAGGACGGCTGGCCGCAGGTGCAGGCGGTCTGCGACTGGCTGCACGAAAACGTCCGGTATCAGGCCGGGAGTGGATCGGGTACCTCGGCACTAGAGGCGCTAGAGCGTGGCGAGGCGGTCTGTCGCGACTTTGCCCACCTCGGCGTCTCCTTTTGCCGCGCCTTGAGTCTCCCGGCCCGCTATGTGAGCGGCTACTTGCCCGAGATAGGGGTAACTCCCGACGGCCTCCCAATGGACTTCCACGCCTGGTTCGAGGTCTATTTGGGCAGTGGCTGGCACACTTTTGATGCCCGGCACAACACGCCGCGTACGGGCCGGGTGGTGGTCGCCAAGGGGCGCGACGCCGCCGATGTGGCTTTCAGCACCACCTACGGGGCCACCCGGCTGGAGACCCTCGAGGTATGGGCTGAGGCGCTGTAGGGTTCTCACCGCCCGGCGTGCGATAATGACATCATCCGAACAGGCAACGCGGTCTGTTGTGTCGCCTGAACTACCTCTTCACCCCCTCAAACCAGTCGGCTGAACTGCACCCGCCCCGGAGGCTCGAGATGGGCAAGACCATACCTAAACCCGCCAGACATAGCCAGGCTGCGATCAACAACCGGGCCTTGGAAGTATATTTCGAGCGCTTCGAACACCTGCCTCACGAGATGGGCGTGGCTTCGAGACAGGCCACACGCTTCTATGCCGAGTGCCTCCATCGGGCCGAAGAGGAGATGGGGCCGCCCATAGACTTTGTCAGCGGAAGCATGATTGTGCAGGCCGTGGTCAGCCCGGAGGTACAGGCTCTGATTGACCGCATGGCCGCGAGAAAGCCCAGCGCACTCGAACGGGCCAAGCACGCAATCTCGAGGTAGTCAACGCGCAATCCTGGACGGGACAAAAGCTCTACTGAGGCTGGTCTGCCTAGTGCCGTGCGCCCTAGGGGGCCTTGAGCTGACTCGAGGTCACTTTCACCAAGTAGGCACCTGTGCCCACGGTCTGAGTCTGGACAATAAACCGCCCCGAGGAGGCCACCCTAATGGTGGTGAGGCCGCGCGTCTCGAGGTCGGCAATGGTGGCAGCGGGGAGTGCGAACTCGCCGTCGTCTCGAGCTTTGCACACTACTGTGACCGTATTTCCTCCGCCAAGGTTTCCGCGTGCCACCATCACCATAGCGCTACTGGTGGCTGCCGGCAGCGCCACCGTGGCCCACTTCCAGACCGTGTTGTCGGCAAGGTCGGCGCCCACGCCCACTGGCGGTTCGAACTGGGTGAAACCCTGTGCACTCACCGCGGTGGGTACCGAGGCCACTGTTAGCGCGGCGTTGACTGCCGGGAAATCGGCCCCCGGAATGGTCACTTGGATACCAGTGGGCAACGTCGCGGGGCTCGAGCCCTGGTACGTTCCGGTGCCCAGTTTGGACAGGGTTGAGAAGGTGCTGGCGTCCGCCCGCTTGATGGTGACGGCGGATCCCGCGTCCAATCCTGTTCCCGCAGCGATTGACGGCTGGTATGTGCTGTCCGAGCCCACCGTGCAGACGTCCAAGGTGCCCAAGAAGTTGGTGGGTGGTTCGGTAACGCTGGTGGCGAGCTGAACAAAACTGGCCCTGCCGGTGGTGACGACCCCAGTAATGGGCGGTTCCAGGTTGAAGTCGTATGTGCTGACCTCGTCCATCCACACCAGTCCCGCTTTACTCAGCCCAGTGGGGGCGGGATTTGGGTTCGGATTTGGATTTGGGTTCGGATTTGGATTTGGGTTCGGATTTGGATTTGGATTTGGGTTTGTCGGAGGGGTGGGGGAGGTGTGCCAGCAAGAAGTGAGCAGGATTGCCAGGATCAGAAGCACTCGAGCCATCGCGTTCTCCTTGGATGTAACTCTGGCGATATACATCGCTCCATCCCTTTTTTGGGTGCTGCTTTCCTAATGCCATATACCGGCCGTGTTGGGTTTGGCAAACCGTACAGTAGAAGACTACGGGCTTGACGAGGCCATCTCAAGAAACTCGGCCCACTGCTCGGGTAGGGATTCCCCAACCTCCAGCATACGCTCCCGCGCGGCATGGTAGGCGCGGGCCAGGCTGCGGTGGTTGTTGCTGGCCCGCAGCGCCCGAAGTCCGAGGGTCAATACCCCCAAGTCGTAGGGCTCGGCCTCGAGCAGAATCCGGCTAGAGCGCACCGCCTCGGCAGGGTCGGACTGGAGCCGCTCTTCCACTGCACGCTTTAGGGCCTGGTACATTCCCTCCCGCACATTCTCGTCGCGGCTCTCGGCGTCGATCAGGTACGGGCCACGCCACAGCCCAGGGCTTCCGTCCCGCAAAAACGCCTCGGCGTCGCTTTCGACCTCGCCCAGCGCGTAGCCGCCGCTGGTGGTTCGCAGCACTGCCTGCCCGTAGGCGCTGCGGAGCTGGCTAATGCCGGTCTTGAGGCTTGCACCAGCCTGGGCCTCATCGACCTCGGGGTAGAGCGCGTCAAGCAACTCGAGCTTGCCCACCTCGGCCCGGCCGGCCATTCGGGCCTCCAGCAGCATCGCCAGCAACTCCTTGCGCTTCTGACCGCGCACGGGCTGCACCTCTTCGCCCACGCGCCAACCCATCGGCCCCAGCACCTCGAGTCGCGGCAATTCGGGCTCGACGACCGCCGACGGCTGGTGCTCGAGGGCGGGGAACAGCTCACCTGCCAGCGCCACTCCGCTCCTCAGGCCTCGCTGAGAAAGCCACTCCAGTCGGGTTTTGGCCCTTAAGGGGTTTTTCTCCAGGGCGTCCAGGCGCAGTCCAATGCGCTGCGCCTCGTACATCAGACCGGTCGACTCGGCCAGTCGGAGGGCCTGTAGGAAGTCTTCTCGAGCCTCTGATGGACGTTCAAGTACCTCGAGGGCCTCGCCACAAAAGCTTTGTACGATGCAAAGAAGCTCGGACTCTGCGGAGGATTGGGCGATCTCGAGGGCTTGCTGGCACAGCTCGAGGCCCCGTTGGGGGTTCCCCCGTCGGGTCTCGGACTGCCCCAGAAGCGCCATTCCCTGCGCCAGGAACCGCGGGTGGTTCATGCGACGGGCCAGGGCCAAGGCGCTTTCGGCGTGCTTTAGTGCCATCACCCGACCTAGCGGCGGCGACCAGGCCGTGTACAGCTGGCAAAGTACGTTCTCGCAGTGGTGGGCGATGTGCAGCAGATCGGTTCGGTGGAGCGTACGCAGCGCCTCTTGCAGCCGGCTTTCAGCGGCCTCGTACTCGCCCAGACCCAGCAACACCTGCCCCAAGGTGGTCTGCACCTGGGCGTGACCCGTATGGTCACCCAGGTTCGCACACAGCTCGAGCGCCTCCTCGAGGTCGACCTTGGCGGTAAGGTGCTCGCCCAATCGGATCAGAAGGTTGGCCCGATTCTTTAGGGCGATCACCAGTTTGGAAGCCGCCCCTGCCAGCCGGTAAGCCCCCACCGCAGACTCGTACAGCCGCGCCGCTGCTGTGTGTTCGCCCCGGTAGGCGCAGACCGTTCCGCGCAGCTGGTGAACGTCGCCTGCCCGTTCGGGCGGCAAGTTTTCAGCCTCAAGTGGCTGCAGAAGGGCTCGAGCGTCTTCCAGCTTCCCTCCGATCACCAGACCCCAGCCCACGTGGCACACCACTTCCGGATCGGGATTTTCACGCAACTCCGGGTGGGTTTGCCAAAGCTCGAGCACCCCCGAAAAGTCGCGCACGTGCGCCCGCAGCCCCAGAAGCCTTCGGGGCCATTCAGCGCCGTTGCGCTCCGCTTCGGACAGCCGCCGCAGCACCCCTCCAACCTCTTCCATGCGCCCCCTTGAGGCCAGCAGTTCGGCCAGCAGGTATACGGCCTCGGTGGGGGCGCGCGGGTCTTCCAGGACCATCTCGGCGAGTCGGGTGGCCTCAGGAAGACTGACCGTGCGCAGAACCTGCGCCGCCGAAAGCGCAAGCCGGGTGCGGATCTCTCCAACCGCGAACTGGGCAGCTCGCGCCCTGAACCGCGCCGCTTCCACGCTCTGCCCCCGGGCCTCACATACCTCGGCGGCCTGAACTAATCCTTCCCGCGTGACATCGGCATCCAGACTTGCTCGCTCGAGGAACTCGGCCTTGGCTACCGGGTCGTTCAGTGCTGCCACGGCTCGGCGCGCATACCCCTGCTGTCGGGCGGCCGGTGCACCTCGGGACACCACCTCACGGTAAAGGGGATGGGCAAAGTCGCCACCATGCAACACGCCGGATTGCTCGAGGTATGACAGAGCTTGCTTGAACTCGGCCGCGCCGCACCCCACCATGGCCGACCACAGCAGAGGGTCAGGGCCAGTGAGTAGCCCTCGAGCCTCCAGCACTTCTCGATGCAAAGGTTCGAGAGTGGCCGTCTTCAAGGTCTGCTCGATCAAGGCCTCGACCGTGAGCGGCATCGCATGACTCGGAGGCTCGCGCCAGTTCCAGCGCCGCCCGTCGTTCCACAGGTGGCCCTGGCGGGTCAGGTGCCGCAGGTACTCGAGAGTGAAAAGTGGGTTCCCTCGGGCCCGGGAGAAAATCCAGCTGTTGGCTTCCTCGGGCAGGGTGTCGCCCAATTCCTGCTTCAACAGCTGTTCGCTCTCCTCCACACCCAAGGGCTCAACCCGTGCCGCCTCGAAACCCTCCGGTGGGAGTACCCTACTGGTTGCCAACAACGCAACGCCGGGTGTCCGCCGAACCTTCTGGGCCAGGGTGTTCCACAGCTCCGAGCGCTCGGCTGATGCCTCGTGCAGGTCTTCGAGGCCCAGCACCAGCGGGCCCGACTCCGCCAAAAGGGCTCCCAGGAAATCCGAGAGTTTTTGTGTCTCGGCCAGTTCGCCCCGACTGAGTCGCTCGAGGCCGCGCTCGAGCCAGCTCGGCAGGCTGGTGGGCAGCGGTAGGGCCTTAACCAACCGATTGAGTGGGCTGGTGGCCGCAACACAGACGCTGCGAAACCCGACCCGCCCAAGGATCTTCCGTGCCGCGTGAGTTTTCCCCACTCCCGGCTCTCCCCACAGCCCCACAGCAAACCCTGGCCGCTTTAGGGCCAGTCCGGCCAGCCGTTTCTCGATTCCCTGCATGGCGTCTCGAGCCCAGTCTAATGCCCGCATCCCCACCTTTGCTAAAGCCTGGGAAATTATCGGATCCGCAAAGGGTGATTAAAAACGGAAACCCCGCCGATTCGCGGGGCTTCCGACCTGTTGGTGGAGCTGAGGGGATTCGAACCCCTGACCTTCGCAGTGCGATTGCGACGCGCTCCCAACTGCGCTACAGCCCCTCGCCCGATTTCGTAGTGTACCTGTCGCCTCCCCCCCTTGTCTAGCCGGTAACATGATTTAATGGCCATACTCGAGGGCTCGATTCGGGGTGTTTACAAACTGGAGTTGGGAGGTCACTTTGGACTGGTATTTTCACCCAATTAACTTTGCTAGACGACGATTCGGATCGTAAGAGTTTTCTTCTTGGACTTGTGCTTCTTCCAAACATACACTGGATCTCAAGCAGGTCCCCTTGAGACAAGCCCCTCCCTGACCCAAGGTCCGCTCAATTCATAAGTTCCTTTCGTGCCAATGTGCTGACCTGGCTTCAGCCCGATATCTTCCAGCTCCCCGCTTCCCGCAATACTCCATCCGCCTTAAGCTATCCCAATGATCCGCTACCTTAAGGGCCAGGTACTTTCCAAGGGCGTTAACTTCGCGGTGGTGGTGTCGGGCGGGGTGGGGTTCCAGGCCTTTTGTCCGGCCAACACCCTCGCCACCCTAACCATTGGCCAGGAGGCCGCAATCCACACCGTGATGATCGTCAAGGAAGACGGGATCACGCTCTACGGATTTGCCGAGGAGCGCAGCCTCGAGCTGTTTGAGCTGCTGCTCTCGGTCTCGGGCGTGGGGCCCAAGGTGGCCCTTAACCTGCTCTCTTCACAAACAACTGCCCTGCTGGCCCGCGCCCTGGCCGAGGGCGACCTACGCCTCCTCACAGCGGCACAGGGGGTGGGCAAAAAACTAGCTGAGCGCATCGCACTTGATCTTCGCGGCAAAGTACCCGCCCACCTTATGGGCGAGGGCGGCACCCTGGTTCAGACCCGAACCACCGAAGAGGCCGAACTGGCCCTGATCACCCTTGGATTCCGCGAAGCCCAGGTGCGCACGGTGATAGCCGAGATCGCCCATAAGAACCCCGAAGCAGGGACGCAGGAGCTGATCAAGCTTGCGTTGAAAGCTTTGCGCTGAAGACATACCGGGGCTGCTTTCATCTCGCCAGAATCCCAGTAATAAGGGACTCTGGGTGTCCTGTATTTGCCTTTCTAGCAAGCATTAAGTGAATGTTGACATTATGAGTAATCTTTTTGTATTCCAAAAAACATTCCGCTTAGAAAAATGAATTAGTTTAATTGATGAAGCGAGAAAACACCAACCTCGTCTTCCACAAAGGAGTCCTACATGAAATTCAAAGGTACACTCATAGCTCTAGTCGCCACTTTGTCTGGTCTTGGACTGGCCGAGGGCCGCAGTTTTGTCATCAACCCCCAGCAGGCCAATGTAAACACCGCCACTGTAGAGAGCGAGACAGTGCTCGAGAACTTCACCGGGCGCACTTCGAATATTCAGGGCACCATCGTGTTTAACCCCCAGACCAAGACCGGTTCCGGCACCATCGTGGTCAATGGAGCCAGCATTGATACTGGTATCCCGCTGCGCAACGAACACATGCGTTCGGTCAACTGGTTTAACTTCGATGCCCGCCCCGAGATTCGCTTCGTCACCACCTCCGTCCGCAACACTTCGGGCGACAATTATCAAGTGACGGGCAATCTGACCATGAACGGCGTAACCCGCTCCATCACAGTACCCGCCACGCTGCGTTTCACCCCCGCCTCTGAGACCACTAGAGCGGCTCGTCTACAGGGCGACGTGGTGGCTCTTGCGACCGAGTTCAAAATCAAACTGACCGACTTCAATATCACCAACCGCGCTCCCAATCAGGTGAACAACGAGCTCTCCATCCGATTGCGGGTGATTGGGACGACCGGACAGTAATTGCTCGTACAGCAGAGAAAAACTTAGGTCAGGCGGAAAACTTACACAACGAGTGGGCTGGCGGGCACGGAAAGAACTCTCCGTGCCCCTGCTCAATCAGAGCGGTTCCCACGAACACTCGGTACGGCGGCTATTGACGTTCCGAGTGCAATACTCCTCCCCGTGGGCCAAGTATAGATTGGAAACGCGATAAGGAGACCAAATGCGAATGCTCAATCGGCTCTCGATCTTTGGGATGATATTGGCGGCTTTGGTGCTGGTGGGAACCTGGATTGTGACAAGTGTAATCGCTAGCGGAGCCCAGCTGGTCCAGCGGGTTGAACCCTCTGACGCCTCGGCTCTATTCGCTGACGTAAGCCCAGGCACTCCCATCGGTTCACCACAGATGCTGATTATCCGTGACCCCAACGCTTTTCTCGAGGGCCAAGGCCCCGAGGGCTCGAGGCTGGTCAACGAGACTTACCTTCGGGAAAACGAGATATACCCCCTACAATTGGTAACCATTCAGTTTTTTCGAAACATCATCATGTTCGTAGCTGGATTGGGTTTGGTGCTGCTCTGGGGGGTGTGGTGGTGGACCGGCCGGCAAACTGTAAGCACGGTTCAACAAATAAAGGCGGCCTAACCCGATTGCTGGCGAAAGTACATCTGCCTTGACTTGTTTTGATTCATCGCCTGTAAAACCTCCTGTTTCCACTACCCCTTCAAAATCTTTCCAGCAGCCTCGAGGTACCGCGTCCGGCCGAAATCCAGATCGAAAGCCAGCGGCTTGTACGGCTGAGGTTTGCCGCCCGATTCGGGTGCCCACAGGATCAGCCACTCGCCCGTGGGGTCGTGGGTCTCGGCCTGTTTTTCCATGTTGTAGACACGGAAGTACGGCGCGGCGTCGACTCCCAGACCACCCGCCCACTGCCAGCCCTGAACGTTGGTGGCAGTGTCGCCGTCGAGCAGCAGATCTCGGAAGTCTCGCTCACACTTTTTCCAGGGCAGCAGGGCCAGTTTCACGGCATACTGAGCCACGCACATTCTGGCGCGGTTGGAGGTCATGCCGGTGGCCCGCAGTTCGCGCATCGCGGCGTCCACCACCGGAACACCGGTTTGGCCATGCAGCCAGGCCTGATATAGGGTCGGGTCGGGGTTCCAGGGCAGGCGGTTAAATCGAGAATCGAAGGCTTGGTCCAGCATCTCCGGACGGTGGTACATCAGGTCGGCGCTGAAGTCGCGCCAGGCCAACTCGCTGACCCATTTTCGCTCCCCCTCTCCCGCGCCCGACCGCAGCGCCCTGGTCATGGCCAGACGGGACGAAAGCACCCCGATGTTGAAGTAAGCCGAAAGCCGGGACGCCCCTTGGCCCGACAGGGCGTCTCGAGTCTGATGGTACTGCAGGAGCTTTTCGGAGACAAACGCCTCCAGGGCCCTCAGGGCAGCCTCCTCGCCCGGTACCGGCAGCGGCACGTCGGACTGTTCCGCCGGGATCTCGCCCTGCTCAAAACCTTCGGGCAAGTTCACCCTGGTGAAGCGCTCGGGAGCTTGCGGCTGGGCCGGCTCGCCCGCCGCCCACCAGCGCTTGGAGTATGGGGTAAAGACCGAGTAGGCCCCGCCGTCCGGGCGCAGGATGGTGCCCGGCTGGTGGATATACTGTCCATCGTGCCAACTGATCTTGCCTGCCAAGCGGCTCTCCACCTTGGCGTCGCGTTCGGTGGCATAGGGGGTGAAGTTGCGGGCCGCGTAGACCTTGTGAATGCCCAGTTCCTCCACTAGGCGGGGTAGCACTTCCCACGGCTGGCCTGAGCGGGTCAACAAGATTCCGCCCCGACTCAGGTAGGAGTTTCGCAGCGCCTTCACGTTTTCGAAGAACCAGGCCCGACGGCGCGGCGAGGTGTGCTCGAGGACTCGAGGGTCGAATACCACCACCCCCACGGTCGGTCCGGCCTGGGTTGCGGCCTCTAGTGCGGGGTTGTCGTGTAGGCGCAGCTCGGCGCGGTGCCAGACCAGGTTCATAAGCGGGTTTTACCGTCTAGGAGTGTCGACGACATCGCACTGTGCTTCAATTTATGACTGGCTCGGTCGGTTGAGGTGATACGTCAGGTCAAGTTTCTCGACTAAAGATCTATCCCAGCTCCTCGAGAGCCAGCCGGTAGGTCTGGGCGTGTCCGGCCACTGTCATGCGGGGATCGCGGTTGTAGCCTCCGCCCATCACCACCACCAGGGGTTTGTTAATTCGCCTGACCGACTCAAACACCCGCCGCTCACGCTCGGCCACCCCCTCAAGGCTTAGCCCTAGTCTCCCAAAGCGGTCGTTTTTCATCACATCCACTCCGGCATTGAAGAAGACCAGGTCTGGCTTCGAGGCAAAGGCGGTGTCCAGGGCGGGCTCGAGAGCCTCCAAGTACTCGGTGTCGCTCGAGCCGTCTCCCAGCCCTACGTCGAGGTCAGAACGCTCCTTTTTGAGCGGGTAGTTTCGCTCGGCATGCACCGAGAGGGTGAACACGCTGGGGTCGCCCGCGAACATCACGGCTGTACCATTGCCCTGGTGAGCGTCGAGGTCAACCACCAAAACCCGACCGTTCCAGCCCTCGGCCCGCAGGTTGGCGGTAGCCACCGCAACGTCATTAAAGATGCAGTACCCCTCAGCCCGGTCGCGGTAGGCGTGGTGGGTGCCGCCCGCGAGGTTGAGACCGAGCCCGCTCTCCAGGGCATCCCGTGTAGCACTAAGCGTTCCCCCGGCCGCGTGCAAGGCCCGGGTGAGCAGGCTGGTTGTCCAGGGCAAACCAACCTTGTGGGCCTCCTGTTTGCTGAGGCCCTCGAGGCGAATCTTCTTCAAATACTCCCCGTCATGCGCCAGCGCCAGTGACTCCCAGGCAATCGCCGGGGCGGGACACACGTCCAGCACATCGCCGAGTGCTTCGGCCACGCCACCGTATTTGTACTTGGGGAAGGGATGGTAATCGGGCAGCTCGAGGTTCTGGTGGGCGGTGGAGTAGGCACGGGGCATTGCTCACAAGATGCCACAGGAGCGAGAACGTGGTTGCTCTGCAAGGCACAATGGGCAGAGTTTCCTTTACCAAACCTGCGCCGCAGTCACAGTGCCCTGTCTCGCGTCTTGCACAAACCCCTGTGGCTTAGGGCGCCGGGTTTCTCGAGACTCGACCGCGCCTCAAGAACCCATGGCCAACTCGAGCGCTTCTGCCAGCCCGCAGCCCTCCACGTCGGCCACCACCCGGTCGGCCCCGGCCTGTACCACCGCTGGGGCGTTGCCCATTGCCACACCCAGCCCTGCTGCGCGAATCAGCTCGAGGTCGTTCTCGCCGTCGCCGACCATCATCACGTTTTCCAGACCGTAGCCGAAGCGTCCGGCCATCCAGCGGGCGGCCTCGAGCTTCGACACCCCCGCTGTGGTGACCGAGTTAAACCCGACCCCCGGCACGCCCGGTGAGGTTGCCTCGTGTAGCTCGACTTCATCCATACCCAACACTGCTTTTCGCACCGCGTCCCACCCAGACCCTGGTCTGGGCACGAATTGCGCCCGTACGATGATTCCCGGTAGGGCGTCCATCGGCTCTACAACCGCACCGTAGCCCAGCATCCGCTCGTGGGCCAGCAGATCGGGGTGATCCTCCTCGCGATAGTAGCCGCCATCGGCGGTATAGGCCTCGAAGGGAACCGAGTACTCGCGGGACAGCCCGAGTAGCCTGCGATAGCTTTCCTCGGGCAGCGGCGTCACCTTCTCGTGCGACCCGCTGCCGCGCAACACCACTGCGCCAGACTCAAAAATGTGCAACCCTGCAGGGTCGATTTTTGCGGCGTACTCGAGGGCTCTCCCCCTGCCCGGGCGCCCGGTACAAAGCGCCAGATGCAGCCCCGCCGCCACAGCCCGTTGGGCCGCTGCCCAGGCACATTCCGGGACCCCGTTGGGGCCGTAAAGGGTTCCGTCCACGTCAATCAAAACCAGTCGAATCATGCCTGTCCTGCTTCCCTCACACCCTCGAATATCCAAGAGCGTATCCAACCGAACAGTGCCCTGTCGCGCAGCAAGTTCATAGCTCGAGTTCCCCTCGCTCGGCGATGGTGGCCTTGCCGCCGATGTAGGCCGCCACGATGGCGCCCGAGGGCTCGTAAACGATCCTGACCTCGACCTGGCCGGGTCCACCCATGCGGTGGCCCTGCGTGACGGTCAAGTTGACCTCACCCTCCCAGCGCGGCACCACCCCGGCCCGTGCCAGGAGCGCCCCTAGCGCCGCATTGGCTGAGCCGGTGACCGGATCCTCGGGGATGCCCAGCGCCGGGGCGAAGGTTCGGGCGTAGAAGCGTCGCGGGCTATAGGGGGCGAAGACGTGCACTGCTGCAACATTGGTTTTGGTGCTTAGCTCGGAAAGCACCTCCATCTCTGGCTCGAGGTCGTCGAGCAGGCCCGGCGCTACCACCGGTATGAACAAGGCCCAAAGTCCGGTGTAGGCGATGCCGTACGGCAGACCTCGGTGCAGGTAGCGCTCATTGGCCCCCAGCGCCTCGGCGAACTCCTGCATGGTCCTCCACTGCGGGGGGTCGCGGAAGCGGGGGGCGGGGCTCTGGACACGCACCCGGTCGGCCTCAAGTTCCGCCGTCAGCGTCTCGGCCACTGTCTTTAGGTAGATCTTCTTCAGGTGAGCGGGCACCCGCCCGGTTTGCTGCAGCGCCGAGGCAGTCGCCACCGCTGCATGGCCGCTGAACTCGAGCTCCCCGTTTGCGGCAAAAAAGCGCAGGGTGTAGCCGGCCGCGTCCCATTCCGTTACAAATGCGGCCTGCGATTGCTGGAGTCTCGAGGCCACCAGGTACATCTCGTCGCCCGTCAGGTCCCTGGCGTCCAGCACCAACGCAACCCGGTTGCCCCCGCCCTTAAACTCGGTAAAGGCGTCTACCAGGAGGTAAGGAATGTTAGGCACGGTATACCTCGAGCAGTTGGGTATTTAGCGGGGCGAGCAGGCACAACCCGAAAATGGGACGGATTCTCCCTAGCACCCGCGAATTCATTCCCTACCCCTGACCTGAAGCCCCACCGTCTCCAGTTGCCGTTCGTCCACCGGCGTCGGTGCACCGGTGAGGGGCTCCTTGCCCTCTTTGTTCTTGGGAAAGGCGATCACCTCGCGAATAGAGTCTTCGCCCGCCATGTTGGCGATCCACCGGTCGAGCCCCCAGGCGCAGCCACCGTGCGGGGGTGCACCGTAGGAAAGGGCATCCAAAAGAAACCCAAACTTGTCCTGGGCGGTCTCGACATCGATGCCCAGCAACTTGAAGATCTTCTCCTGGAGGTCGCGGCGGTGGATACGGATCGAACCTCCCAGCGCCTCAGACCCGTTAAAGGTGAGGTCATAGGCATAGGCCCGCACCTTTCCTAGGTCGCCTGAGTCGAGGTGGCCCAGGTCCTCCTCGTTGGGGTGGGTGAAGGGGTGGTGCATGAAGGTCCAGGTCTGGCTGTCCTCGTCCCACTCGAACATCGGGAAGTCCACAATCCAGGCCATTTTGTAGCCGGGTCCGACCAGCTCCAAGCGCCGGGCCACTTCCAGCCGCACCGCGCCAAGGCTCTCCACGCTCTTCCGCCACGGCCCGGCCGCGAACAGTACCGTCTGGCCCTCCTGCATCCCGACCTTTTCGGCGAAGCCGGCTGGAATAAACTTTGAGATGCCTCCAGAAAGGGTCCCGCCCTCGAGCTTGGCCCAGGCCAGCCCTGCCGCGCCCTTGGACTTGGCGACCACCTCGAGCGCGTCGATTTCCTTCCGCGGCAGGGGAGAGGGAACAACTAGGCATTTCACCGTCTCGGAAGCGGAAAACGCCTTAAACTCTCCGCCCTTGAAAAGCTCGGTCACGTCCTGGAACTCCAGTCCAATCCGCAGATCGGGCTTGTCCGAGCCGTAGCGATTCATCGCGTCCGCATAGGACAGGCGCGGAAAGGGGAGGGCAACCTCGACCCCCAGTGTCTCCCGCATCACGTATTGGATCAGGCGCTCGTTTAACTCGATGATGTCTTCCTGGTTAACAAAGGACATTTCGAGATCGAGTTGGGTAAAGTCGGGCTGTCGGTCGGCCCGAAGGTCTTCATCGCGAAAACAGCGGGCCACCTGGAAATAGCGGTCGTAGCCCGCAACCATCAGCATTTGCTTGAACAGCTGCGGCGATTGCGGTAGTGCGTAAAACGATCCGGGCTCGAGCCGGGAAGGCACCAGGAAGTCCCGGGCTCCTTCTGGGGTGGAGCGGGTCAAGAACGGCGTCTCGACGCCAATAAACCCCTCGGCGTCGAGAAAGCGATAAATGGCTGCGATGGTCTTGTGGCGAAGCCGAAGGTTGTCGTGCAGGCGCTTGCGGCGCAGGTCCACCACACGGTTTCTGAGTCGAACTTCCTCGCTTACACTTTGGTCATCCTCGCCGCGCCAGGCAGCATCGATTTGGAAGGGCGGGGTACGGGCCTCCGAGAGCACCTCGAGACCCTCGGCTTCCACCTCGACCGCGCCCGTGGCGATCTTGGCATTGACTTGCTCCGCCGGCCGGGCCCTCACCTTTCCGCTCACCCGTACAACCCACTCCGAGCGCACCCGACTGGCCTCGGCGTAAGCGCCGGAGTCCGGGCTAACTACCACCTGCACGATGCCCTCACGGTCGCGGAGGTCGATAAAGATCAGCCCCCCTAGGTCGCGACGGCGGTTTACCCAGCCGCAAAGCGTGACTTGCTGACCCACATGAGACAGATTGAGCTGTCCGCAATATTCTGTACGCATAACACTATCCTTTTAACTTCGCCGCTGCAGC
>JANRLD010000029.1:0-71396 GCA_033762915.1 Meiothermus sp. | reverse complement strand
CACAAAAGCCGCCTTTATCAATAGGAGCGCCCAAGCAGTTCTGGGCGCTCCTATTTCGTGGATGGGTTGAAGTAGACTTTTTGGGCAGAATCTCGACTTTTTGGGCAAAAGCCACTAAATGTTAAGTTTTTGGGCAAGGCTCTTTAAACCGTTACATTTCCGGTTAGCGCCGACATGATCTCCGCCGGAATCCGCACCGCCCGGCCTGTTTTGTCCTGGCCCACATGCCGGGTGAAGCCCTCGCCCACCAACAGGGTGCCGTTCCAGACCCGGTACTGGTACTTCAAAATCCGACTGCTCAGTTCCGAGAGCCAGACCTCAACCTCGACCTTATCGCCAAACCGTGCGGCTGAGCGGTAGGTGAAGTTCACCTCGATCACCGCGAACCCGATCCCCATGGCCTCAACCTGGGTATAGGGGAAGCCGATCTGGTCCATCCACTCGACCCGGGAGGCCTCGAGCCACACTACATAGCTGGCGTGGTGCACCACCCCCATGGCGTCGGTCTCGGCGTAGCGGACGGTGATGGGGAGTCGGACGGTCATGCGGCTATTGTATCGGGTGGGAAAATCGAGGGTCGGAGGTGGTTGGGGTTTTCCCTCAACCTCCGACCCTCAACCCTCGAGATCAGCTACCCGTTCAGCCGCTCGACGATCCCCACCAGCTCGCTCGAGACCCCATCAATCAACTCCGCCGGGCCCTCGACCATAACCCGCACCAGGCTCTCGGTGCCGCTGGGGCGTACGTTGACGCGGCCCTGCCCGCTGAGCCGGCCCTCGGCAGTCTGGATGGCGGCGTGGAGGTCGCTGCTCCTCATCAGGGCGGCCTTGTCCTTGACCCGGACGTTCTTGAGGAGCTGGGGGAACATCGGCAGGGCGTCGTACCACTCGGATAGGTCTTTGCCCGAGTCGCGCATGGCTTTCAGGCTGAGGATGGCGGTCAGCATCCCGTCGCCGGTGGGGGCGTGGTCGAGAAAGAGGACGTGGCCACTCTGCTCGCCGCCCAGGCTGAGGCTGCTGCTCTTAAGCTTCTCGTAGACGTAGCGGTCGCCCACGGCGGTGCGGTAAAAGGTGATGCCCGCCTCGCGGAACTTGACCTCGAGGCCCATGTTGCTCATCAGGGTGCCCACCACCCCTGGCTCGTGGCGCACCATCGCGTTCAGGTACATCATGTGGTCGCCGTGGAATAGGCGGCCCTGGCGGTCGACCAGCATAGCCCGGTCGCCGTCGCCGTCGAAGGCCACACCCAGGTCGTAGCCCATCTCGACTACCTGTTTTTGCAGGAAATCGGGGTGGGTAGAGCCGCAGCTGGTGTTGATGTTCTTGCCGTCGGGGGTGTTAAACATCACGAAGACCTCTGCACCCAGCCGCTGGAACAGGCGGTGGGCCAGCCGGAAGGTTGCACCGTTGGCGGTGTCGAGGGCGATCTTTAGGCCCTCGAGGCTGCCTCCCTTGCTGCTCAGGAAGTCCAGGTACATCCGCTCAGCCTCGCGGAAGTCGGCCACGGTGCCGATCCCGTCGGTCTTGAGGTCGGCCTCCAGCAGGCCCTCGATCTCGGTCTCGACCAGGTCGGGCAGCTTGTCGCCCTCGGCGCTGAAGAACTTAATGCCGTTGTCCTGGTAGGGGTTGTGCGAGGCCGAGATCATAATCCCGGCGGTGGCGCCGAGCTGCTTGGTCAGGTAGGCCACGCCGGGGGTGGGGAGCACGCCCAGGTGCTCGATTCGAACCCCCTGCGACATCAGCCCAGCGGCCAGGGCGGCCTCGAGCATGTCACAGCTCTGGCGGGTGTCCTTGCCCAGCAGCACCGTCGGTCGCTTGGAGTGGGCCCGGAAGTAAGCCCCCGCCGCCTGGCCCAGCCTGAGCACGAACTGGGGGGTCAGCGGCGGCTCGCCCGCCACACCCCGTACGCCGTCGGTTCCAAAGTATTTGCGTTCCATACCGCCCAACAGTCTACGACGAAGGCCGGCGCACCTCGGGTCGTGGTCGGGGCGTTCGGGTGTTTGTCCCGGCGCGATGCTTGCTGGAAGGTGGGGGGCTGGGGGGGCTCTTGCAAATTGTCAGCCAGGGTGCTATCGTTTGGAAAACGTTTACATCCCCTCCCTGACCCGTTTATCCACAGGTTTGGTATGCCCCTTTCACGCCCTACCAACATCGACATCCGCCGCGTCGCCGCCGAGGCGGAGGTCTCGATCGCCACGGTCTCGAGGGTCTTCAATCAGCCCGAGCGCGTCAACGGCAAGACCCGCCACCGGGTACTGGAGGTGGCCGAGCGGCTGGGCTACCGGCCCAACCCGCTGGGCCAGCGCCTGCGCAAGGGCCGCACCGAGGCGGTGGGCCTGGTGATCGCCACCCCGCCGGGACGCTCGGCCGACGCCTTCTTCCTCGAGCTGGTGGCCGGTCTGGGGGACGGTC
Organism: Meiothermus sp.; assembly: GCA_033762915.1. Classification (GTDB taxonomy): domain Bacteria; phylum Deinococcota; class Deinococci; order Deinococcales; family Thermaceae; genus Meiothermus. Next base: position 68,985 of record JANRLD010000029.1, on the reverse strand, counting down.
TGGGCGAGGCCGGTCTGGACCTGCTGGTGACCACCTGCCACTCCCACGCCGATGAGTTGGCCCACTACCGCCGCCTGGTCGAGGGCCAGCGGGTGGACGCCCTGGTGGTGGCCCGTACGCGACAACGCGACGACCGCATCGACTACCTGCTCTCCCAGGACATCCCTTTTGTGGTGCACGGCCGCAGCGGACCGACCCGCGAGCCTTTCCCCTTCCTCGATATGGACGGAGAGCAGGGCTTCTTCAACGCCACCCGCCACCTGTTGGGTTTGGGGCACACCCGCATCGCCATGATCGGCGCGCCACCGGATCTGAACTTCGCCCGGCACCGCCTCAACGGCTACCGATCGGCCATGCGCGAGGCCGGCCTCGAGGTGCGCCCCGATTGGATGCGCCAGGGCGACCTCAGCGAGGACGGTGGCTACCGCCAGGCGCAGGAGTTGCTGGCCCTACCCGAGCCGCCCAGCGCGGTGCTGTGCGCCAACGACCTGATGGCCCTGGGGGTCTTCCACGCCCTGCGCGAGCGTGGCCTGAGGGCCGGGCACGAGGTGTCGGTGGTCGGCTACGACGACATCGCCGCCGCCCAGTACACCGACCCCCCCCTGACCACCCTGCGCCAGCCCTTCCGCGAGATGGGGCGGCGGCTGGTGGGCTTTCTGCTCGAGCGCATGAACGGCACCCCGGCCCAGGCCTTGCAAGAAGTCTGGACGCCGGAGCTGGTGGTGCGCGGCTCGGCCGGCCCCCCCAAGGGAGGTCTGGCCTGACGGGGCAGCGGGCGCGAATAGCTCTGCTGCGTGGGCCGACCCCGCGTGAGGGCTTGGACGCGAGTACACCCAAGGCAGTTTTCTACGGTTATGTCACCTCGAGGCGGTCTGGAAGTTTAGGAGGATAGCATGAAGGCTAAGTACGGAAAGTGGCTGGTAGGCGCGTTGGTGGCGGCAGCGACGGCGGTCGCGGCATGGGGCCTGGCCCAGCAGCAGTCGCTGATCTTCCTGGCGACCCAGTTTAACAACGTCGAAGAATCGCAGCGCATGAAGGATGCCATCCTGAAGAACTTCCGGGGCTCGGTGGACTTCTTGCCCCAGGCGGCCGGCCCGTTCACCGACCGCGTCCTGGCGGAGTTCAGGGCCAACAGGGTCAACACCGCCCTGCTGGGCGGCCTGCACGGCGACTTCCCGCCGCTCCAGGTCGCGGGTGCCCTGGACAACGTGGACGACATCATGAACAACCTTAAGGGGCGCAAGTTCACGCGTGACTATATCAAGCTGGGCAAGCTGGGCACCAACAACCAGCTCTACATCCCCTGGATGCAGGCCACCTACATCATGGTCGCCAACCGGCAGGCCCTGCAGTACCTGCCGCCGGGCGTGGATATCAACCGCATCACCTACAAGCAGCTCGCTGCCTGGGGGGCCAACATCACCCGGGCCACCGGCCAGCGCAAACTGGGCTTCCCGGCAGGCCCCACCAGCCTGATCCACCGCTTCTTACAGGGTTACCTCTACCCCAGCTACACCAGCTCCACCGTGACCCGCTTCCGGGGCGGCGTGGCGACCGAGATGTGGCAGGACTTCAAGGAGGTCTGGCAGCACGTCAACCCGCAGTCGGTCTCCTACAACTTCATGCAGGAGCCGCTCCTGTCCGGAGAGGTCTGGGTGGCCTGGGATCACATCGCGCGGCTGCGCGACGCCCTCACCCAGAAGCCGGGCGACTTCGTGGCCTTCCCGGCTCCTCAGGGCCCCAGCGGACGCGGCTTCATGCCAGTGCTGGCCGGTTTCTCGATTCCCAAGGGTACCGCCAACCGTGCCCAGGCTGCGGCCCTCATCGAGTACCTGACTCGCCCCGAGGTTCAGATCGAGACCCTCAAGCAGAACTACTTCTTCCCTGTCATCGACATCAAGCTGCCCGACGACCTCTCGCCCGGCCTCAAGATGATCGCCGCCACCATCACCCGCCAGGCCAACGCCCCGTTCGCCATTACCACCTTGCTGCCGGTCGGACTCGGGGCCAGGGGCGGCGACTTCAACAAGGTTTATATCGACGCCTTCACCCGCATCATCCTGCGTAACCAGGACATCACCAGCGCCCTCGACATCGAGGCCGCCAACCTGCGCCGCATCATGCAGGAGACCAAAGCCCCTTGCTGGGCTCCCGACCCGGTGTCGGATGGGCCTTGCCCGGTGAACTAAGCGCGGTTTGGAGCGTGGAAGGGCGGGGAGACAAGCTTAAAGCGCAACGCAGGTCGGGCTAACCAACAAGGTCCACGCGGTTTGCGCGGAACGCTCGAGCCCCAAGGCAATGCGTACGCCACCCAATCGAGCCGCCCTACAACCGTGAAACACCCAAAAAACTCCGCCGTAAGGGCGCATGAGCGGCGAATCGGAAGCCGTGCGCCCTTACAAACCCAGCGTCCTTTAGGGCACATGCGCGGTAGGTGCGCGCGTCTATCGGTCTGGAGGGTCTGGATCTTCCAGCGGCACTGAGGCCCTAAAGACGTCTCGCGCCAAAAAAGGCCATCTATGCGACAACAGGAAAAGTTGATTCCGTATGTGTTGATCGCGCCCAGTGTGCTGTTTCTGGCGGTGTTTTTCATCTGGCCGCTGGTGGAGGCGCTGCTGCTGTCGGTGCGGGGACCGGGCGGATTCACCCTCGAGTACTTCCAGCGGATGGCCGGCGATCTCTACTTCCAGGACGCCATGCGCAACACCATCCTACTGGTGGTGGTGATCGTCCCGCTGCAGCTGATTCTGGCCCTCAGCATGAGCATGCTGATTGGCAGCATCGGCAAGGGGCGTGACCTCTACCTCTACATCTGGACGATCCCGCTGGGCATCTCCGACCTGGCGGCCGGGATCGCTTGGCTGGCGATCTTCACCGAGCGCGGCTACTTCAACTCGATGCTATCGGCGCTGGGGCTGGTGCAGAACCCGCCGATTTTGCTTGGGTACGAGAGCCCGCTCACGCTGTTTCTGGCGGTAGTTCTGGCCGAGCTTTGGAGGGCCACTGCGGTGGTGATGGTGATCCTGGTCTCCGGGCTTCAGCTCATCCCCAAGATGTACTCCGAGGCCGCCGAGGTCTTCGGGGCCACGCCGTGGCAGCGCTTCTGGCGGGTTACGCTCCCGCTGCTGCGGCCCAGCCTGCAGAGCGCCCTGATCCTCCGCACCATCGCCGCCCTCGAGGTGTTCGCGGTGGTGTCCGCGCTGGGCGGGCGCAACCTGGTGGTGCTGGCCGGGGAGAGCTACAATTGGTACAACGTTAACCAGAACCCCAACGTGGCGGCCGCGTACGCGGTTTTGATCCTGGTCATGACCTTGGCCGCGACAATGCTCTACCTGCGGCTGCTGCCGGTTAGGGCGGAGGCCCAGGTATGAAGACCAGGGGCCTCTACACCGCGCTGGCGCTGCTGCTCTCGGCCTGGGTGCTGCTGCCGATCTACCTGGTGGCGGTGGCGAGCTTTAGCACCCGCAACGGGGTCTTCGCCTACCCCAAGACGCTTTGGCCCGACCCGTTCTCGCTCGAGACCATCACCTTCTTCTTCTCGGTGGACGGGGTGTGGCCCGCAGTGCTCAACAGCTGCATCGTGGCCGTCCTGACCATGCTGTTCTCGCTCTTGCTGGGGGCTCCGGCGGGCTATGCGTTGGCTCGATATACCTTCGTGGGGCAGGACGCCTACCGCCTGCTGATCCTGCTGACGCGGGCTTTCCCGCTGGCCATCCTGGCGATCCCGCTGGCGGTGCGATTCCTGCAACTGGGGCTCTACGACACCACGCTGGGCGTGGCGCTGGTCCACACAGCGCTGGCCCTGCCGTTCGCGGTGCTGGTGACCTCCGGGCTCTTCATCAGCGTCCCGCGGGAGCTCGAGGAGGCTGCGTGGACGCTCCACTGCACCCGCGTCCAGGCCTTCTTCAAGGTGGTGTTGCCGCTGGTGCTTCCGGGCCTCGCCGCGACTGCCATCTTCGCCTTCACCATCTCTTGGAACGAGGTCTTCGCCGCCACCATCCTGACCCTGCGTGAACGTACCCTCCCGGCCTTCCTGCTGGCCTCCCTCAACGACTCCCCCCTGCCGTTCCGCTTTGCGGGCGGTCTGCTGATGGTGCTTCCGCCGATGCTGTTCTTCTTTGCGATCCGCAAGTACCTCTTCGCCCTGTGGGGCATTTCGAATCGCTAAGGTCGCCTCCGCTCGAGGTACCTGAAGCGCAGGCAAGGACGCAGTACAGGGCGGCGAGAAGGGGAGATACCAGGCCTAAACCTCAGCCTAAGGCTCACAGCCCTCGACCCCAGACCCCCGACCCCTACGGAGAGATATGGCCGGAATTCGTGTCGAAAACATCACCCGCACCTTCGGCAAGTCCAGGGCCTTGAACGGCGTGTCACTCGAGGTGCACGACCAGGAGTTCGTGGTGCTCCTGGGGCCGTCGGGATGCGGCAAGACCACCCTGTTGCGGATCGTGGCGGGCCTGGATAGCGCCGACTCGGGCAAGGTCTTTATCGGGTCGAAGGACGTTAGCGCCCTGCCGCCGAGGCTGCGCGGGATCGCGATGGTGTTCCAGAACTACGCCATCTTTCCCCACCTAACCGTTTGGGAGAATATCGCCTTCGGGCTGCGGATGAAGCGCGAGCCGCAGCAAAAGGTCAAGGAACAGGTCGAGAAGGCCGCCGCGCTGATGCACATCGGGCCTTACCTATCCCGTCTGCCGGCCCAGCTCTCGGGCGGGCAGCGGCAGCGTGTGGCGGTGGCCAGGGCGCTGGCGGTCGAGCCGGAAGTGCTGCTGATGGACGAGCCGCTTTCGAACCTCGATGCGCTGCTGCGCCTGGAGATGCGGGCCGAGCTGAAGAAGCTCCTGCAAGAGGCCAAGACCACCACCCTCTACGTCACCCACGATCAGGTCGAGGCCATGAGCCTGGCTGACCGCATCGCGGTGATGAACGCGGGCAACGTGGTGCAGTACGACGTGCCGGTTAAGGTCTACCAGGAGCCCGCCAACACCTTTGTGGGTGGGTTTATCGGAAACCCGCCGATGAACTTCATTCGGGCCAAGCTCGAGGGCACCCAGGCCCAGGTGGGCGAGGTCGCCTACCCAGTGGTGGGCGTTTCAGGTCAGGACAAGGAGGTGCTGATGGGCGTGCGTCCCGAAGACCTCGAGGTCAGCTCCGAGCCCATCCCCGGCAGCTTTCAGGCCACGGTGCAGGTCTTCGAACACCTGGGGCCGCACCTGCTCCTGACGGTGCTGTTGGGCCAGCAGATTATCAAGGCTACCGCCCACACCGAACTGCTCACCCGCCCCGGCGCCACGGTCTGGCTCAAGCCCAACCCAGCACGGGTCAGGTGGCTCGAGGTCACGCAGGGGCAGGGTTTGGTGAGGACCTGAGCCGATTGCCAGGGGCAGAGGGCGGTGAGCATGGATCACTCGTTGTATAGGGCCGGCACCATCTGGCCAGGCTTTGCTGCGCCAGGGTCACCCGGTCTGTGGGTTGCCAACTGCCTCCGCCCCTGGGTTGCCAGGTCGCCCGAGCAGGATGCGCAAGCCCCTGCCCTGCGGCTGGGACGACCGGTAAAGAGCTTGCCGGTGGTGCCCAGCAAGCGCGTTCCGGCTTGGGTGGAAGAGCGGCCGCGCTGCCCTTCGGCTGCCAGACACAGCGGATCGCCACCCGATTCCCGCGATACCGTACCCCGAAAACATGGTGGGGAACGGATTTCAGCCCCAGGGTCTTTGCAGCGCATCGGTCGAAATCTGTTGTAATCTCGGCTCGAGAGCTGGCCCCACCGGTCACCCACCAACTTTATCCGCAAAGGAGCAGACGTTTGAACCCCCTAACTGCCCAAGCCCAACAGATTCTGCGCGACAACGACCGGGGTGGTTTCACCATCCCTACCAACCGGCTGTACCCGTTTCAGTGGCTTTGGGACGCGGGGTTTACGGCGCTCGGGTGGATGGAGTTTGATGAGGCCAGGGCCTGGCAGGAGCTGGAGTATGTATTCGGTGGGCAGTGGCCCAACGGCATGCTCCCGCACATCATCTTTCACCGGCACGAGCCGACCTACTTTCCAGGTCCCGACGTTTGGGGCGCTCCGCACCAGCCCGCAAGTTCGGCGGTCACCCAGCCGCCGGTGATCGCGTGGTGCGTCCGGGTGATGCTCGAGCAGGCCCGCGACCGTGCCCTGGCAGAGGACAAAGCGAGGTCGATATACCCGAAGCTGCTGGCCTATCACCGCTGGTTTAAGCGCGAACGCGACCCCCACAATACCGGTAGGGTCAGCACCTTCCACCCTTGGGAGACCGGGGCCGACAACAGCGCGGCCTGGGATAAGGCCCTGGGGAGGGTGCCGGTTAACCCCAACCTAAAGCCGTACGTCCGGCGCGACACCAACCATGTCGACGCCAGTCAGCGCCCCCGCCAGGCCGAGTATGACCGCTACTTATCTCTGCTGGAGGAGTACAAGTCGGTCGGCTTCGACCAACTGCGACTGTACGCGGAGTGCTCCTTCCGGGTCGAGGATATGGGCATCAACTCAGTGCTGCACCGGGCCAACCGCGACCTGCTCTGGCTGTCCGAGCGACTCGGGTTTGGAGATGCGCTAGAGATCGGGGGCTGGCTCGAGCGCAGCCGCGCAGGCATCGAAGAGCTGTGGGACGAGACTGCCGGCCTCTACTACGGACGCGACTGTGTGGCGGACGAGCCGATTCGGGTGGGGATCTCTGGCGCATTTTTGCCGCTTTTTGCGGGTACACCCGACCGGGCGCGGGCCGAACGCCTGGTCCAGACCCTCGAGACCTGGGCCGAACAAGTCCGCTACCTGGTGCCCAGCACCGACCCCGGCAGCCCGGCCTTCGAGTCGCGGCGCTACTGGCGCGGGCCGGTCTGGCCGGTGGTGAACTATCTAATCGCCACAGGGCTTAAGGACTATGGCCACACCGACTTGGCCGAGCGCATCCGACTCGACACCCTCGAGTTGATCCGGCGCTCGAGCTTCGCTGAGTACTTCGACCCTACAACCGCCGAGGGACTCGGCGGCGGTCACTTCTCCTGGACGGCGGCGATGATTTTGCACTGGGCCAAGCCGTGAGCAAGGTACTGAGCTTCGCTGCGCCGAGGCGGCTCGAGTTTGTCGAGCGCCCGCTGCCCCCGCCCGGCGCGCAGGAGGTTCAGGTCAGGACGCTCTACTCGGGCATCTCTGCTGGAACCGAGATGACGCAGTACCGCGGGACCAACCCCTACCTCGAGAAGCGCTGGGACGTCGAGCGGCGGCTGTTCGTGGCCGACCGGGCGGGGCTGACGTACCCGCTGGAGGGTCTTGGGTACGAGCAGTCGGGGCAGGTTGTCGAGCTTGGCCCGGGGGTGGGGGGCCTCGAGGTCGGGCAGCTGGTATGGGGCTCCTGGGGCCACCGCTCTGAGGTGGTCTTGCCGCTGGAGGCCGTGCGGCCTCGAGGCTTCAGCGGCGATCCCAGGCTTGGCGTCTTCGCGCGGGTCGGGGCCATTGCGCTCAACATTGTCCACGACGCCGAAATCCGGCTGGGGGACACTGTTGCGGTGTTTGGGCTGGGGGTGGTGGGACTCCTGGCGGCGCAGATGGCGCGGCTCAATGGCGGGCGGGTGATTGCGGTGGACGGGGTGGATAAGCGCCTCCGGGCTGCCCAAAGCCTGGGCCTGGAGGTGCTGGACTTTCGCGCGGCAGACGCTGCGGAAGAAATCAAGAACCTGACCGGGCGCGGGGCGGACGTGAGCCTCGAGGTCGCGGGGTCTTACCCGGCACTTCAGTCCGCCATCCGGGCCACTGCGTACAACTCAAAGGTTGTGGTGGGCGGGTTCTTCCAGGGCGACGGGACCGGGCTGCGTTTGGGCGAGGAGTTTCACCACAACCGCCTTCAGCTGGTCTGCTCCCAGACCTCGGGCGTGAGCCCCGACCTCGACCACCGGTGGGATCGGCTGAGGCTCGAGCAGACCTTGACGGGCCTGGCTGCTCAAGGCAGACTCGAGCTGCTGCCGCTGATCTCCCACGAGCTCCCGGCGGCCGAGGCAGCCCAAGGGTTCGATCTACTGGACCACAGACCCGCCGAGGCGCTGCAGGTGGTGCTGGACTTTCGGGCGGTAGGATGAATCGGGTCTGGAATGTCGGCCCGAAAAAAGGGGCGGGCCGGACTGCTCCCGGGCGGCAAGATTAGATTGGGGTGTGGTGTGAAACTGGCGTGTCAAGAAGGGCTGCTGGTGGGGGAGGGGCTGCTCGAGAAATGGAACTTTGCTCGGCGGTGCGGGTTCGAGGGCATCGAGCTGCAGGCGGGCAGCCTCGAGGAGTTCCGTGCCCGGCGGGGTGAGCTGATAGAGGCCAGACGCTCGGGCGTGGCGATCTCATCCGTATGCCTGGCGGGAGGGCCGTTCATCGGTGACTTCGACCCCGCCAGACGGCAGATCGCTGTGGAGCGAATGAAGTTCTTGCTGGAAGTCGCCCCCGAGCTGGGCGCGGCAGGGGTGGTGACGCCCGCCGCCTGGGGTATCTTTTCCAGGCGGTTGCCGCCGCACGTCCCGCCGCGCAGCGAGGCAGATGACCGGGAGGTGCTGACTGAAGCCCTGGGTGAGATGGGCGAGCAGGCCCTCAGGACCGGTGCAATCGTTCTGCTGGAACCCCTCAACCGCTACGAAGACCACATGATCAACACCCTCCAGACCGCCGCCGACTACTGCAAGGCGGTCGGCCTACCTTCCGTGAAGGTCATGGCCGACCTTTACCACATGAACATCGAGGAGGCCCAGATTCCCGCTTCGATCCAGCGGCAGAGCGGGTTAATCGCCCACGTCCATCTGGCCGACTCCAACCGCCTCGAGCCCGGCGCGGGTCACACCGACTTTAACGCAGCCTTCGCCGCACTCCTTGAGATCGGCTACCCGGGCTGGATGGCCCTCGAGTGCCGCCTGAGCGGCGATCCCGCAGTCACACTTCCGGCCTCTGTTCGCCACCTCCGCAGCGCCCTCAACTCAGCCTATGACGACCCTCACCGAAAGCATCCGGAGTCAAATTAAGAGTCACTTGGAATTTCTATACGGCCCCCGGGCAGCCCAGACCCTGGTGCGACTCGAGCAGCTACTCTCTCGCCACACTCTCCTGCGCTATGGCGTCGGGTGGAGCGAGAAGGACGCGATGCTCATCACCTATGGCGACCAGATTTCTGCGCCCGACGAAGTGCCTCTGCAAACCCTGCACCGCTTCGCTAGAGAGCGCTTGAAAGGTGTGTTCTCGGGTGTGCATATCCTTCCCTTCTACCCCTACACCTCCGACGACGGCTTCAGTGTGGTGGACTTTCAGCGGGTAAAGCCGGAGTGGGGTGACTGGGCGGATGTCCAGGCCATCGCCGGCGACTTTCGACTGATGGCCGATCTGGTCTGCAACCACGTCTCGGCCTCGAGTCCCTGGTTCCAAAACTTTCTGCGCGATCACCCGGACTACATGGACTACTTCACCGTGGTTGCGCCGGGAACCGACCTCTCCCAAGTCTTTCGACCCCGCACCCTGCCACTACTCACGCCGTTCGAGACGCCCAGCGGTGAGAAGCTGGTCTGGACAACCTTCTCCGACGACCAGATCGACCTCAACTTCGCCAACCCGGACGTGCTCCTGGAGGTGCTGGACGCCCTCCTGTTCTACGTCGAGAATGGAGCACAACTCATCCGACTGGACGCGGTGGGGTTCATCTGGAAGGTGATCGGTACCAGCTGCATGCACCTCGAGGGTGCACACCGCATCGTAAAGTTGATGCGGCTGGCGCTCGACGCGGCTGCCCCGCATGTCCTCCTGATCACCGAGACCAATGTCCCGCACCGCGACAACATCGCCTACTTTGGCAACGGGCTCGATGAGGCCCAGATGGTCTATCAGTTCCCGCTTCCGCCCCTGACCCTTCACACCTTCCGCACGGGCGACGCCGGAAAGATCTCCGCCTGGGCGGCCAGTCTAAAGCCCCCCACCCCGCAAACCACCTTTTTCAACTTTTTGGCCTCGCACGACGGGATTGGCGTGGTTCCGGCCAATGGGATTCTCGAGCCCGAAGAAATTGGGTCGATTGTACAGCAGTCCCTCGACCACGGCGGCAAGGTCAACTACAAGGACACCCCCTCCGGCCCGGTGCCCTATGAGCTGTGCATCACGCTCTTCGACGCGCTCAGCGGCCCCAACTCCGGCGAGCCGGAAGACCTAAAGATAGACCGTTTTATGGCCGCTAACGCGGTACTGCTTAGCTTGCAGGGCGTCCCCGGAGTCTACTTCCACAGCATCCTTGGCTCGTCCTCGGATCACCAGGGCCTGGCGGAGAGTGGCATAAACCGCCGCCTTAATCGGCACAAGTTCAGGCAAGAAGAGTTGGTGGGTTTGCTCCAGGACCAGAACTCGAGGGCCTCGAAAGTCCTTGCCCGCTATGCCCACCTGATGAGGACACGTGCCTCGCACCCCGCCTTTCACCCCAACGCACCCCAGGAGATAAAGCCTTCCAAGGAAGTGCTGCACATCGTGCGTGGTGATGTGGGCAAGGTTCACTGCCTGATCAACGTTACCCATACCCAACAAACCTCGAGCATTCGTGGAATGGACTTGATCACCTCAAAGGCGTTTGGAGGTAGGCTCGAGCCCTACCAGGTGGCCTGGGTGGCAGAGTTATAGGAGAGGGTAAAGGTCGGTCTCTGGTGGGCCTTGAGGCACCTATTCAAGGTTTTTGCCACTACGCCTCGCTTATCGACGTAAATCACCCTAAGGGTCTGTGCGAACCGCGCTCACTATAGTTATAAACGTACCCCGTTCGCAAAGACGCGAAAGTGCGGTGTACATTGCGCACACTTTGGGTTGCGCCAGGGTAGATTTGCGAAACCGGCGGACGCGGCAGCTACTTGTCTGGGCGGAGTGGCGTGCGCCACATGAAATTGCCTTGGCCGTCGATCCGGCTATCTCTCCACCATAGCCAAAATCCGTACCGCCACCTCATCTGAAACCGGGATCACCGAGAGCCTCGAGCCCCGGCGCACCAGCTCGAGCTCGTCTGGGGTGAAGCTCTGGCGTAGGGCCTCGAGGGTGGCCATAGTGCCAAGCTTGCGCTCGAACTTTACCTTGACGGTCCACCAACGGGGGTTTTCCGGCGGGCTTTTTGGGTCGAAATACTCGGACGTAGGGTCGAACTGGGTGGGGTCGGGTACTTGGGTCTGGGTCACCTTGCACAGCCCCACGATCCCGGGGGGCTCGGTGCTCGAGTGATAGAAGAAGGCCGTATCGCCCACCGCCATCTGCCTCAGGTAGTTGCGGGCCTGGTAGTTGCGCACCCCGTCCCACAGCGAGGTCTTTTGCTTTTTCAGGTCGTCAATGCTGAACACGTCGGGTTCGGACTTCATCAACCAATAGGCCATGCGGAGAGTCTAACAAAGTGGGGGGAGTTAGGTCTAAAAAGGTAAGGGAAGCTCTTCGGTTGCAATGCTTGGCTCGACCAAGGGCGCACATGGGGGTGCAAAGCCAGTCGCCCGAACAGGTTGAGCGGCCGCTGTACCAGGATACGTCTGATGGTTCTGTCTCTGCTGCGACGGATGAAGAAACTTCACTAAGCGTGGTGACAAAGCCCTTTCTAAACCCTGTTTTAGCCTTTGCACAGGTTTTCGCCGGCGCCTCGAGGCAACCTGGAGTCATGAACAGACTTACCGCCCTGGCCCTGCTTGGCCTCGCACTCACCGCCTGTTTTCCTGCCGTTCAGGTGGGCAACAACCCCGAGACCGCACTCCTGATCGCCGACCTGCGCTACGAAAGCAACTTTCGCGACGCCCGGGGGCGTTCCTTCATCTGCGACAACAAGCCCACCACCCTCACCTACAGCTTCATCTACAACGAGTTTGATCGGATCGCGCGTTGGGACTCCAGACTGGTCGGCGAGCGCACCGGCCAGGTCACCAACACCCTCAGCATGTCGCGTTCGAGTGGGGCCTACACCAATCAGAACAGCCGAATTACCGTCCGGTGGGTGTTGGGAGAGCAGACCGCTCCCCTCAGCGTAAGCCCGCAGAGCATCACCGTCACCCCAGTGCCCCAGCCCAGAGAGATTGGCGCGACGAGGCTCGAGCTTTCGGTCTTTGCCACCAACGGCAGCGCGGTGCGGCTGACCTTTCCCGGCATCCCGGTGATTGACAACTGTCCGTGAGCTAAGAAGCCGTGGGCGGCAAACCCCTAAGGGTTGGCCAAGGCAAACACAGGAGAGCGGAGTCGGGGGATAAGCCGACTCCGCCTTTCGATGATGTGTGCGATTCGTGGATAGGATGGTGCCGGCCGCTCTAAAGGCTGGGAGAGTCGGCGGGGAAGCTCTGAGGGCTGATAGCAGTGAGCCTAGAACCATGAATCTAGCGGATTGGGATCGGTTGCATGGATGCCGCAGTTCTTTTCTCTTGGCAACCAAAAAAGGTCCGGGTCGGCCTGCCGACCCGGACCGGGTTCCATTTGGCTTTAGCGCTTCAGGAAGTTGCCTACCAGCCGGAACACGTCGTCCACCACGTTGCCGTCCTTGTTCTGGTCGAGGAGCATGTTGACCAGGTTGAAGGCCTGAGGCTGCTGCTGTTGCAGCTGGCCGGTGACCATGCCCAACAGACCGGCCAGGCCGTCGGCCCCCACGCCCTGGCTGCGGGTGGTCTTGCCCAGGCTGCCCATCACCACCGGGGCCAGCATCTGCAGCAGGTTGCCGATCTGTCCCGAATTGAGGCCAGTAGCCTGGCCGATGCCCTGCTGCACCACTGGTTGGGAGGTGCCTAGCACGTGGCCCAATATGCCAGACCCGGGGCCCTGCTGGAAGCCGTTGAGCAGGCCGCCGATGTCGTCGAGCACGCTGCCGTCGTGGTCGCGGTCGAGTGCCCCCATCAGCGAGGCCGCACCCTGAGGGTCGCTGGCATTGCGCTGCAAGCCTTGAAGCAGTGCAGGCAGGGCAATCCCGATAGCGCTTTGCACCTGACCCTCGGAAGCGCCGAGGTGCTGGGCCATTTGGCCGATGTTGCCTTGATTGAGTGCACCGCCCAGTAAATCCATTAGTCCGTTCATGTCTAAGCCTCCACTGAAAAGCGATTAAGTCTAACACCGGGTTGTCTAGAGGCTGTGCAAGCCGGGCAAATGTGACTGGAGGGGGACATATCCCTCTTGGAATCTGCCGTAGACTGTGGCTAAGGTCAGTTTATGTCCAACGAAACCGCGATGCTCTTGGAGGGACTCGAGGCAGCCTGGGCAGAGGGCCGCGAGGCGGCACTGGCCACGGTGGTTCGGGTGATCGGCTCGGCCTACCGTCGGGCCGGGGCCAAGATGCTGGTTCGCTCTGACGGGGGCTCGACTTGCATGATCTCGGGAGGCTGCCTCGAGCAGGAGATGATCGAGATCGCCATGCAGATGCTCGCGGGGGGCAAGGCGGGCCGCACCGTTTTCGACTACGACGAGGAAAAGACCTGGTGGCCGGGCTGTGGCGGTACGGTTGAGGTGTGGGTGGAGCCCATCAGCCCTGGCGACCAGATGGTGGACTGGCTGAGGCATTCGCAGCACGAGCTATCGGTGCTGGCCACAGTGATCGGTGGGGGAGAAGGGCGGGTCTGGGTGCGCGCCGATGGACGCGTGGAAGGGCAGATTCAGCCGCCCGAGCTCCAGGAGAACGTCGTCCGCACCGCCCGCAATATGCTCAACGGCCTCTCCCGCCCCGCCACCCGCTACATTCAGAAGGTGGGCCGGCACACTCAGGCGTCACCGACAGACGGCCAGGAGGCCGAGGTCTTCTTTGACCTGAGCAGCCCTGTTCCCGAGCTGCTGATTTTTGGGGCGGGTCACGATGCCAAGCCGATGGCCAACCAGGCCCTGTTCCTGGGTTACCGCGTTACGGTGGTGGACGCACGGGCCGACCTGCTGGCGGGCTTCTCTAACTGCACCTTGGTTCAGGCCGCCCCGGAGGAGTATGCCGTGAAAGTGGCCCTCGAGGCCCGGCACAACATCATCGTGATGAACCACCACCTCGAGATAGACCGCAAGGTGCTGCGCTTTGCCCTCGAGTCGCCCGCCCGCTATGTGGGCGTTCTGGGTCCCAGCAACCGGCTGGATAAGATTTTGGCTGCCCTGGAACTCGAGGGGTTTGTGCCCACGGCGCAACAGAGGAGCCGGATGCGTAACCCCATCGGAGTGGACATTGGGGCTGAAAGCCCCGAGGAGATTGCCCTCGCCGCCATGGCTGAAATCGTGGGATTGCAGCGGGGTTATCAGGGAGGTTATTTACAGGGTAAGGCCAGCGGCATCCATGAGGCCATTCAGCTGAAGCTCGATCCACAGCCTATTTGAACTGGGCGGGTACAAGTATTCAGCGCGTCAGGCACGGCCGTCAGGTGTCTGCGTTGGTCGTGTAGTCTGGGTGGACTTCGCTGTTTAGTCACCTGAAAAGCACTACGGCCCGACCTGATTTTCGCCGCAAACCGTCGTCCTACTGCTGGCCCTTCAAGGCCGTGTTACCAAGACACCCCCCGCAGCCTCATCGGCAGATTACCTGGCTGCTGCCATCCTTACGGGTGGATCAAGGCATGGCGGTTCTTGTCAACCCTGGGAGTGCCGACGGGTTCTGACACCATGCGATTGTGTCCGCGAAGAGAACTCCGGGACTTGACCTCAAGTTGAGGGCGGTGGCTTGGAGGGCCTCAGACAATTACTGTAACTGAGCCATGGCGATACCCGCCCTATCGACCGCCGGGGGCCAAAAGTTTAGGGCTTAGGCGGGGTCGGCCTTGGCCCAAACCCCTCCCTAAGCCCTGTGTGTTCACTTTATACGATGACCTTTTCTCTCTTCACTCCAGCGGCTTGCGCGCCTTGCGGGCCTCGCGGCGCACCTTGGGGTCGAGGCCGATCATCAAGAAAAAGTTCTCGAGGGCGTTCTCCTGGCCCTTGATCTCCGGGTGGGCGTCCTCGGCGGTTCCCGTCACAAACGGGAGCTTTTGATAGTGCTCTAAGGCCTCTCCGACTACGTTATCGGGTCCCTGGGCCTCGGCGACTTCGGCCAGCTTGGCGTAAACTTCACGTCTTGCCTCGGCGTGGATGCGGAACACTTCAGGGTTGGGTGTCTCCGGGGCGCGAAGAACGTCCTGCTTGGCAATCCGACGGTAATGCTTAAGGCCGCGCACGATTTCCTCGGTGGAGAGGGTCACCTTATACTCCATCCTGTCTCCTTTCAAACCGCTGGGTCGTAGAACACGTCGGCCCTTCTGGGGGTTTTTCGCCAAGCCGTGCGGACGCCTCCAACCTAGACAGCCCGATTATAGTTTCTGTAAAAAAGGGGTGTCAACGTGATGCGTGTACCTTGAGGCGTGCGGCGTTACCGGATGTGTGAAGAGTAAAGGCGTGCTTGAGAAACATAGCCGAGGTAAGATGGGTTCCATATACTCTGCATACGGCCCGCTTCAATGGCCTGGGAGTTCGGCGTGACCACAGCTATGGAGAACCTGGGACACTACCTCTTGCGCGAACCTATTCTCTCAGGGGACTCGAGCGACCTCGAGATCTTCGAAGGCCAGGACGTTCGCACCGGCGTCACGGTGCTGGTCTTCCGCCCCACCAGCGGTCCAGCGCCCAAGCCCGGTCTCCCCGCGATGATTCCTTGGATAGACCAGCCCGAAGGTGCCTGGGTCGCGGGCGTGCCGATGGGGGCGGTGCAGACCTCGCTGCTGGCGGGCCGTGTGGAGTTGGGCCGGGTGGCCCAATGGACGCGGCAACTGGTTGAGCTGGTCCATCAGGCCCAGGTCCAAAACATCTCTGTCGGCCACATCCTTCCCGAGCTGATCTGGGCCAGGGGATCCAAGGTCTGGCTGGCCGGGGTTGGAGTGCCGGCCGAGGGGCGGAACTGGGACTTCGCAGGCCTGCTGGCCTCGGTACGGCGCATGGCCGGCGACGGCTACGCGGACCTGCCATGGCGCGAGGCCCTCGAGGGTTACTGCGAAGGCAGCGTGGAGTACCAGGAGCTCAAGGAGAGGCTCGAGGCCGCCCCCGCCGAGCCGCTCTCGAGCCCCTCAATTCCGGTGGTTGCTGCCCCCGAACCTGCCCCGCCGCCGCCGCCCGCCGAGCCCAAGCCCCTCAGCACCAGCAAGACCCTCAAGGTTTTGGAGGGCGAGTCCAGGGACGGCGGGGCAGTTGGCCAGCAGCCGCCCACCCCCCAGCCCCGCCGGGTAAAGATCAGCGAGCCGGTGGTGCAGCCTGCCCTGCCGGAGTACGGGCAGCCTCGGCCCAGAACCGGTCTCTTGCCCTGGTTGCTGGTCGCCGTAGTGGTCGCCGGACTGGCGGCGGGAGGGTACTGGCTGTACCTCAACCGCACCCCGTCGACCCCCGCTGTTACTCAGCCCACCGAGTTCCCGGTGGAGTTCCGCATCAACCCATCCACCGCCAACGCCAATATCCTCATCCTGGAGGCGCCCAGCGGCTCGAGCATGCCCATCAACACGGTGGTGCTGAGCCTGCCCGGCCAGATCGTCTTCGACCGCCCCGGCGTCTACCGCATTCGCATCCGGGTGATGGGCCGAACTCCCATCGAACAACTCATCACCGTGCCGGGTCCGGGTTCGTACAGCATCAATTTGCGTTGAGGCGTTGGACGGGCGCGACCCCGTCCCCAGCCGCGGGTTGTTGTTTCTTCAATCGCCCCGGCTCAACGCTCCAACACCTCTTCGAGCCGGTTGGTCATGATGTGTGCGTACTCGGCCCAGTCGGCAAGGGCCTGCGATACCGTCTGACGCATCAGGAACTCGCCGGGGGAGAGGCGCTTGAGCAGCAGGAAGGGAGGGTTGCTCAGGCTCTCGAGAACGCTCTGGAGGTGGTCGGCCTCGAGGGCCATCTCGCGGGCAGTGGGCATCAGGTCGGCGAGCAGGAAGATCTGCTGCGGGGGCAGGTCGGCCAGGAGGGTGAGGACGGTTGAGAAGTGGCCCCGCTCGCCCAGCACCCCGGAAATCTCCTGCTCCAGCGCGGCGATACTTTCGAGGTCGACTTGCCCTGAGCGCAAGAGTTTCTCGAGGTCCAGGGCCCCGACCGGGAAGGCCGCCTTTAGCTTGACCATGCGCTGGAGGGCCTCCGGAGAAATGAAGATCAGGCCCTGCTGGCTGAGGCCGGAGGGGCGCACGCTGTCGATCTCGGTCATGGCCTCGGTCTTGGAGGACTCCCCGGCCACAATGGCGGCGTACTGGGCCTTTCCAGCTTGGCGGTGGGCCAGCAACTCCCTGGCCTCCATCTCGCCGAACTTCACCAGGGCCAGACTGAAGCTGCGCCGCCCCATCGCGGCCCGGTACACCCAGGGCGCGGTGATGGAGTCGCGCACCAGCCCGAGCTGCTCGAGTTCGGCGGTAATCGCTGGAACCTCGGAGCGCAGGGGTACCTGGGGGAACATCACCTCGCGCGGGTAGGGAGTCACCTTGACCCGCTTCTCGGGCTTGAGCGGGCTTTCAGGGCGCTCGATTCGCTCAGGCGTCGGGCGCACTGCTTCGCGCTCAGTGTGGGCTGTGCCGCGCGGCTTGGCCGACTTGGCGGCGGGGGTCAGGGCCTCGAGTCCGATTTCATCCGCCCCCAGGTGCAGGGCGATCTTGTCGTTGGCGCTCAGGCGGCGCTTGGCGTAGTAGGGGGCCAGACCCTCTAGGCGGTTGGCGGCCCAGTTGACGCTGGCGCTGTAGGTCTCGCCCTCCTCGTCGCGCAGGTCAACCGTGCTGTGGCCCTGCAAGTAGGCCCGCAGCGACTGGGTCAGGCTCATGGTGCCCGTAGAAAGGCAGGTGGTCGTCAGGATGTAGCGTGCGGTGGTCATAGGGGGCGCTCCAGAAGGACCTCAGCCTCGGTGAAAACCGGCGTTCAGGAGGGATCGAGCGGGCACGGCGCGGCCCGCCGAAAGCATGTAGTACATCTCGTGGGCTACGCGCAGGGTTGTCTCTACGTCGCCCAGGGCGCGGTGACGGCCCTCGATTGGCCCCAGGTCGAAGGCCCAAGCCAGGGCATCCAGGCCGCGCTTGCTGAGGCCTGGGAGGGCTCTCCTGGCCCAGTTTATGGTGTCGACTACAGGGTTTTCTAGCTTGTACCCCAGTCGCCGCAGCCGGGGCTGTAAAAAGCCCAGATCGAACCCGGCGTTTTGGATGATGAGGGTGGAGCCCTCGAGCAGGGGCCAGGCCTCCTCGAGCACGCTCCCGATGTCGGGAGCCTCGCTGACGTCTGCGGTACGGATGCCGGTCAGGCGGGTGATGAAGCTGGGGATGTGGGTGCCGGGATTGACCAGCCGGTCGAAGGAAGTGCGACGGCCGTTCTCGAGGCGCACCAGCGCCACCTCAATGATCTCGTGGTGCTCCGGAGAGAGGCCGGTGGTCTCGATGTCCAATACCGTGACCGCCTCCCCGTTGTTGGGGAAGCCATAGGCCCACTCCCACAGCCCAACCCGCCCCGTCTGGCGCTGGAAGCGCCCGTCCAGCAGGCTGTGTAGCAGCCCGCTGCTCCAGGCCCCGCCGGGCACCTGGGACGCGGCCAGGGCCTGCTCCACGAGTTCCGCCTCGTCCACAGCCGCCCCCCGCTCGCGCAGATGCCGCACCAGGCGGGTAGCAAGGCGGTAGTGGGTCGGGCTCATCGAGGGACCTTGGGAAGGGTGTGGGAATGCATTCATAGGGGCATGAGGAAACGAACCCGCAAAAATTTCTGTTGTAACCAGGCCAAGACGACCTGAAAAGACTTGCGGAAGTATACCGCAGCTTACCTGGCTGTGACAGTCCCTAAGGGAAGGGTAAAGGCCGCTAAGTTGCGCCAGGGTAGAAGTGCGGAATCGGCGGAAGCGGCAAATTCGTGCCTGGGCGGAGTGGCTACTCGAGGCGCAATTCCCTTCGGAGCTGGCGGGCGACATTTCGCATTGCAACGATAGAGACACCTAGGAAATGCCCCGACAGCCTCGAGGACTTCTGCCTAGGCCAACCCCACGCCACACTACAGGCCCGTGCTTGCCGTTCGGACAAACTCGCGGTCGGTGGCCTGTTCAAAGGCCAACGCGGCGCGGAAAATCACTTCGTCGTGCAGGGGCTTGCCGATGAGCTGCACCCCCACCGGCAGCCCCTCCTCAAAGCCGGCCGGGATGGACATTGCCGGGACACCGACGAGGTTGATAGCCACGGTGTCGATATCGGCGAGGTACATCGAGAGGGGATCGGCGGTCTTGGAGCCGAACTTGAAGGCTGGGAAGGGGCTGGTGGGGGTAAGCAGCAGGTCGGCCTGGCCGAAGGCCACCTCGAAGTCGGCCTTGAGCTTGGCCCTGGCCCGCAGCGCCTTGCCGTAGTAGGCGTCGTAGTAGCCCGACGACAACGCGAAAGTGCCCATTAGGATGCGGCGCTTCACCTCGGGGCCGAAGCCCTGCTCGCGGGTGAGCATCATGGTCTCGAGCATGTCCTCTCCCGATGCCCTCGAGCCGTATAGGGTGCCGTCGTAGCGGGCCAGGTTAGAGCTGATCTCGGCTGTGTTGACGATGTAGTAGGCCGCCAGGGCATACTCGAGGCTAGGAATGCTGACCTCGATGAACCGGACCCCGCGGCCCTCGAGCGTCTTGCGGAAGTTCTCGCAGGCCTCGTCCACACCCGCCGTGTTTCCGCCAAAGGCTTCCCTGACCACGCCCACTTTGAGATTCGGCCCCTCGGCAGGGTCGAGGGCTTGGGTGAAGCGGGGCTGGGCCTCGAGGCTGGTGGAGTCCATCGGGTCAGGGCCGGAGACCGCGTCGGTAAGGGCGGCGAGGTCGGCCACGGCTCTGGCCATGGTGCCCACCTGATCCAGGCTACTGGCGGTGGCGATCACCCCGTAGCGCGAGATGCGCCCGTACGTCGGCTTGAAGCCGTAAATGCCGCAGAAACCGGCCGGCTGGCGCACGCTGCCCCCGGTGTCGGTTCCCAGTGCCAGCGGCACCATCCCCGCCCCCACTGCCGCCGCCGAGCCGCCCGAGGTGCCGCCGGGGACGTGCTCGAGGCTCCAGGGGTTGCGGGTGGGCCCAAAGGCCGAGTACTCGGTCGATGAGCCCTGGGCGAACTCGTCCATGTTGGCCTTGCCCAGCACCACCGCTCCTGCTGCCCGCAGTTTCTCGACCACGGTGGCGCTGTACGGCGGTACGAAGCGCTCGAGAACCCTCGAGCCCGCACTTGTGGCCAGGCCTCTGGTGCAGATGTTGTCCTTTAGGGCGACGGGGACCCCGGCCAGCGGTAGGTGCTCGCCGCGGGCAATGCGCTCGGCCACGCGCTGGGCCTCGGCCTCAGCCTGGGGGTTGAGCGTGATGAAAGCGTGGAGCTGGGGCTCGACGCGCTCGACGCGCTCGAGGTGTTCCAGAAGAACTTCCTTAGGGGTGGACTTGCCGCTCCGAACGGCGTCGGCGATCTCGAGGGCCAGCATACGCCGTCAATCATATATAAAACTGCGGCGGGCGGTGCACGCACCGCCCGCCGTGATTTCTGCTCGGGTTACTTCTTGCGCTTATAGCTGTCGCCGAACTTCTTGGAGAACTTCTCGACGCGGCCCTCAGTATCCACGAAGCGCTGCTGACCGGTCCAGAAGGGGTGATTGCCGCTCCAGACTTCGACGTGGATCTCGGGCTTGGTGGAAAAGGTGTTCATGACCACCTGACCGTTGCAGATGATCTTGCAGGGAACCAGCTTGGGGTGAATCTTGTCTTTCATCGCGTCTCCTGGCACGGGTTTTGCCGTGCGGGGTGGCTGGGGCCACACAATGCCGGGGTCCGGCAACCGCAGTAGTGTATCAGGTATTCCCGCGCTGGGCAAGCAAGGTTAGAATCGGCGGGTCATGACCAGAGGGGTACGCGGAGCCATAACCACCCACGAGGACACCCGAGAGTCCATCCTTTCGGCCACCCAGGAACTGCTGGGGAGGATGCTCGAGGCCAACCGGATCACCGACTTCTCCACCATCGGGGCCATGTTCTTCACCCTCACCGATGACCTCAGCGCGGCCTTTCCCGCCGAGGCCGCCCGAATGCTGGGGATGCAGATGGTGCCGCTCATTAACTCCCGGGAGATCCCTGTCCCTGGCTCGTTGCAGCGGGTCATCCGGGTGATGATGCTGTGGGAGACCGACCTGCCCCAGTCCCAGGTCCGCCACGTCTACTTGCGCGAGGCGGTGCGGCTAAGGCCAGACCTGGAAAGTGCACAGTAAGGCGGCGAGAGTCAAGAGCCGCGACTAAAGAGCTGTGCCGCCGCCGCCCAAAAGCTTTCTGGGAGCGTTCTGACCGCCCCAGAACCGTTCCGAAGTTTGGCGCGAGGTGCCGGAAGGTTGCGGCCTCGAGCATAAATTGCTGTGGAATAGAACGTACCCCTCCCGGGCCGGCAGGTCTCGAGCTGCTGTGTCGCTGCCGCACAGCCGGAAGGCTTGGAGCGGTGCGCCGGACAGGCAGAGGGCTCAAAGAACGAAGGGAGGTATTCCGCGTCGGAGCGGGGGTATTGCTCCTGATTGGCCTACCCTGGCAGCGCACCGGTCTCCGATTTCAGACCCTCGACTCTTGACGTTTGGCCCAACCCTCGCTACTATCTTCTTTGCGTCTGATCGCCTGCGTGCCGGAATGGCGGAACTGGTAGACGCGCTACATTCAGGGTGTAGTGTCCGCAAGGATGTGCAGGTTCAAGTCCTGTTTCCGGCACCACAAGAGAGCCCTCCCACCTCGGGAGGGCTCTCGCCTTGCTGTGGCCCTTCTGCAGAAGGCGGGGGTTAGGTGTTGCGCGGGAACGGTGCGAGCGTCAGCCTCACCTCGATAATCTGACCGGCCCGCCGGACGGTCAAGGTGACGGTGTCGCCCACCGACTTCTTACGGACTTCGGTCACGAGCTGGTTGAAGTCGTTGACCTGCACGCCCTCGACGCTCAGGATGATATCGGGCACCTCGTTGGGGCCAACCGAGTTGAGTCCACGGAGTCCGGCCCGGTCGCCCGCACCCCCAGCGATCACCGTGCGGATGATGACGCCGCCCACCGGGACGTTGAGCTGGCGAGCGACCTCCGCGGTGACGGGGATGGGACTCGAGATGCCGATGTAGGGGGCGTCGCGGCGGAAGCCGGCCTGCATCTGGGCCACGAACTCGCCCAGCCCCACCAACGGGGCCACGTAGCTGCTGAACTCTCCCACCTCGCTGTAGCCGATCGCCACCGCCACCCCAACAACCCGGCCCTGAGCATTAAGGATCGGGCCGCCGGAGTCGCCGGGGGCCAGCGGCATGGTTGAGGAGATCATCCCGGCTGGGAAGTTGGGCGCGATGCTGCGGTCGATCCCCGTAACCAGGCCGGGACGGGGGCTAATGAAGCCGTTTCTCGAGTTGCCGATGTTCAGCACTAGGTCTCCGGGCCGCACGGCGGCGCGGGTCTCGAGCTGCAGCGGCGAGACCTGAACCCCGGCGGGCAGCTGGGCCTGGAGCAGCGCCAGGTCGCGCAGCTCGTCGTAGCCCACCACGGTCGCGGGGAAGCGCCGCTCGTCCGTCGTGACCACGAACAGGCGGTTGGCGTCGCGGGCCACGTGGTAGGCGGTCATGACCAGTCCCCGGTCGTTGATGAAGAAGCCCGAGCCCACCCCTTCGGGAAGGGTCTCGATACGCACCGCCGACGTGCGGTGCTGGGTAAAGACCTCCTGGAGGGCCTGCCGGTTCTCCGGCGTCAGGGTGCGCGGCACCTGATTCTGCTGGGCCTGCATGAACCCCAGGCCCCCGAGGTAGACCAACAAAGCCATCACGAACCACGAACGTCGCATTCGAGCCTCCGAAAGAACTTAGGTTTTAGGGTAGAACAAACGCTAGCTGAAATGAGGACGCGCGGCACAGTTGCGCTCTCATCTACGCCCGCCAGTATGGTCAAGGTCGGTTAAGGGAGGGAAAGAGCAGCCGAGGACCTTTGCGGGCGGGAGTTTTTTGAGTCGGTAAGGATTGAAAACTGGTCTGAAAAGTAGCCCAGACAGGATTTGCCCATCGAGAACCTTAAGCCGGGTGAGGAGGGTGGGGTGGGCCGAACTCCGTAAAGACTCGACGGGTGCCGGGCGGCGACTCCAGGTTGCCCACCGCTCAGGGCAACGAGAGGCCCCATTTCAAAAAGGCGAGTCCGACCCCTTTGTGGAACGGCCCGTCTTCTAGAGTTCTGCTGCCCTCTTCCCTCCTTCCTCCCGCGTCTGTATGCTCTGTTCCGATGAAGCGGGTTTTTTCAGGGTTTCAGCCGACGGGCGATCTGCACATTGGGAACTATCTGGGGGCGATGGTTAACTACATCGCGCTAGGGGAGCGGATGGGGCGGGACGCCATCTACTGCATCGTGGACTACCACGCCCCGACCAACCCCTCGGCTTACGACAAGGAACTGCTGGCTCGGCGCACCTTCGAGGCCGCGCTGGTGAACATGGCGGCGGGCCTCGACCCCGACCGGGTGATCCTCTTCGTGCAGTCGCATGTTCCGGAGCACACCGAGCTGGGGTGGATCTTTACCACCCAAACCCCTTACGGCGACCTCACCCGCATGACCCAGTTCAAGGACAAGGCCGCCAAGCTGGAGTCGGTGCCTGCGGGGCTGCTGATGTACCCGGTGCTCCAGGCCGCCGACATCTTGATCTACAAGGCCGACACCGTGCCGGTGGGCGATGACCAGGCCCAGCACC
The DNA here is from genome assembly GCA_033762915.1 of Meiothermus sp. Classification (GTDB taxonomy): domain Bacteria; phylum Deinococcota; class Deinococci; order Deinococcales; family Thermaceae; genus Meiothermus. The sequence continues at coordinate 45,350 of JANRLD010000029.1, read as the reverse complement.
TCGAGCTGTGCCGCGAGATTGCCCGGCGGTGGAATCTCGAGTACGGCGAGACCTTCCCCGAGCCGCAGATTTACCTCAACACCGATGCCCCCCGGGTGCCGGGCATCGACGGGCGGGCCAAGATGTCCAAGAGCGTGGGCAACACCATTAGCCTGCTCGAGGACGAGGAGAGCGTCTGGCAGAAGATACGCCTGATGCCCGACGACCCCGCCCGCATCCGCCTATCCGATCCCGGCGACCCCGAGCGCAGCGTGGTCTTCAAGTTCTTGCAGTACTTTGCCGCACCCGAGCTGGTCGAGGCCCTCAAGACCGAGTACGCCCGGCGTGGGGTCGGCACCTTGGTGATCAAGCAACTCCTCTTCCAGGAGATGATGAAGACCCTCCGCCCCATCCGCGCCCGGGCCGACGCCCTCCGCGCCGAGCCTGAGCGCGTGTATGACGCCCTCGAGGACGGGGCCCGCAAGGCCAGAGCCATTGCGGTGGCGACCATGGAAGAGGTGCGGGAGAAGTTTGGCCTGCTGCGCTCGAGGTTGAGGGAACGCTAAAGGGGAGCAGGCGGCACCAAGCCTCCGCGCCCCCGACCAACCGGTAAACAGTTTTCATAGCTGCTCCCCGCTTCCCCGCACGTCCTCCCGCCATGATTGCCCTCTCCTTTCACACTTTCACCGGATCGCCCCGCGACCTCTACGACGCGGTGAAGAAGGGGAAGGTTGCGCCCAAGGAGCTGCCGGTGCGCGACTTGGTGGAGCAGGCCCTGGGGCAGGTGCACGCGCTGGGGCTGGCCGAGCGCAGCGAGTTGCTACCGATTCTGGCCGATCTGGTGCTCTTTAAGCTGCGGGCCTTCTCCAAGCGGCCTCAGGTGATCGTGGCCGACGAAGAGGAAGAAGAGGGGGGTCCGGCCTTCCTCGAGACCCTAGTGGCGCTGCAAGAGGCCATAGACTTCCTGACCCAGCGGGTGCACGAGCGGGCGCGAATCCTGCCGGTGCCCGCCTCCCCGCTGCCCAAGGACAGGCGGCTGCGCCCGATGGCCGTGGCGCTACTGATACGGGCCGTAGAACCCTTCGCCCGCCGGGCCGAGCTGCTCCTAGAGCCGGACAATTTCGGGCTGCGCGAGGCCTGGGAGCGGATCAAGGGCTTTTTGTGGGGCGTTCGCAGGGCGGTCTTTGGGCAGCTCCCTTTTAGCGGCTGGTTCGAGCGGGCCATCGCCTTCACTGCACTGCTGGAAGCCAAGAAGCAGGGGGACGTGGAGCTGAGGCAGGACGAGAACTTCGGGGCACTCGAGGTAGAGCTGGCCGCAAGCGGAAGGCGGGAGGCAGGAGGAGAGCGGAAAAAGGAGTCGGTTTAGTGCCACCTATAGCGCCCGAGCGCCCCGTGCATGGCCACCCAACTGCCCCTCGAGGTCGCCCATGAGACTGTTTGCCCCCGCAAAAATAAACCTCGGTCTGTCGGTGCTGGGAAAGATGCCCGACGGCTACCACCGCATTCACACCGTTTTTGCCGCACTGGACGTGGGGGACGAGCTCGAGGTCGAGCCCACCTCGGGAGGCATTGAGCTCGAGGTGGTCGGGGCCGGGCTCTCGGCAGGGCCGGACAATCTGGTGTACCGGGCGGCACAGTCCTACCTGGCTGCGGCCGGGATCACGGCCGGCGTGCGGATGGTACTGCACAAAAACTTGCCTCTTGCGGCGGGCCTGGGTGGCGGGTCATCGGACGCGGCGGCGGCTTTGCGGGCGCTGAGCGAGATCTATCCTGCCGATCTGGACCTTGGCCATATCGCGCTAAAGTTGGGCGCTGATGTGCCGTTCTTCCTGGGCCCAGGTTTGGCCGAGGGCCGCGGGATAGGGGAAGAGCTATACCCCCTACCACCCCTACGAGCCCACCTGGTGCTGTTAAACCCGGGAATCGCGGTCGCGGCCGCTTCCGCCTACAAGAATCTGGGCGTCGAGGAGTGGCAGTCTGAGCTGGATGTCGCCGGAATCCTCGAGGCGGTCCGGACGGGCCAGGAGCCGCCCTACTGGAACACCCTCGAGCTTCCGGTCTTCCGACTCGAGCCGCGCCTGGAGGAGCTAAAGCTCGAGCTTCGGCGGGCGGGCCTGTTCGGCGTCCTGATGTCCGGCTCTGGCTCGACGCTGTTCGGACTCGCGAAGTCTGCCGACCTGGCCGAGGGGGCCGCCGGGCGTCTGAGCCAGAGGTTTCCGCAGTTCTGGGTTCGGGCTTGCGGCACTTGAGGCCGAAGGTGGTTCTGGGCAAGTTTAAGGGTTGGTAGAAACCATCCTGACCAAACCAGCCCTAACACATGAGGTCGAGTTTTCCGCCCGCTGAGTGCTAGTTATGTCGCACGAAACACTCCCCACGTTCAAGTACCACCCCGATCCGGTGAAGACCGGCTCGATCAAACCGTCGTCCGCCGGTTGCGTCTGCTGCGGCAAGGCACGGGGCTACATCTACGCAGGCCCCGTCTACGCGATCGAGGAGTACGACGAGTCGATCTGTCCTTGGTGCATCGCCGACGGGTCAGCGCACGAGAAGTTTGACGCGTCATTTCACGATGAGTTAGGCGTCGGTGGCGGCGGGATGTGGGACGACGTGCCGGAGAAAGTCGTGGAGGAAATCGCCTACCGCACGCCCGGTTTCTCCGCGTGGCAACAAGAGCAATGGTGGACGCACTGCGGGGATGCGGCCCAGTTCCTGGGCCGCGCCGGTCGCGCCGAGATGCAAGCCGCGGGCCCGCAAGCCATCGCGGCGATTCAGGAGTCCACCGGCTTGGAAGATGGCGAGCAATGGGACGAGTTCTTCGCTGCTCTCGACAAAGACGGCAGCCCGACCGCGTATCTGTTCAAGTGTTCCAAGTGCGGTCAACTGGGCGGCTACCAAGACTGCGACTGACGGCGGTGCGGCGTGCGACATAACCCGCCAATGCACCGGACCGGGCCGCCGGTACAGTTACTGTCGGTCGAGCGCGGCTCGGTGCCGGCCCGGCCGGTGATCCGCCCTACGATCTACCGCTAGATCTACCCCGATGATTCCTCTGTTTAGAAGCCCGGTGCCGACCTGCAGTGGGCTGGGAGTACTTGAACACCAGTCCACAGATTTGCGCTCTCGAGGTCTTCACATCGGCTACCCGCTCCACTCCCGCCCCCGGCCCACAGCTCAAAACCGGCTGCACGCTACCCGCCGCCCGCCGGCCGCTGATATGCTACCAGGGCTATGTTTAAGGACATCTTCGGCTCCGCGCCCGAGGTCAGCGTCTCGGCCCCCGGTCGGGTTAACCTGCTTGGCGAGCACACCGACTACAACGACGGCTTCGTTTTCCCCACCCCGCTCACCTACCAAACCTATGTGGAGGCCAGCCGGGGGGAAGGCCTCGAGGTCTACGCCGAGAACTTCTCCGAGCGCAAGACCCGGGGGCTGGACGAGCTACACAAGGGCGATTGGCTGGACTACGTGGCCGGCTGCGTCTGGATTTTGCGCAAGCACGGTCACGCGGTCGCGGGGCTGCGGGCTGCGATCCGCAGCGACGTGCCAATGACCGGCGGGCTATCGAGCTCGGCTGCCCTGCAGGTTGCCACCCTGCGGGCGCTGCGCGAACTCTATATGCTGCCCATAGACGACAAACAGCTCGCGCTACTGGCCCAGCAGGGCGAGATCGAGTACGTGGGGGTACGGGTGGGTGTGATGGATCAGATGGCCAGCTCGCTGGGACGGTTGGGCTACGCGCTGTTCCTGGACACCCAGAGCCTCGAGTACAAACTGGCCCCGCTGCCCAAAGGCTACCGAGTGGCGGTGGTCGATTCCCAGGTGCCGCGCCGACTTGCTGAGGCGGGCTACAACGAGCGCCGTGCCCAATGCGAGAAGGCCTGTGAGCTGCTGGGCATCCGGTCGCTGCGCGAGCTCTCGCTGGCTGACCTGCCCCGGGTGGAGGCCTTGCCCGAGCCCATGCGCCAGCGCGCCAGGCACGTGGTGACAGAGAACGCTCGAGTGCTCGAGGGCGTCGAGGCGCTCGAGGCGGGCAATATCGGGCGTTTCGGCGAGCTGATGAACGCCTCGCACGCCTCGCTGCGCGACGACTACGAAGTCTCGATCCCCGAACTCGATGCCCTAGTGGCTGCCGAGCAGCGGCACGGTGCGGTCGGTGCCCGCCTGACCGGTGCGGGGTTCGGCGGCTCTACGGTGGCGCTGGTAGAGGAGTCCAGGTACGAGACGTTCAAGGCGGGCGTGTTGGCCGATTACCCCAAGGCCCGCTTCTTGTAGGTGGGGGCAAGCCAGGAGTGTTGCCCCTTCCGCCCAGTTGGGGCGCCGCAAGGCGGTAAGCTTCGGATGCGCCGATACTGATCCGTCCGGGGCGAAGGCCTTGGTGTATAGGCCTTTGATGGGGTGGCCACTCGCATCCTTACTTCGGCAACTACCGTCGGGAGGCCGTACTCAGGTCGGACCCGGAATACTGGCCTAACCCCACGCTAACCTCGGAGCACCACAATAGGCCCCATGATTCGTTGGATTCCCAGGGCTGTCGTGGCCCTTTCAGTGGTCGTTTTAGGCGCGTCAGTGGCTTTTTCCACCGAGCGGATGAGCGCTGATGTGACGGCCCTGCTCTCCCAGGGGCCTCGAGTGGCCGGGACGCCCTCGGCGGTTGCGGCAGGGGACTACCTGGCCTCGGAGCTGCGAAGGGCGGGCTACACGGTCGATTTCCAGCCGTTCACCTACAGCCGCACTCGAGACCTGGGCAGCCTGCTCAGTGTCGGCGGCGCTGCCCTCGAGGCCAACGCCCTTACCGGAAGCGCCAGCCGCAAGGCGGAAGGTGAGCTGGTGGCTGTTCCGGGTGTGGGTGCCGCCGAAGACTATGCGGGCCTCGAGGTGCGCGGCAAGGTGGTAGCGGTGCGGCGCGGGGTGATTCCTTTCGGCGAGAAGGTGCGCCAGGCTGCCGAGCGTGGCGCGGTTGGGGTGATCGTGGTCAACAATGCCCCCGGCCTGGTGCGCGGCACCCTCGGCGGCGCCGGGGCGGTGCCCGCAGTACTGGTCTCGCAGGAGCGGGGCGACCCCCTTTTCCAGCAGTCCGGGGCGCGGGTTAGCCTCGAGGTGCGAATCGTGGATGAACAGGTGCAGGGCCGCAATGTGATTGCCAAGCGCGGCACGGCGGCCCCCGAGGTGATCGTCGGCGGGCACTACGATAGCGTGCCAGGAGCGCCGGGGGCCAACGACAACGCCTCGGGTACCGTGACCACCCTTGAGCTCGCCCGCCAGCTTGCCGATAGCCCGCTGGCCCAGCGCACCTGGTTCATCCTCTTCGACGGCGAGGAGGACGGCCTGTGGGGCAGCCGCCGCTTCGTGGAGGCCAATCCGCAGCTCGTGCGGGGTCTCAAGGCCATGCTCAACATCGACATGGTGGGAGTCAAGGTCAGCCAGACCCTCGGGGTGGGCGGGTCCCCCTCGCTGTTCGAGGTCGCCAGGGTCGTCGAGCCCAGCGTCTTTAGCATGGGGGCCTCCAACGGCTCCTCCGACCACGCCCCCTTCGCCTCAGCGGGCGTGCCGGTGTTGTTCTTCCACTGGGGCCTCGACCCCAACTACCACCAGCCCGGTGACACCGCCTACGACACCGCCCTGATGGCCCAGACCGGCCTGGTGGTGCGCGGGGTAGTGGAGCGGGTGCTGGGGCGGTAAGTGGCCCCATATAGGCCCTCATTGTGTTTCCCTCCTTAACCTCCCTCGCGGCGGCAGGTAATGGACTCCCCACAGTAAAAACCGCTGTAAGGGGTATGAGTGGGAACCGCTCTCACGACCGGTTCTGCGTGGGTAACTCGGGCACTTGATAAACCTCCGCATCTGTGCTGCCCAACCGCAGGCCGCAGAACCCTTTGGAGGTGGGCTCCCTGTCGGGGGCCTAGTGAAGGCCGATTGTGCACCGATGTTGCGCCAGGATGAATCTGTGAGATCGGTGAAGGAAACAGTCGCGTTCCTGGCGCAGTTGCCAACCAGCGTTTCAGGGCATCTCGCAGTACAAATTCTGAGACACTTGGCGCGCGCGACCTAGCTTTTCAAACGGGAACCTGACCCAAACATGCTCGAGTCGAGCAGTCTTGCCCGGGATTCTGTTCACAGCAAAATCGTTTAGAATGTCCGGGTGCAACAGCTCGGACTATTCGAAGAACCCCAGCCTCCCGCCGAACTCCCCAAGCCCTCGAGGGTTTGGCTGGTCGACGGGCACCACCTGGCCTACCGGGCCTATTTCGCCTTCGGGTACGGGGGTGAGTCCCGGCTTCAGACCTCCAAAGGCGAGGCCACCCAGGCCGTGTTCGGCTTTCTTCGCACCATCATGAAGCTCTTGAAGGAGGACGGCGACTGCGTGGTGGTGCTGTTCGACCCGCCGGTGAAGACCTTCCGCCATGTCGCCTACGAAGAGTACAAGGCCGGACGTGCGCCCACTCCCGAAGACTTTCGGCCGCAGCTTCGCAAGATAAAGGAGCTGGTGGACCTGCTGGGCCTGACCCGCCTCGAGGTCGAGGGCTTCGAGGCCGACGACGTGATCGGCACCCTGGCCAAAAAGGCCGAGGCCGAGGGGCTCCCCGTGCGTATCCTGACCGGCGACCGCGACTCTTTTCAGCTGGTCTCGGACCGGGTGAGCGTGGTGTTGCCCGACTGGCGGGTGATGAGCCCGGCGGGGGTCCAGGAGAAGTACGGGGTCTCGGTGGCGCAGTGGGTGGATTACCGCTCGCTGGTGGGCGACTCCTCCGACAACCTGCCGGGGGCCAAGGGCATCGGGGAGAAGACCGCCGCCAAGCTGCTCTCGGAGTGGGGCAGCCTCGAGAAGCTCTACGCCAACCTCGACAAGCTCTCGCCCAAGCTGCGCGCCAGCCTCGAGGAGTCTCGCCCCAACGTCCAGCTCTCGCACAAGCTCTCGCAGATTCACACCGACGTGCCGCTGGAAGTCGACTTCGCTCAGTTCCACCGACGCGAGGCCGACCGGACCGCCCTCAAGGAACTCCTGGAGGCGCTGGAGTTCGGCTCAATCCTGCAAGAACTCAACCTCCTGGCTGCACCCGTGGCCGCCCAGGAGGCCGCCTGGCCCCCATCAGCCGAGGCCTTCGTGGGCTACGTGCTCGACCGCGCCCAGCCGATGTGGGCCAGCCTGACCGGCCTTGGGGCCTACGCCGAGGGCAAGGTCTATGCGTCGCAGTGGCTGCTAAAAGACCTCGAGCGGTTCCCCCGCCTGAACGCGATGGGGGCCAAAGACCTGTCGGTGCTGGCGCTCAAAGAGGGCAAGTGGATCACCCCCGGCGACGACCCGCTGCTGCTGGCCTACGTCTACGACCCCTCCAACACCGACCCCGCCTCAACCGCCCGGCGCTACGGGGTGGGTGACTGGACCGACAGCCCCACCGCCCGTGCCCAGGTCGCGGCCACGCTGTGGGATACGCTGTGGGAGCGCATCGGCGACAACGCCCAGCTCCGTAGGCTCTACCAGGAGATCGAGCAGCCGCTTTCGGCGGTGCTGGCCAAGATGGAGTACCAGGGCGTCGCACTCGACGTGCCCTACCTCCAGCAGTTGGGCGAGGAGCTAACCGGTACCCTGGCTTACATTGAGTCGGAGGTGCATCAGCTGGCAGGTCATAGCTTTAACTTGCGCTCGAGGGATCAGCTCGAGACCGTCCTCTACGACGAACTGGGGCTGGCCGCCTCAGGCAAGAAAACCACCACCGGCAAGCGCTCGACGGCGGTCAGCGCCCTCGAGGAGCTAAAGGGCGAGCATGCGATAATCGAGAAAATCATGCAGTACCGCGAGCTCGACAAGCTTAAGGGTACCTACCTCGAGCCGCTCCCCCGGCTGATCCACCCCAAGACCGGCCGCCTGCACACCCGCTTCAACCAGACCGTGGCGGCCACCGGCAGGCTGTCGAGTTCCGATCCCAACCTCCAGAATATCCCCGTCCGCACCGAGACCGGGCGCAAGATTCGCCGGGGCTTCGTCGCCGGCCCAGGCCGCAAGTTGATCTCTGCCGACTATTCCCAGATTGAGCTGCGGGTGCTGGCCCACCTCTCGGGCGACGAGAAGCTGATCGAGGTCTTTCGCGGGCACAAGGACATCCATTCCCAGACCGCCGCCTGGATGTTTGGGACAAGCCTCGAGGCGGTCAAGCCCGACCAGCGCCGCGCCGCGAAAACCATAAACTTCGGCGTGCTCTACGGCATGAGCGCCCACCGCCTATCCAACGAACTGGCCATCGAGTACAAGGAGGCCGAGGGCTTCATCGAGCGCTACTTTGCCAGCTACCCCAGGGTGCGGGAGTGGATTGAAAAGACCCTTGAGCAGGGCCGCACCAAGGGCTACGTCGAGACCCTCTTCGGGCGCAAGCGCTTCGTGAGCGATCTCGAGTCCAAGATGCGAAACGTCCGCGAGGCCGCCGAGCGGATGGCCTTCAACATGCCCGTCCAGGGCACCGCCGCCGACCTTATGAAGATGGCCATGGTGGCACTGCAGCCCCACCTCGAGCAGCTGGACGCTCATCTGGTCTTGCAAGTCCACGACGAACTGGTAATCGAGGCCGAGGCGTCCAAGGCCGAACAGGTCTCGGAACTGACCAAGGCCGTAATGCAAGACGTGTATGGGATGGTGGTGCCCTTAGAGGTGGGGGTCGGTGTGGGGGAGAACTGGCTGGACGCGAAGTAGGACATGAACCTTCGCACCTTCAGGGTCTTCTACTCCCTGCCCGTTACATGGGGCTGTGAATCGTTGGCCCACCAGCATCCGACTTGGAAGCAGACAAAAACGGCAATTCGTTGGCTGAAATGCGGCGAGTGGCCGTCCTTTGCTTCACCTCTCGAGCTAGACCGTACAACAGCAGCGGTGCCCACCGTACCTCGAGACCTAAAAACACGAGGAAATAGCCAACCTTACCCATCTATCCCCGCCAAAACACAGCGCAACACGCCGTAGCTGTAGCGCCCGCCCAGCTTGTCAAAAAGGGGCCTGAGGCGGCCCTGGTCGTCGGGTGAAAGGGAGGTGTAGGCGGTCTCGATCTCCTCGAGTTCGTCGACCCCCAGCCCCAGCACCTCCTCCACGGTGAGCTTTCCCCTGGCGATGAGTTCGGCCAGATGCTGCTCGACAGTGCTCAGCTTGAGGTTGCGCTTCTGGGCCACTTCGTCGGGACTGTGGCCCTCGAGGATCAGGGCCAGGGTGGCCTCGAAGGTGTCGGAGTCGTCGGGCGTGAGCGGCCTTTGCTCGGGCGCGTCGCCCGCGTGACGCAAAATCACCTCGAGGAACTCCCGGCCAAAGCGCTCGAGCTTGGTGCGCCCCACCCCGCTGATCTTACCCAGCGCCTCGAGGCTCCTGGGCTTGGCCGTGGCCATCTCGCGCAGGGTGGAGTCGTGGAAGATCACATAGGCGGGGACGTTTTGTTCTCTGGCGAGGCGGCCCCTCAGCTCGCGCAGGGCCTCGAAGAAGGGCTCGGAGACCTCACCGCCGGTTGCGGCTGCGGCCTGCTTCTTGCGCCGCTCACGTTTCAGGCCCACGTCCTGGCGCAGCTCGAGCCTCTCTTGCCCCTTTAGGATGGCCGCGCTTTTGGGGGTCAGCTTGATGGCCCCAAAGGATTCGGAGTCGGAGTTGAGGTGCCCCGAGGCCACCATCTGCCGTACCAGCGAGCGCCACTGCTTCAGGTCCAGCTCGGTGCCGATCCCGAAGGTGGAGAGGGTCTGGTGGCCATTCTGGGTCACTTTGGGGGTGAGCTTGCCCAGCAGGATGTCCAACAAATGCCCGGCCCCGAAGCGCTCTCTGGTGCGCACCACGGTGGACAGCAGCTTTTGCGCCGGGACGGTGGCGTCGTAGGTGGCGGCGGGGGCCAGGCAGGCGTCGCAGTTGCCGCAGGGGCCGCTGGCCTCGCCGAAGTAGGCCAGTAGCAGTTGGCGGCGGCACTGGGTGGATTCGCAGTAGCCCAGAAGTTTTTCCAGTCGGGCGCCCTCGAGCCGCTTGAACTCAGGGCTGCCACTGGAGTCTTGGATAAACTGTCGCTGCATCACCACGTCTTGCAGCCCGTAGGTCATGAAGGCGTCGGCGGGCAGGCCGTCGCGCCCGGCGCGGCCGGTCTCCTGGTAGTAGCCCTCGAGGCTCTTGGGCAGCTCGAGGTGGGCCACGAAGCGCACGTCGGGCTTGTCGATCCCCATCCCGAAAGCGATGGTGGCCACCATCACCAGCCCGTCCTCACGCAGGAAGCGCTCCTGGTGGCGCTCTCGAGTCCGGGCGTCCAGCCCCGCGTGGTAGGGGAGGGCGCTGATGCCGCGTTTTTTCAGCCACTCCGCCGTCTCCTCGACCCGCTTGCGCGAAAGGCAGTAGACGATCCCCGCGTCGCCCTGGTGGTGGTCGGTGTAGAAGTCCAGGAACTGCTGTTTTGCGTTCTGCTTGGGCACCACGGTGTAGCGGATGTTGGGGCGGTCGAAGCTCGAGACGAATTGACTGGCCTTGTGCAGCCGCAGCTGGGCCACCATCTCCTGCCGGGTCAGGGCGTCGGCGGTTGCGGTGAGGGCGATGCGCGGCACCTGGGGGAAGCGCTCGGCCAGCACCCCCAGCTGCAGATACTCAGGCCGGAAGTCGTGGCCCCACCTCGAGACGCAGTGGGCCTCGTCTATGGCGAACAGGGCGACCTCGACGCGCTCCAGGAGGGCCAGCATTCCTGGCATCAGCAGCCGCTCGGGGGCCACGTAAAGCAGCTCGAGTTCGCCCGCCAGCAGCTGCTGTTCGACCTCTCGAGCCTGCGGGGCCGAGAGCGAGCTATTAAGGAAGGCGGCTCGCACGCCCACCTGCAGCAGTGCGTCCACTTGGTCTTTCATCAGGGCGATCAGCGGCGAGACCACCAGGCCAGTGCCGGGCCGTAGCATGGCCGGAATCTGGTAGCACAGCGACTTGCCTCCGCCGGTGGGCATCAGCACCAGCGCGTCCCGACCCCCCGCCACCTGCTCGATGATCTGCGCTTGAGAGCCGCGAAAACTCGAGTACCCGAATGTGGTTTGGAGAATTTGAAGCGCCGCGTCCACGGACGCATTATGCCATAAACAGAACGATTTGGGGTGCGTTCTCTCGAGTCCCTGGACGCGGTATCCTGGGGCCATGGACAGAGCCGAACTGCTGCGCTTGGTGGACGGGCACGGGTGGATTTGGGGGCACTGGTGGGGGGCGCTGATGGAGCTTTCCCCCGAGCAGCTCACAAGAGAGGTCGGCGGGAGCTTCCCCAGTGTCTTAACCACTGTGGCCCACATGGTGGGGTCGGAGCAGGTCTGGCAGATGCGATGTGAAGGTCAATCCCAGGCGACTTTTCCCCCCGTGCCCGACAACCTGCTCCGCCTGAAAGACGACTGGGACGAGATCGCGGCGCGGCGCAGGGCCTGGCTCGAGACGGTTCCGCTTGACTTGAAGGTCAACTACACCATCACCTACAGCAATAGCACTGCCGTCAACAGCGTCAGCGAAGTGATCTTACACATGACCAGCCACACCCACTTCCACCGGGGCCAACTGGTCAACCACTTGCGGGCCTTGGGTGTCAAGCCGCCCTCAGTACATCTGATCGGCTATTTTCGGCTATAACTGTTGCCTGTAGCGTGCGGCTCCTGGCCCTAGACCCTCGCCCTCCGCACCCGATTACGCGTTCCCCGGCCGCGGTTCCACGTTCATCTGTACCCCGTTGATCTTCCAGACGCCGCCGGGCTGCCGCTGCATCAGGTAGGCGGCCACCGCCCTCGAGCCGTCGCGCCCAATCAAGTTCACAATCTGCAGCACTTCGTCCGCGCTGTTGCGGGTGGCCTGAGCGAACTCCACGGTGAGGGAGCGGTAGATCTGCGGATAGCCACTCTTGACCATTTCCATAAATACCTTGGAGTCGGGGAAGACTTGCCGGATGCTGGGCGAGGCGAACGAGTATGCCGTTGCCCCGTCGTCCTTCCGGAAGGCCTCGATCTGGGCCCGAATAATGGTTTGGATGGCCTCGAGGTCTTGGAGTGGTACATTGGTCGGACGCTGCGCATAGCCCGCCGCCAGAGCCAGGGTCAGAGCGAACACCAGTAGGATTTTCATGCCTAAGTGTGCGCCTCGAGGGCGGCCGGATGTGTAGTTGTTCCAACAAAGATTCGGGCCGAGGTCAGCTCTTTATGAACGCTAACCTCGGCCCTCCAAACCGGTTGTTCAGGTGTCCGCGTACTCTAGCGATTGCGCCAGCGCCTTACAGCTCAACCACGCAGACCCCCTAACCATCAGGGTCATTTCAGGAAATCCACCACAGTTTTAGCGATCAGCTCGGTGCCCAGGGGCAGCGAGCGCTCATCGTCGATCCAGAAGGCCGGGTGGTGGTGGGCCCGGTTCTTGTCGGCTTCGGGACTGCCCGCACCCAGCCAGAAGTAGACCCCGGGGCGGCGGTTGAGAAACTCAGACATGTCGTCGCCGCCCATCACCGGGGGCACCTCGAGCACCGCTTTTTCGCCGACCACGCTCGAGGCCACGCTGCGGAAGCGCTCGACCATCTGTGCGTCGTTGACTACCGCCGGGGAGCCCGGCTTCCACTCCACCTCGGCGCTGCCCCCCATCGCGCCAGCGATGCCCTTGGTCAGCTCCTCGATGCGCCGGATCAGCCGTTCGCGCAGCTTGGCGTCGAAGGTGCGCAGGGTGCCTTTAAGGGTGGCGGTCTCGGGAATTATGTTGTGGGCCCCTTCGCCGGCCACCACCGTGGCGATGGTGATGACCGAGGTGTTGATCGGGTCGGTCTCCCGGCTGACCAAGCTTTGCAGCGCCACGATGACCTGCGAGGCCATCAGTACCGTGTCCACGCCCTCGTGCGGCATGGCCGCGTGGGCCCCTTTGCCCTTGAGGTGCAGCGTGAAGGCGTCGGCGGCGGCCATCGAAGGCCCCACCCGCACTCCTACCATCCCGGTAGGCATCATGCTATAGAGGTGTAGCCCCACCACGCTGTCCACCCCCTCGAGCACCCCCGCCTCGACCATCGGCCGGGCCCCGCTCACAATCTCCTCGGCCGGCTGGAAGGCGAAGCGAACCTCGCCCTCGATCTGGTCACGGAACCTGGCGAACACCGCTGCCACGTGGGCCGCGATGGCGGCGTGGCCGTCGTGCCCGCAGGCGTGCATCACGCCGGGGGTCTGGGAGCTGTACTCGACCCCGCTGTCCTCGTGGATGGGCAGGGCGTCGATGTCGGCCCGCACCAGCACGGTCTTGCCGGGCTTGGGCCCCTTAAGTCGGGCCACCACGCCGGTCTGGGCCACCCCGCGCTGCACCTCGAGGCCCAGCCCCTCCAAAAACTCGGCCAGCTTGGCGCTGGTTCGGACTTCCTGAAAGCCCAACTCAGGGTGGCGATGCAGGTCACGGCGCATCTCGAGCATGCTGGGGGTCAGGGCAACTACGGCTTCTTTGATGTTCATGACGATCAGTCTATATCGGGTGGCGGGTGGCGGGTAGCGGGTAGCTACAAAGGGTTCAGGGATTAGGGCTTGGAGCTTACGAAAAGACAGAGCTGAAGTTGGCTTGATATAGTTCAGGCATGAGCGCCGCTGGGTATTCGGGGACTCCGTTGCCGCAGAAACTGGGGATCAAGCCCAATCACAGCGTGGCTTGGGTGCAGGCCCCCGAGGGTTTTGAGCAGACTTTGGGGCTGTTGCCTGATGGAGTAGAGGTGCGAGAGAGGCTCGAGCCAAACCTAGATGTGGTGGTTTTCTTCACCACTCGGCAGGCTGAATACCAAGCTCAGTTCGCCACCCTGAAAGCGGTTCTCAAAAGCAATGGCGGCCTTTGGATTGCTTGGCCTAAAAAAGCTAGCAAAGTCCCCACCGACCTCACCGAGGACGTGGTGCGTGACTGGGCATTGGCCCACGGCTTGGTGGACAACAAAGTATGCGCGATAGACGCAGTTTGGAGCGGCCTGCGGCTGGTCTATCGAGTCAAAGATAGAGCCTAAACTTCCTTCAGACGTTTGATAGACCGTGCCAATAACGGTTGAGGTTACGGTAGCTGAAAGCGGGCTCGAGCCGTACAATTGGGTTTAGCTATTGGATGTTGCGTGGTGCTATGGGCTGTCTAGAGCAGCCTCAGGAGGGTTTATGTTGTTTGGCTTTGGAACAAAACCCGGTTGGTGTGGTTTGCCCCTATCGTTGGCAGTGGTGTTACTCTTCGCCCAGCTTGTGCTGGCCCAAGGAGCCCCCGACCCCTGCGCCAGTAGGGTCGGTTACGATCAAGCCAGGGCCGTCGCCGACGCCGCCGATGAAGCATCTAAAAAACTCGTGGAGCCAGATTGGGACAAGCTGCCTAGTTCTTTGCGTTCGGAATTCCAACCACATATTTTGGTGGAAGCACCGGGCACACCTGTCCGAGAAAAGCGGGTACAGAACCTGCTAAGGGAATTGAAGTCCGACTTGCAGGCCCTAAAGAAGAATCTTAGGACAGAGGAATTTACATCGGAATACATAAACAGTAATAAGAGGTACCTGAATTCTCTACAGAGGCTCCTTGCCGACCTAAAAAAAGAAATCGAGGTAGTCGACCAAGACCTCTCAATGCCGCAAGGTGAAGCCCAGAAGTTTATGAAGCTTATCGCTGACAGCGAACATACGATCACTCAACTAGTAGGTAATAGAGATATCGCGGTGGCCAAATGGAGACCGGGTGATCCTAAGTTCAAAGATTTCAAGAGCCCGGAGATTGCCCGGAGACAGTTGGCCCTGAATGAGGCCGAAAGCGCTGAGGAAAAAAAGAAGGCTGAATTAGCCTTGAACCAAGCTATTGAGCGAACTCGCCAAGAAGCCATAAAGGCGGTGGCTACACTGGATCTGGCAACCGAAGCCTTGATTAAGCTCGGGTGGGTATCGCAAGAAGGGGAAAGGCTGGTTCGTCGGAAATCCCATATGCAAAGAGAACTAATCAAATTGGAAGCGGATACAACAAAGCAAGAAAGAAAACTCCAGGACATCAGTGATGCTATAAAAATATCAGAGATAATCGGAGAAATAGAGCCCTGGCTCAACACTCGGCTGAAAAGTGTTCAGGCCGAGGAGAAACTCGAGCAGGCTAGAGGGGATTACGATACGGCAATCAAGGTCAAGGATAATCTGCTGAACCGGGAGAAAAACCGCTTCAACCAGGAGCAGGCCCGCATCAACCAAGTCCGCACCAGCCTACAAGGCCGGGTCAAAGACCAGCTCTATTACCAGCAACTCAGCCGGATGACCCTGCACGCTCGAGCCACCTACGAGCTGATCTTGATCAACCTGTCAGACCTGGACTGCTTCGGGGAGGTGCGCACTTTCATGGACGACATCAAGCGGCGCATCAAAAACCTCGACACACTCAGGGATCAAATTCTCAAGGAGGCCAGCGCCGCCGCCCAGACCGCTGCCGCCCGACCGGTTCCGGTTCGGGGAACCTTCGTGCGAACCCAGGTGGTCTTGGGCAAGGTGCCCGGCAGTGGGGAACGAAACGACAACCGGTTCTACGGCTCGGTCAGCGCCACCTCCTTCAGCTTTACCGTGGAAATGAAGCCTCCCTACGTGGGGAAGGCCAATGTCAGCCACTCTTGGAACACCCCCCCCTCCGCCCTGAAGCCTGGTGACATCCTCGAGCTGACTTGTTCTTCCACCGCCAGCAAGAGCGGCGTGGATGCCCCCAACCTGGCAAGTGGTTGTTTTTGGGTTGTGGAGGGGAGGGTAGAGCTGGTGGAACCCGCCGTCAAAGCCTTTGCAGGAACCGCCAGCGACGGCAAATTCTACCCGCAGAGTAAAGGCAGTATTAAGTTGAGGATACTTCCCTCCCAGGGAACCAATAACACCATCACCATTACCGCCACCCACGGCGGCCCCTGGTGGCAAGATGCCAGCAAAGAGGTTCCAGCCATCTATAAGTACAAGTTTAATCCGTAAAGAGGGGTAGCTATGAACACACATCAAAGCCACTGGCACTGGATGGGGCTACTGCTGTTGGCACTCACTACCCTGGCCTTTTCCGCTCCCAATTCGGCAGCTACCGCGCACTTCAAACGCGGCCTCGAGTATAGCCTCCAGCAAAACTGGAAGGCTGCCGAAGCCGAGTACCGCGAGGCGGTTCGCCTCGAGCCCAGAAACCCCACCTACCGCTCTCACCTTGCCGATGCCTTGGCGGCTCAGGGCAAGTTTCAACAGGCCCAACAGTCGGTTCAGCAGCAGAAGCAGCTCGAGCGGGCCGCTGCCGCCTCGCCCCGGCCCTCGAGACCAACAGCGACTGCTCCGACTCGGCCTGCAAACCCAACCACCCCACCGCCCACCCAAAGACCCACCCCACCCACCCCAACAACAAGACCCACCCTGCCTGCCCAAACCACTACCCGTCCCCCGAGCGACGGAGTCATAATCGTGGTCGAATCTACCCTGACCAACGACCCCATCGCCACTGCCATCCGACTCTACGAGGATGGAAAGTGGCTCCAGGCCGAGGCCGAGTACCTACGGGTGTTGCGGTTGCGTCCGGAACTAGACGAAGGCTGGAACGGGTTGGGCGACACCTACTTCAAACAGAAGAAGTGGGCCGAGGCCGAGAAAGCCTACCGACAAGCGGTGCGGCTGCGGCGGGAGGAGAGTTTCTATCATGCTCAATTGGCCAGCGCCCTGCTCAAGCTGGGCCGCGCGGACGAGGCTAGAAAGGAGGCCCAAGAAGCCATCCGGCTGGGCTTGCAAGACCACGAAGTTTTGGACGAACTGGGGTTAACCCCAACTCAACGCTGAATGACCATTGCTAAAATCAACCCCATGCCCCTGACTCTGGTCCTCAACTGTGGCAGCTCGAGCCTTAAGTTCGCACTGCTCGATCCTGACAGCGGCGAGGTGCGGCTGAGCGGGCTGGCCGAAAAGCTTCTCGAGGACGAGCCGGTTATCACCTTCAGGTGGGGCGAACAGAAGGAGACCCGGACCTTGAGTGCGAAGGGTCATGCCGTAGCTATTGGGTCAATCCTTCAAGAACTCGAGCGGCGCGATCTGCGGGCTCAGGTGAGCGCGGTGGGGCACCGAGTGGTGCACGGGGGTGAGGCGTTCAAATCTTCAGTTCTGGTCTCCCCCGAGGTGGTCGCCGCCATCCGGGCCTGCGCGCCGCTCGCCCCCCTGCACAACCCGGCCAATCTGCTGGGCTTAGGGAGCGCCCAGAACGCCTTCCCTGACCTCCCGCATGTGGCTGTCTTCGACACCGCCTTCCACCAGACCATGCCCGCCCACGCCTACCGCTATGCGGTGCCCGAGGACTGGTACAGCCGTCACGGCGTGCGCCGCTATGGTTTCCACGGCACCAGCCATGCCTATGTGACCCGCAAGGCGGCGGAAATGTTGGGTTTGGGGCTTAGCCATTCTTGCTTCATCAGCGCCCACCTGGGCAACGGGTGCAGCATCGCTGCGGTGAAGGACGGCCAGAGCCTCGACACCAGCATGGGCCTGACGCCCCTCGAGGGCCTGGTGATGGGCACCCGCTCCGGCGACCTCGACCCCAACATCCACCAGTTCATCGCGGGGGTGCTGGGCATTGGGCTCGACGAGGTGACCGACCTGCTCAACAAGAAGTCGGGCCTGCTGGGGTTGTCGGGGCTGTCGAATGATATGAGGGAACTCGAGGGAGCTGCTGCCAGCGGGCACGCGGGCGCAAAACTGGCCATCGAGGTCTTTTGTTATCGCCTGGCCAAGTATGTCGCGGCCATGAGCGTGCCGCTGGGCCGTACTGATGCGCTGATTTTTACCGGGGGCATTGGGGAGAACAGTGCTTTGGTCAGGGCCAAGGTGCTGGGCTGGCTGGGGGTGTTGGGGTTCAGGGTAGACGAGGCCAAGAACACCGCGACAATCAGGGGCCAGGCTGGGGTCATCACCGCGCCGGGCAGCACGGTGGCGATGGTGGTGAACACCAACGAGGAGCTGATGATCGCCTGGGAGACGCGGGCGGTACTGGCTCGAGGGTAGCTGAAGGATAAGCGGATCGGTCGGACGTATTCATGGAACATCGCGGCATGATGAATGGGAGTAGTTTGTTCGATACTCTAGAGAATCAGGCTGTTTTTGGGCAGCGAGATGGTCATACTGCATTGGGATTGGCCCTACATGAAGACTGGTTGATTCCTTCCGCACAAGGAGTCCAACCCCGCCGCTCACTTGCCGTCAGACAACCTCGGGTCAAGCGCGTCGCGCAGGCCATCGCCCAGCAGGTTGATGGCCAGGATGGTGACGGCGATGGCCAGGCCGGGGAAGACCGCCAGCCACCAGGCCTCGGGCAGGTAGCGCCGCCCGGAGGCCAGCATCTCGCCCCAGTCGCTGGTGGGCGGCTGCACCCCCAGGCCCAAGAAGCTGAGGCCGGCAGTGGCCAGGATCGCGCCCCCCACCCCCAGGGTGGCCTGCACGATCAGGGGCGAGAGGGAGTTGGGAAGGAGGTGGCGCAGCAGGATTCGTACCCTCGAGGCGCCCAGTGCGGTGGCCGACTCGACAAACTCGGTGTTCTTGAGTTTAAGCACTTCGGCCCGGGTCAGGCGGGCATAGTTGGGAATTGAAACCAGCCCGATCGCCAGGATCGCATTGAACAGGCTGGGGCCGAAGATGCCCACGATGGCCAGGGCCAGAAAGATGCTGGGGAAGGCCAGAAGGATGTCCATCAGCCGCATGAACAACGCGTCCAGAAAGCCACCGAAGTAGCCCGCCAGCAGCCCCATTAGGGTGCCGATGCTCAGCCCGATCAGCACCGGGACAAAGCCCGACAAGAGCGATACCCGCCCACCGTAAAGCACCCGGGTCAGCACGCTGCGGCCGAACTCGTCGGTGCCCATGGGGTGCTCGAGGCTGGGGGCCTTGAGGCGGTTGGACCAGTCCTGCGCGTTCTCGGGGGCGGGGGCAATGAGGGGGGCCAGCAGCGCCAGCGCCACCACTGCCAGCAGCAGCACCAACCCCACCAGTGCGCCGGGGTTGCGCCGCAGCCGGCGCAACGGGACGGACTCGGCTCGGGCATTAAGCATAGGTAATCCGTGGGTTGAGGCGGGCGTAGAGCAGGTCTACGGCCAGATTGACCAGCATGTACAGCGTCGCCACGAAGATGACCACGCCCTGGATCAGGTAGATGTCTCGAGACAAAATCGCGTCCACGGTCAGGCGGCCCAGGCCGGGCCAGGCGAAGATGGTCTCGGTCAGTACCGCCCCGCCCAGGAGCGCCCCGAACTCGAGGCCCAGCACCGTAACCAGGGGCAGCAGGGCGTTGCGGAAGGCGTGCGCGTAGACCACTTGTCCATCCGGCAGGCCCTTGGCCCGGGCGGTGCGCACGTAGTCCTGGCCCAGCACCTCGAGCATCGCCGAGCGGGTCATGCGGGCGATATAGCCTACCGATCCCAGCACGATGGTCAGCGAGGGGAGCACCAGGTGCTGCCAGGTGCCGCTGCCCGAGGCCGGGAGCCAGCCCAGATACAGCGCGAACAGGATCATCATCATGATGGCCAGCCAGAACGAGGGTACCGAGATGCCCAGCAGGGCCACCAGCATGGCGAAGCCGTCCCATGCACTGCCGCGCCGCACCGCCGCCAGCACCCCAAGGGGCACCGCGATTGCGGTGGCCAAGGCCAAGGAGACGGTGGTGAGCAGCAGGGTGTAGGGGAAGCGATCCAGGATTTCCTCAATAACCGGCCGCTGGGTCTTGAGGGAGAGCAGGTTGCCCCCCAGCAAATCGGATAGGAAGCGCACGTACTGGACGTACCAGGGGTCGTTGAGACCGAGCTGCTGGCGCAGGCGCTCGAGCTCGGCCTGGCTGATGCCCTGGGCCTCTTCGCCCAAGAGCGACAGCAGCACGTCCCCCGGTGCCAGCTGGATCAGGGCGTAGATCAGCAGGGTCACGCCCAGCAAGACCGGCAGGATGCCCAAGATGCGTGCGACAAGGTAGCGGAGCAAGGGGGTTCTCTCTTCGGGGGCGTGGCCGGATTAACTCGAGGGGTCTTCGCGGGGAGTGAAGCCCCGCGAAGACCCCGATTGCACCCAATCAGAACTGTACTTTACTTGAGGGTGGCTTTGGAGAAATCGAAGTTGATGGCCGAGAAGTTGAAGCGCTCACCCTGGAGGCGGTTGTTCTTGGCGTAGGTGTAGAGCGGCCAATACAGCGGGAAGACCGGCAGGTCGCGCAGCAGGATGGCCTGGGCCTCGCGGTAGTAGCTTAGGCGGGCTGGCTGGTTGGAGGACTGGCGGCCGGCCAGCAGCAGCGCATCGACCCTCGAGTTGCGGTAGAAGCTCCAGTTGTTGACGGGGATTTCCCTCGAGTTGAACAACGCCCACAGCGCGTAGTCGGCGTCGAGAGTCACGGTACCCCAGGAGCCGATGAACAGCTCGGAGTGGTCGGGCTTCTGGATGGCGGTGCTGAAGGCCCCGAAGTCGCTGATCTGTACGCTGACGTTAAGGCCGAGTTGCTGCATGCTGAACTGAACCGCCTCGGCGATCTGGCGGGTCTCGGCGCCGGTGAAGGTGGTCAGGGCGATCCGGGTGCCGGGGGCCACCCCGGCCTCCTCGAGGAGCTTTTTGGCCTCGGCGAGGTTGTAGTTAACCGAGCGCAGCTCGGCGGCATGGCCGCTGACCGCCGGCGGCAAGAAGCCGTTGGCCTTGACTGCGAAGCCGGCCCTCAGCACATTGACGATGTTGTCCCGGTCGATGGCCATGGACAGCGCGCGGCGCACCTTCTCGTTTTTGGTGATGCCGTTCTGGGTGTTGAAGCCCAGGTAGACCGTCCCCCAGCCGTTGCGCCGGTAAGTGTCGATCTTGGGGTCGTTGTCGAAGTCCTTCTGCCGCTCGGGGGGGTAGTTGTAGATCAGGTCCACCCGGCCCGACTTGATCTCGACGACCTGGGTGCCGACCTCGGGGATGGTGCGGAAGACAATCTGATCGATGTCCAGGGGTCCGCCCCAGTAGTCGGAGTTGGCCTCGATCACCAGCTGGTCGCCGGTCTTCCAGCTCACGAAGCGGAAAGCCCCGGTTCCGACCGGGTTGCGGCCGAAGTCGCGGCCGAACTTCTGCACCGCGGCGGGGGAGACGATGGCGGTCACGGGGTGGCTGAGGTGCGCCAGCAGGGGTGCGAAAGGCTTAGCGGTGACGAACTCGACGGTAAAGTCGTCGATGATCCGGATGGTGCTGATCGCGCTTAGCACAAATGCGCCGGCGGCCCGGGAGGTGGGGTCGATCAGCCGCTCTACGCTAAACTTGACTGCCTGAGCGTTGAAGGGGGTGCCATCGTGGAACTTGACCCCCCGGCGCAGCTCGAAACGCCAGGTGGTGGAGTTGACCCGGGTCCAGCGGGTCGCCAGACGGGGCTTCAGCCCGTCGTCCTCGCGGCGCACCAGGGTGTCGTAGATCTGATTGGTGGCGATAAAGGCCAACCCGCTGAAGGTCAGGTTGGGGTCGAGGGTGGGTGCGTCGCCGCCCACAGCGATGGTCAGGGTGCCCTTGGCCCAAACGCTCGAGACGAGCAAAACTAAAACTAAGGTAAAGAATCTTCGCATGCGACGACCTCGTGGGTATTACTGCGGGTTGGTTTTTTGGGTGGTTGTTCGGCCGCTCCCAAACCCAGTACTCTAGAGACTACTGATAACTTACAATCAATGTCAACTATGTGAAAGCGGGATGCCCGCATGGTCGCACCGATGCCTCCTGGATTCAGCACAGTCCGGTTGGCAGGAGCAGGCCGCGCTTCCTCAAGCAGCACCGCGCTGAGCAAGTTGTGCGTGGGTATCTACTTGAACGTTGAATGTCTTCAAACCGCGCTCCACCTCGAGTGCGGATGCAACTCTCCCAGGTGTTTTTGGGCAAAATCTCGCATTCCAGCAACGTAGATCCAGCGGTTGGTCAACGGATGTTTCAGCAAGGCTATGCTTCACGCCTGAGGTTCACCAACCCCGCCCGCGTCTCCCGGAACCCGCAGGCTGTGTAGAACCCCTCGAGGTGGGGCTCGTAGTCAACGTGCATCCACTCGATGCCACGCTGCCGGGCGGCGTCGAGGGCCAAACGCACCAGGGCCGTGCCAATGCCTCGCCGCTGGTAGTCGGTGTGAACTGAGGTGTCGAGCAGGAAGGCGTGAACGCCGCCGTCCCAGGCCAGGTTCACAAATCCGACCAGTTGGTTGCTGTCGAGGGCGCAGATGTAGGCCAGGCTGCGCTGCAATATGGGGGCGAAGTCGGTGGTGCAGGGGTTGTTCCAAGCCGAGCTAAACAACGCCTGTAGGGCCTCGTTACTGACGGGTGGACTAAGCTTGTACTCGAGGCTCACGCCTTTATGCATGCGTCGCAGCGCCCATATAGCACAATCTCGTGGGCCTCGGCCCGGAAGCCTTTGGGCACCATGAAGCTGAGGTCGCCGGGGCAGCCCTCGATCTCGAACACCTTCCCGCAGTCGCGGCAGTGGAAGTGGTGGTGGTGCTTCTTGCCCGCAAGCTCGTAGCGGGCGGCCTCGCCGGGGAGTTCCACCGGTACCGCCTGTCCCTCCTCGACCAGCCCCTTGAGCGTCCGATACACCGTGGCGATACCGATCCCCGGAACCTTGTGCAGCGCGGCCTCGTGTACCTCGAGCGGTGAAAGGGGGCGGCTCATCTCGGACAGCACATCCCGGATGGCCTGACGTTGGCGGGTGGAGCGCTCCATAAGTTAATGATAGCAGGTTGGACGGTTGACAAAGTGATAATGACTTATCAATATTGAGAAGTCGATGGACCAAGTTCACGGCTGACTTCTAATTTCAAGCAGCCAACGTCCAAGGAGATTCAATGCAGACCATAAGAACCCTTTCCATCCTCGCCGCCCTCGGGCTTGGCTCGGCCTTGGCGCAGGTACAGGTCTCGGCAACCACTGGGTTTATCGCCGATATGGTGCGCAACGTCGGGGGCAACCGGGTGAACATTACCCAGGTGGTACCCAACGGCTCCGATCCGCACAGCTACGACCCGCGGCCCACGGTGGTGCAGGGCATGAGCCGGGCCAAGGTGGTCTTTGCCAACGGGCTCAACCTCGAGCCCTTTTTCGAGAAGCTCGAGGCCAACCTGCCCAAGTCGGCTCGAGTGGTCGAGCTGGCGGCGGGGATGCCGAACCTGATTAAGGGCGGCGAACACCACGACGAGCACAAGGACGAGCACAGCAAAGAGGCGGGCCACGCCGAAGACCAGCATGGCCACGGCGAATATGATCCCCACCTGTGGCTTTCACCGGCCTACGGCGTGCGCTACGTCGAGCGCATCCGCGACGCCCTGATCGCCGCCGACCCCTCCGGCCGCGCCGTCTACACCCAGAACGCCGGCCGCTATATCGCCCAGATTCGACAGGCTGACGCCGACGTTAAGGCATGCCTGGCCAATATCCCGGTGTCCCGCCGCAAGATCGTTTCGCAGCACGAGGCCCTGCTCTACTTCGCCCGCCAGTACAACATCACCATCGTGGGCTCGATCGCCGACTTTTCCGCCCAGCAGACCGGCACCCAGCGCTTCACCCGGCTGGCCCAGGAGATGCGCCGCCAGGGCGTGCGCACGGTCTTTGCCGAGCCGCAGTTTAGCCAGGCCGAGGCCCGTGCGCTGGCCGAGGCTACCGGGGCCCGGGTGGGCCGCATCTACTCTGATGCCTTCGACGATACCGTGAACACCTACCTCAAGTTGCTCGCCTTCAACGGACGGGCCGCGTGCGAGTCGTTCAGGTAGGCCAGTAAAGGGTCAGAGCTCAAGAACTGCAGTTCGGATGTTCTTTGCCTTGGCTCCTGTCTGCTCCCGACTTGCCATGCAAGGTCTGCTCAATGTTCAGTTCTGGCTCTGGGGGCAAGACGCCATCCGGGCCGACTTCGAGGCTCGAGGCTTCGTAAAGACGCCCAACCCCACCGAGCGCGGCTCGAGCCTCTACCGCCGGGGTGACCTGACCCTTCACTCCTCGGGCCTTTGGCTGGAGGTTGGGGGAGAGGTTGTGGCCTACTCCCGCCCGAAGGACAAGTTCTTCGTCCTTACCGGCCCTCAGGCCGCGCCTGAGCTGCCCTCAGGTGCCCTCGAGCAGGCCTACGCCGAGGGGTTCACCAGGCTCGAAGGACACCTGCTCGAGCACGAGCGCTGGATTTTAGGTCGGTACGGCCCCCAGGACCGTTCCCGACTGCTCGAGAAGCTCCCGCCCAACGCGCGTAAGTCACGGGCCGTCTGGCAGGGGTGGTTTGACTACCGGCTCGCCACGCTGTCCCCCAAGAAGCCCACGATGCCCTCGGCGATGCCGGTGGCCAACTTCTGACGGTAGGCGGCGGTGCCGAGATTGCGGCCCTCCTCGGGGTGGTTGACGAACCCCACTTCGATCAGGATGGAGGGTATGCGTGGGGTACGGATGACGTAGAAGGGGGCGGTTTGAACCCCCCGGTTGACTGCGCCGGTCTGGCGGATCATGTTGCGCAGGACGGCCCTGGCCAGCTCCTCGGAGAACTTGAGGTTGGCCTGGGCCAGTAGGTCGCGCAGCAGGCTCTGGGCCACGGCGCGGGCCTCGCGGGTCAGCCGCTGGCCCACCGAGCCGCCGCCGTTCTCGAGGATCGCCTTGGAGAGTAGTCGGGCGTCGAGGGTGTCGCCAAAGTAGTAGACCTCGATGCCCTGGGCGATGCTGGTGGCGGCGTTGGCGTGGATCGAGACGAAGACGTTGCGGCGGCTGTTGCCCATCTCGGCCCGCATGCCGAGGTCGGTTCGCTTGTCGGCGGAGAGGTGGCGGTTGGCGCTTCGGGTCATCACCACGCGGATGCCCCTGGCCTGCAACAGGCTCCGCACCCGTAGGGCCACATCCAGGGTCACGGCGTGCTCCTGCACGTAGCCCACCGCGCCAGGGTCGACGCCCCCGTGACCGGGGTCGAGTACCACGATGGGGGCCGGCGGGCGGCTTGGGCGCGGGCGAACTGTGGGTTGGGCCCTCGAGGCCGCACTGCTGGTGCCGCCCCCGCTGATGTCGAGCACCAGCCGGCGCGGGGCGCTCAGTTCGAAGGTGCGGTGCTGAGTGCCTGGCTTGAGGCCAACCGTGTAGGTAGAACCGCCGCTGCTGGGCTCCACCCGCCAGGCCGAGACCTGGGCGCTGTTGACCACCCCGCTGCCGCTGCGCCCCGGCGTCCCTCGAAAACGCAGTACCAGCCGATTGGGGCCCTTGACCACGGCGTAGGTCGCCGATTGTGGGAGGCTGAATACGATGCGCGTTTTGCCGGCATCCACCCCGATGCGCGGCTGGGCCAGCCCCGAAGAAGCCAGTCCCAGCCAGCCGACCAGCGCAAGAAGAGTCAAAAAGTGCTGCATTAAAGCCAATTGTAACGCACTTTGATTAGAATTGTACGTCCCTCACGAAGTTAAGCTGAAATCGGTGAGGTTTTCCCCCTTCCCAACGCTTCTTTGTGTAGCCCTGACCTTCTGAGAGGGTCGTTTTGGACAGTCTGGCTCTTGGTCTGGAGTGCTCTGGGGCCTAATCTGTTGGTCATGTACATTCCCAAGTTCAACCTCATCGAAGACGTAGGGACGCTGCTCGAGTTCATGCGGGCCAACAGCTTTGCCACGCTGGTCAGCGTCCACGGGGGGGTGCCCTTTGCCACCCACATGCCGTTTGTGGTGGAGTCGGAGGGCCTGCTCGCCTCACACATCGCCAGGGCCAACCCGCAGTGGACCAGCTTTGAGGGGCAGGAGGTGCTGGTCATCTTTCAGGGCGACCATAGCTTCGTCTCGCCGACCTGGTACCAAAAGCACCCCAGCGTGCCCACCTGGAACTACATGACCGTCCACGCCTACGGCAGGGTCAGGATTGTCAGCCAGCCCGAGGCGGTTAAGGCCATGTTGCATCGGCTGGTTTTGCAGTACGAGCAGCAGTGGAAGATGGAGGAACTCGAGGAAAAGTTCCTCCACGGGATGATGCAGGGCATCGTGGCTTTCGAGGTCGAGGTGACGCGCCTGGAGGGCAAGTTTAAACTTTCGCAAAACCGACCCGAAGCCGACCAGCGGGGCGTAGCCGAGGCGCTGAGCCAGAGCGATCACGCCACCGACCGCGCCGTGGCGGCGGCCATGCACAAGAACCTGGAGGGCTAGTGCTGAACCCAATACACCTTCGGGAGGCTACCTATTCCGACGCCCAGACGCTGGCCTATTTGCACACCGAAAGCTGGCGCAGCGCCTACACCGAGGTGTTGCCCGCCGCCTACCTGGGCGGGCACCTCGAGACCGAGCGGGCCCAGGTATGGCGTCAGCGCATGTCCAATCAGCAGGGCCGACAGTTTACCGTGTTGGCCGAGCTCGAACGAGAAGCAGTGGGGTTCGTGCACGTGACCTTCGAAGAGGAGCCGGAGCACGGCGCTTTGCTGGACAACCTGCACGTCCGACCGCACCTAAAGCGACAAGGGATTGGACGGCTGCTCTTGGGCGAGGCCGCGCGGCGCGTCCGGGCGCTTGAGCCCGGCTGGCCCATGCACCTGTGGGTGTTTAGCGACAACCTGCCCGCGCAACGGTTTTACGGTGCGCTAGGGGGTGAGTTGGCAGAGGCCAAACTCAAACCCACCCCTGCAGGAACCCTGGTCTCGGCGGTTAGATACGTCTGGCACGACCTCTCGTCACTGACCCGGGTTTAACCTGATCCTGTCCTGGGGGCTGGGATTTCTTGAGGGGATGCTCGTCGCTGAATGAAGGTGCCAGTTGGCCGCTGAAGACCGAAGGGGTATTGGGGGCAAACCGGCTTTCCTTGGGTGGTCTGGAGGGCGGGTAACGGCTCGAGCAAGAAAGCCGCCCAGGAGGCCCTCCAAATCGTCGGGAGTACTTCCTGGGCGGCTTTTTTGGTGGCTATGCCCGGACTTGAACCGGGGACCTAACGATTATGAGGGCTACCGGGCCACCTTCACCCATCTTCAAGGCTGTTCAAAAAACCCGCCCCCGTGGGCTCTCAGCGTTCAGCTACCTTCAACCACCTTCGCCCGCGTTGGCTGAAATATTGGCTGAAAGGTGGGCCGCGCCGCCTGGGTCCTCGAGGGTTCACACCCCGGGGCCAAAGCCGCGCACTCAGTTGGGTTAACACATAGGGTTTTCGGGTTGCCCTTCGCATACAACAAGGTCGGTGAGCGTTCCGCAAGGGCTAGGAAGGCCGAGTGGGGTATACTAAGTTGGCTTTATGGCTCCCCCCCTGACCGTTGACTTATACCCGCACTGCCCTACGGTGCACGCTGTAAGGGATGCAACGGGAGAGGTTTTTTCGGTTCTGGTTTACGGGGGAGAGTTCGTGTTCTTCCCCAAGTTTTGCGATGAGGCAGTGGGCGAATGGCTTCACTGCTTCTTAAGCCCAGAGGGTACAGAGGGCTGGGTTAAGTCTCTGGCCGCCTTCCTCCTTGTCACCTTTGGGCAAAGGCAATATGGCCAGAAACGCCTTTCTCTAACGACGAGATGGTACAACTACCTCTCGGAGGTGGGGGATGTGGCCGATGGCGATATCGAGCACATGCGCAAAGAGATCTGCTCCCACTTGTCAGAGTATGAGGAATGGGGCTTCCAGCCGCCCAAGTGGTTTGGTCGTGAGGTGTGGCTCTCACTGAAGCTCTCGCTGCTGCTCAACAATCGGAGCGCGGTCCAGTCTTGGAGACGGTCGCTTATCTCTTTGGCTCTTCGCCTCTGGTATCTGCTACCCCTCTTGCTCCTCAAGTTGGCTGAGGCTGTTGAAGCAGCCTCTTCGAAACGCAAGAAACCTGAAAGGATCCCCCCTTCAGCCCCGTTGTTGATTAGACCCAACATACAACCCAACTCACCTAACCTCTAACCCAGACTGCCCCGACATTCGGCATCTGGCGCGACTTCATGTCGCGAGAAGTTAGAGGTTTTTATATGCCCAAGACTGAGAAGATAGAAGCAGCCGCCTTTGACCTCGAGGGCGCGGTGCAATACACCGGGCTCAGCCATAACACGATCCGCAAACTCGTCCAGCAAGGCGAGATTCGAAGCCGAAAGATCGGCTCAAGATGGCTGTTTTCTAAGGCCGCCCTTGATGAGTTCCTGGGCAATGTTGAAGCGAAGAAAGCCCCAGCGGGGCAAGCTGGGGCCTCTGGCGTGGCGGCCTAGGCGGTGGCCGTGGAAGGACAGGAGAACACTAACAGCCTACCAAACCCCGACTACACCACCCTAGACAAGATGGAGGCGAGGCTGCTCCCGGGGGAGATCGTCGAGGGCTTCATGCGTCAGGGCTGGCCTTACATCTGGTTCGGCCAGCCGGGAGCCTCGAAATCACTGCACGCGCTGATGTGCGCGCTCTGCCTCTCTCTGGGGCTCGACTTCGCAGGGATGAGGGTGAAGCGTCGCTATCGGGTGCTCTACCTCGACTATGAGTCTGGCCAGGACTTCGTCGAGCCCTACCTGGCGGCCATGCTGCGCGGCCTCGGGGCCAGGGAGCGCCCGGGGGAGTTCGCCTACTGGTCGCCCTTCAACTTCGATAGGGAGCTGCAGCCCCTTGACCTGGCTAACGGGGACTGGGCGTCCAACATGGTCCCCCGGATCGCCAAGATGGCCATGCAGCACCGGGCCGAGGTGGTCTTCCTGGACTCCCTGGGCCTCTACTCGGGCGCTGATCCGCTCAAGATCGACGTGGCCAAGGACCTGCAGGCGCTGAACGTCCTCCGCCACAAGCTCCTGGGCTGCGCCCTGGTCGCCATCGACCACTCGACCAAGGACCAGAGCGGCAGGCTCACGCCCTACGGCTCCCAGTTCAAGCGCTCATGGGCCCGCGGCTCCTACGCGATGGAGGGGGATGGACTGGGCCAGGTGAGGTGGTCAGTGGACAAGATCAACGGCATCCCATTCGCGCCCTTCACCACTCGGCTGGTCTTCCAGAACGGCGAGGGCCGAAGCCCCGAGGTCATCCGGCTCGAGGTCGGCGACTCGGCCAGCCCGAGCCCTGGGCAGTTACCGGCCCCTCGAGGGGAGACCGCCCTCCAGCGCAACATGCGCCTAGTGCTGGAGCGCTTGACCAAGAGCGGCGCCACATGGAGCCAGTTGCAGGAGGTCGTTGGGGGTAGTGCGCAGTCGCTCAGCAGGGCCCTCGACGGACTGGGCAACCGGGTGGCGAAGGAGCAAGACCCCTCGAGTAGGAAAGTCACCTACAAGTTACTTCCAACTTCCACTTCCTTAAAGGATGGAAGTCTTGGAAGTGTGGAACCCCACTTAGGGGGGGTTCCACTTCCAAACCAACTTCCAAGAAAAAAGAGTTTGGAAGTCCAGGGAGATAACTCCGTCCCTGTGCAAACTTCCGGACTTCCGGCCCACACTTCCAACACGGAAGCCGACCAGTCTTCCCTCGAGGCTGAAGTTGAGGGCGGCGATTTCTATTCGGAAACCGAGAGCGATGAGGGGGAGGTGGTTGCCCATGGACTCAACTAAGCCGTCTCGAGCTTGGCTGCTGGCTCACCGGTACGCCGAGCGGGTGCTCGATCCTTACAACCGCCTCAAGGCCAACGCCATCCACATCACCGCAGACGGAGTCGAGGTCTACCCCCGCCTGCTCATTCCCAGCACCGCCGACCTGGAGGCCAACACCCACCTGTGGCCCTACCTCACCGTCACCCAGGCCGAGCTGTATCGCAACGCGGTCGAGCGCCTGGCCGAGCAGCACCCCAGGGCCCTCGAGGTGGTGGTGAGCCTCCTCTGGGGTGGCCTCGAGGGCAGAACCCTCAAACCCGCCTACACCTTCCGAGACAAGGAGAAGGCCGTATGAGCCAACCATTCATGAACCGCCAACAGCGCAGGGCTGCCGAGCGGCAGGAGCACAAGGCCGCGGCCAAGGCGAGCCAGTTGCGCCAGCGGGCCGAGGCCTTGCTCAAACACCCCCGGGCCACCGGGGAGACAGCCCGCTTCCTGCGAAAGATCGCGGCCACCGCCCAGGCCATGAGCCCCGACCAACTCGCCAGCTACGGGCGCGCGCTGGAGTTCACCGCCCGGGCCCTCGACGACCCCAGGATTCAGATAGACGGGCGAGGGGACTTCCTGATCCCCCGGGGCCTACTCGCCGGTCTCAGGCGGGGGGCTCGCTGATGGCCCGTCAACCTGGGCTCATTCGCCCGACGCTACCCGACCCAACACTCTTCGACGAGCCACGCTTCCGGATCCTGGTGCGCTGGGGACCGCGAGAGCTCGAGCGCGTGGCCACCACGGCTACCACGGAGGAGGAGGCCGATACCTGGGCCAAGGCCCTCAAGCGGTCGGGGGCCTTCGCGGTTCGCCTCGAGGCCGAGGGCCAGGTGGAGCAGTCCGAGGCGCGGCCATGAGCGGGCCGAGGGCCAAGGCCCAACAGCCCCTCTTCCCCGCAAGGTCGGGCATCTGGGAGGAGGTGGAGGCAGAGGGGGCGGGCGGTGGGCACATTCACCCCCAGGCTGGACGGCTGGACGAGCTGTGGGCGCTGGTCGGGGAGCTGGAGCGCCACCCCCAGGCCGGCCCTCACCTGCCCGGCTTCTGCGCCAGCCTGGTCGGGGATATCCAGCTAGCCATGCAGGAAGACGCGGCGGGCCCCACGCGGGTACCGCGCAAGTCCCAACCCGAGCCGTCCGATTTCAGCCCAGGCCTCGATAGCGTGGCCACCCTAGTGCGGGCCTGGCTGGCTGTGAACGGGGCAGCCAGGGGATAAAAAGGAGTTTGAATGGAAATTATTAACCTCGGTGGCGTGCTCTTCACGGCAGGCTTCGGGCCTAACGTCAAGCAGGTGCTGCAGGCTCAGGCCAGCGAGATCGCACGCAGTCTCAACGCAAGCGTCAACTTTGGGGCCTCGAGTGCCGGGGCCTCAGCGGCGGCCAGCTCCGCAGCTGCCCTAAATCGCGAGGCCCAGGCGGTAAAGAACCTGGCCCAAGCTGGAGCAATCTCGGCCCGTGACGCCGCCGCACAGCTCGCCGGCATTCGTGACCGAGCACTGGCCGGGGCTAAGTCCCTCCAGAACCTTGGCGACACCTCTAGCACTGAGCTTTCGAGGCTGGCCGCAGCTGCCGCGAGCGCCAACCGGAGCCTCGCAACCCTTCAGGGCAAGAGCGCCCCGCTATCCATCGGTTCGATCATCAGCACTCAGCTTCAGAGCGTTACCACCCTGGCGCCCCAGGCCCAGACCGGGCTCTCGGGGGTCGCTGCTGCTGCCGCCACTGTGGGCCCACTCGGGGCAGCAGCGGGGGCTGGACTGCTGGCTGCGGCCGCTGGCTTCAATGCCGTCGCGAACAACAGCGCCGACTTCGAGCAGTCTTTGGCGGACGCCAAGGGCACCCTCGGGGCCACGCCGGAACAGATGAGGGAGGTGGGCGACGCTTCGAGCGACCTAGCTCGAGACCTGGGTGTTCTCAAGACCGAGGCCGCACAGGTCTTCGAGGCGCTGGGCACGGCGGGCATTGACACGGAGGACGCCCTAGACGGTGTGGCTCGCTCCTCGATCCTCATTGCCAAGGCCACCAAGGAGAGCCTCGAGACTTCCGCCTCGGTCGGGGCCCAGGTCAGCCAGAACTTCGAGGACGTGAGGGGCAACTTCGACCGAATCGCCGACATTACCGTCAACGCGGCGAACCGGACTCGCCTCACGGTCAAGGACCTCAACGAGGCGATCGGCCAGGGCGGGCGCGGAGTGGCCATTGCCAAGATCCCATATGCGGACTTCGTGACCCTGGTGGCCGCCATCCGCCCGGCGGCCTCGAGCGCCTCCGACGCCGCGACCGCCCTCAGCAACTCCGTGCAGCGCATCTACGCGCCGACCAAGGAGGGGGCCGACATCCTCAGACAGTGGGGGGTGAGCGCCTACGACAGCAGCGGGCGGGCCCGGCAGTTCATTGACGTGGTGGGGGATATTGCTCGAGCTACCAAGAACCAGACCGAGGAGCAGCGCAACGCGAACCTGCAGGTCGTGCTGGGCTCGGACGGCCTCAAGGGGCTCCTCCCGCTCATCAAGGCGGGTGCCGACAGCCTCCGCGACCAGTCCAAGGCCATGGAGGAGCAGGGAACGGCCTTCGACCAGTACCGCGAGCGCACGGACACGCTGCGGGGCGCCCAGGACCGTCTCAGCAAGGCCGTGCAAAACCTGCTTACCGTGAATGCCAAGGACAGCCCCCTGCTCCGGGGTCTGACCAACGTCTACGACGTGATCGCCAACATCATCAACGCCGCTGCCGACCCGGTTACATTTGATATTCGCCTGGTCTTCAACCCGGAAGCAGTCAGGAACCGGGCCGCCCAGGGCAACCGCCAGCGGCAAAACGAGGGGGAGTTCGGGGACGTCTCTGGGGCACAAATCACCGCCAATCAGGACACTATCGGTGAGTTGCAGAAGCAGAACGGGGAACTCACCCGGGCCCTGGAGGTCGCTCGGCAGAAGGGGCTCGAGACTTTCCTGGATGCTGCGGTCAAGTCCCTCGACGGCAAGACCCTCATTACCACTATCGAGGCCGCCCGCAAGCAGGTAGACGACAACCTGGCTCGGATCGAGCAGCTGCGGCAAGAGA
Organism: Meiothermus sp.; assembly: GCA_033762915.1. Lineage (GTDB taxonomy): Bacteria > Deinococcota > Deinococci > Deinococcales > Thermaceae > Meiothermus. The sequence continues at coordinate 12,902 of JANRLD010000029.1, read as the reverse complement.
TCAACCGCCTAAAACAAGCCGCGCCTACCGGACCCGACCGGCCCTCCCCCGACGACGCCTCTCCGGCTCCCGCCGTCACGCCCCCCCGCAGCGACGAGCTATTCAACCGCGCCCTCGCCCAGCAGAGGCGCCTCGAGGGGGCCCGGGAGGCTTTCAACCAGGCTGCCGCCTTGGGCGACTCGAAGGCGGCAGACGTGGCACGCCAGCGAATCGCCACCATCGAAGTCGAGATCGGGCGAGCCACCAAGGCCAGCGCTGACTACGGTCAGGCCATCAAGGACGCTGAGCGATACCTAGCCGCCCTCAAGCAGGCCAGGGAGCAGCAGGAGCGGGCCCGGGAGCAGCAGGAGCGGGCCCGGCAAGAACAGGCCACCCAGACCCTGCGGGACAACCTGGGCGCTCCCCGCGAGCAACTCGAGCGCCGACTGGCCGCCGAGCGCCAACTGGCCCGCAGCGCCAACCAAATCGAGCGGGAGGCCGCCGCCGAGCGAGTCAGGATCATCGAGGGCGAGTTTTCCAAGAGGGAAGACACGGCGCGGCGCGAGGCCGCCCGTCGCTCTCAGCAGCGCAACAGAGAGATCAACGAGACCTCAAATCAGGCCAAGGCTCTCACCAGCCAGATCGGCGAGGTGAACCTCGAGAAGCTCAGCGCTGACCAGCTCAAAAGCCTACGCGATCGTCAGCGCTCCATCCTCGAGGATGCCCAGCGCTTGGGAGTCGCGGACGCTGCTACCTTTAAAGCTCTCAGTGCCGCCCTTGCCGACCTCACCAATCGCTTTAAGGCGCTTGACCAGGCGCGGAAGGCCCTCGACAAAGGTGGCTCGCCGGGGTTCGCCGACTTCGGGGCCGCCCTGAGGGCCGGCCTGACCCAGCCGACGGCCGAAGCTCGGTCGCTCGAGTCCATTAAGGAAGCTGAGCGCACGCGCCAGACTCGTGAACAGGCCAAGATCACGGATGTGCTGCGCAACAACCTCGAGCTGGCCACATCCCAGCGGCTTCGACTGCGCCTGGCTCAAGAGGAGGCTCTGGCCAAGAGCAGCAACGCCCAGACCGCACGCGCCGCCGCGGAGAGGGTCGAGATTATACGGGCTGAGCTTGACAAGCGAACCGCCGCTGAGCGCAAGGCCCGCCAGGAGATCGCCCAGGCTGAAAGGGATCTATCTCAAGACCTGGCTGGCGCTCAGCGCGAGGCCCTCGAGAGCAGCCAGCAAGCCCGCCGTGATTTCTTCGACTCCCTTGTGCAAGGCTATGAGAGGGCGGCGGTTGCGGCGGAGAAACTCCCCGACCCGGCCAAGCAGACCGCCGCTCTTAGCCGCCTCGAAGCCGAAATCTTTGGGGTGATCGGCGATCTCCAGGCTGAGGCGGAAGGGTTTCAGCTCGTCGAACCGGAGAGGGCGGCTGAAGCCCGGGGACAAATTGAGCAGTTACAGGTAGCCCTCGAGGAGGTGACAAGCCGGCGGGTGCGGATTCAAGTCGACACCGCCGAAGCCGAGCGTGATCTTCAGAGCTTCCTTGAGGACCAGGGTCGGGTAGCGGCACAGGGGGCGGCGGAGGCTCGCCGCGAGTTCTTCGACTCTCTGGTTCAGGGCTACCAGCGTGCTGCGACTGCAGCAGAAGGATTTGCCGACCCTAACCAGCAGACTGCCGCACTCTCCAGGCTTGAGGCTGAGATCGCTGCAACCATCGTCGACCTGCAAGCCGAGGCCGACAAGTTCCAGCTGATCGACCCAGAACGGGCGGGGGAGGCCAGGGGCCAGATCGAGCAGCTCGCTGGTGTGCTGCAGGGGATTACCGACAAGCGCATCCGTGTCATTCTGGACACCGCAGACGCCGAGCGCGAGCTGAGCCAGTTCCTGCAGGAACAGGGGCGCACCGCCGCCGAGGCCGCCGCCGAGGCCCGCCGAGAGTTCTTCGGGCAACTCCTGCAGGGCCTCGAGGCTGACCTCGGGGCCGTCGCTGACCTGATAGACCCCACTGACCAACTGACGGCCCTGGATGCCCTCGCCCTGCGCATCCAAGGCACTATCGCCGACCTCGCACTTGAGGTCGAGGGCTTTCGGCTCGTCGAGCCCGAACGGGCCGCCGAGGCAGCGGGGCAGATCGACCAGCTCCGGGCCGTGCTAAAGAGCCTCACCAGCCAGCGGGTCAGCATCATTTTTGACGTGCGACAGGCCGAAAGAGACATCGAGCAGACCCTAACCGAGGCCGGGCGTACCGCTGCTGAGGCTGCCGCCCAGGAGCGCGAGCGGTTCTTCAGTCTGTTTTTAGGCGATATCGAGAAGGAGCTTGGGGCGGCGGTTAAGATCATCGATCCCGACGAGCAGATCGCGGCCCTGGAGGTATTGGGGCGGCGGGTCAGCGAGACTATAGGAGAGCTGAAGCAGGAGGCGTCCGATCTTTCCCTCATCGACCCCGAGAGAGCGGCTGAGGCCAACGGCCAGGCCGCCCGACTGGAGTCCACCCTCGAGCGCATAACCTCTCGTAAAAACGAGGTGGTCATCACTCTGCGCACCGACCAGCAGAACCTCGAGCAAGCCCTCGACGAAGCCGGGCGCACTGCCGCCACCTCGGCCAGGGCTGCCCGCCGTGAGTTTTTCCAGCAGGGGCTTGACAGCTTGAGAAGCCGCTTCGGCGACACTCAGGGGCTCGAGGATGCTGACCGGCAGCTTGAGGGCCTCGCGGGGCTAATCGGCGAGGTCGAGGCTCAGATCATCGAGTTGAACACCCAGGCTGATGGCTTGCAAGTTCTCGACCCGGAACGTGCCGCCGAAGACCGTGAGGGCATTGCAGACCTCACCGAGTTACTCAAACAGCTAAGGGTGGCAAGGGATAAGGCGCTCGCGGCGGCCAGGCCGGGCGCGCTCACGCAGGGCTTCTCGGAGGCCAACCAGGAGTTTCAAGACGAACTCAGGACCTTGCAGGAGGCCAACCAGTCCTCCGTGGACAAGTCCCGCGAGGACTTCAACGCCCAGCAGGACGCAGCAGAGAAGATGGGTTCGGAGATCTTCGACGCCGGTCTTCGGGTGGCGGACGTGTTCAAAAGCGCCATCGTCGAGGGGGCCCGGGACGGATCTTTCAACATCGCGGGTGCTCTGGCCTCAGCGGGCGAAAGCGTGGCCAACTCGATCTCACAACAGGTTGTTGCGGCCCAAGCGGGTAACTTCGCCAAGGAGTTTGCGGCGGGCGGCTTCGGCCAGGTCTTCGGGGCGGCCAGTAGCTTCAACCCGGTCGTTCTCGGCCTGGGTATCGCCGCCCCCATCATCACCGGCCTCTTATCCAACGCCTTCGGGGGCCAGGAGTCCCGCCGAGCCGACGCGACCCGGGTCGAGCAGGAGCGGGCCAGTGGGCGCAACCGCACCGTGAGCACCCTAACCTTCATTAACAACTTCTACCAGACCGTCAGTTTCAACGGCGACTTTGGCAGCCCGGCCGCCCGCGACTTCGTGCGCTCCATCGCCAGGGATGTGGCCGCAGAGATTTATGACCAGCGCAGGCGTCTGGAGGGTTAATCATGGACGCCGAGTTTGAGAAGTGGGCAAAGATCGTTCTTGAGGCCGAGAGGGAGGCTTGGGCCGGGCATGGAAGCTACAGCCCGGCCCAAGTCCAGGCCCTGGTGTTGTCTAAGGAGCTGACCATCCGCTTGGATGATCTCCTGCTCGCCGTGGAGGCCTCGATCCCTGCTGATTGGATGTTCATACTCGAGAACCGTGTGATCGGCCTTCGGGTCTATCGCAATGTGATCAGAGGCGTGACCGACCCCTTGGAAGACGTTGAGCTTCTTCGCGAGCGCATCGCAGCAACCACCGCAGCCAGAGAAAGGGTGCGCCAAACATACAGCCCCGTTCCCTCTTCACCGTATAAGGCCTAGGTATGACCCAAAAGCCGAACCTCACCAAGCTGCCCCTTGGCCGCTACGCCTGCCCCAGCTGTGGCCTCGAGGCTCTCCTTACGCCGCCGAGCTGCACCCGCCTGCACTGCGCCCGCTGCGACTGCCCTCTGGACCGAGTCGGGGATCTCCCGGCGCCCAAGGGGAAGAGGCGAACCTTCAACCGGTGGGCCGGGAAGTGGGCGGGTGGAGAAACCCCAGAAAGGAAGACCATATGAGCAAGCAGCGGGACTGGCTGTCCCTACAGCAGCTGTTCATCACCGACCCAGAGCGCCCAACGCCCGGGAAGTTTGCGGGGAAACATGGGATACCGCCCAAGACCCTGCAGAACCGGGCGAGCCGTGAGGGGTGGCTTGAGAAGCGCCGGGAGCACTGGGAAAGGGTAGGGAAGAAGACGGGCGAGAAGCTGGCCGAGCTGCAGGCCACCATTCACGCCCGGGATATCGCCTCCCAACTGGAGTACCTGGCCAGAATCAAGATGAGGGCCTTCGATGCGGCCCTGACTGGGGAATACCCTGACCCCGGGTCGGCAGTGCTGGCCATCGAGCGGATCACCAAGCTCGAGCGGCTTCTGCTGGGCGAGGCTACTGAGACAATCTCCCTGAGTGACATGCGTTCGGCCATACGCAAGCTCATGGAGGCGTTGCGTCGGATGTTGGGCGATGAGGTGTTGGCCAGCCTGGGGGACGCCTTCGAGGAGGCCCTGGGCGAGCGGCCAGATGGGAGCCCAGACAAGCCCGAGAACCCAAGGGCATAAAGGGTCTTTCCCTACTCAGCCCGCACTCAGCCCTCCGCAGTACCCTCTCGACAGCCCGATCGCCATCCGCTACGCTCGAGGAGGCAGGAAGGCTCGAGGCACCCCTACCTTCACGGGTGGGGGACTTGCTTTGCCCCTGTTACGGGGCTACAGCACTCGAGGCTTTTCTTAGGTCAAATGTCACAGCAATAGCCGGAAGCGAGTTCTATCTTATTGAGGCGTACCCCCGCACCCCCGGCCAGATTGGCCGGAGTTATTTTTTCCCCCCAGCGCTCAGGCCTGGGCGGACTCGCTGACCTCAATGAAGAAGCCTACCTCGTCGCCTTGATCGCCTTCCTCAATCCCCCGCCCGGGCTCTTGTAAGAAAGGGTCGAGGTCGCCTCTTCGAAAGCTGTTGCGGGCTATGAGCAGATGCACGGCGCTGGGCGGCCCGCCCTCCCGGGTGAGCAACTCCTGGGCGGCAGCCCGGGCCACCCCTCGGGCCGACGCCTCGAGGCAGCGCTGGCCCTGGGTGTCCTCCCCGATTGGGGCCAGCAGCGAACAGAAGCTTACCGTCACTGTCAGGGAGACCTCGCCCGGCACTGGGGCCTCAGCTGGCACGTCTTTGGGGGTGACGCGGTAGTGCAGCGTCACCCTGTAGCGCCCCTCCCGTAGTGTCGATCGGCTTTCCGCCAGCAACACCTGGTACCTCATGGAGCCTCCTCAGCCCCTTTGGCAAGGGGCCCAAGCCTACAGCGATTAGCTGTTAGCGGGCTGAGGGGTAGGGCGGCGGACCCCTTGGCTTTCACCCGTCGGCTCGACCCAGGGCCTCCAGTTCCCCCTCGACCACCTTCGGACCTGCCGCCATCATCTCCACCCCGAAGACCCAGGCGAACTCCCGCAGCGTCATGGTCACGCGGCCCTGGTCGTCGGCGTAGAGGTTGGGGGTGGGCAGCTTCGCGGCGCGATGGCGGGCGGCGTGGCGATCTCGGCCCCAGTCGGTTAGCCGGAGGCGTAGAGGGGTGTCGAGGGTGAGCTTCATGCCCTTTATTTTCCCATGCCGACTCTGTTTTGGCCGTACAACCTTTATCTGGCTGCTGTCCGGGAGCGGGCCGTATTACGCCCGGGCCGTACAACCATGGTGCAACCAGGGATCTGCTATACGAGTATTTGGGCAGAAAACTAGAAGAAGCGAGTATGGGGGCTTCTCTCGAGGTGACCATGCGTAGATTCGCCAATGCTTTCGGCTACCGTCTGGAACAGCGTAACCTTCCCGTCGTCTATTCCAGGGGTAAGCATGAATACGCTGTACTACGGTGACAATCTTGTCGTCCTGCGCGAGCATATCGCTAGTGCGTCGGTGGACTTGATTTACCTTGACCCGCCTTTCAACTCGAAGACCGAGTACAACCACATCTTCAAGGATCACAGCGGGCGGACGTCGGGCGCGCAGATCAAGGCCTTCACCGACACCTGGTCCTGGAACCAGGAGACCGAGCTGATGCTCGACCAAATCCCGGCGGCCAATGGCAAGCTGGGAGAGTTCCTCGAGTTCACCACCCGGGTGATGCTGGGGAAGAACAGCCTCGCCGCTTACCTCGTGATGATGGGGGTGAGGCTGATCGAGCTGCACCGGGTGCTGAAACCGACCGGCAGCTTATACCTTCACTGCGACAGCACGGCCAGCCACTACCTCAAGGTGATGCTGGATATCCTCTTCGGGGTGGATAACTGCCGAAGCGAGATCATCTGGAAGCGCCAGAGCGCCCACAGTGACGCCAAGCTCAGCTTCCCGGATGTGACCGACACTTTGCTGTTCTATGCGAAGTCTCAAGCGACATCTTTCAATCCGCAATACACCGATTACGATCCCGAGTATGTGCAGAAGTTTTACCGCCATGACGACGGGGATGGGCGTGGCCTGTACAGGCTAGACAACATGGCGGCCCCTGCCGGTGGGGGTATGGCAGCGATCAACAAAACAACGGGAAAGCCGAATGGGTGGTACTCGTGGATGGGCTTTTCCCCACCTGACAAGGGATGGCGATACAAGCCTGAGACCATGCAGCGCCTCCACGATGAAGGCCGCATCCACTACCCCCGAAAGCTGGACGGATCGTTCGACTTCAGCAAGCGTCTTGCGCTTAAGCGCTTCCTCGAGGAGCAGGAGGGGTCTATCGTCCCCAACGTCTGGAACGACATCGGCCCGGTGCAGGCTCAGTCTCGAGAGCGGCTGGGCTACCCCACGCAGAAGCCCCTGGCCTTGCTCGAGCGCATCATCGAGGCCAGCTCCAGGCCCGGGGAGGTAGTGCTCGACCCGTTCTGCGGCTGCGGGACCGCGGTGGCCGCCGCGCAGAAGCTAGGCCGCCGCTGGATCGGGATTGACATTACCACGCTGTCCATCGCGCTCATCCAGGCACGCTTGTTCCGGGACCACGCCCTCAGGGTGGGCAGGCACTACCACCTCGAGGGTACGCCGGTCGACCTCGAGGGCGCGAGGTTCTTGTTCCACCAGGACCCCTACCAGTTCCAGTTCTGGATCAGCGGCCTGCTGGGCGCGCAGCCCTACGGGGCGAGCGGCGACGGCAGGGGCAAGAAGGGGGGCGACACCGGGATCGACGGCCTGATGTACTTCCGGACGCCCGCCGGGGAGAAGCTCGAGCGGGTGATCGTGAGCGTGAAGGGCGGGCGAAACCTCAACCCCGGTATGGTGCGCGACCTCTACGGGACCGTCGAGCGAGAGCGGGCGGCGCTGGGGGTTTTGGTGGTGATGGAGGAGCCGACACGGGGGATGCGAGAGGAGGCCCACCGGGCCGGGCTGTATAAGTACGGGGGCTCCGGAGTCGGGCGCATCCAGATCCTGAGTGTGGAGCAGATCCTCGAAGGCGCCCAGCCCAGGCTTCCGGGAAGCGCGACTAATGTCAGCCTCGAGCCCCGGGGGGTCAAGACCCAGGGCAACCAACGGGGCAAGAACCAGACCACTCCGCTGTTCCCCGAGGGTCTGGACATACTGCCCAATGCGGCCGACTAACTTGATTTCAAGGCCAGCTAATAGGTTTTGGTGATGAAAGAGGGCTCTACCCCTTCCGACCATCGTGTTTTGGGGTAGCCTCGAAACAGCCGGAAAGCTTTTGTCGGGGCGAGGTGTAGATAAGGGACTGGAGGTAATGTGAACTATACGAAAATTATCCGGCTCAACACTTTGCCTTTTGCAGAGAATGTCCGGGTTTACTCGACCGACCGCCTGGTAGTCACCGCAATGGCTGGCCCCATGGATTTGCTTACCCCTGTGATGCGTGTTCAGCAGGCTGAAGGCGCGGTTAGCCTGACCTCCGCTGTAGATTCCTGGTCATTTGGCCAGGGCAACTACTTGGTGATTAGCCACATTCAGCCCGCGATGTGGCCGCCAAAGCGCTCCGAGCCCATGCTGGCCATTGCTGAGGTTGTCGGTGCGGTCGCTTTGGAGAACCCCGGGCTGCTGGGGGAGACGGTCTTCGAGGGCGTGGTGGTCGTCAACCACCAAGTTATCCATCAACCAAATGGCCCTGTGCGGCTAGCTACCCCGACCCAGCTCAATCCTGAGGCATTCTCGGCTACCTTGAGACGGGCCCTTGACGACGTTGGGCGCTTGGGTCTAGAGGACCTCGAGCGCTTCCGCCTAGCATCCCGGTGGTATGTGCGGGGCCTCGAGGCCTTAAACCCTGTGGACAAGTTCTTGCACTGGTACATTGCACTAGAGGTGTACCCCGCCATGGGTGGTGACGTGGTGAAATCCATTCAGGACCTGCTTCGCGAGAAGGTTTATCCAGGCGTCGATAAGGGCAAGCTCAAGGAGCGACTGCAGCTAGGGACTATTTGCAACCTACGTGGGGACATCGTTCATAAGGGCCTTGCAATCGTTGACCTGCCCTCAAGCCCGAGGTTTGATCAGGCCATGCAAAGGCTCGAGGCCCTGGTACCCGTCTGCATTAGGCTCATCACGGGGCTACCCCCCGGAACAGACCTTGACCGATGGGTATTGGGTGGGGAGCAAGGATAGGGAGAATCAATCTGAGTAATCGGCTGACTAGCTTGCAACAAGTTGCAACCAAAAAAAGGAAGTTGGAACAAGTTGGAACTGAAAAAGAAAAAGTTGGACGAAGTTGGGCTCACAAAAGGCAATGTCCAGTTTTGTTCGGCTAAAAACCCCCACCGGGCTTGGTGGGGGTTTCAATTCCGAGATCGAGATTCAGGCGGCTTTGCAGGCCTCGAGTCGGGCGAGGAACACGTTCAGACCCCTGGCAAGCTCCTGCATTTCCTCGAGGCTGAGGTGCACCCGCTGGCCACCAGGCACATTGTGAGCGATCCGCGCAAAGGCCTCGCCTTCGTCGGAGTGCCAGAGTTCGAACTCGAAGGCCGGCACACCCGCATCCGCCTTGCCGGTCGCGGCCTCCCAGGTGTCCGCCGCCCAAACAAGCGAGGCTGCCAGATCGCGGGCCCTCGCGGGGGCGAGGCTGATGGAGTCTGTACCGCTGCGCCCCGGGCTCGGGTAGCTGTAGGTCGCTGTGAGATCTATCGGACGGGTCGGCTGAACCAAGATAACCCGCACTTGGAGGTGTTCATGCTCAAACATCTCTATTTTCCGGGAAGAAATCATGCTCGGCCCCTTGAGGGTGGGGCGGGCTCATCACCCGCCCCGGCGAGAGTGTTTAGGCCGCGGGGCGGAAGTCTTCGGGGAGCTCGAGCACCATGGGGGAGTAGTCCTCCCCCTCGATGTGGTAGGCGATTTGCTGATCCGTGGCCCGCTTGAGCCGCGCCACGATGTACTCCGCTCCCTCGAGCGCCTCCATCAGGTTGCGGAGCTGGGCCAGGCTGAGCCCCTCGGGAAGATCGGCGGCCTCCTTGGCGGTCATCTCGGCGAGGTGGTTGAGGGCCTGGGCGGTGGTGATTCGGGTCTGGGTGGTGTACATTGTCCTTACTCCTTTCAGTGAGTGGTCGGGAACCTTCTCTTAGCGGGGTTCGGTTCCTGACTGCCCTTATAGTATCACTATGGTTGACCTATGTCAACTATGGTGATACTATATCCCTATCAGGGGACTAGCCCTGAGAATAGGAGAGTGGCGACCGTGAAATGGAAGCTCAAAGAATACCTCGACCGCAACGGCCTTACGGTTTATCAGCTTTGGAAGGCCACGGGTCTTTCAAAAACCGGCACGTACAAGATTGTGAACAACCAAGTGGGGGGCCTTGAGTTCGATGCCCTTGGGCGGATAATCACTGCACTTGAGCGGCTCACCGGTAAGCGTGTAGAGCCAAACGATGTGCTCGAGGTGGTGCGCGATGCCCAGGCGTAAGGCCGCCAACGGCGCGGGCTCGGCCCTGTGGCTTGAGAAGAAGCAACTGTGGGAGGTGAGGTTCACCACCACCGACTCGGACGGGCTGACCATCCGCAAAGCGGTCTACGCCAAGACCCAGCGGGAGGCCATCGCCAAGGCCAAGGCCCTCGAGGAGCAGTACCGCAAGGGCCTGGTGGCCAAGCGGGACGCCCGCACCTTCGAGGCCTACGCCGCCGAGTGGCTAGGGCGCAAGGAGCGCAGCGGCCGGGCCCGCAACACTACCAAGGGCTACGCCGACGACATCAAGAAGGCCAAGGCCCACCTGGGGCCCCTCAAGCTCCAGGCGGTCAAGCCCTCCCACATCCGCAAGCTGCTGGACTCCCTGGCTCAGACCCACGGCTACCGCACCCTCGAGCACGTCCTGCGCACCGTGCGGGGGATCTTCAACGAGGCCCTGACCGACGAGCTGGTGTTCCGCAACCCCGCCGCCCACATCAGGCTCGAGGCCCCCCGGGGGGAGCCCAAGGCCAAGAGCCTCCAGCCCCACGAGGTGACCATGGTGCTCGAGGCCTGCCCGGGGGCCGAGATGGGCCTGTTCTTCCGGCTGCTGCTGGGCTGCGGGCTGCGCAAGGGCGAGGCCCTGGGGCTGACCTGGGCTGACCTCAGCCTTGAGCGCGCAGAGGTCACGATCTCCAAGAACTGGACCGGGGTCGGGCGGGGCCACTTGAGCGAGAAGCCTAAGACCCGGGCCGGCCGCCGGATGGTGCCGGTACCCACGGGGCTACTCGAGCGCTTCCGAGCCCATCGCGCCGAGCTGCTTAAGGACTGGACGCCCAAGCAGCTCGAGGCCTGCTACATCTTCGGCCCGGTGGGGTCGGGCCGCCCCTTCGAGGTCAACGCCCCCAACCACGCCCTGCGCCGCCTGGTGGACCGGGTGAACGCCGCCCAGGCCAAGCGGGAGAAGGACTCCGAGGGGGCCATCCTCGAGGGCTCCCTGCCCCGCCTCCCTAGGCTCAGGGTCCACGACCTGCGCCACACCTATGGCTCGATTGCCCTGAGCCGGGGCATCCCCCTCGAGGTGGTGTCCGAGCGCATGGGCCACGCCAACCCCACCATTACCTTGAACATCTATCGCCATGTCCTTGAGCACGAGCGCCGGGGCTACCTCTTCGACGTGGAGGAGCTGGTGAGGCAGCCCCACCCCTCCGGCCCGAGCCAGAGCCCCCAAGACCCCCAGCTCGCCGCTGCGCCGAGGGCGCAAGCCTGAGGGCAAGACGCGGGCGCTCGTACCTCGTTGGCTGAAACATTGGCTGAAACGGCCGGCCAACAGCAAACCCCCACTTTTGACGGTGGGGGTTTTTGTTGTCCTGCACTTGCTTTCTTCTGGTGGCTATGCCCGGACTTGAACCGGGGACCTAACGATTATGAGTCGTTCGCTCTAACCAGCTGAGCTACATAGCCGGGGTTAGCCGCAGAGCGGCTAAGACCAACAGGCACTTCCTGGTTGCAGGGGCAGGATTTGAACCTGCGACCTTCGGGTTATGAGCCCGACGAGCTACCAGACTGCTCCACCCTGCGGCACGGATCGGCAATTTCGTCGCCGAACATGGCTCTTTTGCGCCTTGGGAGGTTCGACTCCTGAAGCGCAAACCCAATCTTAGGCGGGAATGCCGGCCGAGTCAAGGCTCCTGACCGAGGCGTGAGTGCGACGCAGGGCCGAGATTGGTCGTGGCGAGTATCAGGGCCAGGCAGCTCGGCTTTGCTTAGTGCCTCGAGGGTTTCAAAAGGAGCCGCCCACTCTATGGAGTGCCCCACTCGGCGCATTTCGACCCTTGGGCGGCCAAGACCTTGGTTGACCCGAGCCCCGCTGAGTTTTCGGCCCGCGGTAGTGCGACAATCCCGTGCGAACACAAAGGCCTGTTGGTCTGCCGCTGGGAAGTGGGCAGGTTTCGAGCGCTCGCCGCGAGGTCAGAGTCCGGACTTCTCGGCCCCAATCCCAGTTCCACGTACCTGACTTTCCGCCGGGACGCCCGTAGAGAGGCAGTAGCCCCTACCCCGAACCGTGGCGATGTAGGGGCGATCTACGGCGTGCTGGCCCAGCTTCGCCCGGACCTGGATCACGTGCTGATCCACGGTTCGCACCGTGCCATCGAACCTCGGCCCCCAGGCCCGCTCGACCAGCTCCTCCCGCGTGAACACCTCGTCAGGCCAGGCCACCAAAAAGGCCAGCAGCTCGAACTCCCTGCGGGTCAAGGGGATCTGCTGGCCCATGAAGGTCACACGCCGCAGCGCGCGGTCAACCGTAAGGCCCAGCGAGGTCGTGACAGGCGTCACGGGGTAGGCCTGCCCGATGCGGCGCAAGAGGCCACTCAGCCGCGCGGCGAACTCCTCGTCCGAGCCAGAACAAAGCATGGCATCGTCGGCCCCCGATTGGAGAGCGCGGACAAGCTCTTCGGGGGATGCCGCGAGCCAGAAGACCGCGCGGTTGCGCCGGTGCTGTCCGGCCGCGATCTCGGCGAGCAGCTCGAGGCCAGGACCCGTGCACAGCGTGGCGTCCATCACCACCACTGCCCGGCCCCGGAGCATCACCTCGAGTTGGCGCCGCGAGGCCGCGATCTCCACCAGGCATCCCTGGGCCCCCATGAGCGGCACGAGGCGCTGCGCCAGGGCGAGGTCGCGGCTGGCGATGAGGGCTTCAATGACGGCGGTCATAAATGGCGTGCAAGCCGGCGGGAGAATAGGGGCGGACCACTCCAACCTGGGGACACTGGAGTTCTCTTTCTCTGCGCCCCCTAGCCGAACCTGCCGGTGATGTAGGCCTCGGTGCGGGGGTCCTTGGGGTTGGTGAAGAGCTGGCTGGTGGGGCCGAACTCGATCAGTTCGCCGAGGAGGAAGTAGCCGGTGAAGTCGGAGACGCGTCCGGCCTGCTGCATGTTGTGGGTGACGATAGCGATGGTGACGTGGT
>JANRLD010000028.1:0-3261 GCA_033762915.1 Meiothermus sp. | reverse complement strand
ACGGTAACGAGCGGGCGGTGGGGCAATACGTCAAGAAGCAGGGCCAGCAGTACAAACAGCTACACCGGATCGAGCAGCCGAGACTGTTCGGGCCGTAGGGCGGGCGCGATACCCCGTCCGCTTGCGGCGGGGTTCTTTATTGCGCACTTTTAGCGTCGTGCACATTGATGTTTGCCAAGTCTAGGCAATTTGTCCCAAGTCTGGGGAATCTGTTCCAAACTTGTCACGGATCAAACATTGAGGCCCCTTACTTGGTGTACATCTCAAGCCCGTCGCTTATTTCGCACCCCAAGGCGTGCGAGCGCACCAGGCGGGTCCTGCGAAGGAGCTTTCACGGAAGGCTTCCGGGACACCGTTGGTACTCCCAGACGTCCTGTCAGCCGATCTCGCAGGTGGGGCAAAGGCGTCGGGGTTCGGCGGTTGGGGCTGATTGCGGCTATGGGGCGAGTTGGCTCGGCTCGAGCCGGACTACCAGGTCGGGGTGGGGGAGAAGTAGACCTCGGTCCCAGACGTGAAGCTGATGTTGCCGAGAAGGTAGTGCAGGACCCGCGTACGCTCGAGCCGCTCGGCGTTGGGTGGGTGATGGTGTGATCACGGGTCATCCGCCGGTATGCGAGGGTTTACGCCTCGAGGGGGCAGGCCTGCTCAGCCTAGTTGTCTATGGACCACTATTTTGTCCGCTTCGATACGATGACCAAAGAGCCTGAGGAAATTGAAAACAAAACTTCCGAAATCCACTGAAAGAATAACTTCCGTGCCCTCGAGAAAGTGCGTCCAGGACAGATGGTCTAATGAAAGAATCAACTTCCTCCCTACAGTAGTTAAGCCGAAGCCTCAATCACTTGGAAGGAACACCCAAACCTCGGGCCTGCCGAGATTGCAGTGAACCGCTCGAGAAAGGAAACTTAGGTTGGCCCACGACAGGTACAGGGCAATTCTTGCCAGATGCCAAGCACCCGGACCAAGGGTTGTCTCGCTGAGTTTCCCAATTCGGTTCGCCACTGAGGGGATGGGGTGGAAAACCGTTTCAACGGTTGATGTGCGGCTGAACTCATCGTCTTGGTGCTGGTCCAAGACCCGTAAGCCCTCTGAAAAATCTCTCGGGTCGGCACCGTGACGAACCACGGCTGCGTCGGCCTGAAAGACCGCAGGGCGCGAGAGACTGGGCAAGACCAACACCCCCAGAAAGGCCCATAGGGTGTTGTACAGGCTGAAACCGACGATTGCGGCAACACTACTCACGCCACCCGTGGCGAGGTAGGCCAGGATGAAGCCGAGGGTGTTCCAGGCCAATGCTCCTATCAGCCCAGAACGCCGCGAGCCACCCTCGAGTATTAGCCTGCGTCGCTCGAGCTGGGCTTCAAAAACCTTAGGGGGCAAGTCGTCTTGCCACCGCCCGGGCATGACAATCTTCGTACCCTTGCCCAAGCCTGCGAACCCGCCTGTGAGGTGACTATACGGGCTGAGCAAGAGCAGTGCGCCGTTGTGAGGCTTGACCACTATCCCCGCAATCAGCCTCGAGATGATTAACTGTCCACTTAGCAACAATAAGCTGATCGCCAAGAACACCAACAGCGTCAACCCAAATCCGGCGGTGCGGTCGGCGTAGAGCAGGGCAAGGGCGACGAGCCCCAAGATTGTTCCGTGGATTGCGGTGGCGCGAAACCAGTGTTTTAGGAATCCGACCAAGCTGGGGGTGTAGCGTCCATACTCCTTAGGGAGTACAAAGCCCCCAAAGAAATCGAAGGTGGCCTGGGCCGCTGCGTAGAGAAAGACAAACGCGGCCAGTTGCCACACGTCGCTAGGTGCGCCGCTCGAGCTGCTCGAGAGCAGACGCTGAGGAAGGGCGAACGCCAGGGCCAGGCCACTGAGCGTCACCCACATGCCCACGCAGCTCATGCCCAGGTACAAGCGAGCCCTGGCATAGCTCATCCCAGGGCTCTCCAGCTTTGCTGCAACCTCGCTGGAGGGTAAGTCGGAAGGGGGTTGATGATTCATGGGTATACGGTAGGGAAGAGAAACCGAAGTATCTCTCGCCTATGGTATAGCAATCTGAAACCTGAGGCAGAACTGGGCAATTGCGCCCGCAATTCAGTTACCTCAACCCCAGAGCGGCTCGAGCCTGGTTGACCTGGGCAGCGGTGAGTGCGGTTGCGCGTTGAGCCTTCACTTCGGCGGCGGTGAAGGGTCTCTGGCCTGCGGGAAGCTTGTTGCCCCACTGGGTCGAGATGTGGTTGAGCACGTCGGCGAGCTGCTGGTCGGAGAGTTGCTTGTAGGCGGGCATTGCCCCGTTGTAGCCAACACCCTTGACCCTGATCTGCCCGGTCATGCCGTAGAGCATCAAGCGGATCAGCCATTGCCGCCCGCCGCGAGCGGCCAAAATCTCGGGGACGTGACCGGCCAACGGTGGGAAGACCCCGCTGATGCCCGCACCTGTGGCTTGGTGGCAGCCCTGGCACTGCTGATACACCGCCGCGCCTTGAGCCATCCCGATGCCCAGTCCCAGCAGGATTGTTGCAATAACCATTGGCTTGAACATGCACACTACCTCCAGCCGCCAGTCTATGACTGTGGGAAGTTAATAGACTGTAGGACAAGTCTATATATGCTGAAGTATAGAGACATTCACAAGCTCTCTCTCTGGTCACATGGAGGTCGGCGGCCTGGCCGCGTCTAAACCATGCCCACTCAAAGTAAGTCCGGTTTGCCTTTGGGTTTACCAAAACACCCTCATGATGCCGCGCTTTCTCGACAACCCACTACACCCAAGAGGTGCCCGACCACCACCTTATCCCCAATGACAGGTACAGGGGTGTGGCGGAGGCCCAAAAGCTGCGCGACACGCAAGGTCGGGCTGCCCCACTTGCCGCCTGGACCCGCAAACCGCGCCTTGTGCCGGTTTGCGAGGGGCCTCAAAGGCTCTTGACCATCGTGCTCGAGGCCGAGAAGCCGAGCCAGCGCTCGAGCAGGGGAAGGTGTTGAGTGGCTGTCTCCCTAAACCCCAGATGCTCGTACAGCGCCCTGGCCCTTGGGTTGGTGTCCACCACGTCCAGGCGCACCGAAGCGAAGCCGTGCCTCTGGGCGTACTCGAGCACCGCCCCCAGCAGGGCGCGGCCCACTCCTCTGGACCGGGCCTCGGGCGCGACGGCCAGCCCGTCCAGGGTGAGTTGCCTGGGAGGGTGAGGTCGGTCGAACAGGGCCAGCAGCCCGAAGCGCAGCGAGCCCGACAGCGGCCCAAAAGCCCGCACGAACGCATCCCAG
>JANRLD010000027.1:0-90824 GCA_033762915.1 Meiothermus sp. | reverse complement strand
TGGCCTTTTCGTGTCTCGGCCAAAGCCACGGCTTCTCGTTTGAACTCGGCGGTGTACACCCTCCGTTTTCCTTTACTGTTGCTCATACTGCCTCCTATTCTGGAGGCTTATCCTCTACTCAACAATTTCGGGGTAATTTCACTCAGATTTTTCTATCACATTCATTCAAGACAGAGATGGGATGCCCGAGTTCATGGCCCAAAAGATGATTTCTTCGCAACAACATGAAGGAGTCGAAACGCACCTTTTGGGAAGACATGAAATTGAGAACTATCTTTTGAGCCCGAAGCCAATTTCAGATGCATGTAAAACAAAAGGTAAAGAGATTAGCGAGAACACAGTGATGGAGATAATTGTAGAGGTTGGCGAGACCCAAAAGGCGGCTGCACGGTTTAAGTCTCGAGAAACAGCCAAGCTCATTAATCGCCACTTGAAGTTTCTGAGAAGTTACCTGATAGTCAAGTCGAAATAATGTCCGACGAATGGTTCAACAACTTGGAACTTAACTACGAAAATATCATCACCATTTGGCCAGGAAAAGAACTACTCAAGGAAGTTCGCAGGCGTCTAAGCGAGGATCATGGCATAGACATTACAGACGGTGCAATTATCAGTTCTTTGAAAGAAGATCATGTATCAGAAGAAATAAAGCAGCTTGTTAGTGACCTCGGGCAAAAGTTTATTGCAGACTCCTAAGTTCATACCAAAGCTCACTCTACTTGACAATACTAGACTCAAGTTTCATACTAAACAAGTATGAACCTCGAGCGTTGGACTGAACAAGCAAGGCAAGCCATTGCCCAGACCCAGACGCTGGCTCGAGAGAACTCGAATCAGCAGATGGACGTGGGGCATCTGGCTTCGGTGCTGTTCCGCGACCCCTCGGGTCTGCCTGCCCAACTGCTGAAAAAGGCGGGCCAGAACCTGCAAGCGGTGCAGCAGACCGCCAGCCGCGACCTGGGCGGCTATCCCAAGGTTTCGGGGGACGCGGGGCAGTATGTCTCTAGCAAACTCAACGGCGTTTTCGACCGGGCCGAGCGGCTGGCAAACGAGTACAAGGACAAGTTCGTGGCGATTGACACACTCACCGTGGCCCTGGCCGAGACCGGCTATGGCGGGCTGAACGTGAATGCGGTCAAGTCGGCGATGCTCGAGCTGAGAGGAGGGAAGAACGTGAATTCGGAACACGCGGAAGGCACCTACAACGCCTTGGAGCAGTACGGCATCGACCTCACCCAAATGGCCGAGCAGGGCAAGCTCGACCCCGTTATCGGGCGCGACGAAGAGATTCGGCGGGCCATCCAGATTCTGCTGCGCCGCACCAAGAACAACCCGGTGTTGATCGGCCAGCCTGGGGTGGGCAAGACGGCCATTGCCGAGGGGCTGGCCCAGCGCATCGTCAAGGGCGACGTGCCCGAGGGGCTCAAGGGCAAGAAGATCGTCTCGCTGCAGATGGGCTCGCTGCTGGCCGGTGCCAAGTACCGGGGCGAGTTCGAGGAGCGGCTCAAGGCGGTGATGCAGGAGACCATCGGGAGTGCCGGGCAGATCATCTTGTTCATCGACGAGTTGCACACCGTGGTGGGGGCCGGAAAAGCCGAGGGCGCAGTGGATGCCGGCAACATGCTCAAGCCGGCACTGGCCAGAGGCGAACTGCACATGATCGGGGCCACGACCCTCGAGGAATACCGCCAGATCGAGAAGGACGCGGCCCTCGAGCGGCGCTTCCAGCCGGTCTTTGTGGATGAGCCCAGCCTCGAGGATACCGTGAGCATCCTGCGCGGTATCAAGGAGAAGTACGAGGTGCACCACGGCGTGCGCATCTCCGACCCCGCGCTGATTGCCGCCGCCCAGCTCTCGCACCGCTACATCGCCGACCGACAACTGCCCGACAAGGCCATCGACCTCGTCGACGAGGCCGCGGCCCGGCTGCGGATGGCGCTGGAGAGCAGCCCCGAGACCATCGACACCCTTAATCGCAAGAAGTTGCAGCTCGAGATCGAGCGCGAGGCCCTGAGGAAGGAAACCGACGCCGAGAGCAAGTTCAGGCTGGGCGAGCTCGAGAAGGAAATCGCCGAGCTGACCGAGCAGATCGGGGCGCAAAAGGCCGAATGGGACACCGAGCGCGAGGTGATGCAGAAGCTGCGCGGCGCTCAGCAGAAGCTCGACGAGACCCGCACCCAGATCGAGCAGGCCGAGCGGGCCTACGACCTCAACAAGGCCGCCGAGCTGCGCTACGGGCAGCTGCCCAGGCTGGAGCTCGAGGTCAACGAACTCTCCGACCGCATGGCCAACGCCAAGTTCGTCCGCCCGATGGTGGCCGAGGAGGACATCGCGGGCATCGTCAGCCGCTGGACCGGCATCCCCGTCAGCAAGCTGATGGAGGGTGAGCGGGAGAAGCTGCTACGGCTCGAGGAGGAGCTGCACACCCGGGTCATCGGGCAGGACGAGGCCATCGTGGCGGTAGCGGACGCCATCCGTAGGGCCAGGGCGGGCCTCAAAGACCCCAACCGGCCCATCGGTTCCTTCCTCTTCCTGGGGCCGACCGGCGTGGGCAAGACCGAGCTGGCCAAGACCCTGGCCGCCAGCCTCTTCGACTCCGAAGAGAACATGGTGCGCATCGACATGTCGGAGTACCAGGAGAAGCACACCGTGGCCCGGCTCATCGGGGCCCCTCCGGGCTACGTGGGCTACGAGGAAGGCGGACAGCTGACTGAGGCCGTGCGCCGCCGCCCCTACGCGGTGATCCTCTTCGACGAAATCGAGAAGGCCCACCCCGACGTTTTCAATACCCTGCTGCAGGTGCTCGACGACGGCCGCCTGACCGACGGCCAGGGCCGCACCGTGGACTTCCGCAACACCGCCATCATCCTCACCTCCAACATCGGCTCGCCGCTGATTTTCGAGGGGATTCAAACCGGGCAAAGCTACGAGACCATACGCGACCGGGTGTTCGGGGTGCTGCAGTCCAACTTCCGCCCCGAGTTCCTCAACCGCCTCGACGAGATCGTCGTCTTCCGCCCGCTGGCCAAGGACCAAATCGCCGCGATCGTGGAGATTCAGCTCGGCGCGGTGCGCAGGCGGCTGATGGAGCGCCGAATTTCGCTGGAGCTCTCCCCCGAGGCCCTGCAGTTCGTGGCCGAGCGCGGCTACGACCCGGTGTTCGGGGCGCGCCCCCTCAAGCGGGTGATTCAGAAGGAGATCGAAACGCCGCTCTCGAGGAAGATTCTCTCGGGCGAGGTGCAGGACGGCGCGACCGTGTACGCCACCCCAGGGCCGCTGGGATTGCAGTTTGAGACCCGTAAGGCGGCAATGGCGTAAGTTGAGTCGAGGTTTTTTCTTCGTACACCAGGCATGGCAAATCGACCGACCCTGTAGTGAGTAGAGACGCAGCGCACTGGGTCTCTACTCACCCAATAAACTGATCCTATGGCTACGTCAGACAACATCACTGCCTGCGCCCATTGCGGCGCGAAAAACCGCCTGGGCAGGCCGCCCGCCGGGCAGGTTCCGGTCTGCGGGGCCTGCAAAAAGCCCCTGCCTTGGCTGGTCAACGCCAACGAGGGTCTGAGTCCCGAGTTGGGCGCCAGCGTCCCGGTTCTGGTGGACTTCTGGGCCGAGTGGTGCGGGCCTTGCCGGGTGATCGCGCCGGTTCTGGAAGAGATCTCCCGCGACTACGCCGGAAAGCTCAAGGTGGTCAAGCTCAATGTCGACCACCACCCCATGGCCCAAGCCGCCTACCACGTGCAGGGCATCCCCACCCTGATCCTGTTCAAGGACGGGCAGCCGGTCGAGCGCATCGTGGGGGCCGCACCCAAGCCCACGCTGCTACAAAAGCTAGCCCCACACCTCTCTTAACGCAAAACCTCCGCCTCAGGCCCGGGTCAGCTTCGGCTGGCAGCCTCGAGAGCGGAGGTTTTGGCATGGGCCTACTCAACAACCTTTTACGCGGGGCCGCCGCCGCAGCTGTGGCGAACATGGTGGTCAGGGCCGTCAACGACAGCGGGGGACTTCCTGGTCTGATGCAAAAGTTCCAGCAGACCGGCCTGGGCGAGCAGTTCGACTCGTGGGTGGGGACCGGGCAGAACCAGCCGGTCAGCGGCCCGCAGGTACATCAGGCGCTGGGGGCCGACGAGATCGACCGGCTGGCCCGGCAGATGGGCGTGCCGCCCCAGCAGCTCGCCGACCACCTGGCCGATCTGCTGCCGCACACCGTAGACCGCATGACCCCCGACGGGGAGATCTCTCCGCAGGTAACGGTTACGCCCGAAGAGGTGCAGCGGACGTTTCGGTAGGGCTCTGGCCCCTTAAAGCACTGCCGGGTTAGTCCCAGTGCCCGCCCTCTTGCAAGGCTCGAGCAAACCACCCCGGTACCTCGCCGGCGTAGCGCTTGGCGGCGAACTCCTGGGCAAACTCGCCGTAGTCGCCCGCCACGATCGCAGCTCTGGCCTTCTCCATCAGGCGGTGCAGGTAGCGCAGGTTGTGCAGGCTGACCATCCGCGCCGCCAGCATCTCTTCGGCCCGCACCAGGTGGCAGAGGTAGGCCCTCGAGTAGTGGCGGCAGGCGTAGCAGTCGCACTCCCGGTCGATGGGCTCGAGGTCGTCGAGGTAGCGGGTCAGCTTGAGGTTCAGCCGCCCACTGTCGATCAGGGCGTAGCCGAAGCGACCGGTGCGGGTGGGGTATACGCAGTCGAACATGTCCACCCCCAGCCCCACCGCCGCCACCAGATCCTCGGGATGGCCCACGCCCATCAGGTAGCGCGGCTTGCCCTCGGGCAGGATACGGGTGGACAGCTCGACGGCGGGGTACATCCCCTCCTTGGGCTCCCCCACCGCCAGCCCGCCGATGGCATAGCCGGGGGTGTCGAACTGGATTGTGGCCTCGGCGCTGAACTTGCGGAAGTCCAAGTCAACCCCGCCCTGCGCTATGGCGAAGAGGGCCTGGTCGGGCCGGGTCTTGGCCTTCAGGCAGCGCTCGAGCCAGCGCAGGGTCCGCTCGATGGAGGCCCGCATGTATTCGTCGGTGGCGGGGTAGGGCGGGCACTCGTCGAAAGCCATAATGATGTCCGCGCCCAGCGCCTCCTGGGTCTCGACCGAGCGCTCGGGGGTGAGTTCGATCTTGTCGCCGTTGAGGTGTGAGTTGAAGGTCACGCCGCGCTCGGTGATCTTCCGCATCTCCCCCAGGCTCATCACCTGAAAGCCGCCGGAGTCGGTCAGCCAGGGGCCGTCGTAGGCAGCGAAGCCGTGCAACCCGCCCGCCCGCCGCACCCGCTCGGGGCCGGGGCGCAGCAGCAGATGGTAGGTGTTGCCCAGGATGATCTGCGACCCGATGGCCTTTATCTCGTCGGGCGAGATAGCCTTAACGCTGCCCTGCGTGCCCACCGGCATGAACAGCGGGGTCTGGACGAGCCCGTGCGGGGTCTGAAAGGTGGCATTGCGGGCGCGGCCGGCCCTCGCCTGGACGGTAAACTCGAACACCCGGGTATTGTCGAGAGTCGAGCGTCGAGAGTCAAGAGCAGCCCAGACATCAGAAGAAAGAGGGAGGCAACGCCCCTCCTTTCCTCTTCCCTTTTCGCTCTCGCTCAGAGCGGTCGCTACGCACACTCGGTACGGCGGTTTTTGCCGTATCGAGCGCAATACTCCGCCCACGGTACGGAGTATTGGTTGGAAATGCGATCAATTCGCCGTACAGCTGTCGGTACTCGCCGCGCAGGTGAAGTTGCGCGCCTCCTCCACGCTCGGCCCGGCGTAGCTGGTCTCGAGGCCCTTGCCCAGCACATTAAAGCCCGCCTCGACCTTGGAGTTGCCCTGAATGCCGCTCTTGAGGCCAGCGCTGCCGTTGTTGCCGTTGAGGTTCAGGTTGATGAAGGGCTTGGCCTCGAGGCTCGGCCCAAGCAGGCCGTAAAACTTCACATCCATCACCAAGCCGGTCGAGGCATTTCCTGTTCCTTGCACCGGCGCGGCGTAGGTGAAGGTGGGGTTGAGGGCGAAGGAGGCACTGAAAGTGTTCTGCCAGCGGGCATTGGCCGGACGGGCACGGCTGTAGTCGAGCTGCATGTTGGTGGTGAAGGTGGGCGCGATTCCCACCTCGACTGTGACCTGTCCGTTGGCCCCGCTGCTCACCGCTGCAACCAGTTTGGGCTGCAAGACCACCACCACCGGCACCGCCCCCACCGTGAAGACCCGCTTGATGTTCCAGGAGGCCAAGTCGCGGCTGAGGTTGAATGGGCTGTACCCTGCGCTGGCCGAGATCGAGGCCCTCACCGTGGCCTTGAGGGTGCCGTTTAGCCCTGCCCGGAAGGTCTCCACACTGCCGCTAGAGAACTTCAGGTTAAACGTCGGCTTGAGGTTTTGCTCGACGAAACCGTTGAGGGTGATGCGCCCGTTGGGCACGCCGGGGATGGCGAAGGTCACGTTGGTAAGGTTGATGCGCCCGGTAAAGTTTTGCACGCTCACGCCCTCGAGCGACTGCGTGAGGTTGTCCTCGCCGATGGGCAGGTTGTCCATCGAGATGTTGGCTTCACCCGCACTGATGGCATCCTCGAGGCTGGCCGACGCGGTTTGCAGATACACCTTGCGCACGATCTGGCCAGCGACCTCGCCCACCGAGGTTTGCTGCACCCCGGTAATGCGGCGTACCAGCCCCTCGCCCTCGTCGCTGATGACCACCTGTCCGGCAGTCGGGAGATTCTCCACCTGCACGTTCATGCCGTTGGCGTCGGCGGAATCCACCTGATCGTCGGGAATCACGATGGCGTTGGGGTTAAGGGTAAGGCCGCTGGGGGGCTGCGGGGTGCAGCTCGCCAGCGCCACTGCGGCTCCGAGCAGGGAGACGTATCGTAGGTAACTCATCGTCCAACCACCTCGAGGCTGGTGTCGGCCACGTCCTTCAGGGCGGCGGACGCGGTGTAGGTTCGGGTCTGGGTGTTGAGTTCCTCGCGGCTGAGCTTGCCGTCGAAGAGGCTCCGCTGGTTGACGGCCACATCGGTATAGATTAGGCGGAAGAACTGCGGCCCGGCGGGCGGCAAAACCAGGTAGGTGGCCTGACCTTGGGCGTTACGGTCGGAGGCCAGCGGCAAGGTGTGCCGACCCGCCGCGAGCGGTACGTTGCGCTCCAACACCACCGTGGTGCTGTCCGGGTCAACCGTGACCAGGGTGATGTAGCCGGGGCGGCTGAGGGTGAAGCTGAAGAAGACCCGCTCGCGCAGCCTGTACTCGCCGCCCTGTCCCCGGTCGGGGGCGAACTGGGTGACGACGCTGCTGAGCGCGAACTGTGAGCGCTGGGCCGCCGACAGGCCGACCTCGCGGTTGGGGTGTGAGGCGGGCACACAGCCCGCCAACAGGGCTAGGGTGAGCAAGGCAAAGAGGCGCATCTCTCGAGTCTACCCATTCCTGACTGAGAACTGAGTTCAACCTGAAGTTAAGAAACCGTTTATGCTGTCCCCATGAGCCCCGACCCGCGCTACCCAATCGGCCGCTTTCAGTCGCCCGAGACCGTCACATCTGAGCAGGTGGCGGCGTGGGTGACGGAACTCGAGGCCATACCCGGCCAGATGCGCAGGGCCGTGGCGGGCCTGAGCGAGGCCCAACTCGAAACGCCCTACCGCGAGGGCGGCTGGACCGTGCGGCAGGTGGTTCACCACGTCCCGGACAGCCAGATGCACGCCTACCTTCGCTTCAAGCAGGGCCTCACCGAGGACCGCCCCACCATCAAGCCCTACGCCGAGGGCCCCACCGCGATGCTGGGCGACTACCGGCTGCCCCTTGAGCCCTCGCTGCAACTCTTGGAGCACGTGCACGCCCGCTGGGTGGCCATCGTGGGCGCCCTCGAGCCCGAGCAGCTCAAGCGCGAGTTCGTCCACCCCGAGAGCGGGCCTTGGCGGCTCGAGCTGATTTTGGGCATGTACGCCTGGCACGGCGCCCACCACATCGCGCACATCACGGAGTTGCGGCGGCGGATGGGGTGGTAAACCGGCCAAAGGGCGTGGACGGCCCAGGAGCCTCCCGCTTGCAACCGCTAGCCTGATTGCTATCGGCGCAGATTCCTGATGTACCGGATGGCCTCCTCGAGCTGCTGGTTGCGGTCCTCGATCACCAGATCCGGCTCGACGCCCCGGCCCTCCCAGGTCGCGCCCCGGAAAGGGGCCAGTACGCCGTTGGCGACCAGGGCCACGCCGCCGTCGGGGAAGCAGTAAGGGGTCAGGGCCTCGACGTTGCCGGCGGTGCGGGTCCCGATTACATAGGCCCGCTTGCTCTCCTTGAGCGCCCCGGCCAGGCCCTCGGCGGCGGAGTTTACCCCGCCATCGATCAGCAGGGCCAGCGGCTTGCTGGTGAGCGGTCGGCCGAAGGGCGGGATGGGGGTGGTGGAGAAGGGCACCCCGCCCAGCCCCCGCACCACCAGTCGCCAGGGCACCGCCACCATGAATAGCCCCGTCACCTCGGCCATCCGTAGGGCCAGACCGCCGGGATTGCCCCGGATGTCGAGCACGTAGCCCCGGGCCCGGCTGTCGTACTGGCGAATGGCGTCGCGCAAGGCGTTCAGCCCCAGCACGTCAACCAGGTTCGATACGCGCACCACCACCACCCCGTCGGTGAAGCGAACGGTGGGCTGGGCGTAGGCCGAGACCGAAGGCGAGGCGTCAGGCCTCGGCTGGGGGGGAGTGGTTTGGGGGGGCTGACTTTGGGCAGGCGGCTGGGTCTGGGCTTGGGGATTCTGAGTTTCTGGGGTCTGGCTCTGGGGGTTCGGGGCGCTGGGCGCTCCCTGTGGGAAGAGGTCGGAGTCCCTGAAGGGCAGGGCCTGACACTGGCCACCGCCCAAGTAGCGCCGCGCCAGCTCGGGGCTCAGCACGGTGGAGTGGTCGTCCTTAAGCTCGTCGTAGAGGTCGCCCAGGAGGGCGTAGAGCTGGTTCCAGCTCTTGACCTGACCCAGCTTGGCCCGGTACTGCGTCCCCAGGGCTTCCCAGTCGGCCCCATTGAAGTCGGTCAGGTAGTAGCGCTCCTTAACCAGCTTCCAGGCCTGCTCGAAGCGCACCGCGTACGGGCTTGGGGCGGCGGGGGTCTGGGCAAGGCCGAGGCTCGAGACGATCAACAATCCGATCCACAATCCGCGCATAACCCGCATCATAGTGCGGCAAGGTGAGGGAAAGGGCAGTTTTTGACCGGGTGGCAAGTTACGGTGGCGGCATGCAGGTCGTAGATGAGGAGCCCCGCACCACCACGGTTGTCTGCGTACAATGCTGGTTGCGGGAACCACTGCCCCAGCCCTCCGACCCTTACCCCGAGAGGTACGCATGAAGATCGAAGTCTTCTCCGACATCGCCTGCCCCTGGTGCTACATCGGTGAGCGGCGGTTGTTCAAAGCCCTGAAGCACAGCGGCCTCGAGGCCGAGGTCCGCTGGATGCCGTTTCAGCTCCAGCCGGGACTTCCGCCCGAGGGCCGCCCCTGGGAGGAGTTCATGGCCCAGAAGTTTGGTGGCACCCACCAGATGGAGATGGCCTTCGCCCAGACCGCCCGCGCCGGGGCTCCGGAAGGCATCGAGTTCAGGTTCGACAGGGTGGCCCGCGCCATCAACACCGTCGACCCGCACCGCCTGATCCTGTGGGCGGGAAGGGAGTCCGGGCAGGAACAGCAGTGGGCGCTGGCCTCCGCGCTGTTCAAGGCCCACTTTGTGGACGGCAAGAACCTCAACGACCCAGCCGACTTGCTGGGGGTCGCGGCCTCCGTCGGGCTGGAGGCCGAGCAGGTCGGGCAATTCCTCGAGTCCGGCGACCTCCGGGCCGAGGTAGAGCAGAGCCAGCAGCTCGCAGGCGGCTTCGGGGTGCAGGGCGTGCCCTTTTTCATCTTCAACCGCAAGTACGCGCTATCTGGGGCACAGCCGCTCGAGGTTTTCGTGCAGGTACTGGAGCAGGTGAGCCGGGAAGGGGTCCAGGTTTGACTGCCTGGGCTTGAAGTTCGGACTGTCCCAAGACGCAAGCCAGGGGACTGCACCCAGGCTCGAGGCGGGTGCACAGGGTTACCGAGCCGCACCCCTCGACGTCCTTTGCTGTTGGTGTTGCCACAGAGTCCCCTTCGCGGTGTCTGGGTGCCAGGGCCGAAAGATGCGGAGTAGATCGACACCTGGTGACCCCAAGACACTGAGGGGTCGCTTTGGCCGGTGCCGCCACCTCAATTGGCGGGCTCGCCCTTCCTTTATTCCCCCACTCGAGCTATAGTTTTCGTTTGGGTGTGCCGACGGCCCCCTCGAGGTTAGGGAACGGTACTCGAGGACCAGGCGTTCACGCACAAATCAATCCCGCTCCAACCGTCCCACTGGAGACCCACATGGCCGTTAATGTAAGCATCAAAGAACTGCTCGAAGCGGGCGTCCACTTCGGTCACGAGACCAAGCGCTGGAACCCCAAGATGCGCCGCTACATCTACGCCGAGCGCAACGGCATCTTCATCATCGACCTGCAGAAGAGCATGGTCGAACTCGAGCGCACCTTCAAGCAGGTCCAAGACCTCGCCATGCGCGGGGCCACCATCCTCTACGTGGGCACCAAGAAGCAGGCCCAGGAAATCGTGCAACTCGAGGCCGACCGGGCCGGGATGCCCTACGTCAACCAGCGCTGGCTGGGCGGCATGCTGACCAACTTCCGCACCATCACCGCGCAGGTCAACCGCCTCGACGAACTCGAGAAGCTGTTCGCCTCCGAGGAGATCAAGGAGCGCGTCAAGACCGAGCAGGTGCGCCTGCAGCACGAGCTCGCGCGCCTCCAGAAGAACCTGGGCGGATTCCGTAAGCTGCGCCGCCTCCCGGACGCTATCTTCGTCATTGACCCCACCAAGGAGGCCATCGCGGTCGCCGAGGCCCGCAAGCTGGGCATCCCGGTGCTGGCCCTGGCCGACACTGACTCCGACCCCGACGTCTGCGACTACATTGTGCCCGGCAACGACGACGCCATCCGCTCGATCCAGCTGGTGGTCAGCCGCATGACCGACCTGATCGTCGAGGCCCGCGGCGGCGGTAGGGAGACCCCGGCACCGGCGGCCAGCAGCGCGGAAGTGGCAGAGTCGGCGGAGGCCTAAAGCGGGGAGGGAACAGGTACGGCGAACAGACGCGGTTCCCTGTTTTTCCCTCGATCAACCAACCCTGACCCGAACTCAGTAACCTCAAAAGGGACACTATGACCCAACTCGAGCAGATCAAGAAACTACGTGAGCAGACCGGCGCCGGCATGACCGACGTAAAGAAAGCCCTCGAGGACGGCGGCTGGGATATGGAGAAGGCCACCACCCTGCTGCGCGAGCGCGGGGCGCTTAAGGCCGCCAAGAAGGCCGACCGCGAGGCGCGGGAGGGCATCATCGGCTACTACGTCCACCACAACCAACGGGTGGGCGTGATGCTCGAGCTGAACTCCGAGACCGACTTCGTGGCCCGCAATGAGGGCTTCCAGGTTCTGGCCAAGGACCTTGCCATGCACATCGCCATGGCCAACCCCCGCTACGTCAGCGTGGAGGAGGTCTCGGCCGACGACATCGCCAAGGAGAAGGCCATCTACGTGCAGCAGTTGCTCAACGAAGGCAAGCCCCAGAACATCGCCGAGAAGGCCGCCGAGGGCCGCATCAAGAAGTTCTACGAGGAAATGGTGCTCCTGGAGCAGCCTTTCGTCAAGGACGACAAGGTCAAGGTCGGCGACATGGTGAAGGCCGCCATCGCCAAGATCGGCGAGAACATCCAGGTCAAGCGCTTTGTCCGCTTCGAGGTGGGGGCGTAAGGTGTCGAGCGTCAGAAGTCGAGAGTCGAGAGGCTCTCGACTTTTTTATTGGGAAAGCGGAACGCAAAGCTCTCTTCGCTCTCCCCTGTTTCCTCCCCGCTTGCCATCCGCTTTCCAGCCCACCCATCCGAGGTAGCTTATGAAATACAAGCGCGTTCTACTCAAGCTGTCCGGCGAGTTCATGACCTCCAATAGCTTCGGCATCCAACCCGAGGCCACCAAGGCCCTGGCCCAGGAGATCGCCAAGGCCCACGCGCTGGGCGTGCAAATTGCGATCGTGGTGGGCGGGGGCAACTTCTGGCGTGGGGCCAAGCAGGGCGTCGGGATGGACCGGGCCAGCGCCGACTACATCGGGATGCTGGGCACCATCATGAACGCACTGGCGCTCCAGGATGCCCTCGAGTTTGTCGGGGTGCCCACCCGGGTTCAGACCGCCCTGACCATCCAGCAGGTGGCCGAGCCCTACATCCGCCGGCGGGCGCTCAGGCACCTCGAGAAGGGCCGGGTGGTTATCTTCGGCGGCGGCACCGGCAACCCCTACGTCACCACCGACTCTGGCGCGGCCCTGCGCGGCCTCGAGATCAACGCCGAGGTGGTGCTGATGGCCAAGAACAAGGTGGACGGCGTGTACTCCGACGACCCCCGCAAGAACCCCGCCGCCACCAAGTACGACCGCCTCAGCTACATGGCCGTGCTGAGCGAGGGCCTAGAGGTGATGGACAAGACCGCCATCAGCTTGTGCATGGACAACAACCTGCCCATCGTGGTCTTCGATATGTTCTCCGAGAACAACCTCGAGCGCATCATCCGGGGCGAGTCGGTGGGGACGCTGGTGCATGCGTAGTTGAGTGCTGAGAGCAGAGGGCTGAGGGCTATTGACTAAACTAACAGACAAAGGCACAAGGCCTGCCGCTGGCTTCATCCTATGCGTATCGCAGTCTTGTCTGACATCCACGGCAACAGCTTTGCCCTCGAGGCGGTCCTCGAGGACATCGCGGGGCAGTCCGTTGACGAGATCGTTGTAGCGGGAGACCTGGTCAACCTGTTCCCGAACCCCAGGAAATCCCGGGAAATCTTGAAGGGTCTGGACGGCCGGTTGCTTCAGGGCAACCACGAGTACTACCTCTACACCGCCGACACCCCCGAAGCGCCCGAGTGGATGGGCAGTGAGCGTTTCCGGCCGGCCCGCTGGACCGCCGCGCAGTTCAGCCCTGCCGAGAAAGCCGAGATGATGGCGCTACCCTGGCACTACACCCTGCCCGGCCTATTCATCGCCCACGCCAGCGAGCGCAACCTGTTCGATAATGTGATCGACAGCACCACCGACGAGGAGCTTGAGACCTACTTCCCCGCCACCAACGCAGCACTGATCGTACGCGGGCACAACCACCACTGGCTCGAGCGCGACTGGGGCGGCCGCCGAATCCTCTCCCTCAACGCCTGCGGGCTGCCCCTGAACGACGAAGTGGACGCGCCTTATACGGTGCTGACTCGAGACAACACCGGAAGTTGGGTATACGAAAAGCGATGCGTCCGCTACGACCACGCCGCCGCCTTGCGCACGATGGACGAGGCCTACATCGCCAACGTGGGCCCCGTGGGGCGGATCTTTCGGCGGGAACTCCAGACCGCCAGAGGCGCATTGTCGCCCTTCTTCAAGCTCTATTCCGACCGAATGCAGGCCGGGGAAATCTCGCTCCAGGCTGCGGTAGAAGCGTTTCTTGAGGATTAAGAAAGGGCTCTTATCGCCCCGAACCTAGTCGCCCCCGTCTCGGGGGGATAAAATAGCCCCGATTAAGGAGTCCACTATGCTCAAAGACATCTACGCCGAGACCAAGGCCCACATGCAGAAGGCCCTCGAGTCCTTCGACCACCACATCGCGGGGCTACGAACAGGCCGCGCCAACCCGGCCATCCTCAACAACCTCAAGGTTGAGTACTACGGCTCGCACATGCCGCTCAACCAGGTCGGCAACGTCTCCTCGCCGGACGCCCGCACGTTGGTGGTCCAGGCTTGGGACGCTAACGCCCTCAAGGACATCGAGAAGGCCATTCGCGACTCCGACCTGGGGCTCAACCCGGCCAACCGGGGCGACGCACTCTACATCACCATCCCCCCCCTCACCGAGGAACGCCGAAAGGACTTGGTGAAGACCGTCAAGAGCTACTCCGAAGAGGCCAAGGTGGCCGTCCGCAACGCCCGCCGCGAGGCCATAGACAAGGCCAAGAAGATGGAGAAGGACAAGGCCATCTCCGAGGACGACCTCAAGAAGGCCGAAGCGGAGATTCAGAAGATCACCGACGATTTCACCCACAAAGTGGATGAGGCCATGCACAAGAAGGAGCAGGAGATTCTCGGAGGCTAGGGGGCGGTGAGGGGCGGCGAGGGCCAGCCCAACCCGAACCCCGCACCGCCCAATCCAGTGCTTTTGCCGATGGTCTGGAGGTTGGGTTGTTCGCTCTGATTCGCCGGAAATTGGTCTATTGCGGCCTCACTCCGGTTCGTTGATGGATTGCCACGACACCGCACCCCCGAGAGGCGGGGACCGATTTAGCCTCGAGGGTTTTGCAAAGCACGGATTAAAGTCCGCCCTAAGCCGCCCTGCACTGAACCTGACTGCCTTTTGCCGAGTCTATGGATAAGCCCGCCGCCAAGCCCGACCCCTCCCTCCCGGCCCGTATTTTCTCGGCGCTGGTGGGGGTGGTGCTCTTGTTCGGGGTGCTGTACGAGGGGCGGATTCTGCTGTTCGCAGTGCTGGTGGCGTTCTTGATCCTGGGCTCTATCGAGCTGCGGGACATGCTGCGCAACCGGGGCCTCGAGCTGAACATGGGCTTCCTGATCGGCGGCGGCTTCGTCATGCTGCTGTTCTCGCTGCCGCAGCTCCACGACATCTACCCTGGCGTGCCCTGGCGCGAGATCGCGCTGGGGCTGGTGCTGATCGGGGCCTTTAGCTCGGAGCTGATCTACGGAGCCAACATTCCCCGCTTCGCCTACAGCCTGATGGCCTTCCTCTACCTGCCCTGGACGCTGGGCTTCTTCCTGCTCCTGCGCCACAGCGAGGCCGGCAACGTGGGGCTGTGGATCCTCACCCTGCCGCTGCTGTGCTCGTTCGCCAACGATGTGGGGGCCTATTTCGTGGGCCGCTTCTTCGGGCGGCGTAAGCTAGCCCCCACCATCAGCCCCGCCAAGACCGTGGAGGGCGCAGTGGGGGGCATCGTGGTGAGCTTTTTGGTGCTCTGGGCCTTCACCAGCACGGTGCGGGGCTTCTACCCCGAGAGCGCATTCGGTCTGCTGCTGCCCCTCGAGCTGTTTGTGATTAACCTGATCCTGAGCTTCGCCGCCCAGCTCGGCGACCTCACCGAGTCGATGCTCAAGCGCTTTTGCAACGTCAAGGACTCCGGCAGCTTCCTGCCCGGCCATGGCGGGCTGCTGGATCGGCTGGACTCGCACCTGTTCACGGTGCCGCTGAGTTACTACCTGCTCTCGATTTTTATCGGGTGAGGACGGGCCAGAGCCTCAATCCGAAGGCCGTCCCTCACAGCTCTGGGGCAATGCCTTTGTGCACCGGCCCCTACCGCACCTTGTACCCAATCCCCTCGAGGATTCCCCGCGCCCGCTCGCGCTCCTCAGCGCCGACAAAGCCCATGCGGATGGCCCCGCCTTCGTCGCGGATAGCCAACACTTCGAAATTCTTGATGTTCACGCCCGCACTACCGAGCGCCGTCGAAACCGTGGAAATCTGACCCGGCTTGTCGGGCACCTGAACCACCAGCTCGTTCATCACCGGGAGCAGGCTACGCTTGACGATGGGGAGGGAGTCGCGGGTGCGCTTGGCTTCCTGGGCCACCTCAAGCAAGTCCTCGGGGGCGTCCAGGAGCCCCTCGAGGTCGGCCAAGACTTCCCTCAGGTCCTCCACCGCGCCGCGCAGGGCCTCGCGGTTGGTCACCACCATGTCGCGGCTCATGCGCGGGCTGCCGGAGGCCACTCGAGTCAGGTCGCGGAAGCCGCCCGCCGCGAGGAACATCAGCAGGTCGTGCTGGGGGTCCCGGGAGACCAGCCGGTTCAGGGCCACCGAGATCAGGTAGGGCAGGTGGGAGATGCGGGCCACCAGGCGGTCGTGGAGCTCGGGCGAGACCTCGAGGGGGTAGGCCCCGAGGTTTTGCACCAGGTTTCTGACGGCCTCCAAGGCCTCCTTGGGCGTTTCGGGGGTCGGGGTGATGACCCACACCGCGTTCTCGAGCAGCCCGGCGTGCGCTGCCTCCACGCCTGCCTTCTCACTTCCCGCCATCGGGTGCGAGCCCACGAAGTTGGGCAATTGGCCCGATAGCGCCGTCACCACCGGGTTCTTCACGCTGCCCACGTCCGTCCAGATCGAGTCCGGGCGGGCGAACCGGGCGATCTTACGCCCTTCCGAGGCCAGCACCCCCATTGGGGCGGCCAGTATTCCCAGGTCGAGCTGACCAATCCACTCGCCCAGGCCGGTGTGCACCCTGTCCACGACCTGCAAGGCCAGGGCATCCTCAAGGGCCTGGGGGTCGGGGTCGTAGGCGTGGATCTCCTCGGCCAGGAACCGCTCCCGCAGCCCCAGCGCCACGCTCCCCCCCAGCAGCCCGATGCCAAAAATGCCGACTTTTGCGAAGAGGGGGTTCATCATAGGGCAACTTTCAGCGGCTGTCGTACGTCTCAGGTCCAACCGCGCACCCCGAAGGCCGTCTCAAGGGGGCGATAAGGTTTGTCTCCCGGCGTAGGAGGCAAGACGTCCGACGTACGAGGCTCAGGCGCCGTACTTCTGCATCTTTCCGGCGTGGGCCAGCAGCAGGGGCATCAGCTCGACCCCGCGCAGGTGGCCCAGCGAGCCCCTGGCGGCCTCGTCCTCGGTGAAACGCTGGGCGGGGCAGTTACGCAGCAGTGGGGCGTGAACGAGAAGGGGTACGGGGTGCCAACTGTGGGCCTTCATGATGCTGGGGGTGGAGTGGTCGCCCGTAATGGCCAGCACGTCGGGCTTGAGGGCCAGGAGTTGGGGGAGCAGGTGGTCGAAAATTTCAACCTTATGGGCCTTCTCCTCGAAGTTGCCGTCCTCGCCGGTGGAGTCGGTCTTCTTGAAGTGGAGGAAGAAGAAGTCGTATCCGGCCCAGTGCTCTTGCAAGGCCTTGACCTTGCCCTCCGGGGCGTCCTCCTGGCCCTCGACGTGGAGCACGTCCATGCCCACCAAGCTCGCAACGCCCTTGTACATGGGGTAGGAGGCCACGCAGGCCGGCTTGACCTTGTAGACCTGCTCCATGGTGGGGAACTTGGGGCGTTCAGAGATGCCCCGGAAGAGGGCCCCGTTGATGGTGGGCTCGTCGCTCAGGGTCTCGCGGATGCGGTCGGAGAGGGTGTTGAGCACCCTGGCGGTGAGCAGGCTGCGGGCGTCGGAGGCCTCTTTGGCCTCCGAGCGCAGGGGGGCTACTCCGGTCTTCTGGGGATCGGTGTCGGTGACGTGTTCGCCCAGATCGGCCCCGCGCAGGACTACCACGAAGCGGTGCTCGCTCTCGGTGTAGAAACGGATCGAGACCCCCTCGAGTTCGGTAATGGCTGCACTCAGCCGGGCCACCACCCGCACGTTCTCGGCGTCGGAGGGTCGCCCGGCCCGGCGGTCCTTCACCAGACCGCTGCCGTCCAGGGTGGCGAAGTTGCCGCGCACTCCCACATCGCCATCCTTGAAGTCGGCCCCGATCCCGATGGCCGAGAGGGCCCCCCGGCCCACCAGATACTTGAAGGGGTCGTAGCCGAACAGCGAGAGGTGGCCGGGGCCGGAGCCGGGGGCCAGACCAGGATAGACGGGGGTGAGGAGGCCCAGGGCGCTGTGGCGGGCCAGTTCGTCGAGGTGGGGCGTGTGGGCGTGCGCCAGTTCGGTGTCCTCGCCGAAGCGCCGGGGCAGGCCGCCCACGCCGTCCAGCACCACCAGCAGAATCTTTGAGGCGGTGGGGGTGGAGAGTTCCTGAATGATCGAAAGCATATCCATAGCCCCGCCATTCTACCCACGCACCGTACAAACAACAGCCCCGAAGACCGGGGGCGGCATCTGGGCGCTGGCCCAAAGCCTTTCCCCCGCCGAGCCCACCAGCGGCGGAACAGGGTCTGAAGGCGGGGACCAAACTTCATCAAAAGTACACGCAAGCTCCACAGCCAGCACACACCCCCGCGCCAAACTGCACAGAATCGGGCGGGTGGCTGGAACCTGGCCGAGGGAGGCAGTATGAAGCAGTGGGTCGGCTCCGTATTGGCGGCGGGGGTTATGGCTTTGGGTGGGGCGATGGCTCAGGGTTTTGTGGGGCCGCTTCAACCCCAGATCGAGGCCCTGCACAAGCTAAACCGCGCCAACCTGCTCAGCCGACAACAGATCGAAGACCTGCTGCCCCAATTGCGCGAGGTCCGGACCATGAGCAGTCTCAGCCCCGGCGACGCCGCCCTCTACGCCGCCCGAATCACCGAGATCCTGACCGACGTCCAGCGCCTCCTGGTGGCCGAGCTGACCGACCCCGGCCAGCCCCCGTTCACCGGCGGCGGGGGCGGGTCAGGCTCGAGCAGCGGTGGATTCAGCGCGTGGAACGCCGCCTCGAGCGACCCCGCTGGTCAGACCGCCAGCCTCGATGAGGTTATCGTCGGCCTGAGCGAGCGACTGGGTAGACCCCGCGCATCGGCGACCGGCAGAGGTGGGCGCCTGGCGGGGGGCACCTAGCGGGCCTTTATGTTCGGCTTCAGCTGCCAGGCGTTTGATGACATATACACCCGTGAGGGGGTACTGGCCATTTTATGAACACCTATGGTTGGGTCACGACTTCGGCTCTATCGGCGTTTCTTATTGGCCTTGGCCTGTTTTTCATGGGGGGCAACCCGGGAACTTCGTCGGGTCAGGCTTCGAGCCCCTCGAGCCTCGGCCTGGACATCCCCTTGCTGCAACAGAACCGAAGTGGAGCGGGCCAGACCCTTGCGCTCGACGTGCCCACCTACCCCGTCAATGTGGTGCTGGGCCGCCCTACCCAGACAGAGATAACAGTGAGCGTGCTGGCCCACCAGGACGGTGAGGGATACCTGGATTACGGCACGCAGCCCGGGGCCTACATCGGGAAAACGACCGTCCGTCCGCTGGCCAAAGGCCAGCCGCTCGAGATCGTGCTGAACAACCTCCAGCCCGACACCCAGTATTTCTACAGGCTCTATTTTCGCACCGGCTCGAGCGCCTTCACCCCGCTCGAGGAGCGCGGCTTTCACACCCAGCGCGGCCCCGGCAGCCCCTTCACCTTCGTGATCCAAGCCGACTCGCACCTCGACTCCAACAGCAGCCTCGAGGTCTACGCCCGCACCCTGGCGAACCAGCGGGCCGACAACCCCGACTTCATGGTAGACCTCGGCGACACCTTCATGACCGACAAGTACCAGCCCTTCCATGAAGCTCAGAAACAGTACCTTGCCCAGCGGTACTTCTTCGGTCGGGTAGCGCCTTCCCCTGCATTTCTGGTACTCGGCAACCACGACGGCGAGGGGGCGGTCCGGGGCAACACGGCCAGCGACATGTCGGTCTGGTCGGCCAGGCTCCGCACCCAGCACTTCCCCAACCCTCTACCGGGCGGCATCTACACCGGCAACGCCACACCCGACCCGCAGGCCGGACCGCTGCAAAACTACTACGCCTGGGAGTGGGGCGACGCGCTGCTGGTTGTGCTCGACCCCTACTGGTTCACCCCGCCCCAGCGCGGCGAGACCGACAACTGGAGCCCCACCCTGGGCCGTGCACAGTACGAATGGCTGAAAAAGACCCTCGAGAACAGCAAGGCAAAGTGGAAGTTCGTCTTCATCCACCAACTCGTCGGCGGGCTGGGCCGCGACGGGCGCGGCGGGGCCGAAGCCGCCAGGTTCTTCGAATGGGGCGGCCAGGGCGCTGCTGGGCGCGACGAGTTCGCCCAGAAGCGTCCGGGATGGGCCATGCCGATCCACCAACTTCTGGTGCGCAACGGGGTCGGAGCGGTCTTCCACGGGCACGACCACCTCTTCGTCAAGCAGGACCTGGACGGCATCGTCTATCAGGAGGTACCCCAGCCCAGCAACGCCCGCTTCGGCAACACCAACAGCGCCCGCGAGTACGGCTACCTGAGCGGCGAAGTACGCGGCGGCCCGGGGCACTTGCGGGTCAGGGTTTCTGCCGCGCAAGTCAGCGTAGAGTACGTGCGCTCCTATCTCCCTCAGGACGAAAACGCCCAGCGCAAGAACGGCCAGGTGGACTACGCCTACACCCTCGAGGCCCGCCCATGAAACGACTCCTGGCCCCAGCCCTCGGGCTGACGCTGATTGTGGCTTTCGGGGCCGTCACCAACAGATCGAGCGGCGCCCAGGCCGCCCGGCAATCTGTCACCCTGAGGGCCGAGGTCTGGGCCGACAACTGGTTTGCTCTTTACTCGGGCGAAACCCTGATTGGAGAAGACTCGGTACCCATCACCACCGAGCGCTCATTCAACGCGGAGGTCTTTACCTTTCAAGCCAGCTATCCGCTGCAACTGAACTTTGTGGTCAAGGATTTCAAGGAAAACGACACCGGGCTCGAGTACATCGGCACGCCCCGCCAGCAGATAGGCGACGGCGGTCTGATAGCCCAGTTCACCGACCTCGCCACAGGCAGGCTGGTGGCGGTCACCAACGCCAGTGCAAAAGTCTTCGTCACCCACAAAGCCCCGCTCGACAGGGACTGCGCCAAAGAGGCCCGGCCCGTCGCGGGCCAGGGCAAGTGTGTGTTTTCCGCCCGTGCCGAGCCCGCAGGCTGGAAGAAGCCCGACTTCGACGACAGCACCTGGAGCCAAGCCAGCTTGTTTAGCGCGGCCCAGGTTCAGCCCAAGGACGGCTACGACCAGATCCGCTGGAGTCCAACAGCGCAGTTCATCTGGAGTTCGGACTTGCTGGCCGACAACACCGTGCTGGTGCGGATGACCGTGGAGGCGCCGGCGGCGGGCCAGTTTCCGACCCAAGTCGCATCGGCTCGAGGCGGTCTAGTCCAGTCCGTCAAGGCCCAGGCCGCCGACCTCGAGGCCGTGTGCAAAGAGCGTGTTGCCAGGTTTGCAGCGGCGGGTAACTCGGCCTCGGCGCATTGCGAGGGCGGTTACCTGGTGGTCGAGTCCGACGGCTTGGCCCAAGAGCAGATGATGGTGGGCATCACCGCCTGGCAGCAGCAAGTCCCACTGCCCCAGCCCTACACGGGCCGCAACGCCTTTAGGATTCCGCTGGTTCCGCTGCCCTCGAGCACCCCCACCCGCACCAGCGGGGTGGGCGCGGTGGCGGTAGCGCTCAACGGTGTGCCCATCTTTAACCCCAGCAAGCCCAGCCCGGGCGGCAACCAGGAAGTCTACGACCCCCGCAACGACCCCAAGCTGATCGGCGAGCTTGACGCATGCGGCGGCCACTCCGGGCGCGGCGACGACTACCACTACCACGCGGGGCCGGTCTGCTTCCTGGACAAGCTGGGCGGCAAGACCAGCGGGGTGGTGGGCTACGCGATTGACGGCTACCCGGTGATGGAGTTCCACGACGCGGGCGAGAAACTTCCCGACGACCTCGACGAATGCAACGGGCACGACTCCGGCGGCCTGGGCTACCACTACCACCTCACCGAGCAGGCCCCCTACGTGGTGGGCTGCTACCACGGCAGGGTGGCGGGGGCCTTCCAGCCCCAGACCCTCCACCTTCGCCCGGCGGGAGGCCCCATTCGGGCCGCCATCACCGACCTGAACACCGGAAGCGACGGCTGGACGACTGTGAGGTTCACCTACAACAACGCCGCGCAAACCGTGACCTACAGGAAGGAGGGCAACTGCTACCAGTTCCGCTACCCCGAGCCCCCGCTCCCCGCCTCGCCGGGCCACGGAAGCGTTACCTACTGCGAGCGAAGGTGAGGAGCGCCAACCATGTACACATCTCAACCCGACTAACCGCCCATGGGGGAAACCAAGCCATGAAGATCACCCGCCGGGTCGCGCTGCGCGGCCTTCTCACCCTGCCCTTTGCTGCGAGGCTGGCTACGGCCAACGCCGCCAACCTGATCGCCCCTGAGATTCTCGGACAGCCCACCGACACCTCCATCACCGCCAATGTAGTTCCGGCGAAGACGCTGGAGGTCTCTTACGAGTACGGCACCACGCCGGGGGTGTACCCAGACAAAACCGCTCCGCAGACGGCGGCCGGGGGAAGGCCCCTCGAGACCCGCCTCGAAAACCTCCGACCCAACACCCGCTACTTCTACCGGCTGCGCTACGGCGATGAGGTCGGGCCGGAGCGCAGCTTCCACACCCAGCGCCCGGCCGACGCCGCCTTCACTTTCACCGTCCAGGGCGACTCCCACCCCGAGCGGCTGGGTCGGCAGTATCACCCCGACCTCTACGCCAAGACCCTGCGCAGCGTGGCCTCAGCCCGGCCGGACTTCCACATCACCATCGGCGATGACTTCGGCCTGACCAACCTGCGCGACCCGGACGCCCAAAAGGTGCGCTCGCTCTACCTCAACCAGCGGCAGTTTTTGGGGCTGGTGGGTGCGCCGGTATTCCTGGGCAACGGCAACCACGAGCAAGCCTCGAGGGCCAACCTCGACGGCACGCCTGACAACATCGCAGTCTGGGCCCAGACCGCCCGCAACAGCCTCTTTTCCCAGCCTGCCCCAGACCACTTCTACAGTGGCAACCCCGAGCGGGTCGAGCACATCGGTCTGCTGCGCGACTACTACGCCTGGACCTGGGGCGACGCGCTGTTCGTGATGATCGACCTCTATTGGCACTCGCCCGTCACCGTGGACACCGGCTTCGGCGAGGAGCGAGGACAGCGGCGGCAGCGCGACATGTGGGGCATCACCCTGGGCGAGGCCCAGTACCGGTGGTTGCAGCGAACGCTCGAGACCAGTACCGCTAAGTACAAGTTTGTCTTCTCCCACCACGTGAACGGCACCGGGCGCGGCGGCATCGAACTAGCCAAGAGCTTCGAGTGGGGCGACCTCGCGGCCTTCCGCACCCGGCGCCCGGGCTGGGAGTTGCCCATCCACCAGCTCATGGCCAAGCACTCGGTGAGCATCTTCTTTCAGGGACACGACCACCTCTTCGTGCGGCAGGAACTCGATGGGGTGATCTACCAGAGCCTGCCCCAGCCTGCCAACCCCAACCACAACCTCGACGAAAACGCCGAAGCCTACAAGAGCGGAGTCAAACTCCCCAACACCGGCTACCTGCAGGTCTCGGTCGCGCCCGGCGAGGCCACCGTCGGCTACGTCCGCACCCACCTCGAGAAGCCGGACGAGCTGGCGTTCGTATACAAGGTGGCGGGCCGGCGATAGGGCTCGAGCCAGGCATAAGGGCCGCTAAAGGAACCCCCAATCGCGGGTGAGTCTGCGGGGCACTCTGCCAATATGCGGTCGTGTGGGCAGGATTCATCGCGGTTCGTACATTGACTCCCGCGACACCGCACCCAAAAACACGGCGGCGAACGGATTTCAGCTTCAGGGACTTTGCAGAGCATGGATTCAAATCCGCCGCATACGGCACCGTAGTTGGACCGCGAAGCGTCGCCCCGAAGCTCCCGAAGAACGTCTCGTGTCCGTGGTTGCACCAGGGCTCGAGTTCGTGGCGTTCGGCGGTCTTGTAAAGCCCCTGGGGCGACTAACTCTGACCCCCCAGCTCATCCCACCCGACCGGCTCGTCCACCGCCTGGGAGAGCTTTTGTCGCTGCGGAGCAAAGCTGGCGAACCACTCTTTAAGGCCCGGCTCGAGGCCCACCAACAGTTTGTGGACGGTGGACTTCTTGAGGGGGGCGGCGCTCAGCAGCCCCCGCAGCAGTTCGTCGCCCTTCTCCTCGACCAGGCGGTCGGCCTCGAGGGTGAACTGTCCCTGGAACCAGAGCTGATCCACCAGACCCTTGGGCTTGCTCCCGTAGCTGCCGAGGCTGGTCTCGCGGGGGGTCAGGCGGGCGACGATCTGGTTCCAGGCCTTGACCACCGGGTAGAGGTCGGGCCGGGCGACGCGCAGGGCCAGCAGGAACAGGTAGTTGGCCAGGAACTCGTCCACCCACTTGACCCTGGTGCGCAGCCCCCAGGTCACGGCGACCGCGTGGGCGTACTCGTGGCCCAGGTTGAGGTCCAGAAAGTCGCCGGGCTGCGAGGGAGCTCGGACCCCGGCGGCCCGGATGGCGGGCACCAGCACCTCGCGCAGCCGCCACAACAGCCGGTCGGGGTAGTGCTTGGGCAGAAACAGGTACAAACCTTCCTTGAGGCTGGTGCGCTGGAAAGCGAAGCCGTAGGGCGACTTGACCCGGCTGGCCCAGTCGGCCTCGTTGAGCACCAGCAGGTGAACCGGAGAGATGTCGCGGTAGGTCTGGAGGGCCTCCCTGAGCTGGAGCAGATACTCCTGCATAGCCTTTCCCCGCAAAACCGCCCCCTCGGACGCCTGCACGGGGAGGTGGGGATGGAGGAGGGATTGCACGCTTATCAGTGTACTGAGTTCAGGAACGTCGAGTGGGAAGGTGATGGAGCCCGTGTGCCGGGGCCTCGATAACATCCAGCCGGACGTTTGACGTCCAACTCCCCCGCCCAGACCACACTCGGCCCTGCTTCGCTGGGTCATAGTTTGGCCTTATGAAAAAGGCATTCCTGCTGCTTGCCGTCGTGTTGGCTTCCCTCGGCCTGGCCCAGCCGCGAGAGCTTCGTCTGTTCATCTGGTCGGAGTACATCGACCCCGAAATTCCCAAGCAGTTCACCGCCGCAACCGGAATCCCGGTTCGCATCACCCTTTACGAGTCCAACGAGGACATGCTGGCCCGGCTCCAGGCGGGGGGCGGGAGCCAGTTCGACTTGATCGTGCCTTCCGATTACATCGTGCCCACCCTGGTTAATCTACGGCTGGTGCAGCCCTTGCAGCTCGAGCGGATTCCCAACCTCAGCGCCCTCGAGCCTCGGTTTCGCAACCCCTCCTTCGACCCCGGCAATCGGTACAGCGTGGCCTACCAGTTCGGCTTCACCGGCCTGGCCTACCGCAAAGACCGCATCCCCACCCCACCCACCAGCTGGGGCGTCCTGTTCAACAACCCCGCCTTCGCCTTCACTCTGCTCGACTCCACCCGCGAGATGATGAGCATTACGCTGCGCTACCAGCGCCAGAACATGAACACCCGCGACCCCCAGGTGATCCGACGGGCTGGGGAGCTGCTGCGCCAGGCCAGCCGCAGCCGCAATTTCCTGGCTTTCGACGGCGGTGTTCCGGGGCTTAACAAGGTGCTTTCGGGTCAGGCCAGCGCCGCAGTGGTCTACAACGGCGACGCGGTGCGGGTGATGCGCGAGAATCCCAACATCGGCTTCGTGCTACCCCGCGAGGGCGCGACGATGGCGGTGGACAACCTCATGATCCCCGCCGGAGCCCCCAACCCCGAGGCCGCCCACCGCTTCATCAACTACATCCTCAGCGCCCGGGTGGGGGCCCAGCTCTCCAACTGGACGGGCTTCGGCTCCCCCAACCGCGCAGCTCGCCCCTTCCTCCGCCCCGAAGACCTCCGCAACCCGGCCATCTACCCCGACTTGAGCAGGCTGGAGTTCATCCAAGACGTCGGCCCCGCCCAGCGGATCTACGACGAAGTCTGGACAGCGGTACGTGCGAGATAGGCATACTGCGGACTCCCGTCTCAACTCGGCACAACTCTGGTGGAAAATGGCCCCCCGCTTCCAAGGTCGGTGTGGCCTGAAGCAGCTCGAGGAACCCTAGAGGCATAAGCACGGCGGGCAATCAGGAAACTACCTGCCTGCCCCATCCAAGGTTTCGCAAACCCGGGGCTGCGACCCCTCGACCGAGCCCCTCTGCAAGTGCTGTTAACCGAACGCCGCTGCGGTTCCCGCAAGTACCCCGCGCATCGGAGTCTCTGTGTGCGGGGTAAGCGTGGGAACCGGGGTCAAAACCGCTTGGCCCGCCGCTGCGGCAACAGCAACAACAGCACCCCCACCACCACACAGGCGTCGGCGAGGTTCCAGATGGGGAAGTTATCGAGAATGGATATGCCGGTTCGGTTGATGTCAATGAAGTCCACCACCCAGCCGTGGCCGAGGCGGTCTATGGCGTTGCCCAGGGCCCCAGCGGCAATCAGGGAAAAGGCAAACTGGTTGAGCATGGGAATGCGCCGGTACTGGAGGCTGAGGTAGATCAGCAGCCCGATGCCCACGGCCAGGCTCACCCAGACCAGGATTCTTGCCCCGCCTTGGAAGATGCCGAAGGCCGCGCCGGTGTTCTTTATGAAGGTGGCGTCGAAGATCCACCAGAGGTTGGTCAGCCGCACGCCGGGGTTGGTGTTCTCGAAGACGCTGGGGCCGACCGCCCAGAGCACGATCAGCTTGAGGGTCTGATCGGCGACCAATAGGACCGGCACCAGCCAAGTGGCAATGTTGGTCATGCGTGGGAAGTCTAGCACGACGGCATGAGGGTATGCTATACTCCTGGGGTTGCCGTGCTGCGGCACTTAAAGGTGTGCCGTAAAGGGCCCCGGCGGGGCGGGCAGTAAGGAGAACTGAGATGTCCAAGGTTTGCGAAATTAGCGGAAAGCGCCCGGTGGTGGTCAACAGCATCACCTACCGCGGTAAAGCCAAGTGGCAGGGCGGCATCGGCAAGAAGATCAGCGGCTACTCGCGCCGTCGTCAGGAGCCCAACCTGCGCAAGATCACCGTGGTGGTGGCAGGCCAGGAGATCACCTTCAAGGTGGCCAACAGCCACGCCTTTAAGGTCTACGATCTGGCCGAGCGGGTCAAGGGCATGAAGCTCGAGGGCCTCACCGCCCAGCAGATCAAAAACCGGATGCTGGGTCTGCTCTAGGGCCGGGACTCAAAGCCCCTCCGGGACGTGTCCCGGAGGGGCTTAACGTGTACCCAAAGCGGGGCCGACTTGGATCGGTCCAACCTGCCTCGGTGGGGCCTGATACCCGGAAGTCTTGAAGAATCCGAACGGCTCTGTCGCGGTGTGCGCCTCGAGGGCCCAAGTCTCGGTAGTTGAACTGCGCGCCGCTGCCTGGCTTCGTTAAATCCCTGTGCGAGTTGGGCACGCTTCACCCCGGTGGGCCACCCTGTACGGGTGGTCTCTACGGGGGCAAACAAGGGCGAGCTGCCCCGCGCCATCCGGCATTTGGCGCCTGAAGGCCCAGGTCTACTGGCTTACGAATGGTGCGGGGTCTATCGAGGCGCCGTATCGGAAGACAGTGTAGTGCAGGTGGGGGCCGGTGGAGCGGCCCGTGGAGCCGACTTCGCCCAAGGCCGCGGCTTGGCCGATGCGCTGGCCACGCTCGACATAGGTGCGGGAGAGGTGGCCGTATAGGGTGTGGTAGCCGTTGCCGTGATCCACCATCACCATCAGACCGAAGATGCGGTTCCAGCCCACCTCACTCACGGTGCCCGAGGCGGTGGCGTAGACCGGGGTGCCCATCGGGGCCGCGAAGTCGATGCCGTTGTGGAACTCGGCCCCGCGCCCGCTGAACGGGTTGCCCCGATAGCCGAAGGTCGAGG
The DNA here is from genome assembly GCA_033762915.1 of Meiothermus sp. Lineage (GTDB taxonomy): Bacteria > Deinococcota > Deinococci > Deinococcales > Thermaceae > Meiothermus. The sequence goes on along the minus strand of JANRLD010000027.1, from coordinate 63,534 downwards.
TGACCCGGGTCTCGGAGAGGAGCGGGACCCCGGAAGGAATGAAGCTGTCCCAGGCCGGGGGCAGCCTCCCAACCGAGGAGCGTACTGGCGGCAGGGCCCTGAGGTCGGAGAGCGCTACCCCAGGCGTTTGCAGGCCGGTGGAGAAGTTGCGGCGGCGGGACGGGCGGGGGTCGATTAGGGGCGTGGCGATGGTGTCGGCCACCACCTCGAGTTCCGCCGAGAAGTTACCCAACTGCGAACGCAGACTCAGGAGCAGATCACCCAGATCTACCGGCTCACCCGCCCCACGGGGGCTGGATGGGTCGGCCTTCGGCTGGACGCCAGGCTGGACCCCGGGCTGGGCGCTGGGGATGTTGGGCGTCAGGCGTACCGGGGGCAGCTTGACCTTGGAGCGCAGCCGGTTCAGCTCGCTCTCGAGTACCTTCAGATCCTGCTGCACCTGTACCGCCTCCACGCTGTACGCGTCCGAACGTGCCTGCTCGGCCTCGAGCTTGAACTGTAGGCTCTTGGCTTGCAGCTCGAGATCCCTAATCTGGGCCTCCATTTGGGCCTGGGTGTTGCCACGATACCAGACGTAGCTCAGACCCAGCAGCAGCAACGACCCCCCAATCACAATCGACCACATCGGAACCGTAACGCTACGGCTCATCAGCGGGGCTTGGGGTAAAGCGGGACGCATTTCGTCAACAGCTTAAACGGCCAGCCGTCGGCAACATGTGATGCATGACCATTGGGTTACGGAAAGGGTAACGGGAAAGAGGAAATGGGTAGATGGCGCTGGTGTCCGGCTGTCGGGTTTTCCCGCACCACGCTGGCTGGTACCCTCGAGTTTCCAGCAGATCGGGCCGCCAGACGCACGAACTATTGGCCAAGTCCGCTCTCGTGGCGTTTCCCACCCTTACCTCCCTCGCCGCGGCAGGTAATGGACTCGCTTCAGCAGACCGCAGTAGGTGCGCGTGGAACCGCTCTCAGTATGCCCCCCGGCCACGCAGCACGGTCACGACCGTCCGGGCTAGAAGGTACAGGTCCAACCAGGGGGACCAGTTGCGGATGTAGTAGGTGTCGAGGGCCTCCTGGAGCTGGAGGTCAGAGTCGGAGCGCGCCCAGACCTGCCAGAAGCCGGTCACGCCGGGGAGGACAGAGTGGCGCAGACGGCGGAACTCCTCGGGGAACTTCTCGAGGTGATACTCGGGAAAGGGGCGCGGCCCAACCAGGCTCATCTGGCCAACCACCACGTTATAGAGCTGGGGCAGCTCATCGAGGGAGGTCTTGCGCAGGAAATGGCCTACCCCGGGCAGTACGCGAGGGTCGTGACGGAGCTTGAAGCTGCGCTCCCACTCGGCGCGGGCGGCGGGGTTCTCGGCCAGGTAGCGCTCGAGGCGGGCTTGGGCGTCGGGGTACATGGTGCGGAGCTTCCAGACCGGGATCGGCAGGCCGTCCTTGCCCTCGCGCATCTGGGCGTAAAAGGGTGAGCCGGGGCTGACCAGCCGCACCAACAGGGCGGAGAGGGCGATGATCGGAAGCGCGGCTAGAAACATGGGCCAGCCCAGCAGCCGGTCAAGCCAGAGCTTAACCCGCTGGTTGCGTGGCAGCAGCAGGTTCTTACGCAGCATCACGCCGTGAACCAGCCCCAGCTCGCGCACCAGCGACCAGGGGATGACCTCATGGGTCAGGTCGGGAACCACCACGATGTTGAGGAAGGGCAGCCCAGCCACCAGGTCGCTCAGGCCCTTGCGCGAAAGGCTGGGCATCGTCACCAGGGCCTCGCTGACCCCCATCTGGCTGAGGGCCTCGGCCCGCTCGAGCCGCCCCAGCACCGGCAGCCCCTCGACGTCCTGCCCCTGCTTGGCAGGATCGTCGTCGAGGAAGCCGACCGGCATCAGGCCCAAGTAGCGCTCGTTTTTCAGCGAGCGGGCCAAGATAGCCCCGCTTACGCCCGCACCCAGGATGACCACCGGCACGCCCCAGTAACCCAATCTGACCAGGGTTTCCCGCGCCAGCGCCCCGAAGACCGGCACCAGCCCTAGGGCCAGCAGCCCGGTCAGGGTGAGGATGCCCCTCGAGGTGGTTTCACTGCCCATCAGGAAGCTCCAGGCCAGCACGCAGAGGAACAGCGCGGCGGTGATTAAGAGGGTGCGGCGCATCCGCTCGACGGGGTGGGTGCCGTAGCCGGGGTAGAGGCTCCACACCGCGTAGCCCAGCGGCATCACCACCATCGCCAGGGCCAACGAGGAGTAGACGCTGGCCTCGAGGGTAAAGGGCCAGATCGGACTCACCAGCACCCGAATCCCCATCGCCAGCAAGAGGGCCAGCTCGAGCGCGATCACGTCCGCGGTCCACAAAAACCACGGCACCCAGCGGGGCGGCGCTAGACGTGCTCGGCTCGAGCTGGGGGAGACGGGGAGGGTGAGACCTTTTTGCGCCATCATTTTCCTCGACAGGGGTATAAGCGGCGATCGGCGGATGTCTGGCAAGTCAGAAGGCGGGAGCAGAGCGGAGGGAAGTTGCTTGACTGTTCTGACCCACTTCCCTACCCCCCGCTCCGGTTCGTCGGGTCAGTTCCCCGGCCCTAGCCAAATCGCTTCTCCGCGCTGGGTGGGGTCACGCCGCGCTCGGGGTTGGGGTGCCAGAGGCGCAGCCACTGGGCCAGCAGGAGGGCCAGGTAGGCGGGGTTCAGCAGCACGTAGCGCTGCCAGAGCCGGCTGGGCTGCTGGGTAAGCCGATAAAGCCACTGCAGCCCCGCGTTCTGCATCCACAGGGGGGGCTCATCCACCAGCCCGGCGTGGTAGTCGAAGGCCGCGCCGACGGCCAGCAGGGGCAGTCCAATCAGGTTGCGGTACTCGTAGGCGAAGACTTCCTGGCGGGGGCAGCCCAGGCCAACGAAGACGATTCGGGCACCCGACTTCTTGATCTTCTGGGCGATCTCGACTTTCTCCTCGAAGGTGGTCTGGCGGAACTTGGAAGGCTCCGCGCCGGCAATTTTGAGGCTGGGGAACTGCTCTTTCAGGCGGCGGGTAAGGCTCTCCAGGACCTCCGGCTTGCTGCCATAAAAATAGACCGGCAGGCCCTCGGCGGCGGCGGCACGGCAGACTTCTAGGGTCAGGTTCGGCCCGTAGACGCGCTGCTTCAAACCCACGCCATGCAAAAGATTCAATGCCCAGCGCACCGGCTGTCCATCTGGTGTGACCATGTCGAACTGGTTCAGCCGGTAGCGGTGCTCGGGGTCGCCTACGCCGGTCATCACGCCGTGAACCGCCAGCGCGGTGAGCGCGTAGGGCCGCTTGTGCTTGGCCGCCTGGACGACTCCGGTGACGGCGGCGCGGTAGTCCACTGCATCCACCAGCACGCCCAGGACGTTCTTTTTGCCTTGGTTAATCATGCGCAATCTCCGATAGTAGGTGGTATGCGGTGTCCAAACGTCAGTGCCATTCGATGTGTGTGAGTTTTGCTGGCCGTTGGCCGTCAGGCGTGGGCTGCTGGTCTGTGAGCCTTGGCCAACCGCTAGCCGCCGCTCGCCTACCGCTTGGCTAGGCAGCCGGAACCTTGCCCCAGCGCTCGAGGTTGGCCTCGTAGGTCTCGCGCATGATCCGCTCGACGTTGTATTGCATCTGCCAGTTGGGATAGTGGGCGGCGAACTTGGAGTTGTCGCCGATCCACCAGATGTGGTCGCCGATGCGGTTCTGGTCGGTGTAGCTCCAGCTCATCTCGCGCCTGGTGATCTACTCGGCGAGCCCGATGGCCTCTACCACCGAGCAGTTGGAGAAGCGCCCGCCGCCGATGTTATAGACCTCGCCCGAGCGGGGGGCCTTAAAGAACTCGTAGAAGGTCTGGGTCAGGTCGTGGGAATGGATGGCGTCCCGCACCTGCTTGCCCTTGTAGCCGAACACGGTGTAGTGGGTGCCGGTCATGGCGCAGCGCATCACATAAGCCAGGAAGCCGTGGAGCTGGGTCGCGGAGTGCTGTGGGCCGGTCAGGGTGCCGCCCCGGAAGCAGGCCGTCTTCATCCCGAAGTACCTGCCGTACTCCTGCACCAGCACGTCGGCGGCCACCTTGCCCGCCCCGAACAGCGAGTGCAGGGTCTGGTCGATGCTCATGTCCTCGCGGATGCCGCCGTGGTAGGTGTGGGCGGGGTCGATCTCCCAGCGGGTCTCGAGCTCGACCAGCGGCAGCCGGTTGGGGGTGTCGCCGTAGACCTTGTTGGTGGAGGTGAAGATGAAGGGGACTTCGGGGCAGTGCTGGCGGGCCGCCTCGAGGATGTTCAGGGTGCCCACCGCGTTGATGTCGAAATCGGTGAAGGGCTCTCGAGCGGCCCAATCGTGGGAGGGCTGTGCCGCCGTGTGAAGCACCAGGGCGATCTCCGAGCCGTAGCGCTCGAAGAGTCGCATCACAGCGGCGCGGTCGCGGATGTCCAGTGCTTCGTGTACGTAGTTACGGCCCAGCTTGCGCTGGAGCTGTCCCACGTTCCAGCTGGTGGAGGCCTCCTCGCCGAAGAAGACCCGGCGCATGTCATTGTCTACCCCGACCACCTGCATCCCCAGGCCCCCAAAGAAGAGGGCCGCCTCCGAACCGACCAGACCTGCCGAACCCGTGATGATCGCTACACTCATGACGAAAGCTCCTAAGACACAAGACGAAAAGACGAAGAGCGAACCTGCTGAACCCATGATAGGAAAAATCTCAGGCCGAAACCGGCTTATAACGGCATAACGTGGCCGAAATGGGTGAATAACGGCACGAATTTTTGGCCGTGACCCCGGCCATTACGCGGGAGAATCGAGCCACACAGCCGTCATACCCGGCCCCGGTCTCGAGTCCGTCACGCCAAACGGGGCGTTCGTTGCGTGAAGCGGGCGATGGTGTTACGGGTTTTAGGTCCGATGAACCAAAAAACGCCGTTCTCGAGGGCACAATCTGGGGTAACAAGCGCGTTCCAGGCGGCCCCGCAGGGGTCTGACTCTGGCCACCGCCCGGTTACAGCCCTGCCCAGACGTATCCCGGATTGAGACGCAGATGCCTCCCTGAAACGCCCGAAGGGGAGTAGGCCCGTGCTTGCACAAGTGGTTGCACCGGGGGTACGTTTCGGGGCATTCGACAGTTTCAAGACCCCGGCGCAACTTACGGCCCCAGCGTCCGTAAAGCCGGAAAAGCAAGACCAACCGGACTCTTCTATGAGCCGCCCATCCCAGCGATATCTGGCAATCAGCCGTCACCGCTCGAGGACGTGTGCGAGTCGCTGCACGCCCTCCCGCAACTGCTCCGGGGGGTAGTAAGCGAAACACAGCCGCAGGGCATTGCGCAGGCCGCCAACGCTCGAGAACTTGACCCCTGGCTGGAAGCGAACCCCCGCCGCCATCGCCTTGGGCAGCAGCTCCGAGGTGTCGGCGGGCACCTCGAGCCAGATGAAGTACCCCCCGCCCGGTGTGTGGAAGTCCAGGCCGGGAAGGTGGCGCTGGAGGGCCTCTGCCATCGCGCTCGAGCGGGCACGGTACTCGTCGCGCAGTTTTGTCAGGTGGACCTCTTGCAGACCGAGCTCGAGGGCGCTGCGCACGACCGCTGAGGTGAAGGGGTTGAGCCCGCCGCCGCTGGCGATCACCCCGACCTCGGCCAAGCGCCGAAGGTGCCGTGGCGCAGCCTGCACCCAGCCCAGCCGCAGCCCCGGGGCCAGAATCTTAGAGAACGAACCCAGGCTGACCACCGTGCCGCCGTCGGCCCAGTTCGCCAGCGGCGGGGGCGGTGCCCCGCCGTAGTGGAGCAGCTGATAGACCTCATCGGCCAGGATCAGGAAGCCGTGTTCCTGGCTGAGTTCGACCAGTCTTTTCCGGCGATTAAGTCCCTGGGTCGCTCCGGTTGGGTTCTGAAAGGTGGGGATGGTGTAGATCAGCCGTGGCCGGTGGGTCTGGAGCGCTTGCTCGAGGGCCTCGAGGCTCAGCCCACCCGCATCGGTCGGGATGCCCACAACGTTAAGGCCGTGGTCGCGAAAGATTTGCAGCACCAGGAAGTAGGTGGGCTCTTCGACCAGGATGGTGTCGCCGGGCCTGGTAAAGGCCGTGCAGGCGAGGTCTATGGCCTGCGAGATGCCGCCAGTGGCGAGCAATTGCTCGGGCTCCACCGCAGAGCCGTAGTGTCGGCTCAGGAACTGCGCCAGCTCCAACAAGAAGAACCCGTCGCCCATCTCGGCGCCGTACTGCAGGTACTCTCGGTCGGGCTGCTCGAGGCGGCGTAGGGCGGCTTGGCGCAGCTCGTCGAGGGGCAGCAGCTCGAGGCCCGGATGCCCAACACCGAGGTCTATCACGCCCTGCGGGATATTGGTCTGGGTGACTCTGGGCATACCGGCCTCTCCCACCCGGCCATAATTACCCATTTCGGCCAGAAGTCCACCCCCCAGCCCAGCAGGTTTGGCTCAGCCCCGAAGCCAACCCGCGCGAACCGCTAGGGCTGAAGGCTCCAGACTTGGTCGCACTACTGGCGTGAAAACAACCTCCCCACCCGAAAAGCGGCGCCCGGGACATATGGGGACTGGACTCGAGACGAGCCGACGCAATAGCCTAGGCAGGAAGTACACAAGGGTGACCTATGGAACTCGAGCAACTCCTCAAGTCCGACCAGCGCCACCATGCGCCCGAAGCCCAGCGCCGCTCCGCCAACCTGACCGACTTCGCGGCCGAGTATGCCTTCAGCCTCGACGCCGAGGCTTTCTGGGGCCGAGAGGCGGGCCGGTTCCACTGGTTCACCCCCTTCGACCGGGTGCTCGAGTGGAACTTTCCCGACCACAAGTGGTTCCTGGGCGGCACCACCAACCTCTGCTACAACGCCCTCGACCGGCACGTGTTGGCGGGCCGGGGTGACCAGGCCGCGCTGGTATTTATCGGCGAAGACGGGGCCGAGCAGAAGCTGACCTACGCCGAGCTGCTAGAGCGGGTCTCGAGGTTCGCCACCGGGCTGCGCAGCCTGGGGGTCGGGCTGGGCGACCGCGTGGTGATCTACATGCCCCTGACCCTCGAGGGCTGTGTCGCCATGCTGGCCTGCGCCCGGCTGGGGGCCGTTCACTCGGTGGTATACGCGGGGCTGGGGGTAACGGCGTTGCGCGAGCGTATCTTGGATGCGGGGGCCAAGTTGGTGATCGCGGGGGATGTGAGCTACCGGAGGGGCAAGGCAGTTGACCTGGAAAGCATCGTAACCGGGGCACTAGAGGGCCTCGAGCTGCCGGTGGTCTGGTTCAAGCGCCACAACCCCCACACGAGCCTCCCCCATTACCACGACTTCCAGCGCCTTCAGTGGGACTCCCCGCCCGAGGCCGAGGCGGTGCCAGTGGACGCCGAGCACCCGCTCTACATCCTCTATACCTCCGGTTCCACTGGCAAGCCCAAGGGGGTGGTGCACGTGCACGGCGGGCTGATGGTGGGCAGCGCCTACCACCTGCGCAGCTTCTTCGACACCAAGGATGGCGACGTGTTCTGGGCTACCTCGGACATCGGCTGGATCGTGGGTCACAACTATATCGTCTACGCGCCGCTGCTCGAGGGCCTGACCAGCGTGCTGCGCGAGGGCGCTCCGGACTACCCCGACCCCGGCGTGCTGTGGCGGCTGGTCGAAAAGCACCGGGTTAACGTGATGTTCACCGCCCCCACGGCGGTGCGGATGTTCATGAAGTTCGGTCCCGAGCACCCCGCCAAGGCCGACCTCTCGAGCCTACGCTTCATCGGGGTGGCGGGCGAGCCCCTCAACCCCGAGGCCTGGAACTGGGCGGTGGAGCACCTGATGGACGGCGGGCGGCGCGGCTTCGTGACCGACAACTGGTGGCAGACCGAGTTGGGCGGCCCCACCCTGGGCACCCCGCTGACCCTCGACGCCAGACCCGGCCAGGTCGGCCCGGCCCTCCCCGGCGTGGAGGCGCTGGTGGTGGACGCCGAGGGCCACGAGGTGCCCTCCGGCTCGGGGGGCCTGCTGGCGCTGCGCCGCCCCTTCCCCCACATGATGCGAACCGTCTGGGGCAACCACGCCCGCTACACCCAGTACTGGACCGAGATCCCTGGCCAGCTCTACGCCGCCGGCGACGTGGCCAGCCGCAGCCCGGACGGCTACTTCACGGTTCTGGGCCGCGCCGACGACGTGCTTAACGTGGCCGGACACCGCATCGGCACCGCCGACGTCGAGAGCGCCTTGGTCTCCCATCCTGCCGTGGCCGAGGCCGCCGTGATCGGGGTGCCCGACCCCATCAAGGGCGAGAACATCAAGGCCTTTGTGGTACTGCGGGCCGGGCAGGAGAAGTCCGAGGCCCTCAAGGGCTCTATCGTGGCCCACGTCCGCCACGAGCTCGGCCCCATCGCCACCCCCGGCGAGCTGGTGCTGCTGGACAAGCTGCCCAAGACCCGAAGCGGCAAGATCCTGCGCCGATTGCTGCGGGCCCAGGAGATGGGCAAGGACGCGGGGGACTTGAGCACGCTCGAGGAGTGAGGCGTTTGGGATAAGTCGTGTCTCGTGCGTTGTACATCAGAACCAGTGGCATTGCTCTGCCCACACTGCGGCAAAAGGTCAGCAGTTCCAGTTAGGCAGGCGGGCCATCGGGCGAGGCTAAAAACTACCAACAAACAGCGGGTCGGGTTCGAGGGTCTCAGCCAGCCCCGTTTACTCAGCAAACCCGCGTCCTGAGTAGCTTAAGACCACCTCGAGACGCCTACTTCGGGGAGGCTTTACCGATTTACTTCCGGCTCCAGACCCGCTCGAGCCACATCACTTCGCAGGCCTCCTCGAGACGCCCACTTCGGGGAGGCACTATGGCTCTAGGTTCGGCTCCAGACCCGCTCGAGCCACAGTACTTCGCAAGCCTCCTCGAGGCTGGTCATTAGCGAATAGGCCTTGAGCAGCGCGTCCTCGGGGCTTTTCTCGGTACCCTTGATGAAGGCCCCGTGGCCACGCACCACGCAGGCGGGATGGTTCTTCAGGGCTTCCGCGACGGCGTTGGCGGCCTCCTCGGTGGCGGAGACGGTCTTGGGGGCCAACACCGGGATGTAGGGAAAGTAGTACAGGCCCTCGAGGTCGATTGGGACAATCTGCTCGAGGTGGAACGACAGCGCGATAGCGTGGCGGGGGTGGGCGTGCACCACCGCGGTGGCGTCGGTCTGGCGGTAGACGGCGCGATGGATGATGCGCTCGACCGAGGCCGCAGCGTCCTTCTCGGGGTTGGGCTCTAAGGGCAGCAGCAGCACGTCCTCCGGCGCCAGGCGGGCCTTCTGGGCGCCTGAGCGGGTGATATAGAGACCGTCCTTGGTGCGGGCCGAGTAGTTGCCCGAGGTCGCCGAGGCCAGGCTGCCGGCAAAGAGGTCGGCGCCGATTTGCTGGAAGGTGAGGAAGAGTCTGGCTTTCACTGTCCCCAGTCTAGCCGATCGGGCCGTGGTCTGGCTCCAGGACAGCGAGAAACCCTACGGCTCCTGGCAGATTGATTCCCGTTGCACCGCACCCCGAAAACATGGGAGGGAACTCTAGCCTTGATTGCCGTTTGCGGCAAAGGACGGAGCACCGAAATGTTCCCTTACGGAAAACATCTGCGCACCGAGCATTCCGAACCTTAAGTTTTCGCAGAGCATGGGTTGAAATCCGGTTTGTGGTCTCCGGTCAGGGGACAGAAAAATCCCTCCCCCGGCGCAGAGCGCTCGAGGGAGGGCGCGAGGTCTACGGACCTTACCTGACCGTGGTGTTCCAGAGCTTCAGCAGGAAGGGGAAGATGGGGTCGAGGGCGAAGCTGCTGATCTTACGCGGGTTGTAGGCCACCACCTGCTTTGCGTGGTCCACGAAGACCCAGGCCGCGTCGTCGCTGATGATGTTGGAGGCCCGCTGGTAGATGTCGCGGCGCTTGGCGGTGTCGCGCTCGGTGAGGCCCTGGGCGATCAGCTTGTCGGCCTCTTCGTTCTTGTAAAAGCCGGTGTTAAAGCCGGGGGGGAAAGACGAGGAGGCCAGCAGCGGCCCCATCACCAGAGAGGGGTCGAGTGAGGAGTTCATCCAGGAGAGCTGCCACATCTCGAGGTTGCCCTCGTTGGCCCCCTGCGCGATGCGGCCCAAGAAGGTGCCCCAGTCGAGCTGCTGGATGTTCACGCGCACTCCGATGGCCTGCCAATAGGCCTGCAAGGCGGTACCCATCGCCACCGGGCTCTGCATCCCCGACCCCGAGGTGGGCACCAGGAAGGTCGCGCTGAAGCCGTTGGGGAAACCCGCCTGAGCCAGCAATTCCTTGGCCTTCTGGGGGTTGTAGGTGTAGTTGGTGGCGTTGGGGCTGTGGCCCAGGGTGCCGGGGGCCAGCGGCTGGTTGGAGGGGACGCCGGTGCCGAAGAGGATACCGTTGGTGATGGCGTTGCGGTCGATGGCGTAGTTGAGGGCCTGGCGCACCAGCTTGTTGTCAAAGGGCGGCTTGGAAAGGTTCATCCCCACCCACCAGACGTGCGGGCCAGGTGCGTCGGCGATGGTGAAGTTGGCACTGCGCAGCGCGGCCAGGTTCTCGGGCGGCGGGTTGATGACCAGGTCAACGGTACCGCTCTGCAGGGCCACCGTGCGCTGGGCCGGCTGAACGAGGGGGACGAAGACAATCTGCGCCACCCGCCCCGCAGTGCCCGCGAAGCGCGGGTTGCGCTGGAGGATGAGTTGGCCCCCGCGGGTCCAGCGCTCGAGCATGTACGGCCCGCTGCCACCGCCCTTGAGGGCGAAGTTCTTGCCCTCGGCGGCAGCGACTTTGGGATTGACGACTGCGCCGGTCATCACCGTGAGGGCGTTGAGCAGGGCGTAGTTGGGCGACTTGAGTCGGAAGGTGACGGTGGTGGGGTTGGTGGCGCGCACGCTCTCCACCGAACCGTAAAAAAAGCCACCGAAGGGGAAAGGCCCGAACTGGGCTCCGGGGTGTTTCTCGTCGAGCTGGCGCATGAAGCTAAACTCGACGGCCTGGGCGTTCACCGGGTCGCCGTTGGAGAAACGGGCGTTGGTGCGCAGGGTGAAGGTGTAGGTCAGGCCGTCGGGCGAGATGGTCCAGCGGGTGGCCAGGCCGGGCCGGATGGTGCCGTTGGGGCCAAGCGTGACCAGCGTCTCGTACATCTGGGTCAGGACGTGCATCGAGTTGATGTCCGTCACCTGCCCGGGGTCGAGCGAGGTCGCGTCGGCCTCGTAACCGACCACCAGCCGCCCCTGCGCAAGCGCGGGGGCCGCCAGCAGAGCTAAAACCAGAGCCAACAACAGTTTCTTCATTCCTTGCCTCCTCTTTGCCTCAGACGCACGTGTGTGGCGAAAAACTGAGTTCAACCGACGCTCGAAAGCCGCAGAGCGGACAACCTTCGGACTCGTTTGCCCAACAGAAAAACCGCCCTCCGCCCTCTGTCCTTAGCCGTAAGCCTGGGCTCGCGGCATACGGCCCACTTCAGTCCTGCAACAGCCCCCTCCGTCTGGCGTCCTCGAGGTCGAAGGCCCCGGCCGGGTTGGCAAGGGTGGGGAGCATGCCCAGCAAGGGGATCAGGTTTTGCTCGGCGACGCCGTAGACGCGCAAGAGCTCGGTTACGGGGTCGGGGTGCTCGTCGACGCGCAGCTCGAGCAGCGGGTACTGCTCGGTAGAGTAGACCTTGAGGGCCGCCGACTGCTTGCCGCGCTTGTCGCCGCCGGCCTTCTGGCCCGCGTCGAGGGCCCGCAGCAGCCGCTCGGCGAGGGAGAGGTCGGCGGTAGAGACAAAGCTCTGCTGCATGGCCTCGAGGGTCGCAGACCCTACCAGCATGTTGCCCGCAACCGCGTAGTTGGGGCCGGTGAGGTGGCCGTACCAACCGTCACAGCCCTTGCCAGAGAAGGCCGCCGAGCCGCCCTTAGTGTCCACGACCGCGAACTGCCGCATCGGCAGGCCGGGGTCGCGGGTCTTGAGCAGCTCGAGGGTCTCCTGGGCGCTGTGGCCCTGGGCGAGATACTCCAGGCCCCAGATGCCCAGGTAGGGGTTGACGAACGACTGCGTCGCAACCGCCCCCACCCCGCTCTGCACAAACGGGCACAGCGACCCCACCCCCACCACCGCCGTCGAGACCGCCACCCCCAGCTGCCCCGTGCGTTCGCACCGCGCCGTGATCGAGAACGTGTTTAGCTTCATCGCACCCCCTGCCTCCCTTGTGTTGCCGACGTTCGAGCTACGAAGTGTTGGTTTGGCTAAAGCGCCTGGCGGCCCTCGAGGCCCACACAAACGCCGACCCTCATTTCAAACCCCTGTCCCCAAACCTGGGATCGTTTTCCGGCCAAACACCCCCTACAAGAGCGGCTGGGGCGAGGCGATTCAGCCTCTGAAGTGACCAGAGTTCACGGAAAGGGTCAAAACCTGATCCTCGCACCTCCTCAACTCCCGAGCACTTGCCTTCCGCCTTCAACCTCCTACCGCTCCCTAAGCAGCATTGCCCTGAGGCCCACCCCGAACAGGTTCAGCCCCAGCACCGCGAACACGATGGCTAGGCCGGGCAGCATCGCCACCTCGGGCAGGGAGGTCATGTAGTTCTGCGACTCGGCCAGCATCGAGCCCCAGTCTGCGGTGGGGGGCTGGGTGCCGAGACCCAGGAAGGAGAGCGCGGAGGTCTGGCCGATCATCCAACCCATGGTCATGAAGAGTGTCGGGATGATGATCGAGGCCACGTTGGGGAGCAGGTGGCGCAGCATCACGCGCCCGTGGCTCGCGCCCAGGGCCGAGGCCGCAGTGATGTACTCCTGTTCCCTCACCCGCAGCGCCTCCGAGCGCACCAACCGCGCCGAGAAGGGCACGTTGGCGATGGCGACCGCGACCAGCGCGGTGAGGGTGGAGGGTCCTGCCGCCGCGACAAACAGGATCGCCAGGAGGATGAAGGGAAAGCCCATCAGGATGTCCAGCAGGCGGGCGATTAACAGATCCGTCCAGCCGCCGAAGTAGGCCCCCAGGACACCCAAGAGCACCCCCAGCCCCACCGAGAGGAAGGCCGCCACCGCGCCACTCAGGAGCGTGATCAGGCCGCCATAGAGCATTCGGCTGAAGAGGTCGCGGCCCAGGTTGTCGGTGCCCAGCACGTGGCCCTCAAAGCCGAAGGGCTTAAGGGCATTGATGGGGTTGATGGCGTTGGGGTCCTTGGGGGCCAGCAGCGGGGCCAGCACGGTGAGGGCAACCAGCAGCAGCACCATCAGCCCACCCACCACCATGTAGGTGTTGAGCCACGCGCGTCGTGCGCGGGGGCTCGAGCCCTCCGCCTTAGCGCCTGCGTCCACGCTTCGGACGCTCATGCCTGCCCCTTCACCCGCGGGTCAATCAGCACGTAAACCGCCTCGACCAGGAAGTTCACTGCCACGAAAATCGCGGCCAGTACCAGACTCGCGCCGAGCACCACCGGGTAGTCGCGGTTGAGGGCGGCCTGCACCAACAACTGCCCGATGCCCGGCCAGTTGAAGACGTTCTCCACCAGCACTGCCCCCCCGATCACGTAATTGATCTCGAGGCCCAGCGCGGTAACCACCGGTATCCAAGTGTTACGCAGGGCGTGGTGAACCGTGGCGCTGCGCTGCGATAGGCCCTTGGAGACGGCGGTGCGGACGTAGTCGCGGGTCACCTCGTCGAGCAGGGCCGAGCGGGCGATCTGGGCGATCACCGCAGCGGGCGCGACGGCTAGCGTCACGGCGGGCAGCACCAGGTGGCGGGCAATCTCCTCGAAGCTGCGCTCGCCGCCCGGCGGGTACATTCCGCTCACTGGAAGCCAGCCCAGGCGCAGCCCGAAGACGATGATCAGCACCAAGCCCAGCCAGAAAACGGGTATCGCCAGCCCCACAAACATCAGGGTGTTGGCGGTGTGGTCCAGCCAGCCGCGCCGGAATATCACGCTGAGAATGCCCAGACTCAGGCCCAAAAAGGTGGCCAGAAAAAAGGCCGGAATCGCCAGGATCATCGAGTTGGCCAGCCGCTCGAAGACCAGCTTGTTCACCGGCTCGCGCAGCGTTATTGAAGTGCCCAGGTCGCCCTGGAGGGCGCTGCTCAGCCAGCGCCAGTACTGCACCAGCACCGGCCGATCCAGACCCAGCTCGCGGGTCACGCGCTCGAGGGTCTCGGGGGTGGCCTGTGGGCCCAGAAGGAGCTGTGCGGGGTTGCCCGGCGCCAGTTGCAAGGCGGCGAAGACCGTGACCGAGACCCCCCACAGCACCAGGAGGAATAGGGCGAAGCGTCGGGCGAGGTAGCTCATACATCTTTATACAGCATCCAGCGTAGAGGAGATTTACGGGCTAGAGAACGGGTGTGCCGCCGCAAAAAACGGTGGTTTCTCCGGCTCGGACAGGCTCTTGGTGAGGGGCAGCGCTGAATGATATGATTCAGAGCAGTCGAAGCGTGAATAGATTCTTTCAAAGGAGTATCTGGATGTCAATGCCCACGTCCACGGGAGAGCCCACCCTCGAGCGCATCCGCCAGCAGCTCCCCCAGCTCCCTGAGGCCCAGCGGAGGGTGGGGGCCTACCTAATGGATAACTATGCAGTCGGGGTCTTTATGTCTAGCACCCAACTCGCCCAGGCGGCAGGCAGCTCCCAGGCTTCGGTCACCCGCTTCGTGAACGCACTGGGCCACAAGAGCTACGCCGAGTTCCAGCGCACCCTCAGCCAGGGCCTGCTGAGCCGCCTCGAGGAGGCTCCCCCGGTGCGCCGCTTCGAGGGGGCGCATGCCGACACATCGGCCTTGCTCGAGCGCGAAGCCCACCACCTGCGCGGTCTGAACCAGGTGGTGCGGAGCGCTGCCTTTGGGCGTTGCGCACAGCGGCTCAGCGGAGCCCGCAGTGTGCTGATCGCGGGATTCGGGGCCGCCGCACCTGCTGCGCTACACGCCGGGCTGTACCTCTCGCGACTGCGCCCAAACGTCCAGACCATTACCAGCCTCGAGGCCCCCAACCTCGTTCAGTTGGTGCACTTCGGCCGGCCCGACTACCTGCTGATGTTCGCCATCCCCCGCTACCCGCGCGAGACCCAGACCCTGCTAGAGCTGATGCGCTTCAGGGAAGTGCCCGCCGGCCTGGTAATCAACAAGGCCAGCCACCCCCTGACCGGCCTGGCCGGGGAGGTGCTGCTGGCCCCCGTCACCAACAGCCGGACCACCGTCTTTCCGGTCTCCACGCTCGCGCTGGCAAGCCTCCTGGTCGACGCCGCTGCCCAGCAGCAGCCTGAGCGAACTCTGAACGACCTCGAGACCTTCGAGACGCTGGCGAACCATACCCAGTACTTTGTCCGGGAGAAGTGAGGGCGGTTCCCACAAACACTCTGTTCGGCGGTCTTTGCCGTACCGAGCGCAATACTCGGCTTTAGCGCATGGTCTAGCGCGGCATCGTGGGCGGAGTATTGGGGGGAAACACGATAAGGGCAGTTTTCACCCTCGGCTCCATAGCCACCCTAGTGCATCAGGGCACACCCACCCATCCGCGAACACTCCTCGCGCCGGGGTTGTTCAGGCCATTGGACGTGACTTGATTCCGCTCTGCTAGCCCAAGTGCTGCTTGAAAAACTCGAGGGTCACCTGATGGACCTCGGCCTGGTGGGGCACGACCTCGAACGTGTGGAGTCCACCTTCTATTGGGCGCAGCGGCGCCCCCATCGATCTGGCGTAGGCCTCCCCAATCGCGAAGGGAACGGTGGGGTCGGCGGTGCCATGAACGACCAGCGCGGGGTTACGGTGGCTCCTAACCGAGTCGAAAGGCTCGTGGCGCTCGAGGTCGGCGAAAAAACCCCAGCCGACCGGGTTGCCGTTCCAGTCAGTGCCGGAGCCGTCCGGCAGCGTCCGAACCCCCGGCGGCAGCTTTCCCTCCCGCTCGGCTTGGGCGAAAAGCTGAGGCAACACTTTGCGTTGCTCCTCGCTGAACTCGCCAAGCCACAGCTTTGGGTGCGCCGGGGCCCACAGACACAGCGCCGCGACCTCAAGGCGCGCCACGCTCAGCGCTGCCACCATGCCGCCCATCGAAAGCCCCAGCAGCCCAACCCTCGAGGGGTCCACCTCGGGGCGCGAAAGCAGGAACCGGTGGGCGGCCATCACGTCCTCGATCTCGCGGCTGACGGTCATCTCTTCAAACCCACCTTCCGACTCTCCCGAGCCCCGGAAGTCGAAGCGCAGGCTGGCGATACCATGGCGGGCGAGGAGCCTGGAGAACAGCACGAACAGCCGGTGCGGCTCCATCCGCTGCCCGGTAAAGCCGTGCAGCATTAGCACGGCGGGAACTTTGTCCGCCGGGTTCAGGGGCAGGTGCAGCATCCCGTGGATACGCTGACCGTCTGTGTCGAATTGGATCGCAGTCTCGTTGAGCGGCATGGGGGATACTCTACCCGACCCGAAAAGTCGAGTGCTTAGCCTTGTGGTCGGGCTCGACGTGGATGGTGACCTGAACGTTGGCGAGGTTGGCCTTGAGGCCGTTCTCGATGCGGTCGCAGATCTGGTGCGCCCGATCCACGCTCATCGGGCCAGGAACCACCAGGTGGAACTCCACGAAGGTGCGAGGCCCAGCTTTGCGGCTGCGGAGGTCGTGCACCTCGAGCACCTCGCCGTTGGTGGCCAGGCCCCGGAGGGTGCGCTCGAGTTCGTCCCGAATCTCGTTCAGCTCGGCCTCGGGCACCGCCTCGTCCATCAGCCCGCCTACCGAGTCGCGCACCAGGCGCCAGCCCACCCAAAGGATGTTTATGGCTACCAGGATCGCCAGCAGCGGGTCCAGCAGCCACCAGCCGGTGAGGTAGGCCAGGCTCACCCCCACCAGCACGCCCAGCGAGGTGTACACGTCGGTGAGGATGTGCCAGCCGTCGGCGGCCACGGCGGGCGAGCGGGAGCGTCGGCCGTTTTGGATCAGGAACCAGGCCAGCGCGGCGTTGAGGCCGGAGGCGAACACCGACACCGCCAGCCCCACGCCCAGCGAGACGGCCGGCTCGGGGCTGAGCAGTTTCTCGTAGGCGTAGCGCACGATGGAGATCGCGGCCAGTGCAATCAGGACGCCCTCGAGCACCGCCGAAAAGTACTCGGCCTTGGTATGGCCGTAGGGGTGGTTGGCGTCGGCCGGCCGCCGGGCGATCTGCACTGCCACCAGCGCCGCCGCCGCCGCCACAATGTTGACGATGGACTCCAGCGCGTCCGAGAACAGCGCCACCGATCCCGTAAGCCGGTAAGCCACCCACTTCAGCCCGAACACCACAATCGCCACCACCAGGCTAAGCGCTATGGCGAAACCGGGCGAGACGACAGGCATCGGGCGCATCGTGGAAAGTATAAGTCGGGGAGTGTGGGACAAAAGTGATTGGGTAGAGGGAACGGTTAACAGGCGCCCGCCGGCCTTAGCAGGGGATTGTTGCAGACGGTGAGAAAGAAAGAGCCCAGTGCTTCTCCTCCGCGATGCCTTCAGCTTTCGTACACCTCGAGCGGCAGCCCGTCGGGGTCGGCGAAGAAGGTGAAGCGCTTGCCGGTATGGGGGTCCAGGCGCACGGGCTCGACTTCGACCTGGTGGCGCTCAAGGTGGGCTATTACCCGCTCGATGTCTTCGACCGCGAAGGCCAGGTGGCGCAAGCCCGACGCCTCGGGCCGGGAGGGGCGCGGGGGCGGGTCGGGGAAGGAAAACAGCTCGAGCTGTGAGCCACCGACCTGCAAGTCCAGCTTGTAGGACTCTCGCTCGGCCCGGTAGACCTCGCGGATTGGGGTCAGCCCCAGGACCTCTACATAAAAACGCTTGGAACGGTGATAGTCCCGGCAGATGATGGCGACGTGGTGGAGTTTGGTGAACATGTCGGTATGGGGTGCGCCTGTGGGCTGCGGGCTAGAGTTTTCCGCCGCCGGCTTATCGCCGTCTGCCGTTAGCCTCGGCTCCTTCGACCCTCGACCCGAATTGTACGTTAGCATAGGGGTCATGGGTATCAAGCCGGGGTGGATTCTGCTGGGGCTATTGGTCTTGCTGTCGTTCTATCAGTGCTCGCAAATCACCAACCTGCGCTCACAGGTCACCGACCTCCGCAACGCCCAAGAGGAGGCCGCGCAGCGCCCGTCCACCCAGGCCGCCGCGACCTCGCCCGCCCCCGAACCCGAACGCCCCACGCCCCGGACCCAGCCCGCGCAGCCTCCACGGCCTGCCGGCCAAACCCTCACCTTCCGCTCTCCCCTGCCCGGTGCCTGCGCCCCACGCAGCGACACCAACCTCCCAGGGGCCACCAGAACCTACCGTCGGGGCGTCAACCCTGGGGTAGTCTTCACCAGCGACGACGCCTGCATCCCGGTACGCTTCGGGACGGCCGTACTGGCCGCTGCCGGCGGCGAGGTGATCCGGGCCGAGACCGGTTTCCAGGAACTGAGCGCCGCACAGTTCCGAGCGCTGCTGCGGGCGGTGGTGGGCGGGGCCAACCCCGAGCAGATGAACCGCCTGCGCGGGCGTGAGGTCTGGGTGCGCCACACCGGCGGTGCGGTGACGATCTACGCCCACCTCTCATCCATCGCGCCGGGGATCAGGGTCGGGAGCAAGGTGGAGGCCGGCCAGTGGATCGGGCGGGTGGGCAACAGCGGCCTCGAGGATGGCGTGAACGGCACCCGCGACAACGCCCGGCTGCTATTCGAGCTGTGGAATGGCCAGCCCGACCGGGGCCAGTTTTTCGGATCGGGTACCACGCCAGCACAGACTCGAGCCCGGGTTAGTCAGCGCTTCGGGCTGGTGGCGCCGTGAGCGGTTGAGGGGCGAGGGTTTTGGCTGCGCTTAGTGGGTCTGAAGAACCCGCATATGCCGTGCACGGGTACCCACAAGCTGCATCAACGGCCAGCTTCGAAGATTCTCGGCCCCGGTCCAATCGCCAACTGGGGTTTGACCCTTGTCCTTTTCCTCACCTCCTCCCTCTCCCTAAGGTTCCCTGGTAAGGTAGTGCAGATGCGACGAGACCTGAGTGAAGTCTGGAAACTCCTCTGGGTGCGGATTGCCGTCTACGCGGTCGGTTTCTTCTGCGTTTTTCAGGTGCTGGGGTTCGTGTTCGGGGGGGCACGGACAGCCATTGTCACGCTGATCCTGGCCTTCGTGTTCGCCTACTTGTTCAGCCCGGTGGTGCGGGCGCTCGAGCGCCGCCGCCTTCCGCGCTTCCTGGGCGTCCTGACGGTCTACACCGGGCTGATTCTGTTCATCGGTCTGGCCTCGGTCCTGATCGCCGACATGGTTAACGAGCTGACCCGCTTCGCCACCACCCTGCCCGAGGTGCTGGCCCCGCTGGTCCGCTGGGCCGAGGGGGTGCCCGACCGCGTCGGGCAGATCGAACTGCCCCCGGCCTTCCAGGGCGCGGTGCAGCAGGCCGCCGAGAACCTCCAAAGCTTGCTCGAGGGCTTCACCCAAACGCTGTTGCGGGGGCTGCAGGCCCTGCTGTCGCAGGGCGGTAATCTGATCGGCTTCTTCGCCTCGCTGCTGGGCGGGATCTTCCAGTTCCTCACCGCCCTAATTATCTCCATCTATCTGCTCTACGACCTGCCCAAAATCTCCCAAACCCTCTTCCAGGCCGTTCCCATGCCCTACCAGCCGCTCACCGCCGACCTCGCGGGCAAGCTCGACAAGGCCGTGGGTGGCTACATCCGGGGGCAGCTCCTGGTGGCGCTGGCGGTGGGGTTTTTTATCACCATCGGGCTGTGGGTCTTCGGGGTGCCCCTGGCGGGTTCACTGGGGCTGCTGGCTGGGGTGTTCAACCTAATCCCCTTCGCCGGCGTGATCATCTCGACCATTCCGGCGGTGCTGCTGGCCCTAACGGTGGGCTGGCCGCAGGTGCTCGCCGTTCTGGGGGTGGTGGTGGCAGCCAACCAGCTCGAGGCCCACGTCCTCAGCCCGCGTATCATCGGGCAGACCACCAGCCTGCACCCGGTGACCATTATCGGAGCGATTTTGGTGGGCTCGAGCCTGTTCGGGCTGGTAGGGGCGTTGCTCTCGGTGCCCATGGCCTCGTTCCTGAAAGTGCTGTACACCGAGTTCTACCTGAACTCCAAATTCTACAAAGAGGGCTGATGTCGCTCGAGGCAGCACCCCACCGCGCGGGCTAAACTTCGCCGGTCGGCCTCCCTCGACCCGTGCCGGCTATCCCGGGCCGGCCTGACGGAACCCCAGCCAGCATCCGCCTTTCTGCCCTCAAGGCTGACCCTGTACACTACACTCCAAGATGACAGCCCAGCCTGCCGCCCAGCGTCGCACCCACTACCGCACCTGCAACCTTTGCGAGGCCATGTGCGGCCTCGAGATCGAACTCGAAGGCGAGGAAATCTTGGCCATCCGGGGCGACCCCGCCGACCCGCTCTCGCAGGGTCACATCTGCCCCAAAGCGGTGGCACTGCAAGACGTGTACGCCGACCCCGACCGCCTCAAACACCCAGTGCGCCGAACCCCGGCCGGATGGGAGCAAATTTCCTGGGAGGAGGCCTTTGACGAGGTGGCCCGCCAGCTCAAGGGGATACGCGAGCGGCACGGCCCGGACGCGGTCGCGGTCTACCAGGGCAACCCCAGCGTCCACAATGTGGGCACCTTGCTCACCGCGCCGGGATTTTTCAAGGCCCTGGGCACCCGCAGCCGCTATTCGGCCACCTCGGTCGATCAGCTCCCGCACCACTTCGCAGCCTGGCAGATGTTCGGCCACCCGTTCCTGCTCCCCATCCCCGACCTCGACCGGACCCAGCACTGGCTCATTCTGGGGGCAAACCCGCTGGCCTCCAACGGCAGCATCATGACCTCGCCAAACGTTCGCAAGCGGCTTAAGGCGATCCAGGCTCGAGGCGGCAAGGTGGTCGTGCTCGACCCCCGCCGCACCGAAACCGCCGAGGCTGCCGACGCGCACCACTTCATCCGACCCGGCAGCGACGTGCTGTTCCTGCTGGCCTTCGTGAATGTGCTGTTCGCCGAGGGACACGTCCGGCTCGAGCGGCTCTCCGACTTTACAGAGGGCCTGGAGGCGCTGCGCGAGGCTACCCTGGCTTTCACCCCCGAGCGGGCGGCCGGGGCCACCGGCCTCGAGGCCGCCGCCTTACGCCAAATTGTGCGGGAGTTCGCCGAGAGCCCCAGCGCGGTCTGCTACGGGCGCATCGGGCTCTCAACCCAGGCCTTTGGGGGGCTGTGCCAGTGGCTGGTCAACGCGGTTAATGTGCTTACCGGCAACCTCGACCGGGCGGGCGGGGCCATGTTCACCAGCCCTGCCGTGGAGATGGTGCGCTCCAAGGGCTTCGAGGAAATTTTCGGGCGCTGGAAGACACGGGTCCGCGGCCTTCCGGAGTTCGACGGCGAGCTGCCGGTGGCTGCACTGGCCGAGGAGATCCTGACCCCCGGCGAGGGGCAGATCCGGGCGCTGGTGACGAGCTGCGGAAACCCGGTACTCTCCACCCCCAATAGCCGGCAGCTCGAGCAGGCCCTAGGAGGGCTTGAGTTCATGGTCGCCGTTGACCTCTACGTCAACGAGACCACCCGCCACGCCCACCTGATCCTGCCGCCCGCGACCGGCCTCGAGACCGCCCACTACGATTTGGTTTTCCACACCTTCGCGGTGCACAATACCGCCAAATACTCTGAGCCCCTCTTCCCCAAGGCTGAGGGGGCCAAGTACGACTGGGAAATCTTCGAGGAGCTTCGCAACCGCATGACCCTGCCCGAGGGCGCGGAGCTGCCCGCACCGCGCGACCCGGCAGAAAAACTCGAACAAGGCCTGCGAAGCGGGCAGTACGGGCTGAGCCTCGAGCAGCTCCGGGCCAACCCGCACGGCCTCGACCTAGGCCCGCTCCAGCCCCGCCTCCCCCAGCGGCTCCTGACCCCCAACCATCAGATCAACCTCGCCCCCGAGCGGATGCTGAAGGACCTGCCTCGAGCCGAGTCCCTACTGGGCCAAGCCCCCTCCCAGCTCCAGCTCATCGGGCGTCGGCACCTGCGCAGCAACAACTCCTGGATGCACAACAGCCCGCGTCTGGTGCGCGGCCCTGACCGCTGCACCCTGATCATCCATCCCCGCGACGCTGAGGCCAGGGGTATCGCCGACGGCTCGACGGTGCAGGTGCGCTCGCGGGTGGGTTGTGTTGAAGTTCGGGCGGAGGTCAGCGATAGGATCATGCCCGGCGTGGTCAGCCTCCCCCACGGCTACGGACACACCCGGGAGGGTACCCGGCTCGAGGTCGCCCGGCAGCACGCCGGGGCCTCGATCAACGACCTGACCGACGAACTCGAGCTCGACCCCCTTACCGGTAACGCGGCCCTGTCGGGCGTGGCGGTGACGGTACAACCCGTCGCCTGAAGGAGGGGCATTTTCGCCGCCTAACCGAGACCTACTGTTGGGCGCGAAGCGCCTGTACAGAGCTGAACGCGCGCGTCCCTCGGGCCTTATGCGCGCAGGCTGTGCCCTCCTCCAAGGTAACATCGGGGCAGGCCCTCAATGTATCCGGCTTCAGCTTAACTTAACAATTCTTGCTGTACACTGAATCTTGATAGGTTCAGTCGGAATTGCTATCCTGGACTGAACACAACGTACCGATATGGCGATCAAACGACTTACCAAACAGCGCCGGGCCGTCCTCGAGGTGGTGCAGCGCACCCCCAACTTTCACCCCGACGCGGCCTGGGTGTATCAGGAGGTTCGCAAAACCGTTCCCAGCATCAGCCTGGGCACCGTCTACCGCACCCTCGAGGCGCTGACCCGGGAGGGCCACCTGCTCCCCCTCACCCGCCCCGGCGAGGCCCTCCGCTACGAGGCCAACCTCGACGGCCACCTGCACATGGTCTGCCGCCACTGCGGGGAGTTCCACGACATCAACCATCCCCTCCCCGACTTGCTGAGTGAGGTGCGCCGCAAGTACCCTGAGTTCGAACTCGAGGGCGTCCAGGTGGAGTACCAGGGCGTCTGCGAGAAGTGCAGGGGCTCGAGGACCCAAGGTCGCTAACTGAACGCCCAGACCTGTGGGGCCTGGATGGAGTTGAAAGCCCTGAGTTTGGCCCCAGCGTTGGCGCCGCTCCCGCCTGTTTACCGTCCGACAACCAGCCTCACCAGTTCCTCTGGCCTTTCCTGCTGGGGCAGGTGACCGCAGTTTGGAATGATAGAAAGTTGGGACCTGGGCATCCAGCCTTGCAGCAGCTGGGCGGCCTCAAGGGGAATGGCCCGGTCCGAATCGCCCCAGATCAGGTGGACGGGCTGCTGGATGGAGGCCAGGTCGGACTGGCGGGGGTGGCCCCGTAGTCCCTCGAGGAGCATCCAGCGAAAGGTCGAGAGGTAGGCCCGGCACTGGTCGTCGCTCCAGACCCGGTCCCAGACCCGTTCGCGCAGAAAGGCCCGGTCGGCCTCGCTCAGGCTGTCGAGGTCGCCGTAGTAGGGCCGTAAGGAATCGTAGGCGGCGTCCTGCGAGGCACGGAAGCCTTTGTAGAGCTTTTCCCCCTGCCCCGGCAAGGCAAACATCATCTGGGCCTTGCTGAGCTTGCCGCGCACCGGCGGGCCGTCCACCAGCACCAGCCGCTCTGAAAGGTCCGGGCGACGCAGGGTCAGGCGTAGGGCCACCGCCGCCCCCATCGAATTACCCACCAGGATGGCCCTCGAGACCTTCAGCGTCTGCAGCAGGGCCGCCATCGTCTCGGCGTAGAACTCGAGGGTGTAGGCCCGGCGCGGGTGGTCGGAGCGCCCGAAGCCCGGCAGGTCAGGCGCAACCACCCGCCCGAACCCGCTCAGCGGCTCGAATACCTTGCGCCAACTGTCGGCCTCGTCGCCCAGCCCGTGGATCAGCACGAAGGTGCGGTTCTGCGGCTGGACCGTGTCGTAGACATGCAAACCAACCTGACCCACCTGCACCCTGTGCTGGAAGGGCTCGAGGTTCTTGGGGACGGTGAAGAGGGGCGTCATGGGGAAAGGATAGGGGAGGAATAGGGAAAGCGGAAGGAGGAGGGCGACCGGGCGGACTGTCAACCCCCTTTACCTCACTTCCATGCAGGCCTACAGCGCTTCCACCAGCCGCCGGAAGACCTCGGGCATCTCGGGGCGTCCGCCACCATTGGCCCAGCTCTGGCGCAAGTCGATGACGTTACCGGGGCCGACCCCCATGCCGTCGGGAAAGAGCGGGGTGAGGTCGAGTGGCCCCTTAACCTCTTCACCGCCGAAGGTCTGGGCGAAGCGCAGGACTTCCTTGGGGTGGCCGAAGTGGTAGGCATAGAGCCAGCCGGTCTCCTGCCAGAGAAAGCGGGGACGAATGGGGGGCTCGAGCAGTTCGCCCTTGTTGCGCAAAAAGCAGGCGGCTCTCCCGGGGCGAAGGCGCAGTGTGGCGTCGGACAAACGCCCCAGCGCCCCGAAACTGCCCACGAAGGGCCGGACCAGATCGTAGCCCTGTACGTTCTTGACCGTCAGGCCACCAGCCTGCACACTGTGCCCCTTGGGCGACCTAAAGCGCAGACCCAACACCTCGCTTCCCAGGAAGAAGGTCTGCCCGAAACCACCGCGCTCCAAAAGTCCGCCCAGCCCGCCCGGCAGTTCCACCGGCGGAAACGGCGGGAACAGCCCCTCCGGCAGGGCTGAGTAGATCTCCAGCAGTGGAGTTTCGCCGGTGGCGATCAGATACTGGTCGGCGCTCGAGACTTCCAGGACTGGCACCGGGCCATTCTACCGCCACAGCCCGCAGCGGGTTTCAAGGGGGCTGTCGATCACCCGGGTCTGAGTTCCGAATTCCATCGCCTGGCCGGTAACCAGCTCGGGCCAGTCCTTCAGGAAGCCGGTTCGGGCGAACTCCGTCCAGTAGGTCTGCATGGCCTCGGCGGTCTGGCGGGTCTCTTCGTAGGCCCTCGAGCTGAGGAATAGGAGGGTGTTCGGCCAGGAGCGCTCGGTGCCGAACAGCAGCGGCAGATCAATCCCGTGGAGGCTGCCGAGGATGGGGAGGTCGGGCGAGACCCAGCTGAAGAGATAGCCGTAGGTCTCCACGTTGCGCATCTGCGCCGCGCCGCCCAGGAAGGTCGGGCACAGCAGGATGCGGTCGGTCTGGAAGTAGG
The DNA here is from genome assembly GCA_033762915.1 of Meiothermus sp. Lineage (GTDB taxonomy): Bacteria > Deinococcota > Deinococci > Deinococcales > Thermaceae > Meiothermus. Next base: position 38,575 of record JANRLD010000027.1, on the reverse strand, counting down.
CCCAGGCCTCGGCCGGGTTTTCGTAGCGGGCTCGGTACATCCCGACCGCCCGGGCCGCCACACCGGGCCGCCTCAGCTTCTCCTCGACGCCCCGCCCGAAATCTTCCCAGTTCTGGGGGCCGATGAACCGCTCTGACCAGCCCTCCTGGGCGGTCGCCCCGACCATCAGCGGGATGCCCGCAGCCTCACCGTCGCGCAAGGCTTCTAGCGGCACCTTTGCCAGGTTCACCCCGTCGAGGTGCGGCTTCCATGGTCCATCGCCGAACTCGCCCGCCGGAGCCCGCTGCAACAGCGCCCCGATGCTGCGGTCTTCGGGGGCAAAGAGGCGCTCGAGCGGGAGCCGGCGCAGGCAGGCCAGGTCCGAGCCGCTGCAGCCCCACAGCCTGGCCCACTCCTCGCCCCAGGCGAAGCCCTGCTCGAGGGTGCGCACATACTCACATCCCCCCGACTTGACGATGGCCTTGTGGAACAGACCTTGGGCCTTTGGCGAGGCCATCAGGGTGCAGGCTGCCATCCCGCCGGCCGATTGCCCGAACACGGTGACGTTCTCGGGATTGCCCCCGAAGGCCGCGATGTTGCGCCGCACCCAGCGCAGTGCGGCCACCATGTCCAGCAGACCGTAATTGCCCGCCGAGCCGTCTCCGGACTCTTTTTGCAGGTCCGGCAGGGCCAGCCAGCCCAGCGAGCCCAGTCGGTAGTTGATCCCCACCACCACCACGCCCTTAGAGGCCAGCGCCGTCCCGTCGTAGAGCGGCTCGGACCAGCTCCCCCCGATGTAACTGCCGCCGTGGACCCAAAACATCACGGGGTAGCCACCCGGCGGGGGAGCGGCGGTCGGCATCCAGACCCCCAGGTTGAGGCAGTCCTCGCTAAAGGGCGGGATATAGCCGCCCAGCCGGGTCGTGAATACCCCCCGCTGCGGGCAAGAAGGCCCCGGACGGGTGGCATCAAACAGCTCCCCGGGCAGCGAGCCGAGCCGCTCGACCGCCTGCGGAGCCTTCCAGCGCTCGGCCCTGGCGTAGGGCATCCCCAGGAAGAAGGCCACGCCCGCCTCCTGGTTTAGGCCGCCGCGTAGCCGTCCCTGGGGCGTATGGATGAAAGCCGACTGACCGAGGGCAACTCCGATCAAAAGAAAGAGGGCGAGAAGACGGTGCATCTGGTATAAGGATGCCTCGAGACGGTCAAATTTTCTGTGAGGAGAAGCAGAGAGGGCTCACACTCACCTTCAACCCTGGCCCTCTGGCCTCCCCCTTCCCAATCACCGGGTCAACTGCCCCCACCTCCCGGGTGTAGCGTGTACCCATGGACACCGTTCTAAACCCACAGTCCCGCACCGGCAAGGCACTGCACCGCAGCGACACCAGCAGGCTGTTCCTTAGCAAACTGATCGACCTCGAGGGTGCCGCCGCCATGGTGCAGAGCAACTCGAGGGTCTACGTCTCCGGCAACGCCGCCACCCCCACCCCGCTCTTGGAGGCGCTGGCAGCGCGGAAGGACGAACTCGAGAACGTCGAGCTGGTACACGTGCTCCAGCTCGGCTCCGACCCCTTTCTGGCCCCAGAGATGGAGGGGCACTTCCGCCGCCGCTCGCTGTTCGTGGGGCCCGCCGACCGCGAAGCCGTCAACAGCGGGCGGGCCGACTACGTGCCGGTCTCGCTGCACCAAATTCCCTGGCTGTTCAAACGCGGCGTACTTCCACTGGACTATGCCCTGGTGCAGGTTTCCCCGCCGGACGAGTTCGGCTTCGTGAGTCTGGGCGTCGAGATCATCGCCGCCAAGGCCGCAGTCGAGAACGCCAAGCAGGTCATCGCCCTGGTCAACCCCCGGATGCCGCGCACCCTGGGCGATACCTTCGTGCACATCTCGAGGTTCTCGGCCTTCGTCGACGTGGACTTCCCGCTGCCGGTGCTGGGCCGCGACCCCTCCACGGAGGTCGAGTTCAGGATCGGGCAGTACGTGGCCGACCTGATCGACGACGGCAGCACCCTCCAGATGGGGATTGGGGCCATTCCGGACGCGGTGCTGGCCAACCTCGAGAGCCGCCAGGACCTGGGCGTCCACACCGAGATGATCTCCGACGGGGTGATGGAGGCCCTCGAGCGCGGGATGATCACCGGCCAGAAGAAGGGCCAGCTACCCGGTAAGGTGGTGGGCACCTTCGTACTGGGCTCGGAGCGGCTCTACCGGTTTGTCGACAACAACCCCCTCTTCGAGATGCGCCCCGCTGACTGGGTCAACGACCCCTTCCGCATCGCCCGCAACCACAAGATGGTCGCGATCAACTCCTGCCTCGAGCTAGACCTCACCGGCCAGATCTGCTCCGACTCCATCGGCACACGCATCTACTCCGGCTTCGGCGGCCAGCTCGACTTCATCCGTGGGGCCGCCGCCAGCGAGGGCGGCAAGCCCATCATCGCCCTGCCGGCCAGCGGCAAGAACGGCGCCTTCTCCCGCATCGTCCCCCTGCTCAAGACCGGCGCCGGTGTGGTCACCACGCGGGCCGATGTTCACTATGTCGTGACCGAGTACGGCGTGGCCGAACTCTTTGGCAAGAGCCTCCGCGAACGCGCAGAGGCCCTCATCCGGATCGCCCACCCGAACTTTCGCGACGAACTGCGCGGCGCGGCGCGGGAGCGTGGGCTGATCTAGGTTGCGCCAGGGTGAGTCTGCGAGATCCGGGGGGGCAACAGCTGAGTTCCTGGGTGGAGTGGCTTGCGCCATAGCCGCACAGCGGCTACCCGGGGCGCAGTCCCCTACGGGCGTTTGGGGGCGGCCTTTCGCAGTTGAACTATGCAGACCCTTAGGGCGGGTCGAAGGACTGCAGCGCACCTAGTTTCCCCCGTGCGCTTGCACTTACCCCTCTGCACGAGACGTTAACGGGGCCGATAACCGGCCACCAAAACCGCCCAGCTTCGGGCCTTTGTTAGGCCTCGAGCCTGGACTGCACGTTATTGCGCACTCACTCTGTCTGCGGCTGCTCGCGTCGGGCGTCGCCCGAAAGGTACGCCTTGACCAGAGCGGTGAGCGCCTTGCCCCGGTGGGAGTGGTGGTACTTTTCCCCCACCTGCATCTCGGCAAAAGTCTTGCCCGCCGCAGGGATCCAGAACAGGGGGTCGTAGCCGAAGCCCCAATCACCCCGGGGGGCCTCAAGGATGGTACCTCTGGTCTCGCCCTCGTACAGCTCCATGTAGCCGTCCGGGTGGGCCAGGGCCAACACCGCCTTAAAGCTGGCCCCGCGCTGGTCCGCCCGAAGGTGGCGCATACGCTCGAGCAGGAAGACGTTGCGTTCGAGGTCGGTCTCTTTGCCGCCGTATCGGGCCGAGTAGACCCCCGGCTCGCCGCCCAGCGCGTCAACCATCAGGCCCGAGTCGTCGGCCAGGGCCGTCAGGCCACTCTTGCGGGCGGCGTAAGCGGCCTTGAGAATAGCGTTATCCTCGAGAGTGGCCCCGTTCTCGGGCGGCATCTTAAAGGAGAAATCCAGCAGCGAGAATAGCGTCCATCCCAGCGGCTCGAGCCCCTCGCGCAGCTCCCTGTACTTGCCGGGGTTCGACGTGGCAATCAAGACTTTCATCTGCCTGTATTGTACCCAGCGGGGGGCATTTGGCAAGAAAAGCGGTTTTCCAGGAGGCGGTGTAGGCACCAGCAAGCTCGAGAGCCAGGTTTTTTGAGTATCTCGGGAAACCAACCCGAAGCGCCAGGAGGAAACTTCGCCCGTGCTTGCACCGGGGCAGGCCAAACGTCGTTCAGAGGTTGGCAATCTGCCCTAGCGCACCTCAATGCCCGAGTTGCTTGTATGGCCCGTACCCTGTCGCGCCTCCCACCTTTGCGGCAAACGGCGAAGCATTCGGCAGGGCAAACACCGCCCTACCGATTACTGGGGAAAACTGCCCTAGACCTTGTTTTTTAGCTGCCCATGGATCTGCTTAACGATGTTGGGGACGTTGCCCAACCCCACCTCGAGCATATCCTTGTAGATTTTCTGCGGCACCGGGCGGCCCTCGCCCGCGCCGTGGACTTCGATAATGTCGCCCTTCTGGGTGGCCACCACGGTCAGGTCGGCCCAGGCGGCCTCGTCCTCGAACTGGTTGAGGTCGACGACGATGTGGTCGCCCTCGAGCCAGCCCACGCTCACCGCCGCGAACTCGATCAGCGGCCACTCCACAATGCGCCCAAGGTTCACCAGCTTGTCCATCGCCATGTGCAGCGCTGCGTAGCCACCGATGAGCGAGGCCACGCGGGTGCCGCCGTCGGCCTGAAGCACGTCGGCGTCCACCACCACGGTCTTGTTGGGCAGCAGGCTGAGGTCGAGCGCGGCCCGGAAAGCCCGGCCCAAGAAGCGCTGAATCTCGGCGGTGCGGCCCGAGAGCTTCTGCCGCTCGCGCTCTTTGCGCTCCTTGGTGGAGCGCGGCAAGAGGTTGTACTCGGCCATCAGCCAGCCGGCCTTGCTCGAGACGTGGCGCGGCACCCCGTCGGTGAGGGTCACGTTGACCAGCACTCGAGTGCTCCCCAGCTCCACTAGCGCCGAGCCCTCGGCATAATTCACATAGCCCATCTTGATGGTTAAGGGGCGCATTTGCAGCGGTGAGCGACCGTCCCGGCGGTTCATCGTGCGAATCCTACCACGAGGGGGGGCGGGCGACGGGGTGAAATCAACAGACAACCCCGGCACTAACCGGGGCGAACCGGTGGCCGACAGCTCAACCTTCAAAGCGCGAAACACCGTCCAGGTTGCGCCAGAGTAGACGTGGAATGCTCGGATACAAAAAAATGTGCCTGGGCGGAGCGGCTACCCGGGGCGGAGTGGCGTGCGCCATAGCCGCAGAGCGGCTACCCGGGGCGCAATTCCCTGCGAGAGCTTGCGGGCGACATTTCACATTCCAACTCTGGAGACACTTATCGCTGCAACACCGTCCGGGTCCACTCCCGAATCCAGCGGTCGCGGTTGGCGGCGATGCGCTCGGGGCTTACGGCAGCGGGCTGGCGGGGGGTCGTGGCGAAGCGGAATACCTCAGGTAGGGCGGTTTGAACCCTCGAGGGGTAGACCCACATCTGGGTGGGGATGTCGGACTGAGCCGCGGGCGAGAGCAGCCAGTCCACAAAGCGCCGGGCCGCAGGCAAGTTCTTGCCGCCTTTCAGGATGCCCACGAACTCGACCTGGAAGAAGCCCGACCCCGGCAGCTCGAGGTTGGCCGTGGGGGGCTCAGCCGGCTTGGGATTGGCCTCGCTGTAGAAGAGTTCGGCAGCGGGGCTGGTGCAGTACGAGACCACCAGCGGACGGTCGCCGCCCTTGGCCGAGAAGTGGGTGTAGTAGGCGTCGCTCCAGCCCCCCACCACGCGCACGCCGCCGCGCCTTAGGTCGGCCCAGAAGCCCAGCCAGCGCTCCTCGCCGAGGGTCTGGACGGTAGCCAACATGAAAGCCAGCCCCGGCGAGCTGGTGGCCGGGTTCGGGACGACCAGCAGCTTAGCGAACTCGGGCTTTCCTAGGTCGGCGAGCTGCCGGGGCAGCGGGCGGCTGGCGAAGTATGCCTTGTCATAGTTAAGGCAGACGTAGCCGTAGTCGACCGGCAGGGCACGGTTTGAGGGGTCGAGGCGGGTCTCCGGGCGCAGGCTGGAAAGTTGGGGGGAGCGATAGGGCTCGAGAATCCCCGCGCCAAGCGCCCTCGAGAGCATGGTGTTGTCGAAGCCGTAGATCACATCGGCAATCGGCGCACCCCGGCTGAGGATGGCCTTGTTGAGCATCTCGCCCGCGTCCCCGCCCTTAAGGAAGCGGAGCTTGATCCCCGAGTCGGCCTCGAACTTGGCGATCAGGGCTTTGTCGAGGGCGAAGCTATCATGCGTCAGCACAGTGATCGTCTGCGCCACCGAGAACCCCGACAGGGGAGCGAGGAAAGCACCAAGAGCGAGAATACCCGCGGACAGCGGTGCCAATCTCCTGCGAAGCCGCCCGGCAGCGGATGGAGGGGAATCGGGTCTGTTGTCCCGCAACCCCAATCCTTCGCATCCCCGTTGGTTCTGTTCCCCGCTCAAGCTGCCCCGTCGCCGGCCATCAACTACCTGCTTCCTTAAAAACATAATCCCCTCCGTATCATCGGGGAGGGGAACCCAGGGCGCTTTCGCGCCTCCATCATTCTCCCTACGCTGGTGCTAACCAGGTCAGGTTCTAAGGGTTTGTCTCAGCGAGGCGCCAATTTTGCCGCCCCGCACCCCCGATGACCCCACCAGTATACGACACTGGAATTAGGAAGGGTTTAGCCCCTGTCCCCTCAGCCGTAGTAGCCCTTCTGGTCCAAAAGCCAGACGCCCCGACCCTCGAGCAGTCCTACTGCCGCCACTGGTTGGCCCGCTTGTTCTCCGCCGCCAGCCGGGCTGTCTCCTCAACCCTCTTGGCCCTCGTCTGCGGTCTCTTGGCTTGGACGATCCACTCGAGTATCCCCCGTCTGGCCGAGCGCGGAAAGGCCTCGAAGTTTGCGGCCGAACCCTCAAACTGTTTGAAGGCGGCGGCGAGGTCGGGGGGGACCTCGAGGTTCTCCACCGCGTCGAGCTTCTCCCAGCTCCCGTCGCGTTTGGCGGCCTCGATCTTTGCCAGACCGGCCGGGCGCATCAGACCCGCCGAGACCATCCGCTCGACGCGCTCCTTATTGGGCTTAGACCAGCCGCTCTTGGGCTTGCGCGGGGCGAAATAGAGGCTGCTGCGCTCCTGGTCCACCTTGCCCGGCTTGGAGTCCACCCAGCCGAAGCACAGGGCCTCCTCGACCTGCTCGTCATAGCTCAGGTGGGGTTTGCCGCTGGACTTCTTGTTGTAGACCAGCCAGACCCCGCCCGCTCGAGCGTGGTTGGCCTCGAGCCAGGCCCGCCACTGGGCGCGGGTTTCGAAGAATACGGCCTCTGCTTCGGGCATGGGAGGAGTCTAGCACGTCACCTCTGACGGGTTAGAATGAGCCCCGATGCACCTCTTTAAGTCGTCCTACGCCGACCCCGTGGAGGAACTCCTCCGCGCCGACCTGCCCGCAGGGGAGCCCTGGGGCTGGCTGTTCGCCCAGCGGCTGCTGTCCGAGCAGTCGCTGGCCCGAAGGCTGCTGGGGCAGGGGCTCACCCCGGGGCTGGGCCAATGGATGGCCATCGAGCTCAAACGCCTGCGCAAGGAGCTGTGCCAGCTCCAGCAGGAGCACCGCTTGGCCGACTTCGGCACGCGCGCCCCCGCGCCCGCCGAGGAGACCGCCCTCCGTGCCCTGAATTACGCCAGCCCCGAGTCGCTGGCCCAGGTCTACCGCGCCCACGGCTACGGCCCCTTCACCCGGCACACCGCCTTCCTCTGGGGCGACCGGCTCCACGGCGTGACCCACCCCGACCCGGCCCGCTTCTTCGACCTGGTGGGCTACGAGCGGCAGATCGCGCGGCTGCGCACCAACGTCGAGCGATTCCTGGAGGGCAAGCCCAGCGTCCCGACCCTGCTCTACGGGGCGCGGGGATGCGGCAAGTCCACCGCCGTCAAGGCCCTCCGCACCGCCTACGCCGAGCAGGGGCTGCGGCTGGTAGAGGTGCACTCAGACGGCCTCGAGCGCCTCCCGGAGTTGCTCGAACTGTTGCGCCCGCTGCCCCACCGCTTTGTGCTCTACCTCGACGACCTCGCCATAGCCGCCGAAGACCCCCGCTTCCACACGCTCAAGGCCCTGCTCGAAGGAGCGGTCTACGAGCGCCCCGCCAACGTGCTGGTTCTGGCCACCTCCAACCGCCGCAACCTGGTGGTCCAGTCTTTCGCCGACCGCCCCGCGCCCGACTCAGGCGACCCTGCGGCCTGGGACACCCTGCAAGACAAGCTGGCCCTGGCCGACCGCTTCGGCCTGGTACTCACCTTCCCCCCCTTCGATCAGCGTCACTACCTGGCGACAGTGGCCAGCATCCTGGAGCGCGAACTCGAGGAAGACACCCGGAAGGCCGCCCTCGAGTTTGCCCTCGACGGCCGCGGCTTTTCCGGGCGCACAGCGCGGCACTTTGCCAATACGGTGATTGAGTGAGGTATCCTTTCGGGCATTCCGTCTGCCCTGAAAAAGCGAATCCGCCGCAACCCTCATAGGGGATGATTCTGTTTGAAGTCGAACCGGATTTTACCCCATGCCCTGCACCAACCTTGGGGCTGAAACTCTCTCCCTGCCGCGTTTTCGGGGCGCGGTGCGGCGGCAATCCATGGCCAAACAGCTGTATGGGGCCATGCGGCTCGGGGGTCGCTGTTGCGGTTGTGGTTTCCCCCGCGACCCCCTGATCGCCCCCTTCTCTGTCCCCCCATCTCGGTTATCATGACCGGCGTGAGCAGTGCATTTGTGATTGGGATCGCGGGCGGTACGGGGAGCGGGAAGACCACGGTGACTCAGGCGGTGGTGGAGGCGGTGGGGGCCGAGCACGTTGCCTTGCTGCCGATGGACAACTACTACAAGGCCAATACTCACCTGCCCTTCGAGGAGCGAGTTAAGCTCAACTACGACCACCCGGCGATTTTCGACCTCGAGCTCTACCTGGAGCACATCCGCCAAGCCATCGAGGGCCGCGCTGTCCACATCCCCACCTACTCCTTCACCGAGTACACCCGTTCAGCCCAAACCATCGAGATCAGGCCCGCCCCGGTGGTGGTGCTTGAGGGGATCATGGTGCTGGTGGACGAGCAGGTGCGGCAGACCATGAATCTTAAGGTCTTTGTGGATGCCGACGCCGACGTGCGCTTTATCCGGCGCTTGCGGCGCGACATCCTCGAGCGCGGGCGAAGCGTGGAAAGCGTGGTGAACCAGTACCTGGGCCAGGTTCGCCCCATGCACCTCAGTTTCGTGGAGCCCTCCAAACGTTACGCCGATGTGATCATCCCCCACGGCGGCCACAACGAGCAGGCCCTGGCCATGTTGACCGCGAGAATGAGGAGTCTGGTCGGGGAGAGGGTGTAGGTGCGCGCTCTGCCGATAGCTGATAGCCTATAGCCGATGCCGATGGGCTGAAGGTTATCGGCTACCCGCGAGAGGACGGCGCATGAAATTTGACCTAACGAACGCGATGCGGCTGGTGATCCTGGTCGCGGCCCTGCTGTGCATCCCGGCACTCCTGCTGCGCGCGCAGGTCGAGCGGCCCGGTCCGGTGGTGCTGGTGATGGACGGGGATAGCCTGGCCGACGACGCGCGGGAGCAGGGCAAGACGCTGCTCGAGCTGATGAACGAGTACAAGGCCCTGGGGGTGGGGGGCATCGGGCTCTACGAGCAGACCCTGCGGGGCTGGTTCGATCAGGGGCTGGTCACCTACCAGTCGGGGGTTGGACTGAGGCTGCTCTACCCCAACGCCCAGATCAAGCCAGGGTGGTACTACGTGACGGGGCCGGAGAGCTTCCTGGAGCCCCTCCGCCAAACCTGGACCTTTCCCACCGAGCGCGTGCTGGTTGGCACCCAGACCTGGATCGGAGCACCCTTCGACTTCGGCAGCGTACCTGCCGGGTTCGACCTGCGGCTGGCCTCGGAGTTGAAGGCTGCCGGTTTCTACATCGTGGCCCGCCCGCTCAACTCCAGAATCCGCAAGCTTCAGACCCTCCAGCTCCCCCCCGAGACCGACGCGGTGCTGTTCTCCGGGGCCGAGGTGCTGGGGTTCCCCAACGACCTCCAGACCACCCAGACCGTGCTGGGCGGCAAACCCATCACCCTTATCGAGGGCGCGCCCCAGCGCGGCTTTGCCCGGCTGGCCCGGGACGTACCGGTACTGCGGCTGTTCGCGATGCGAACCGAGTGGCTCTTACAGCAGACCCCCGCCGAGGCCACCGGTCGGTTCCTGCTCGCCGCCCGCGAGCGCGGCCACCAGATTTTGTACCTGCGCCCCTTCCCCGACCCCGGGGACACCACCGCCTACCTAACCTTGCTCAAAACCGACCTCGAGCGCTCCCGCATCCCGGTAGGCACCCCCGCCCCCCGCGAATTCGAGCCCTCCCCCTTCCGCTGGGCCGCGGTGGCCGGGATACTGGCGGGTCTGGTGCTGCTGGCGGTGGGGCTGCCCCAGCCCATCGGGGTTCCCCTGACCGTCCTGCTGGCGCTGTTCTGCCTGGGCGCAGCCCGGGGCGACGCGGGGCCGCTCCTGGCCGCCATCGCGTTCCCGGTTCTGGGCTTCCTCGAGCCGCACAAGGGGATGCGGAAGTGGGTGGCGGCGGTGTTCTACGCGCTCCTGGGAGTGGTGTTCCTGGCCGCGCTGGGCTCGAGACCCGAGACCCTGCTGACCCTCGAGACCTTCCGGGGCGTCTCCCTGACCCTTATTCTGCCGCCGCTGCTGGTGGCGCTGTCCTTCCTGCCCCGCGACTTCAAGGGCGTGTTCAATAGCCTATACACCTACCCCCTGCGGCTGGGCGACGTGGCGCTGGGAGTGCTGGGACTGGGCATCCTGGCCCTGGTGCTGCTGAGGCGTGGCAACGACGCCTCCCCGGCCATCGTGCCCGACTGGGAGATCACACTGCGCCAGACCTTGCAGGACGTGATGGTGCGGCCCCGTTTCAAGGAGATCTTCGGACACGCCCTGGCCCCCCTGGCTTTGTTGCTGCCCTGGCCGAAGTGGATCCAGATTGCCCTGCTGATGCTGGTGGCGGTGGGGGTCGGCTCAATCATGAACACCTTTTCGCACTATCACACCCCCCTCTCGATATCGTTCTTTAGAGTATTGAACGGGATGGTCATCGGGCTTATCTTGGGCTTTGCAGGGGTCTGGGCATATCGGAGAGTGCGGCAATGGTGGTTGGGGTAAGCGGATACTACGGATTCCAGAACGCCGGCGACGAGGCCATCCTCGAGGCCATCGCGCAAGAGGTCAAGGCGCGGGGTCACCGGGTCTTGGCCCTATCCGCCAATCCCCCCGAGACCCGCAAGCGCTACGACATCGAGGCCGCGAAGCGGATGGCCCCGCTCGAGGTCTGGCAGGCGCTGGGCCAGATGGATCTGCTCCTGCTGGGCGGGGGCGGGCTGCTGCAGGACAAGACCAGCCGCATGAGCCTGGCCTACTACCTGACCATCCAGGGCCTGGCCCGAAGGCGCGGCAAGCCGGTGTACGTCTTTAACCAGTCCCTTGGCCCCCTGAGCGCGGGCGGCGAGCGGCGGGTACACAAGGCCCTGCGCGGGGTGGAGTGCTTCTTCCGCGACGAGGGAAGCCTCGAGTACGGCCGGCGCATCGGACTGAACGTGAAGTACGGGGCCGACCCGGCCCTGTTGCTGCAAGCCCCCCCGGTCGAGCGGGAGCCCAACATGGTGGTGCTGGTACCTAAGTACGGCACCGAGGAGGCCAACGCAGGGCTGCTCAAGCTGGCCGAGCGCCTGCGCGTCGACGGCTACGAGGTAGTGATCCTGGCCCTGCAGCCCGGCTTCGACGAGCCGGTGCTCGAGCGGTTCAGCAGCTTCACCCGCGAGATCGCCTGGGACCCGCGCCGGGTGGTCTACTTGCTGGCCCAGGCCAGTTATGTAGTTTCGATTCGCCTGCACGGCGCGATTCTGGCGGCAGGCGCGGGCACCCCCTTTGCAGGTATCGCCTACGACCCCAAGGTTGCGGGCTTCTGTCGCGACGCCGGGGCGGTGTGTGTGGACATGCCCGGCGACCCCGCCGTGCTGGCCTCGGCGGTGCTGGGCAAGCGCCAGCCGGACTGGGACAGGGTGGCCGAGATGAAGGCCAGGGCCAAGGCCAGTTTTGACTCGGTGCTAAGCAGCGCCAGGCAGCGGGGCAAGGTGCGCTCGAGTTGATTCGGCGTATCCCTTAGCACGAGACGGAATACTCAGGGTTGAAACCATCATCGCTCGCGCTTACCCTCCAGCAGTAGTCCCATCATCTGTGCGATCCGCTTCGCTCGAGTCTCCTCGCGCTTGGCGCTGTCGATCCAGCGAACGTAGTTCTTGCGGTAAAAGGTAGGCAAACCCTCGAAAAAGGCCTTGGCTGTTTGGTCTTGGGACAATGCCGCTGCGATGTCTGTTGCCAGGTTGTCTTCTTGTGGTCCTTCGGGGGCCAGCCGTACCTGTACACTCCCGGCCGACTGGATATTGTTGTCTCGGAGCCACGCAGCACCCAGGCGCAAAAAATACTCTTGTCCCATTGCCCCCAGACACCCGCGCACGGCTCGACCATTTATGGTTCCGGCAACATGGTAGCGGGGTTTCGCCCCCCACACCTCTCGTGGGGAGAATGGAATTGAGACAAAAGTGAAACCGCCCTCTTTCTGGATGACCGCGTCAAAGCGCTGTTCGCTCATGTCCTTATGTTAATACCGTATAGAGGGTTTTTCAGAGCAGTTCCCACACATACTCTGCACAGCGGTTTTTGCTGTAGGGAGTACATTACCTGCCGCCGAGAGGGAGGTAATGGTGGGAGACGCGATCAGAGCGCACCTTGTCCGACCCAAGTTGCACTAAGGTGAGCGTAAGTCGCGCCAGGGTAGAAGTTCGGAATCGGCGGAAGCGTCAAATGGATGGGGCGCAATTCCCTGCGGGAGCTGGCGGGCGACATTTTGCATTGTAACTATAGAGACACCCTGCTCATTTCCTCGAGTACCCCCAGCACGGCCTTGGGCTCGAGCTGCCCCTTGAAGCGCACCACCGGGCCGGCCACCCCCTCAAGTTCGCCCTCCCCCACCTTCAACCGGTCCGAGACGGCCAAGATGAGGTTCGTCATGCCCGCCCGGCGCACCTTGTCGAACTTGCGCCGCAGGTACTCGGGGTGCCAGAAGCCCACGATCTCCACGTAGGCCTTGCGGGCGTCGGGGTGGCGCAGGGCGAAGTCGGGCAGGAAAACGGTGCCCTTGAGGTCCACCACCTCCACCTCGCGCTCCAGGGCCCAGACACTGTGCAGCTTCTCCCAGCGGCTGGCGAAGGTGGACTCGAGCATCGAGTCGAACTGCGGCGGCTCGCGGTAGGGGCTCTTGAGCGGGGTCTGGGAAGTCAGGACGTACTCAGCCTCACGGCCTTGGAGGCTCAGTCGGGCGGTCATTTCCCACTTTTGCACGTGCAGCAGCGAGGGCAGCAGCGCCGCCATCTGCACCCCATAGCGCCGGGTCTGGCCCAGCACCGAGGTGGGGCCGTCCACGTGGATGCGGTAGCCGGAGTCCAGGTCACCCTCGACGGCGAACATCAGTCGGTAGTACTTAAGATAGCGGAACAGGCGCTTGTACTGGGCGCTGGTGTTGCGGTGAGCCTGCAGGACCATCTCGGTGGCGTAGTAGAGCAGCCCCTGGGCCTGGGCCAGGTCGTGGCGCTCTAGCAACCCCGCTGGCGAGAGGTCAGGTAACTTGGTGAGGATGTGGTTCTCCTTGAGGTCGGCGTAGAGACTGGCCCGCACCGTCTCGGCCTCGAGGGCGTACTGGTTGCCCACCTCGCGCAGCACCGCCAGCGCCTCCCGCTCGCCGTGCCCGCCCTGCGCCGCCAACGCAAACACCTTAGAGCGCAGAAACTCCGGCTCCAGCGGCGACTGCACCTCGAGAGTGGCCTCGGCCAAGGCCAGGTGCGCCAGGCCGCGCACCAGGGTGTAGTCGGGCGAGTCGCCCTCAAGGGCGCGGAGGGCCTCCTCGAGTTCGCCCCGCGTCTTGCCCTTGTGTTCTTCGATGACCCGCAGCACACCCTCGGCCCAGGGCAGGGCCTTGTGGGGCGGCGCAAACCGGGGGAAGGCCCGGCCGGAGCGCAGGGTGTATTCGAGGAGGTCGGCGGGGAGCATTTCAGTCCGTGAGGCAGGAGGGCTGGAGGGCTGAGGGGCAGAGGAAATGAGCGAAAGACAGAAGCGACACCCCGCGAGTTGCGGAGTTTTTTGTGCCAGCCCACCCGATCTTGTGGCTTGCTGCCCCTCTTGATGTTCGCAGCACGCCATGTTTCGGCCTATTCAGCGAACAACGGTTGCCCAAGGGGGGGCTAGAAAGGCAGGCGGGTCGCCGCGGTCTCGACTCTTCTTGGGCGTTCAGCCAGCGGCATGAAGCTCGCCAACTCGAGACGCCGCGACCATCAGGGGGGGTCACACGGTTTGCGCCGCGTCCCGAACTACCGTGGGGGGGTGGTTTTTTGACTTTGAGTTTGTCTTCCACCGGTTAACCCTTGACCGCTTAGCCTACTCTTTTTCACCTAAGTCATCCCACGAGACCGGCTCGAGGCTCATTAGTCGGGGCTGGCTGGTGAGCGCTTCCACCTGTACACCCAGCCGCCGACGTTCCGAGACGCGCTCTTCGCGGGTGTCCCTGGCGATAATCTCGTAGAGTACCGCCTGCTTGCCTTCGGCCCGCCGGATGATGCGCCCGAGGCGCTGCACCAGCTCTCTCGCCACGCTCGAGCCCGATAGCACCACCCCCACGCTGGCGTCCGGCACGTCCACGCCCTCATTCAGAACTTTGCTGGTCACTATCGACCGGTAGACCCCACTGCGGAACAGCTCGAGCATTTCCTGGCGCTCCTTGACCTTGGTCTGGTGCGAAAGGCAGGGGATCAGGTAGCGGGTGCTGATGTGGTAGGCGGTCTCGTTGTCTTCGGTGAAAATCAGCGTCTTGTGGCCGGCGTGGCGGGTCAGAATCACCTCGAGGGCCCGCAGCTTGGCCGGGGCCGCGCTGGCGATGCGCCGGGCCTCACGGTGGGCCTTCATGGCCCGGCGACCCGACTCGCTCTTGGCCGAGCGCATCACAAACTCCTGCCAGCCGGTCAGGTTGCCCAACGAGATGCCGTTGACCCTTAGAAAGCCGTCTCGCTCCTCGAGGGCCTTACGGTAGGCCTCGCGCTCGGCGGGGGACAGCTCAACGTGGACGCGCTCGAGGCGGTAGGGGGCCAGCACGTCGCCTGCGAGTTGGGCGGCCTCACGCCGGTAGACCAAATCCCCCACCAACCACTGCAGCTCGGTGTGGCGCAGGTCGGTTCTTTCGGGGGTGGCGGTCAGGCCCAGCCGGTAGGGGGCCAGCGAGAAGGTCGCGGCCGGCTTGTAGAAGGCGGTGGGCAGGTGATGTACCTCGTCGAATACCAGCATCCCGAAGCGGTTGCCCAGCCGCTCGGCGTGGATGGCGGCCGAGTCATAGGTGGCGACCGAAAGGTCGGTGGGCTCGTAGTAGCCGCCGCCAATCAGTCCGATGGGGAAGTCGGGAAAAGCCGCCTTGAGTTCGGCGTACCACTGGTGCATCAGGTCGATGGTTGGCACCACCACCAGGGCGCTGCGCCCGGCCCAGGCGATGGCCAACAGGCCCAAGTAGCTCTTGCCCGCCCCAGTAGGCAGCACCACCAGGCCCGCCCCTCGGGCAGCCTTCCACGCCTCGAGCGCCTCGAGCTGGTGAGGGTAGGGGGTGCGCGACTGGGCGTGGTTCAGCTCCAACTTCTTGTACAGCGGGGCGTGGTTGGCGGCGATCTGCCCCCGCAGCAGTTTGACGATGGCGCTGTACTTGTAGGCGGGCGCACGCCAGAGATCTACCCTCGAGTCGAACACAAACTCGCCGATAACCGCTTCCGGCGGGCGCTCCTTGAGGGTTAGGGTTCCACGGTCATAGCGCAACGTGCCTGCCACGCCCCCACAGCATAACCGGCGATGATGAATTAGATGATAGCGAATTTCACAGGCAAATTACGCAATTACCCTCAACTCAGCGACCTTTCTGCTGAAACCCTACCGTGTCAAAGCTTCTCAAACAGCGTATGTACACTCTTGTCGAAACAATCTTATTCAGAGTCAATATGGCCGTGTTTGCATCTCAGGGCGGTTCCCACGCATACTCCCTACAGCGCTAAAGCGGGCGGTTTTTGCTGTAGGGAGTCTCCCGCCGCGAAGGAGGTAGTGGTGGGAACCGCGATCACATCAGTTCCTGAATATCACGTCCTCGCGCTGGAAGTTGCGATAGGCCAGCCACAGCGCAACGGCCGCAAACACCAGCGTGGTGGACCAGGTCAGGCCCAGCTGCACCCCCGAGGCCGAGCCCTTCACAATGGCGTCCAGGGCCAGCATCACGTTGACGAAAGGCAGTGCGAAGTACCAGTCTTGGAGTCTGAGGAAATCGGAAAACTGCAAGAACAGGAGGGGAATAATCATCACCAGTTGCAGCGGGGTCATGTAGCTCTGGGCCTCCTTGAAGGTGCGGGCGTAGAGGCCGAGCGAGATCATGATTGAGATGATGAGCAGGGCGAACAACACGGCTGTGAGGGCGATGGAAAGGTAGCCCAGCGGGTCTAGGGCCAACGTGCCGCCGAGCTGTGCACCGCCGGAGCTTAGCCCCTCGAGCTGCTGGGCGAAAATCTGCCGCACCACCGTCCCCCCCAATATCAACCCCGTGAGTGCCGCCACCGTAGACACCAGGGCCATCGTGAACACCGCCAGCCCCTTGCCCAGCAGCACCTGGATCAGCGGCACCGGCGCAGCCAGCAGCGCCTCGAGGGTACCCTTCTCCTTCTCCCCCGCCGTCGCGTCCACCGCCACCGGCATCCCCCCGATCTGGATGAACAGGATCAGAAAGTAGGGAATCAGAAAAGCGAACAAGCCTGCCGCCTGCTCCTGGGCCCTGGAGGCATCCCTGGTCTCTATCTTGAACGGCTCGAGCACCGTCGCCGGCACGCCCCGGCCCTCGAGGTCCTGTCGCACCACGACATCGCGGTACGAGCGCAGCGCGTCGCGCACCTTTTCCACCACCAGCGCACTCTGGGTGGCCCCGCCGGAAATCCGCCCGTAGATGGTGTAGCTATTGCCCTCAAACACCAGCGCCGCCTCTACCTCACGCTCTTGCACCTGTTGCTCGGGGTTGGTGATGGCGACCGGTTCGACCTTGGCCTCGCGCAGGCGCTCGAGCACCACCTCCGGCACGTTCTGCACCCCCACCTTCTGCACTGTCTCCTGGGTTTGACGCGCCGCGTTGCCGAAAAGCAAAATCGGGCCGTACATGATCAGCGGCATCACCAGGATGGGCAACAGCAGCGTGGTGAACAGTACGCGGCGCTCCCGCACCACACTCAGGAGTTCTTTTCGGGCAATCATCAGGATTTCGTTCATGGGTCACCTTTAGTGGGTGGTTCGTCCGGCGCCGTAGGCCATGCGCCAATACGTGCCGCCGCAAGACACGGCGAAAGAGGTCAAGCTGCCGCCTCGATCTGGCGAATGAAGGCGCGCTCGAGGTTGCCGCCCCCGCTCTGCATGGCCTCGAGCCTGTCGCCCTCATAGATCAGCCGGCCCTGGTGGATAAAACCAACGCGGTCGCAGACTTCCTCGGCCTCGCTCATAACGTGGGTGGAGTAGATGAGGGTCTTGCCCAGCTTGCGGTACTCCTGCACGAAGTCGAGCAGGGCGCGCCGGGCGAACACGTCCAACCCCGCGGTGGCCTCGTCCAACAGCAGCACCTGCGGCTGGTGGACGATGGCGCGGGCAATTACCACTTTCTGCTGCATTCCGGTGGACATGTCCTTGACCTGCTTGTCCAGCACCGCGTTCTCCATCTTGAGCAGATCGGCGGCCCAGGCAATACGCTCCTTGAGCTTGGTCCCCCAGAGGTCGTAAAAGCCGCCGAAGAAATCCAATACTTCGCGCCCGGTGAGTTTGTCGTAGACCTTCATCCCGCCGTTGACGATGCCGAGGTTGCGGCGCACCTCGAGACTCTCCTTGACCGTATCGAACCCGGCCACCCTGGCGCTCCCGCCCGTGGGCCGCAGCAGGGTCGCCAGTACCCGAAGGGTGGTGGTCTTCCCCGCCCCGTTGGGGCCGAGCAGCCCGTAAACCTCGCCTGCCGGGACGGTGAAGGAGACGCCCCTGACAGCCTGGAAAGCCTTGTAGGACTTTTGCAAATTGCTGACTTCTACCATCGTGACCTCGATTTTGTGCACTGTGTACAGGGTATTAGTACCTGCTGGCCGTTAGTTCTTGACCGTCGAATCCCGACCCTCGATTCCCGACATTCCGCTGCGCAACTCGTCGAGCTGCTTCCAGTGGGTCGCGATGGCCTCCCGCCCGCTGTCGGTAAGGGCGATCTGGGTGTTGGGGACTTTGCCCACGAACTGTTTGGTGATGCGGATGAAACCGGCCTCCTCGAGCTTTGAAAGGTGGCTCGAGAGATTGCCCTTGGTCAGCCCGGTGATGCGCTGCAAGAACAGGAAGTCTGCGCTCTCGCACGACGACAAGGCCGTCATGAGAGCCAGCCGGGCGGGCTCGTGCAACAACCGGTTGAGGTCAGTGTCAAGCCGCAGCATAGTCGTCCTTTGGAGCCTTCTTGAGTAGCCTGGATAGATTCACATGGTCGAGGAGTCCGACCATAACCGCCAGAGTCCCGGCGATGATCAGTAACACCGCAGGGTCCGTAGCCGTCCTGAACACATACACGACGGCCACAATGGACAAAACCCCGGCCCCCAGGTAATACCCCCTAAACACACCGCCGGTGAACGCGCCCATCAGCATAATCGCCGACGCAACAACCCCGAAGGCAAAAAACGCCCCCATGCTTGCGTGAAGAATCGCGTAGCTCGAGCCAAGTACGGCGCTTAGGAAGAAAAATCTGCGGTCGGCTCGGAACAGGTTCACCGCACCGAGGGTGGTCGCGTAGTAACGCACAGTCAGCCAAAGGACAAGCGCCAATCCGGCCATGCCGAGTACAGTTGCGGGCCAAGAAGGGTAGAAGTGCGTTGTGAGGGTCAAAACAACCACTCCCGCGCCGACAACTGCGGTGGGCAGCCCTTTCCACTGACTGAGCCGGGCCGTCACCATGCCGACTTTTCGGACGCGCTCGAGTTCGGTCACGACCCCACCTCGTCGCCGGAGACGGGCTTGAAGATGCGGGTCAGCTCGAGGTGGTCGAGGATGCCAATGGCGATGCTGCCTGCCCCCATGACCGCCAGGGCGAACTGAATCGCGCTGGAGTCATCCCCCATAACGCCAGGCAAGAATGCCGCTGCAATCATCAATCCCGCTATCCATACATAGTGAGGGCGGCCTCCGCCTGTGACCTGGCGGGACCACAACAGTCCTGCGGCCAGTGCCAGGGCGTACAAGGAGACCGGCAGTTGAAACGTCAAGTCCATGACTACGCTCCCCACGATGACGGGGATGAAAATCAAGTAGGTCCTGCGATCGAGGGACTGGTTGACCCCTGGGTTGCTGACCACCCCAAACAGCCGTCTGTACCAGCGGCTAACGGAGAGAGTCCCGGCGGCGAAGAGGACAAACCCCCCAGCGTAAATCGCCCACCATAGCGCCGAGCCGTCAAAGTCGTAAATGAAGGCCAGTATCAGTAAAAACACGCCTGCGGGGACTATCTTCAGACCCTGCCAGTAGACGAAATAGCGGGTGATGGTCTGGATCTGCTCGAGCCGTTCCTTCTCGCTCATCCTGCGCCCCCTTCCTGGGCCTCGCCCTTGAAAACTCGGGTCAGCTCGAGGTGATCCAACACCCCAATCAAACTGATGAAAACACCCAAGACTATCGGCACAAATGACCTCATCTCGAGGCCACCCAGCAACATGGGAGTAAAAGCCAGAGGAACCAGCAAAACAGACAACCACAGGTAGTAGGGACGATTCCCACCTGTGAGTTGCCGAATCCAAACTAAGCTGGCGGCGAAGCCCAGCAACACCAGCGAGAACGGCAGTGGCCACAGGAAATCTACGAAGGCCAAGGCGACACTCAGCGGGAAAATTACAAAGTAGCTGCGAGCGATAATGGGACCAACCACCTTGGGATTGTTAACCATCCCAAAAGTTGCCCTATACCAGCGGGCGACCACCGAGACAGCCCAAGCACAAAGCCCTACGCCTAGCAGCAAGACCACCAGCCGCAGAAGACTCAAACCGATAGCTTCTGGCTGCCAGAACTGCATCAGGCCCAAGAACAATACCCCAAAGCCCAGCGGAAGCTGAGCCAGCCCCTGCCAAAAGGGAAAGTACTTAGTGATGGTCTGAATTTTCCTGAGCCGTTCCTTCTCGCTCATCCTGCGCCCCCTTCCTGGGCCTCGCCCTTAAAAACTCGGGTCAGCTCGAGGTGATCCAACACCCCGACCACGACCGCACTGACACCCAGAACCACCATCAGGGTCTGGTACTGATTGACAAACTCCAGGCCGAACAGGGGCAGCACCGAGACCAGCGCCATCGCCGCCGCGACCCAAAGGTAGTAGGGCCGACCGCCACCGGTCGCGGCCCGTACCCACACGAAGAACACCCCGTAGGCCAGAACGGTCAGAAAGATGGGCGGATTCAGCCAAGCATCGACTGCCAGGGAAAGAAAGATCAGCGGCAAGGCAATGAACAAGGTCTGAAAATCGAGCCTGCGGTTGACGCCGGGGTTGTGAACCGCACCGAACATCTTTTTGTACCCGGCGGTGATAAAGGCGTACCCAAAGAGGCCGGCGGTGAAGGCGCCCAACATCAGCAGCAGCGCCGCCGCGGGGTGCAGGTCACCCGGCAGTCCCTCCAGCACCGCCATGAAGAGGCACATCAACCCGATGGGCAGCAGCTTAAGTCCTTGCCAGAAGGGAAAGAACCGGGTGATGGTCTGTATTCGCTCGAGCCGTTCGGTTTCGGTCATGAGTTCTCCAAACCGGTTTGCAACGCAAACCTGTTTACAGGGTAACAAAAGAGCTGATGCAATGCAAGTCCTCGTTTTCCCAGAAGCGCCCTATAAAATGTCCCGGATGACCACCGCCGACTTCTGCGCCGCATTGAACGCGGTGCTCCAGCCCGAACCCTTCCGCAAGGCCGAACTCGAGGCCCGCATTCGTCGTTTCTTTCCCGAACTAGAGACCGCCGTGCGCGAGGTCTTTCCGGATGCCGATCTGGTCTTAGCCCGGATCGCGAAGGTGCTCTCGAGCAACCTCAAGGCCCGGCCGCTGGAGCTGCAAGCCCTGGACCTGGAGCGCGTCCATGCCCCCGACTGGTTCCTCCGACCGGACATGCACGGCTACATCGCCTACGCGGATCGCTTTGCGGGCAACCTTAAGGGGGTGGCCAGGCACATCGACTACCTCAAAGAACTGGGCATCAAATACCTCCACCTGATGCCCCTACTGCTGCCCCGGGAGGGCGAGAACGACGGCGGTTATGCCGTGGCCGACTACCGCAAGGTGCGGGCCGACCTGGGCAGCATGACCGACCTGAAGAACCTTTGCACCAAACTGCGCCACGAGGGCATCAGCGTGTGCCTGGACTTGGTGCTCAACCACGTCGCCAGAGAACACCCATGGGCCCAGGCCGCCCGCCGCGGGGACCCCAAATACCGCAACTACTTCTACATATTCCCCGACCGCACCATCCCTGACCAGTATGAGCGCAACCTGCCAGAGGTCTTCCCCGACTTTGCCCCCGGCAACTTCACCTGGGACGACGAGGTCCAGGGCTGGGTCTGGACGACCTTTAACAGCTGGCAGTGGGACGTGAACTGGAGCAACCCCGAGGTATTCGTCGAGTACCTCGACTTGATCCTCTGGCTGGCCAACAAGGGCGTGGACGTGTTCCGCCTCGACGCCATCGCCTTCACCTGGAAGCGCATGGGCACCAACTGCCAGAACCAGCCCGAGGTGCACGCGCTCACCCAGGCCCTGCGGGCGGCAGTACGGATCGGGGCTCCGGCGGTGGCCTTCAAGGCCGAGGCGATCGTGGCCCCCGAAGACCTGATTGCCTACCTGGGCACCCAGGAGCACTACGGCAAAGTTAGCGAACTGGCCTACCACAACACCCTGATGGTGCAGATCTGGAGCAGCCTGGCCAGCCGCGACACACGCATCTTTACCCAGGCCCTGATGCGCTTCCCCGAGAAGCCCGCCAGCACCGGCTGGACTACCTACCTGCGCTGCCACGACGACATCGGCTGGGCCATCTCCGACGTGGACGCGGCCCTGCAGGGCTTTAACGGCGCGGCCCACCGGCGCTTCCTGTCCGACTTCTACAAGGGCGACTTCGCGGGCAGCTTCAGCCGGGGGATGCACTTTCAGGAAAACCTCGAGACCGGCGACCGCCGCACCTCGGGCAGCGCGGCCAGTTTGGCGGGCCTCGAGACGGCCCTCGAGTCGGGCAACGGGCGGCTGATCAACCTGGCCGTCGAGCGCATCCTGATGGCCCACGCGGTCTTTATCGGTTACGGCGAGGGCATCCCCCTCATCTACATGGGCGACGAGTTGGGGATGCTTAACGACTACGACTTCGTGCGCGATCCCGCCCACAAGGACGATAACCGCTGGCTGCACCGCCCCAAGATGGACTGGCACAAAGCCGAGCGGCGGAGGTTCGAGGGTACCGTGGAGAACCGGATTTTCTACGGTATAAAGGGGCTCTTGGAGGCCCGTGCTCGCACCCATCAGCTCCACGCCGCCTTCCCTACCCGGCCCCTCTGGCAGTCCAACCCTCACCTGCTCGTCCTCGAGCGCGAGCACCCCGAGGGCACGCTGGTGCAGGTCTACAACTTCTCCGAGGACGGCCAGCCACTACCCTGGGAAACCCTCAAGGCCGAGGGGATCGTCTACCCCTTCGACCACATCACCCAGGCCGCTGCGCCGAGCTGGATTCCGCCGCTGGGCAGATTGTGGCTGACGCAGAGGTAACGGGCTCATCGCGGTTCCCACGCATACTCCCTAGCGCAAAAACTGCTGTAATACAAACCAGTGGCTTGCCTTCTTCTGGAGCACAACGGCCACATAAGTCAATCATGTCCCGTAAACCCGCCCCTTCAACCGATTCCATTGCAGAATGGGCACAGAAAAACTTTGGCCTGACGGTCCAGAGCCTCGAGCCCATCCCCCTCGGCTACGACCCGGTTGCTTCGGTGTATAGACTCGAGACCCCCGACCAAACCTAGTTCCTCAAGGTGCGCTCCAAGCCCATCAACCCGGTCAGCCTGAGCGTTCCCCACTTGCTCAAACGCTACGGCATCGAAAACGTGATCGCGCCGCTCGAGACCCGAACTGGGCAGCTCTGGAGTGCGCTCGAGGGTTATGAGGCGACGCTTTACCCGTTTGTAGAGGGCCGGAGTGCGATGCGGGCGGGGATGAGCCCGGGGCAGTGGCTCGAGCTCGCAGCGGCTATAGACCCCGGCTCTTGACGCCCGACCCCCGACTCTCGACAATACACGGGTATGCGAGGATTGTCCCAGCGAGTCAAGGCCATGAAGCCGTCGTCCACGGTGGCGGTGAACGCCAAAGCCCTCGAGCTGCGCCGCCAGGGCGTTGACCTGATCGCCATGACCGCCGGCGAGCCGGACTTCGACACCCCACAGTTCGTCAAGGAGGCCGCCAACCGGGCGATCGCGGCCGGTAAGACCAAGTACGCCCCGCCCGCCGGCATCGCAGAGTTGCGCGAGGCCATCAGCGCTAAGTTCAAGCGCGAGAACGGGCTGGACATCCCCGCCGACCAGACCGTGGTCACGGTAGGGGGCAAGCAGTGCCTGTTCAACCTGTTCATGGCCATACTCGACCCCGGTGACGAGGTGATCGTGGTAGGGCCGTACTGGGTCAGCTACCCCGAGATGGTTCGCTTTGCCGAGGGGGTGCCGGTCGAGGTCAACACCGGCCCCGAGTCGGGCTTCGTGCCCGACCCCACCGAGATCGCTTCCAAGATTGGGCCCCGCACCAAGGCCATCGTGCTCAACTCCCCGGGCAACCCCACTGGGGCGGTGTACCCCAAGGAGGTCATCGCGACCATCGCCGAGCTGGCCAACCAGCACGACCTCTACATCATCTCCGACGAAATATACGAGCACCTGATCTATGAGGGCGAGCATTTCTCCCCCGCAACCGTGGCCCCCGACCGCACCATCACCGTCAACGGCGCGGCTAAGGCCTACGCCATGACCGGCTGGCGCATCGGCTATGCCGGCGGCCCCAAGGACGTGATCAAGGGCATCATCGATGTGAGCAGCCAGTCCACCACCAGCCCCGACACCATCGCACAGTGGGCCATGGTAGAGGCGCTGAACAACGTCGATGAAGCCCAGAAGTTCATCTCGATGGCCCGGGAGGCCTACCGCGCCCGCCGGGGCATCATCGTGGACGGGCTTAACGCGCTGGGCCTGCCCACCCCGATGGTCAACGGGGCCTTCTACGTACTCTCCGACACCTCCAAGATCGACCCCGACGAGAGCAAAGCTGCCCTGCGGCTGCTCAACGAGGCCAAGGTGGCGGTGGTGCCCGGCACCGACTTCGCCGCCCCGCACCACGTCCGCTTCAGCTACGCCACCAGCGAGGCGAACATTCGTAAGGCTCTCGAGCGCATCGCGGCCATTGTGTAGGTCGGGAATCAACAAAGGTCACAAGACAAGGGCCGAAGGTAGTACGGGATCTCCCGACTGACCTTCGGCCCTCGAGGTGTTGGCATTGACCGCAGCCCAACGAACTACAGCGCTTCGCAAGATGATCGCCCAGTTGCCGCACCCCGAAAACACCGCGAGAAGAAGGTTTCAGCCCCAATGGTCTTTGCAGAGCTTGGTGTGAAATCGGCTGTGGGGGTCGGCATGGGTGAGAGTGGGAATGCTGTCCAGAATCGCCCCTAGGGAATCAGGCTTGCACCAGTGTGTACGCAGGGGCTGGCTGGTGCGGAGTTGGCCGGTTTCGAGAGGCGCGGGAGTTAAGGCTGCCAGAAAGGCACGGCGGTTGGGTCGGCCCCCCAGGCGGCGCTCAGGTAGGTCTTGGTCAGCCTGGTGAGGGTGCCGTCCTGCCGCAGGGCCTCGATCACCCTGTCGATGGTGGCGCGGTTGGGGCTGCCCTTGGCGAACAGCGCGCCGTAGTTGTCACCGGTGCGGTACTGGCCTACCACCACCAGTTCGCCGCCCGACTTTCCCGCCTCGCTCAGCACGATGGAGGTGTCAATGACGAAGGCATCGATCTGCCCAGCCCGCAGCGCGGTAAAGCCCGCAGCAACGTCGGGGAAGACGCGGGTCAAGTTGTTGGGGTGGCGCAGCCGGTCGGTGAGGAACTTGGCCGCAGTGGTGGCCTGCTGCACCCCCAGGCGCTTGGTCTTGATGTTGGCGGCGGTCAGGTCGCTGCCTTTCCTGGCCAGCACCCCGATGTCGGAGGAGAAGTAGGGCACCGAGAAATCCACCACCCGCTTGCGCGGCTCGGTTATGGTGATCTGCGAGAGGGCAAAGTCGAAGTTGCGGGTCTGTCCGGCGATCATGGCGTCCCAGGCCACGTTTTGCACGACCACCTTGGACAGCCCCAGGCGGTGGGCGATGTTGGCCGCCAGACAGTACTCGAAGCCGTCCTGGATGGTGGCCGGGCTGTCGCCGTTCCAGAAGCCAGGGCCGGGCAGGTTGGTCTGAACACTGAGCTGCCCCGCGGTAACCGGGTTGATCTTAAACTGCCCCTTCTGGCCCGTGACCTCACACTTGCCGATCATGGCCCCCTGAGCCATCCCAAACGAGGCCAAGGCGGCCAAACCCAACAACAGGATTTTTTTCATCTTTACCCTCCAATCTGCCAGAGCAGGGTCAAGATACTCAGCCCGGATGAGCATGTCAACGCGGTTGGGTTACTTTTGCAGATCAGATTCATAGCTTCCAGACCTTAGGGTGGCGGCTCGAGCAACCCAGGGGCCGGACAGGAATGGGCGTATACTCGGCCCATGGCAGTACAGCGGGCCAGGGCAGACCAGGCCACCCCAATCCCGGGGGTGGTGCGCCGCAACACCGCCTCCATTGCCATGGTGCAGGCCGTGGTGGGAGCGGGGATGCAGCTGGTTCCGGCGCTAGGGGCCTTGCAGGTGATCGGCTTTCTGGGCAGCGCCACCTTCGCGGGCATCACCACCGCCATGATGGCCCTGGCCCGCATACTCACCGCCTACCACATCGGACGCCTAACCGACCGCCACGGGCGCAAGCTCGGGCTATACCTGGGGCTGTGGCTGAGCCTGGTGGGGGCTCTGCTGGTCGGTGTGGCCACCCAGATCGGGGCTTTTATGCTGTTCTGTGCCGGCGTTCTGCTCTTCGGGGTGGGGGTGGGGGCCGTACAGCAGATGCGGGTTGCGGCCGCCGACATGTACCCGCCCGCCCGTCGCGGGGAAGGCATCAGCCTGATCATGATGGGCTCGCTGTTCGGATCGCTGATCTCGCCCCTGGTGGTCTCGCTGGGAGAGCGCCTGGCCCGACTGTGGGGCCTTAACGAAATCGCCTTGGCCTGGCTGCTGGTTCCGCTGCTGCTGGTCCCCCTGTTCTGGGTCACCTACAACATCCGCCCAGACCCCAAGGAAATCGGGCAGCGGCTGGACAGCTACTACCCCCAGGAAAGTCTGCAAACCCAGCAGACCTCCACCGCCCAGGACAACCGCGCCGTGCGCAGCTCGGCCATCCTCACCGCCACCGTCACCCAGGGTCAGATGGTCATGTTGATGACCATGACGGCCTTAGCCCTCAAGGGGCTGGGCTGCACCCTGCCGCAGATCTCGTTCTCGGTGGCACTACACGCCTTCGGGATGTTCGCCTTCTCCTACGTGTTTGGCCGCCTCACCGACGCCATCGGGCGCAAGCCCACCGCCCTCCTAGGGCTGGCTATCGGGGGAACGGGGTCGCTGCTGGTGGGGTTGGGCGACGCCTACTGGGTGATCACGGCGGGAACCTTCCTGGTGGGCCTGGGCTGGTCGGCGGCCTTCTTGAGCGCCAACACCATGCTCGCCGACGTGACCCCCACCGATCTGCGCGGCAGGGCCACCGGCACCCTCGAGCAGTGGAGCAGCGCCGCCGGGATGGTACTCCCCATACTGGGCGGCCTGATCGTCGAGTACTCCAGCCTGCACACCCTGGGCTTTGTGGGTGTGGCGATCATGCTTCTCCCTGTCGCGGCGCTGCTGGCCGTGCGGGAGGGTGGGCCGGGAACTTACACAAGGTAGTCGCACCGCATTGGGCTTGCGAAAACCTCGAGGCGTTCGGCCGGGGTGTTCAGTGCCGGGGAGCCGTTCAGCCGATCCCTACACGCCGCGCTCACTCCAGCCGCCATTCTATCTCCGGCTGGCCCCACCCGCGCAGCTTGGCATTGATTTTGGAAAAGGGTCTTGAGCCGAAAAACCCACTGGCCGCCGAGTACGGGGAGGGATGCGGGGCTTTTAGGACGGTGTGGCGGGTGGCGTCGATCAGGGCCTGCTTCTCCTGGGCATGCTTCCCCCAAAGCACGAAGATTACCGGCTCGGTCTTGGCGTTCACGGCGCGGATAACTGCGTCGGTGAAGTGCTCCCAGCCCTTGCCCTTGTGGCTGGCAGCCTGGCCGGCCCGTACGGTGAGCGAGGTGTTGAGGAGCAGCACACCCTGCCGCGCCCAGCCTTCGAGACAGCCATGGGAGGGCCGGGGAACGCCCAGATCGGACTCGAGTTCCTGGAAGATGTTCTCGAGGCTGGGCGGGGGCCGCACTCCGGGCCGCACGCTGAAGGCCAGCCCATGGGCCTGGCCCTTGCCGTGGTAGGGGTCTTGGCCGACGACCAGCACCCTCACCCGGTCGTAGGGGGTGTATTCGAGGGCGTTGAACACGTCCTGGGGCGGCGGGTAGACAGCGTGCTGGGCCCGCTCGGCCTTGAGGAAAGCCAACAGTTCGGCCATGTAGGGCTGCTCGAACTCCGGGGCCAAGACCGTGCGCCAGGACTCGGGGATGCGCTCGAGGGGGGTCATCTCGTGCGACAGATTACCAGCTTGGCGTTCGGACCGGGGGTCCAATGTGGTGCGGCAGTCGGTCTGACCGCGCCCGAGGCCCGGCCCCAGTACCCAGCACAGACCAACGCCCCAGCCAGCCCGCCTCCCGATCGCATACCATCCGGCCTAAGTTGCGCCGGGGTAGAAGTGCGGATTCGGCGGAAGCGGCAAATATTCAGAGCGGAGTGTCGTGCGCCATAGCCACGGAGCGGCTACCCGAGGCGCAATTCCCTTCGGATGGATTGGGGCGGCATTTTGCATTTCAACAGTGGAGCCACTTAAGTAGAGCCACTTAGCGCCGCCCTTCGCCTCGTCCCCGGTAAAAGGGGAACTGGGGGTACTGGTAGCCCAGGCTCCAGTAGGGCATGTAGCCGTAGTAGTCGTAGACACTGCGGTAAAAGTCCTCATCCGGCACCAGGTCGGCTGAGTACTCGGGGCTCTCGGCCACGCGCTGGCGCGAAAGCCCGACCCGCACCGCGTCCTCCCCCACCACCTCCACCGCGTCCACCGGAATCAGGAAGTGCTCACGACCCATCCCCAGGAATCCGCCGCTGCCCACCTGCAGAAAGCGCACCTTTCGTTGCGCGACGTCGACCAGCAACTCGTCCACCCGCCCCAGCCGCTCCCCCCCGCTGTCCACCACCTCCTGGCCCCGGATGTCTTCGTTGGGGTCGGCGGGGGTCAGGTCGGTCTGGCCGAGGCGCTCGAGGGCCGTTAGGCGGTTCTCTTTGCTCATGGCAGCTCCTCCAGCCCCACTACGCCCCGAGACGCTGAGACAAGACTGACCCCAACCTTAGTGGCCCAGACCGTCAGGGGCGGCACAGTTCGGATTCAGAGCCGGTTCCTAGGGTGAGGCCACAGAAGCGGCGGCTTCTCGGAGGGACTTTTATGCATAAACAACTCATCAGTGCGGTTATCGGCGTCGTGGCCCTGGGCGGCCCGGCGCTGGCGGCGGACGCCCTCGACCCCGCCCGGCTACAGTTCGGGCTGGGGCTCAACCTGGTACCAAGCCTGGGTTCGGGCGTGGTGGCCGAGGCTTCCTTCAACAACCTCTTCAACCTCGCGCCGGGCATCAACCTGGGAGCCCGGGCCAACCTGGGTCTCTCGCTCTCCAACCCGGTGGTGGGGGCCCTCACCCTAACCCCGGTGGTCACCTTCGACATCGCCAACGGCGGCATCTATGTGGGGCCGTCGCTGGGCGTGGGGCTGGGCGGAGCCAACGCCTCGGTGGGGCTGGGGCTGCGTGGAGGCATCGAGTACGACCTCAGCAACGAGGTCATGGTCTACGGCTACACCGGCCTGAGCCTGGGCACCAGCACCCTGACCGGCAATACGGCGGTGGGGATCGACCTCGAGCTCAGCGAGCCGGTCTCAGCCTTCGGAGAGACCCGCGTGATCTATGGCGGGGGCAACGCAACCTTCGGCCTCGCGCTGGGTCTAAGCTACGCCTTCCGATAAAACCCGAGCAAGCCGCCGGGTCGCCGGATTGCCCACATCCGGCGGCCCGGTCTCGTGCCGGTAGGCAACCGGTGCTAAGCCCAAAGGCGTGCGGGCTGCCTCGACACGTCCAGTCCTTGCCCCGGAAAACCGCCCTCGAGTAGGCTTATCCACGGTAACCCAAGGAGCGCCCTATGCCCGAACTCGAGCTGTCCCACTACTACACCTACGCCGAGCTCACCGCCTTCCTGCAAGCGGTGGCCACCGAGTTCCCCCAGCTGGCAACTCTTGAGTCCATCGGCAAGAGCTACCAGGGCCGCGACATCTGGGTGATGACCCTGACCAACAGCGCGACCGGCGAGGCCGGCCGCAAGCCCGCCTACTGGATCGACGCCAACATCCACGCGGGCGAGGTCACGGGCGGGGCCACCTGTCAATACACCATCCACTACCTCACCAGCCGATATGGCTCCGACCCCCAAGCCACCCGCCTGCTCGACCAGAGCACCTTTTACATTTGCCCCAGGGTCTCGCCCGACGGGGTGGAGCAATACCTGACCACGCCCTACCAGGCCCGCTCATCGGTAAGGCCCTACCCCTTCGAGGACGAGCGCGAGGGACTGTACCTCGAGGACATCGACGCCGACGGGCGCATTCTCCAGATGCGCCTCCCGGACCCCAAGGGGGCCTGGAAGGTCAGCGAGAAGGATTCCCGGCTGATGCGGCCAAGGGAGGCCGGAGACGAGGGCGGCACCTACTACCAGCTCCTGCCCGAGGGGATGATCCGCGACTGGGACGGCTACACCGTCCGGCCCTCACCGCCCCGACACGGCCTCGACCTCAACCGTCAATTCCCCACCGACTGGGGCGTGGAGAGCCAGCAACGAGGCGCGGGGCCGTACCCCCTCTCCGAGCCCGAGACCCAAGCCCTGGCAAGTTTTTTCGCAACCCACAAGAACATCAACGGGGTCCAGGCCTACCACACTTACTCCGGCGTGATCCTGCGCCCCTACTCCGGCAAACCCGACGAGGCCTTCCCCACCCACGACCTTAACGTCTTCAAGCACCTGGGCAAGAAGGGTACCGCCCTCACCGGCTACCCCGACACCTCGGTCTTTCATGGCTTTCGCTACGACCCCAAGACGGTGCTGCGCGGCGGCTTTTTCGACTGGCTCTACGAGGACATGGGCATCTTCGGCTTCTCGACCGAGCTGTGGGACGTGGTCAGCCTAGCCGGCATCTGCGAGCCGCAGCCCAACGGCCTGCTCAAGCGCGACTTCATCGGCTGGTTCCGCAGCCACCCCGAGGCCGACGACCTGAAGCTGCTCGAGTTCAACGACCGCGAGGGCCTCGAGGGCTTCGTGAACTGGACCGCCTTCGAGCACCCGCAACTCGGCGCGGTGGAAATCGGCGGCTGGGACTACAAGCGCTTCTGGGGCAACGCGCCAGCCAAATTCCTGCCCGACATCGCCCACAAGAACAGCCTCTTCAGCCTTCTCCACGCCGAGGCCGCCCCCCGTCTGGGGCTCAAGCTGACCCACCTCGAGCGCGTCGAGGGCGACACCTACCGGCTTGTGGTAGTGCTCGAGAATGCCGGCTTCCTCCCCACCTACACCAGCGCCAAGGCCCTCGAGAAGCGGGCCGTCGAGCCCATCCGCGTGCGGCTGCATCTGGGCGAAGGCGTCAGCCTGGTGGCGGGCGAGCCAATCCAGGAGGCAGGCCACCTCGAGGGCCGCAGCAACAAGATCGAAAGCCTTTTCGGCGCTCCCTTCGGCGACCAAGAGAGGAAGCTCGAGTGGGTGGTGCGGGGCGCGGCGGGAGGGACGGTGCGGCTCGAGGCGGTGGCCCAGAGGGCAGGGGCGGTCGAGCGCGAGTTCATGTTGGGGTAGGGCGAGGCCAGAAGAAAGGGGAAGCCAAAAAACAACTCCCCCGAAGTCGCCGTGTGGCGTGTGATTTCTTACTCCCGCTGCCTTTAGGCCCCTCTTCAAATTGGAGGGGCAAAAGTCGGGGCTCGAGATGTCATGGTTAAGCCTCGCCCCACGCCCGCAAGAGACCCGAAAGCCAGCGCTCAATCCTCAGCATCCAGAACAGCCCCGCAGCGCACGGGGGTCCTTTTGGCCTTTCCAACCGCCGCCCGCTATTCCTTGCGCAGCTCGCTCTTGTGCACAGTCACCCAGCTGCCCTGTTCGGTGATGAGGTCTACGGTGCCCGCCAGGGGGTTGAGCTTGGCGACCTTGCCGCACACGTCATGGATGCTGCAGACTTTGGCGTTCTTGCGGGGGAGGTCAGCCAGGAGTTCTTGGTAGTGGTCGTGCTCGTACTGGAGGCAGCACAAAAGCCGCCCGCAGGGGCCGCTGATCTTCTCAGGGCTGAGGGGGAGCTGCTGATCCCTGGCCATCTTGATGCTCACCTGGGCGAAATCTTGCAGCCAGGTCGAGCAGCAGGTCTCCATGCCGCATGAGCCCACCGCACCCAGGTAGGCGGTCTGATCCCTGGGCCCCATCGCCACAAATTCCACCCGCGCCCCGGCCAGCTTGTTCAGCTCGCTGACCCACCTTCGAAGGTCTATGCGCTCCTCGGCAGAGTAGTGTACGGCGACGTGGTTGGCGTCGAGGGTGAACTCGCAGCCCAGCACCTTGGCCTGCACGCCCTCCCGCCGCAGCCGTGCCTTCAGCCACCACTGCACCTCCTCCGACCGGGCCTTGAGACGGCTGTGATTGTCCATGTCCTCGGGGGTGGCGAGGCGGATCACCTGGCCGGCCGCGTTAGCGAGGCGGGCCTCGGTACGAACCTTGGCCAGCTCGAGGCCACGGCTGGTCTTGACCACCACCCAGCTGCCGATCTCGGGCATGAAGTCCGAGATGGCGTAGTCGTAGATTTTGGGGCTATGCGCGAATTTCACGCCGACGCATTCCATTGATTCTCCTTCGGAGGTCTAGGTTTCAGAATCTAGAGTCTATAGTCTAGAGTCCAAAGACCAAGCTGACCCCGCGTGTGCGTTTAAACTTGTTACTCCCACATGAGCACCGAGCGGGCCGCTCTGTTGCCAGAAAACCTTTACAGCTATGCCCCCGGCTCTCGCCTAGATTATGGCATGTATGCCGGAGGCGCCTAGTGTGTAAAGGTGCTTTTGCCGACAATTACGGCGTATTTCAACCCGAACCCGGCTAGAGCTTCGGGTCAAAAACCCGCATTCCGCAGCACCCGGTCTCCAGGCACGCGCAGAAAACCCCCGGCGGCACCCTGCCGCAACTCCCTTCGACTGGTCCCGGGCTTGAGGGCAACGCCCAGCTCAGCGTAAGCTCCCCGCATCGTTGCAGACGCGAAAACACCAGCAGACAGTTATCGGTATGGTTCCAGATTTTTCGAACAACGGCGGGCGTTGGTATAATCTTCGGCGTTCAAAAACTCTATCCGTGGGTCCGCTCGAGCGCCAGGAAGCGCTGGTCTGGCATTGTGGGTTCGGGCCCACCTGGGAGGCAGTGCGTATGAAGCGAAACGGATTTATGCTGGGCCTGGTTCTTTTGGTCGGTGTCGCCTCGGGCTACTTGCTGGCACAGCAGGCCCAACAGCCCCAGCCCTTCTTCGTGGGCAACCGCCTGGGGCTGCCGATCAACCCCGCCGCCGACGGCACCTTTGCGGCGATGTCCTCCAACGTCAAGGTCTACGGGGCGGTGTACTCCGCCGAGAGCTGCTCCTACGACGCCGGCCGCAACCTGATCGTGGTACCCAACCGGGGCGTCGGCCAAGCCGTTCAGACCAACAACGGTTTCGTCTCCCTAATCAACCGCGACGGCTCGGTGCACACCGCCCGCTGGATCGGGGTGCAGAACCCCGGCGAGGCCCGCACCAACCTCAACCCCCCGCTGATCCTCAACGAGCCCTTCGGCAGCGACATCGAGGGCGGCATCCTGTACGTGGCTGACCGCGACGGCGGCACCAGCCAGTCCGACCCCTCGGTCTCGGTGATCCGCAAGTTCAATATGCAGACCGGGGCACCCGCCGGGGAGATCAAGGTGCCCCAGTCCACCGGCTTCAACGACCTCGAGGTAGCCGCCGACGGCACCATTTACGCCACCCAGACCGGGGTGGGCGGCCAGACCCCCGACCCCACCTCCTGGCAGGTCTGGAAGATCACGGCCGGCGGGGCCGCCTCGATCCTGGTGCAGGGCGCCCCGCTGCGCCAGCCCAACGGCATCGCCCTCGACCCTCAGGGCAACGTGGTGGTGGTCAACATCGGCGACAACGCGGTGCTGACCTTTTCCCCTGCTGGGCAACTGCTCAAGACCGAGAACGCCGCCCAAGCCGGCAGCGACGGCCTGGTCATCATGCCCGACGGCACCAAGTATGTCAGCAGTGTGACCCTGGGCGGGGTCTCGCGCATCCGCCCCAACGCCCAGGCTGAGCTGATCGCCCAGAACATCCCCAGCCCGGCCTCGATGTGCTACGACTCGGCGGCCAACCAGCTGGTCATCCCCATGAACGCCAACAACGCCCTGGCCTTCATCCCACTTAACTAGCCCAGGAGTCTCCGACCCCGGCCTCGAGGGCCGGGGTTCTTTTGTGCGCGACTCGACCAAGCCCAGTCAGGCCCCCGGCAGCGCTTCCCCCTGACCTTAGCGGGGCGGTTCAGAGGTAATCGTGGCCCTGTCTTGAATGGGTCGGAGATCTACGAGGTGAGCAGGCCCAAAAGCAGGCCCTGAGGGTGTGGCCGAACCGGTCAGCGTGCACAAAGGTACCTTCGCCCGGCGTGCTCCGTCAGTACGGCGGCAAACTCGGCTCGGAGGCCAGCCTGCTCAACCCGGACGATCTCGCCGCTCAGGGTGTACTCGAGGCTCTGCAGCGGGAAAACTAAGAACTGCGAGCCCGCGCCGCAGGGCGGGGCCGGACCTTGCGAAAGGGTCAGTCCGGCCAGGGTGGCCCGGCCCCGGGGCCACTCGAGCTGGGCGCTTAGCCCCATCATCACCGTACCCTCGAGGGCCGCCGTAGACACAAAACCGTTGAGGACGATGGTGCCCTTGAACCCGGCCGGCAGCGCCACCAGCACGCGGGCCGGATCGCGCCAGGCATTAAGGAAAGGCTCCATCACACCGGCGTAGCGCCGCTGGGTCAGGGCCATCAGGGACAGCAGCCAGTGGCTTTGGGGGAGGAACTGCTGCACCTCCTCCACCCCGCCCAGTAGCATCTCCGCCGGAGGCTGGGGGTCTTTTGCGAGGGCCCCCTTCCACTCAGGCCGGAGTGCGTCCAGCAGCAAGCCAGCCAGCGCCCCCAGGGGGTAGCTCTCGGAGTCCAGGGCGGCGAAGCGGTCGCGCCGGTCTAGGGTGGTTCGGACATACTCGAGGGTCTCGCGCCGCACCTCCTCAGGGCTCGGGTTCGGCCCCAGTGCAGCGTAGACGTAGGCCAGGGTTTCGGCGTACTCGGCAGTGCCCTCCACCGTGTCGGCGAAGCGGATGCGCTGGGCCTCGGCGGGAAACTCCCGCTTCCAGCGCTCCAGCCAGTAACGGGCCGCGCCCAGACCCTCCCC
Organism: Meiothermus sp.; assembly: GCA_033762915.1. Classification (GTDB taxonomy): domain Bacteria; phylum Deinococcota; class Deinococci; order Deinococcales; family Thermaceae; genus Meiothermus. The sequence continues at coordinate 4,053 of JANRLD010000027.1, read as the reverse complement.
CCGCAACCCCGCCAGCAGCCCTTCGAAGATTAGTCGGCGGTAGAGGCGCGGGGTGGCATTGATGGGGTAATCGAGCGCCCGCTGGCCGTTCCCGCCCGACGGGCGAACCGGCCAGCCGGTCTGCACGTGGAGGTGGAAAGCCTCGTGGGTGGCGAAGCCGAAAACGCTGGGAACCGCCCCGTTGGGGAGTACGTCCACTTGGCGGATGGCGATGGCGGGGTGGCCCCGGTAGGTGGCGGCGGCGAAGGCCGAGTCGAGCCCGACGCGAATGCGTTCGGGGGCCTCGAGGTAGGGGCGCTTCTCGAGGCCCCCGCTGCTGATGACCCAGTAGTCTCGGCCGTTGGTGAGCAGCAGATACATCTCGCCGAACGGCGTGCCGGGCCATATGCGTTCCATCCGGGGCCAGACCTTGGCGACCGCCGCCTGAACCTGGGCCGCGTAGGCGTCATTGACCAGCGAGTCCTGGGCCAGCCCCGACCCCGCCAGCGCGAGCGCCGCCAAGCCCCGAGCTGTAATGCCGTGCATGGGTGATTCTACTACACTCCAGTCAGCGTTCCGCTGACACCTCGATCACCAGCTTGCCCTTGGTGCGCCCGGTCTCGCCATGGCGGTGGGCCTGGACGATCTGCTCGAGAGGATATACCCTCTCAACCATCGCCTCGAGCCTGCCCGCGCCTGCCAGCTCGGCCAGGAGGCCCAGGTCTTTGGCGTTGCTCGTGGTCAGATGCGCCCGCAATTGCTTGTCCCTGGTCAGCATCGCCCAGGCCAGTTGCAGCAGTTGGAACCGGGCCTTGAAAGGGTTCTCGCCCACGAAGACGCCGCCCGGGGTCAGCAGCGGCCGGCAGCTCCAGTAGGTGCGCTTGCCCACCGTGTCGTAGATGATGTCGTACCGCTTCGTGCTCTTTGTGAAGTCCTTGGAGCTGTAATCCACCATGTGGTCGGCCCCCAGGGCCCTGACCCAGCCCTGATTGGCGCTGCTGCAGACGGCGGTGACTTCGGCCCCGAAGTGCTTGGCGAGCTGCACCGCGAAATGCCCTACGCCGCCCGAGGCCCCGTTGATCAGTACCTTGTGGCCCGGCTGGATTCCTGCCACGTCGCGCAGGGCCTGCAGGGCGGTCAGGGCCGCCACCGGGAGGGCCGCAGCTGCCTTGAAACTGAGGCCGGGCGGGAGCAGGGTCAGCCTTTGCTCTCGAGCAAGCACGTACTCGGCGTGCGAACCCCAGGCGTTCCCGAACACCCGGTCGCCCACCTTGAAGCGGGAAACACCCCCGCCTATCGCCACAACCTCGCCGGCCAAGTCCGCGCCGGTGGTTTGCTCGGCGGGTTTTGGTTTGAGCAAGCCGGCGCTGGGTCGAACCCCGAAAAAACCACCGCGCTGGATGTGGTCGAGGGGGTTGATGGAGGAGTAGCGCACCCGCACCAGCACCCGGTCAGCGTGGGCTTCGGAAAGGGCGGGGGTGGGAATTTCCTCGAGGCGCAGCACCTCGGGCGGGCCGTAAGTGCGGTAGACGGCGGCTTTCATTCTGGAGGGAACAGGGTTCACGGCTGGATACCCTAGCAGCCCAGTCATCTAAATGGAACGGCCCGGTTTGAGTGATACCATAGACTAAATGGTTCAGCCGATTGCCGCCCCGGCTCCCTTGCCCTTGCCCCGGCCACCCAGGACGCTGCACCTCGAGAGCCCCGAGGCCGCCCTGTTTCTCGTGGAGCTTAACAGCGTGCTCCACCTCTACCCCTTTATGGGCGGCGAGGCCAGCATGGCCGAGGCCGCCCGCAGGGTCGGGGTCAGCAAAAGCCGCATGAGCTACTGGCTGCGCAAGATGCTGCGCATGGGCGTGATCGAGCAGACCCGCGTGGAGCGGCGCGGCAAGCACGACGTGCCGCTCTACCGCGCCACCGCCGAGGCCTTCACGGTCTCCACCGACCGCGTGCCGGCTGCTACCGACGAGGAAATCCTGACCCTCAACTCCCGCACTTTCGAGGCCATGGAGCGGCGCAGCATTGTGCGCTCGAGTTCGAACAACCGCCCTGGCTGGAAGCTGCGCCTCAGCTTCGAGGAGCGGGTGCCACGCCTTCAGATGATCCCGCCGGACAGCTCGGTCGAGGAGGGCGACGTGCTCAACAAGTGGGGCTGCCTGGCCCTCACGGGGCAGCAGGCCGCTGCCCTGCGGGCTGAACTCAACGAACTGCTCCAGCGCTACGCCGCACAGGAGACTCCGGGCGGCAAGGATCACCTATATAAGTTTTTGCTTGTCGAGGCGCGGCTGGGTTGAGTCGGGAGGTGTCGGATGAACGGTACCGCCCCGAACGTCCTACCGGCAACCCACAACCCGTGTTTCGCCTGACCCAATGAGCCGTTCGCCGCCCTGAAGACTCAAGGGCGGCGAGCGGCTCGAGCAGGCCCAGGGCTAACCAGAGCAGCAGCGGACGGCGAAACCTTCGTCGCCGGGGTCTTTCGCGGGCGGGGCCTGTTCTTCGCTCACAGGGGGCGGGTCGGCGGGCGGGGTACTTTGGGCGAGGGCGAGTCCAAACAGCGTCAGCATCAGTACGAGCAGACCGGCAATCACGGGGGTTGAGCGCTTCACTCAGAACTCCTTTCGGGTGTCAGACCAGACGGGCGTAAAGTATCCCAACGATCATGAAAAGACAATCACCTTTTTTGAACCATGGGGGGCTAAACTGGCCCGACGTATGGTCGAGCCCGCATCCGACGAGTTGGTGATCGAAGACCCCCAGGTCGGAGCCTTTCTGGCCGACCCGGTGAGTTCGGAGCACCTGGCCCCCTTCATGACCGGCGAGAAGAGCCTAGCCGAGGCCGCCCTCGAGTTGGGCCTCAGCAAAAGCCTGATGAGTTACTGGGTCAAGAAACTGCTCAAGCTGGGGCTGATCCGCGCCGCACGGGTCGAGAAGCGTGGGCGGCACCACGTCTCGGTCTACCGGGCCAGCGCAGGGGCCTTCATCGTTCCCATAGACCTGCTGGCCGCCGACCCCAACAAGGACGTGTTCGAAGCGGCCCCCTTCGAGCGCACCCTCAAGCGCTCGGTGGTGCATTTCAAACATCAAAGCCTGCGGGGGCGCTACCTGCGCTACGGGCGCGAGGGCGGCAACGTGGTGCTGGACGTGCTGCCCCGCCAGACGCTCCGGCCCGAGCTGACCGACAACTGGGCTCGAGTCGGCCTCAGCGAGGCCCAGGCCGCCCGCTTCAACGGTGAGATTAACCAGCTCTTCAACCGCCTCCTCGAGGAGTCCGACGACGGGGCCAAGAAGTACATGGTTAAGCTGGTGCTGGTCGAGCAGTGGCCGCAATGAGCGAGAAGTGGATGGGTGATTTCGGGCGGAAGTGGACGTGGCCTTCGGGGCTGGGTGCGCCTTAGATTGGGGCTGCTATGAGCCCGTCCACCGCCAGCCCAGACGCCCTCGAGTTCGCTCGAGCCGCTCTCAAAAGCCAGTACCGCGCCGCCCTCGGGATGCTGAAAGAAGCCGTGGACCGCTGCCCCGAAGCACTGTGGGACGACCGGGGACACCCCAACGCCTTCTGGCAAGTGGCCTACCACGCGCTGTTCTATGCCCACATGTACCTTCAACCCGACCTCGAATCCTTCAAACCTTGGCACGGCCATCAGGCCGGGGTACAGTACCAGAGTGGCATTGCCGGGCCGCCCAAAGCGGGCAACGACCTCCCGCTGATCACCAAGCCGTATACCAAGGCCCAGGTTAGAGAGTTTTTGGCCCTTTGTGACAGCATGGTTGATGGAGTGGACAATCTTGATCTGCTCGAGCCCAGGAGCGGCTTTCCCTGGTACACCTGCTCGAAGCTCGAGCACCAGATCATCTCGATTCGCCACCTCCAGCACCACACCGCCCAACTGGGCGACCGGCTTCGCGGGGCGGGCGGAAGCGGGCTGGTCTGGCTGGGGCACTGAGGGGCGCTAGATAACGCCAGTTCGGAGTTAGGCAACAAGCTGAACAGGCTGTTCCCAACGTAGGGCAGGTTTCTTGGGTTGGTGGCAGTAGGCGATGAGGGCACACAGGCCGTTGACCATGAAGTTGGTC
>JANRLD010000026.1:0-126632 GCA_033762915.1 Meiothermus sp. | reverse complement strand
CTTTTAACTGGGGAGTGTACCGACTTTTTGTGCAGGTTTTCTGGTTGCCCAAAAACCCTGACTTTTTGGAGACTATTTAGGCAAAGCTGGTAAACCCTTTAAGTGTTCTTTGATATTTCTTAGCTCTGGGTACCTTCTTTGGGCTTCGATAATTAGTTCTCTTGTAGCCTCAGGACACTCACTACGAAACATTTCCTTAACTGTTTCCTCTGAAATACTTCCTCGAGCCAAAACTTCATCTATTGATTGATCTCCCACTTCAGCTTGATGTTCTACAGCCTTTCTTGCAAGGTTTTGCAAATCACGTGCTCGATGATGTGTATGACGGATGAAGTAATCAAACGAATCCTCATACACAAGCGGCTTACATAGCCCATTGACAATTTTGTCTCCAAACAATTCTCTCCATGCGTCATGACCATGCCGGGGAGCAAATCTTCGACCTACTCGTTGAAACTCCCACTCGATCCTACGATTAATAAATTCACGCAATGACTTTCTATTCCATTTGACCTTCCCAATGTATTGCCTTAATTTTTGTGGAAAGTCTATTCTTTCAGGATTATAGCGATGCCAAGGAAGGGTAATCCTAATATTCTTTTTATTACTATCTGAAGGTTGAAAATCTTGGTGGAAAACATTCAACAGAGCTGTAATTAGCTCATCGGCCAAATGGGTATTTTCTTCTATAGGCGAAGTAGGAGTTTCAATTGGTTCGACGGCGATTATTGGTACAGGTTCACCTGGTTGAATGTCATCCAAACAATTCTGGATGTTTTCTAATGTATTATTTTGGTACAGCAATGTAATCTGACTTTGAATTTCTTGAACTCCCTTTCCTCGGTCTTTGCCCATGATAAATTCGACAAGTGTTGGTAGCTGAGTCCACACCGACTGCATACTATCGGTGCCGCTTTTTGCCACCCGATGAATAAATGCCCAATGATTACCTCTTGCGTTTCGATAGCTGGTAGAAAGACCGCTCAATACGCGACAATAGGTGAGAATTATTTCACCTCTCCATGCGGTCTCCAATGTTCTTCTTAGAAATGTTTGATCGTTTACGAGTTGGCGCTCTATATTGAGAAGAGAAGCCAAGTCCAGGCTTTGCTCCTTTATATACCAAACTCGAGATTGTAAAAGCTCAGTCACTTCTTCGCCATCAAGCAATAATAGTGCTGACTTGCCAGTGCCCCATCGTCCAGTGAGGATAGGTTTTGCAGCATCAGGAGACCTAAACCGTACAGAACAGGCATATAAAAGGCTATCATTCTCAGCACTTGCATTACCAAAAACCAAATGTCTCATTCGCAACACCTCACGGCGATTGCATCAACGTAAGTTGACGCATCTATGACGTTTAGTAAACGCGCAGGAAGTATAATGTTTAGCTATCTCAGAAAGCAAGTAAGAGATCGTCTAAGCCCACATAAAAAAGTAAGCCTAACATACAAAAATGGGAGATGAATCACTTAAGTGTGCTCAGTCAAACCTCGTGAATTCAGCCTACCGTTACATCTCACCCACCAATACCGTTACAAGTAACTTTATGGCGTAACTTACTCCCTTGCCCAATTAACCCTGTTGTATCTTTTTTTGGTGCAAGCGGGGTGGCTTGTTCCCCGAACCGGGGGCTATGGGGTGTGGGAATGAAGCGTGCGGGTGTTGGCCTGGTTTTGGCCGGGCTGTTGGGGGTTTTGGTGGCCTGTGGGGCTCCGCCGTCGGGGGAGCCGACCGCCCCCTTTGCCTCCATCTTGATACGCACCGCCAGCTCCGGCGTTTCCAGCAGCTCGACGGTGCGGCTGGGCAGCACCCAGCAGTTCAGCGCCACCGCCCGCGACGCTTCGGGTAATCCAGTCGCCCCGCAGCCGGTCTTCACCTGGTCGTCCAGCAACCCCAGCGTGGTCAGCGTTAACGCCAGTGGCTTGGCTACCGCCGTGGGCGACGGCGTCGCCAGCATCACTGCCAGCGCCAGTCGGGTGACCTCCAACGCGGTCACCCTGACCGTGCGCGGCACCCTCGAGGCCAGCGGGGGCACCCTCAACCGGGGAGCGGGGGTTCCGCTGGGCACTTTTGTGGCCTACAAGCTGCGCGACTCGAGCGGCAACCCGCCCACCACCTCTTTCCAGCTGAGCCTTTCCGGCCCGCCAGACTGGAACCGCGGGCAGCCCCTGGTTCTCAACCCCGCCAACGCCTCCGGCGTGGAGATGCTGTTCCTCAACTCGGTTGCCCCGGTAAGCGGCACCTACACCCTGTTCGCCAATCTGGGCGGGCAGATCCTCTCGAGCAGCTTCAGTCTCAACGCCAGCCAGCAGATGGCCCAGCCGCTCTCGGTGAGCGTCAGCAACCCCAGCCCGACCTCGGTGAGGGCGTCTTGGGGGCTGGTGATCGGGGCGGCCTCCTACGCGACCCGGCTGGTGGCTTCGGCCGACGGGGCCGTGGCCGCCGAGGCTGTCGTGGTGGCGCTCAATCACACCTTCAACCCCAGCCCTCCGCTGAGCGGCACCCCCTACTACGTGGCGGCCTACGGCCTGAGCGCCGACCTGAGCACCCCCGACCCGGCCCTCCCGGCCCAGGTGAACGCCTCAAGGCGGGCCTCGGCCAGCTTCACCCCGGCGGGCAGTGCGGCGCCCGGAACCATCAGCGGCACGGTGCGCATCGCGGACGCGGAGGGCCGGGTGGACGGCCCGAACTACGCGGCCCTCGAACCGGGCAGCTACAGGCCGGGCGAGGTGATCGTCAAGTTCCGCCCTGGTGTGGGCCTGCAAAGCCTGGGCAGCCTGCGGGCTGATGGGGTGAGCCTGGCTCGGGTGCGCGAGGTGGGGCTCGAGGGAGCCGCACTGTACCGCGCCGCAGCCGACGGTCAGACCATGCTCGAGGCCATCGCCGCCCTTAACCGGCGGGCCGACGTAGAGTACGCCCAGCCCAACTTCATCTACCGCCCCACCCAGATCACCACCCCCAACGACCCCTCGTTCGCCGCACAGTGGAACTACCCCGCCATCAACCTGCCCCAGGCCTGGGCGCTCGAGCGGGGCCAGTCCAGCCCGGTCACGGTGGCGGTGGTGGACACTGGCATCTTCGCCAGCCACCCCGACCTGAGCTCTAAGCTGGAAATCGGTTACGACTTTGTCAGCGACCCGACCAACGCGGGCGACGGCAACGGGCGCGACGGCAACCCCGAGGACGCGGGCTCCGCCGCCACCAGCTTTTTCCACGGCACGCACGTGGCCGGAACCGTCGCGGCCGCCACCAATAACGCCTCCGGGGTGGCCGGGGTGAGCTGGGGCGCACGGATTCTGCCGGTGCGGGCCCTGGGACTGCAAGGCGGCACCGTCTCCGACATCACCGACGGGATGCTCTGGGCGGCGGGCGTGACCCTGCCCGGCCTGCCCCCCAACCCCAGCCCGGCCCAGGTCATCAACTTGAGCCTGGGGGGGGAGCGTCCCTGCCGCCAGGACCCCCTATACCAGGACGTGATCAACCGGGTGCTGGCCAGGGGAGTGGCGGTGGTGGTGTCGGCGGGCAACAGCACCGCCAACACCGCCGACTTTTCCCCGGCCAGTTGCAGCGGGGTGGTCAATGTGGCGGCCTCGAATTCACAGACCCAGCGGGCCTACTACTCCAACTACGGCCCCAGGGTGGACGTGATGGCCCCCGGCGGCAGCACCTTAATCAACCTGGGCGGGGTCGTTCAGGGCGGGGGCATCCTCAGCACCCTGCGCACCGACGCCGGACAGCCCAACTACGCCTACTACCAGGGCACCTCGATGGCCGCGCCACACGTGGCCGGCGTGCTGGCCCTAATGAAGAGCGCTCGCCCCACCCTTGGGGTGGCCGAGGCCGTGGACATCCTCAGGCGCACCGCCCGGCCTTTCAACAGCAGCCAGTGCAGCGGCGAACAAGGCCTCTCCAACGGCGGCCGCACCCCGCCACCCGGCCTGACCGGGGCCGACTGCGGCGCAGGGCTCTTGGATGCTTACGCAGCCGTTCAGGGCGCCCAAGCCGGCGCCTCGCCTGGGTTTTCGATCCGGCCCGACACCAGTGGGGCGGGAGCGGGGGCAGGCAGCGGGGGCAGCGTCGCGCTCAGCCTCGAGCGCTGGGGGGGCTTCACCGGCGCAGTCAACCTGAGCGTCTCCGGTCTGCCCCCAGGGGTTACCTCGAGCTTCACCCCCAACCCCGCTGGGGCCTCCGCCGCGACGTTCCAGTTCAACGTTGCGGGCTCCACCGCCCCCGGCATATACAACCTCACCCTCAGCGGCACCGGCGCAGGGCAGACCCGCAGCGTCCCTTTCACCCTGGTGGTGGGGGTGCTGCCCGCCAACCTGACCCTGGCCGGGGCCAAGATTACCGCCCAGTTCTGGAACGGCAGCGCGGCAGTGGCTGCCAGCAGCCGGGAGGTCACCCTCAGTGCCAACGCCGCCATCGCCGCGTACAGCGTCTCGAGCCTCCCGACGGGCAACTACTACCTCGAGGGCTGGCTCGACCTTAACCGCAACGGCATCCGAGACGACCCCGACTACCTGGGGGTTTACCAGGTGGGCGGCAGCCCGACCCTGGTAGCCCAGCCCGCCACCGGCATCAACTTTGAACTCTACCCGGTGCTCAACCTCTCGGGCCTGGGCCAGAACCTGCTGAACCAGAGCCTTAGCCGGCGCCTGTCCCGCCTGACGCCGCCAGCTCCCAACCCCCTCAGCGACGAACCGCAGAAATGAAGGTAACTTAATCAGCCCGTGGGGGTTCGGCGGGCGGGGCCGGTTAACCCTATAGTTATGCCCGCCCGCTGTTGGCTTCTGCTCTGGCTATTGCCCTTGGCCGCCTGTGGCAGCCCCCTGGCGACGCCCGGCCAGCCCCGTACTCCCCCGCCTACCGCGCCGACAGGCCCCGTTCACCCCCCCGGTTCCCCCGCCGACTTTCGCGCCAGCGCCGCCACGCCCACCGCCGCCGACCTCAGTTGGGGCGCGGTCCCGGGCGCGACCCACTACACCCTCGAGCGCCGAACCCGCGGTGGCGAAACCTTCACCCCCGTCGGCGGAAGCCTCGGCGCCACCGCCTACCGCGACACCGGCCTAAGCCCCGAAACCGCCTACACCTACCGGGTTCGCGCCGTGAATGGGGCGGGCCCCAGCAGCTTCACCGAGGCCAGCGTCACCACACCCGCAGCCTCCGCTCCGCCCACCGGTCTGCCCGCATGCAGCAGTGTCAGCTTTAACGCCAGCGGCAGCGGACTAAGCCCCGCCGCCTTCACCCAGGCCCTCAACCAAGTCCGGGCCGCCCCGTGCAGTTGCGCCAGCCGCAGCTACCCCAGCCCCGTCGCCGCGGTGGGCTGGAGCGCCCGACTCGAGGCCGCCGCCCTGGCCCACAGCCAGGACATGCAGCGGGGCAACTTCTTCAGCCACACCGGCTCCGACGGCAGCTCGCCCGGCCAGCGCATCACCCGCCAGGGCTACACCTGGAGCAGCTGGGGCGAGAACATCGCGGCGGGCTACGCCGGCATGGAGGCGGTGATCCGGGGCTGGCTGCGCAGCACCTCCGGACACTGCGAGGCCATCAAGAGCTCGAGCTATAGCGAGATCGGCGCGGCCCTGGTCGCAGGCAGCGGCAACACCTACTCCAACTACTGGACGCTGAACCTTGCCCGGCCCAGGCAGCCTTAAGACGTGAACAGCGGGGCCATCTCGCGCTCGGTCAGCAGCGCCTCCATCGCGGCGCCAGAAGGGCGCGGCTGGGAGTCGTGGGCGGCCTCGAGCACCTTGGGCAGTAGGTCGATGTCGCCCGCCGTGCAGAAGAAGATGCCGGGGCGGCCCAGCACCCAGCCGACGGCTCTGGAGATATCGGCAGGCTCGGTCAGGGCCTCATACCAGGTGGCCTGGGTCTGGGGGCGGTCGCCCCAGGGGCGGCGGGTAATGGCCTTGATGGTCTGCACCGCCACATTGCGGGCCGTACAGACTTCCATCAGGGCTTCAAAGTCGGCGGCGTACTGGGGGTGCTTGTTCAACACGTAGCTGTAGGGCAACAGAACAGAGTCGAAGTCGAAGCGCCCCAGGCTTTGCAGATGCCGCGCTGCCACCGTGAGACCGTGCCCGGTGACCCCGATGTAACGCACCATGCCCTGACGGCGGGCCTCCACCACTGCCTCCAAGGCGCCACCCGGCCCCAGCGCTACCTCCCACTCGGCGGGGTCGACCAGGTTGTGCAGTTGGATCAGGTCGAGGTGGTCGGTCTGGAGGCGCTCGAGCGAGCGCTGAACCGACTCGAGGGCCTCCTTGTAGCGGCGGTCGCCGGTCTTGGAGGCCAGGAAGAAGTGGGGGCGGTGCCGGGGCATCCAGGGGCCGATGCGCCGCTCGGACTCGCCGTAGCTGGCCGCCGTGTCGATGTGGTTGACCCCGTGGCGCAGCAGCAGCTCGAGGGTTCGGTCGGCCTCGGCCTGGGTGACCTTGCCCAGGCCCGCCGCACCGAAGACGGCACGGGTGCTGATGTGGCCGGTGCGGCCGAAGACCTGAAGCGGGATCATCGGGCCACCTCGAGCAAGTTTCCGTCGCGGAGAATGGTCTGGAAGCGATACCTCGCCAACAGCGGGCGGGTCAGCTCGTTCTCGTCGATGTTGAGCGATACCACTGCCGCCACGGTTCCGAGCTGTCGCTCGAGCAGTTCGATGGCCCCGGCGACCTGGGTACCGGTTTTGATCCAGTCGTCCACCAGCAAGAGCCTCGAGCCCGGCGGAATCGCGCCGGCGCGAAGCTCGAGGGTTCGCGCCTGTCCGCGCACCTCGGGCAGCGTGATGGCGTCGGCCCTGACCGGGAGTTTGCCCGCTTTGCGGATGGGAATAAGGCCCTTGCCGGTGCGCACCGCAATGGCGCTGGCCAGCACGAAGCCTAGGGCCTCGACGCCGACCACCAGATCAAACTCCGGCAGCCCGCGCTGAAGGTCGTCCAGCATCGTCGCGAAAGCTTCAGGGTCGGCGAAGATCGGGGTGATGTCGCGGCAGCGCATCCCCTTGAGGCCGAGCGTTCGGCGGTCGATAAGAGCCAGATAGTCTTTCATACGACACCTCGCGGGTGCCCCCAGTCTACTCCCGGCCCCACCCCCGAGTCAGGGGGTCACTCCCCCGTTTTCCCGCCCCCTCTACCGCCCCACCCCCCGAACTCAGAAACGGACGTTATTCTCTCCAGGCCACAGTTCCGACTCGAGCAGGCGGCCCCGGCGGGCCACCCGATGACTGGGCATAACGTCAATCATTACTTGCATTTGGGGCGGGGTAGTGCTTTAGTGATGGGTAGTTTTTGAGGTCTGGCATGATCCGCAACCGCCCTAGCACCCCGCGCCAACAGCTCCCCAAAGTCCTATTCGTGGCCACCACAGTACTCTTCTTCAAAGAATTCCTGCTCCCCTTCGCCCAGCACTTCCGCCGCCTGGGCTGGCAGGTGGACGGGGCAGGCGGGATGAACCGGGGCTGGGAGGAGGCCGAGCAGGTCTTCGACCACGTCTACGAGATCGAGATGTCCAGGGACCCCCGCAACCCCGCCAAGGCCCTCCAGGGCATGCGCCAACGGCGCGAGCTGGTCGAGCGCGAGGGCTACCAGATCGTCCACGTCCACACCCCCATCGCGGGCTTCGTGGCCCGGCTGGCCCTGCGCGGCCTGCAGCGCCAGGGCCGGGTTAAGGTGATCTACACCTCGCACGGCTTTCATTTCCACCCGCAGGGCAACCCGATCAAGAACGCCGCCTTCTACGCCTTGGAGAAAGCCGTAACGCCTTGGACCGATTTTTTGGTCACCATGAACCGCCACGACGAGCAGGCCGCCTGGAACCTGGTGGGTCGCGGACGCACGGTGTATATGCCGGGGATCGGGGTGGACCTGAGCTACTACTCCGGCAAGGGGCTTGCGCCCGAGCAGGTGCGGGCGGTGCGGCGGGAATTGGGCCTCGAGTCCGACACTCCTATGCTCCTGATGATCGCCGAGTTCAACCCCGGCAAGCGCCACAAGGACGCCCTCGAGGCCTTCGCGGCCATGCGGGACAAGCGGGCCCACCTGGTGTTCGCGGGGGTGGGGCCGCTGGAGGGCGAGGTGGCCCGGCAGGCCCAGGAGTTGGGCGTTGCCGAGCGCGTGCACCAGCTCGGCTGGCGCAAGGACATCCCGGCCCTGATCGCCGCCTCTGACGCCCTGCTGCTGCCCTCCGAGCGCGAGGGGCTGCCGAGGGCCATCATGGAGAGCATGTGCATGGGCAAGCCGATCATCGGCACCCGGATCCGCGGGATCGAAGATCTGGTGGGCGAGGACGGCGGCCTGCTGACCCCAGTGGGCGACGTGCCGGCCCTGGCCGCCGCGATGGACAAGATCGTGGGCAGCCCGGCCCTGGCCCAGCAGATGGGGCGGCGCGGCAAGGAGCGCATCAAGCAGTACGACCTCGAGCACATCCTGCGGCTGCACGAAGAGCTATACGCCAAAGCGCTGGGTGGGAGCGTCAAATCCCTGGTGAAGACCTGAACCAGGGGCCCGATACTCAGGGCCAATTCAGTTTTACCTGGGAAGATGGCCGTGGCTTGATTGGAGAGCCACGGCTTTCTACGCGGATGGGTTGGGCGGCGTGATTAAGTAATGGCAAGACATGCCCAGTTAACGCGTTACTTTCCACAACCACCCGGGCAAAAAGAAATATTCTACAGGAGCAGGGGGGTTCCATGGTCGGGCTGTGGTCGAGGTATCCATCGCTATGAAGTCATCCCCCAAACTCCTTATCGTTGCCAACATCGGGTTGTTTTTCAGCAAGTTCCTCTACCCCCACGCCGACCACTTCCGGCGGCTGGGCTGGCGGGTAGACGGGGCTGCGGCAGACGCGAGCAGCTATTCCGAGGCCCACGAGCACTTCGACCAGCTCTTCGACATCGAGTGGACGCGCAACCCCCTCGACCCGCAGAACCACTTCTTCCGGGCCATCGAGCAGGTGCGACGCCTGGTGCAACGCGAGCGTTACGACATCGTCCACGTACACACCCCCACCCCGGCCTTCATCGTGCGTTACGCACTGCGCAACCTCAACCCACTGGTCCGGCCGAAGGTGATTTACACCGCGCACGGTTTCCACTTCCACCCCAAGGGCAAGTGGCTCAAGAACCTAGTCTTCCGCGCCCTCGAGCGCACCGCCGGTTCCTGGACTGACCACCTGGTGGTGATGAACGAGGAGGACTACGCCGCCGCAAACCGCCACCGCATCGTCAAACCGGAGAACCTCTGGTACATGCCGGGTATCGGGGTGGATTTGCACCGCTACACCCCCGACCTGCTGGGTGGCGAGGCGGCGGTGGCCAGGGTGCGGGCCGAGCTGGGGCTATCCCCCGACCAGCCGACCTTCCTGATGGCCGCAGAGTTCATCCCCCGCAAGCGCCACAAAGACGCGGTCTTGGCCTTCGCGGCCCTCAAGCACCCCAGGGCCCGGCTGCTGCTGGCCGGTCAGGGGAAGCTACTCGAGCCGATCAAGAAACTGGTGCAGCAGATGGGCCTGGCCGAGCGCGTACACTTTCTGGGCTGGCGGCAGGACATACCGGCCCTGATTCAGGCCGCCAGCGCCACCCTGCTCACCTCCGAGCAGGAGGGGCTGCCGAGGGCCATTATGGAGTCGCTGTGCATGGGCGTCCCGGTGATCGGCACCGATATCCGGGGGGCGCACGAGCTGATCCGCGAGGGCTGCGGCTGGCTGGTCGAGGTGGGCGATGTGCGGGCCATCGCCGAGGCCATGGAGTGGGTCATCGCCCACCCCAACATGGCCAAGGCCATGGGCCAGCGCGGGCGCGAGCGCATGAAGACCTACGACCTCAGGCTGGTCCTGAGCCTGCACGAGCAGCTCTATGCCAAGGTGCTCTACGGCGTCCCCCGCACCCTCTCCGACCTCTTCGATTGGGAGAGCCTCGAGCTGCCCTCCGACCTGCCCCTACCCCGCCACACGGGATAAAGCTGCGTCAGGTGGTGGCTTTCAGGGTGTCCTGCCGGTGTGCAGGTCACCAATGCCATTTATGGCCGTCCAAGGCTTTGCCGTAGGGCGGAGCTAGTTCGGCATGAGCCTTTGAGAGGTTAAGCTCACCGCTACGTTTGGGGTCGGCACGGCCGGAATCAACTAGGGCGTGTTGACATTTTGCCCAGCTTGAATCGGATTTTGCTCATCCCAGAAGCATTTCAACAGTCTCTAATGTGGCTTCATAGTTGAAGCACAAACAGTTGGAAGGACTATTCTCCAGAACGGTGTTTTTCGGGTTCTTCGATCTCAATTGTCAACGCACCCTAGGGCAGTGCGGTAAGCACGTAGGCCACACGCCCAGCCCGGACGCGGCTGGCTCGAGTAGTCTCTTACCTGCTGCGAACCGCTCCTCCACCGTTGACGACCAGCCAGCAACTCAAATAACCTTCTCTCGTCACGGCCATATTGGATTATGGGAGCGCGAGCCGCAACGGCGCTCGAGGACTGACGAGGTGCTATGAGTCTGTGGTTGATCCTGTTGTTGGCGACGGCATCGGGTATTGGGTTTGTCTGGCTCTCGATCCACCTAGCGAGGGCCTGGGGCATCGTGGATAGCCCCGGCGCGATCAAGATACACAGCAAAGTCACCCCGCGCTTCGGCGGCTTCGGGATTGTGCTGACCGTGCTGTTCTGGGGCCTGATCAGCGGGGCGCTGACCGGATGGGCCCTGCTGGGCCTGCTGATCATCGCGGTCACCGGCGGTCTGGACGACAAGTATTCCCTCTTGCCCAAGGTGCGCCTGGCCGCCGAGGTGGTGGCGGGCGCGGCCCTGGGGATGCACTTCTGGGAGCCTCTGGGGCTGCTGGGCCTAATCCTAGGGGTCGGGCTGGTGCCGGTGATGTCCAACGCGGTCAACCTGATCGACGGGATGAACGGGCTGGCCTCGGGAAACTCGCTGATCTCGGCGCTAGGTCTTGCGCTGCTCCTGGAGGCCGCCAACCTGCCTCCGACCCTGGCCCTGATCCTCGCGGGCGGGCTAATCGGCTTCCTGGTCTGGAACTACCCCAGGGCCAAGACCTTTATGGGCGACTGCGGCAGCCTCTCTATCGGCTACGTGCTGGCGGCGCTGGTCATGCTGGCCGCCACCCACGGCTTCATGGCCTTTGTGGCCGCGATGGTGATGGTCAGCTTCCCCCTCTACGACCTGGTGTGCGGCTTCATCCGCCGCTGGCGCAGGGGCAAGCCCATCTTCGACGGCGACCGCGACCACACCTACGACCGACTCGACCAGCTCCACCTGCGTAACCCGGCCGTCACGGTTGTGGTGGTGTGGGGGGTGACTGCACTGCTGGTGGCGGTGGGGATGGTGGTCAGCGGGATGGGCTTCCTGAGCGCGTTGCTGTTGATCACACTGGTGATGTCGGGCCTGTTCTTCGCGGCCCACTGGCTGGGCTCCCTCTAGGTTCACGGCGGCGGCGACCCCACCGCCCACCTCCGAATTCCGCGTAACGATGACTGAGCCAAAAATCAGCTAACGGGAGAACATTTATCGTCCCTGTAAGGCCATCTAGAGAATGGTAGCCTAAAGGACAATTTAGCCCACCGTCTCACGTGCGAAAAGCTGGAAAACTTCCCTAGCCCCGTAGCAGACGGGGTTGGTCTCGAGCCACGGCCCGTTACGATGGCCGTTACTTCAACCTATCCCATACCCAAACCGTTGTCAGTTATGACCTACCCCACTCAGAATAAACTCAGGTTTTGGCTGGAGTGTCGTTCAGATAGGTATGTTACAAGAGCAGTTATGTGGCCGTATAACTTCCCATAAACATCGGCCATCCGGTTTAGATGGTGGGCAACGACGGTACAGGAAAAGGGCTGTAGAGCTGGTTCTAGCCGCATAACGGGGGCATAACGCGATTTAGGCTAATCTGACCATCGACGGCTCGATAGATATGTTGAACTAGAGCTTGGTAGAGGTGAACACGAATGCTACGCAACCCCACGCTGACCGCCCCCTTCGCCCCCTGGCCCTACTTCGCTCAAGACGAGATAGACGCAACTGTGGCAGTGTTGCAGTCGGGAAAAGTCAACTACTGGACCGGCCAGGAAGGCCGGCTGTTCGAGAAAGAGTTTGCTGAGTACGTGGGCACCAAGCACGCCATCGCGCTGCACAACGGCACGGTGGCGATTGAGCTGGCCCTCTACGCGATGGGGGTCGGCGAGGGCGACGAGGTGATCACCACCCCCCGCACCTTCATCGCCTCGGCCTCGGCCGCCGTGATGCGCGGGGCCAAGCCGATCATGGCTGAGGTAGACCCCGACAGCGGCGTGATCACGCCCGAGAGCATCGCCAGGGTCATCACCCCCCGCACCAAGGCCATCATCGTGGTACACCTCGCAGGCTGGCCTGCCGACATGGACGGCATCATGGCCCTGGCCGCTCAGCACAACCTCTGGGTCATCGAAGACTGCGCACAGGCCCACGGGGCAAAGTACAAGGGCAAGAGCGTCGGCTCCATCGGTCACGCGGGCGCCTGGAGCTTCTGCCAGGACAAGATCCTCACCTGCGGCGGGGAGGGCGGCATGCTCACCCTCAACGACGACGACCTCTGGAGCAAGGCCTGGAGCTTTAAGGATCACGGCAAGAGCTACGACGCCGTGTACAACCGCGCCCACCCCCCCGGCTTCCGCTGGCTGCACGAGGAGTTCGGCACCAACTGGCGGATGCTCGAGATGCAGTCGGCCATCGGCCGGGTGATCCTGCGCAAGCTGGACGGCTGGATCGAGACCCGCCGCCGCTACGCCCTGTTCCTCAACGAGCGCTTCAAGGCCCAACCGGCTTTGCGCGTGACCGAGCCCTCCGCCGACCTCTTCCACGCTTATTACAAATATTACGTGTATGTTCGTCCCGAGCAGCTCAAGCCGGGCTGGAGCCGTGACCGGATCATGAAGGAGGTCTCGGAATTGGGCATTCCCTGCATGAGCGGATCCTGCTCGGAGATTTACTTGGAAAAGGCCTTCACCAGCCGGGGCTGGCAGCCCGCCGAGCGTCTGCCGGTAGCCAAGGAATTGGGCGAGACCTCGCTGATGTTCCTGGTACACCCCACCCTAACCATGGAGCACATCGAGGCCACCGCTGCCGCAGTCGAACAGGTCTTGCAAGAGGCAACACGCTAAAGAAAACCGATTTGGAGGGCAGGCTAATGAACCATCTCAGCAACTTCCGACTTACTCCCGATGTACTCCTGCGCGTCTTCGCCGACCTGCTGATGGTTGCCGTCAGTTACGCCGCTGCTCTGCTGGTGCATTTCGCCTGGGCCTCTCAGGGGGGCGCTCAGGTGCAACTCGCCAGCTATGCGCAGACCTTCGTCCAGTCAGGGTGGGTGCTGTTGGCTGTTAGCTTCGGGGTGTTCGCCCTCAACGGTTTCTACACCAAAAGCCGGGTCTACCGGGGCCGCTACAAAATGCTGATCGTGGCCCAGGCGGTGCTGATGAGCTACCTGCTGGTAGGCTTTGCAGCCTTCCTCATCCCCGGCCTGATCTCCCCGCCCCGCGAGGCGGTCTTTATCGCGCTGTTCTTCACCCTGGCCCTGACCCTGAGCAGTCGGGCCTGGGTTCACCTGATGTGGAACATCGAGGTCAAGCGGCGCGAGCGCCTCGAGGCCGAGGCTGCCAAGTCCGACCCCATCTCCGCCGTGGTCAGCAACCAGAAGACCGTGCTGGTGATTGGGGGGGCGGGCTACGTGGGTTCCGGCCTTCTGCCGCGGCTCCTTGAGAAGGGCTATAAGGTGCGCCTTCTCGACCTCCTGATGTTCGGCCACGAGCCCATAGCGGGCGTGCTGGGCCACCCCAACCTCGAGGTCATCCAGGCTGACTTCCGCCAGGTAGACAAGGTGGTTCAGGCCATGCACGGCGTCGAGACGGTGGTGCACCTCGGCGGCTTGGTGGGCGACCCCGCCTGTGCCCTGGACGAGAACCTCACCATCGAGATCAACCTGGTGGCCACCCGCGTCATCGCTGAGATCGCCAAGGGCCTGGGGGTCAAGCGCTTTGTCTTCGCCAGCACCTGCTCGGTCTACGGGGCCAGCGACATGGTGCTCAACGAGCGCAGCAGCCTCAACCCGGTCTCGCTCTACGCCCGAAGCAAGATCGCCTCGGAGCAGGTTCTGCAAAAGCTCCAGTCCGACGACTTCTCGGTGGTTAACCTGCGCTTCGGCACCATCTTCGGCCTCTCGGGCCGGACCCGCTTCGACCTGGTGGTGAACTTGCTCACCGCCAAGGCGGTGGTGGACAAGAAGATCACCGTCTTCGGCGGCGACCAGTGGCGGCCCTTCGTCCACGTCGACGACGCCTCGCTGGCGGTGATGCTGGCCGTGGAGGCCCCCAAGGAGCGCGTCCACAACGAGACCTTCAACGTCGGGGGCAACGACGGCAACATGACCCTCGGGATGGTCGGCGAGTTGGTCAAGAAGCTGGTTCCCGACGCCGAGCTGATCGACTCGGGCCGCGACGGCGACCGCCGCAACTACCGCGTGGACTTCTCCAAGATCAAGAACCTTCTGGGCTTCCAGCCCCGCTGGACGGTCGAGCGCGGCGTGCAGCAGGTGATCGACGCGCTGCGAAGCGGCAAGGTGACCGACTACCGCAGCGCCATGTACTCCAACGTCAAGTACCTCACCGAGGAAGCCTCCTCCGACAGTGTGAAGCAGTACTACACCGGCTGGGAGAAGGAGATGATCGAGAAAACCTATACCGCCCCTGCCGAAGAACGCCCGGTCGCTAAGGCTTGAAGCTGAGGAACAGAAGACAGGAAAGACGCCGCATTGCTGCGGCGTCTTTGGTTTGGCTCGAGTTGCAGGGGATTTGAGAGCGGTTCCCACCAATACCCGGTACGGCGGCGTTTGCCGCACCGGGTACATTGCGGCTCCGCGCTTCGCCGTAAGGGTGGGACGCGCTATGAGTGCATTCGAGGGTCAGAACAAGGCGGAGGAAGGCCGGGTCGAGGTTGGAAGCGCTTGGCGCTTGGCGCTGGGTCTCTTCGTGCATCCCCCTTCCCAACCCTCTGTGAGGCCTTGCCCGCGGGCCGCTTCCCCTGCGGCGCAGCCCAGGGGCTGGGGCGCCCTTGGTCTGCACCAGGCAAAACCCCGGGCTATCAAAAAATCATCCTGCCGGCGTATTCTGCTCTACACGGCGCGGCCTCGAGCGGCCCGCGCACCTTCCCTCTGTCCCCGTCGCCTGAGCCCTTAAGGAACCCATGAGCCAAACCGCCGTAGAGTTCAAACAAGTCCGCCTCGAGAACGGCCTTACCGTGGTGGCCGAGGTCAACCCCGAGGCCAAGAGCGCTGCCCTGGGGTATTTCGTCAAGACCGGCAGCCGCGACGAGACGCCCGAGGTGGCGGGCGTCTCGCACTTCCTCGAGCACATGCTGTTCAAGGGCACCGACCGCCTGGACGGCCTCGAGGTCAACCTGCTCTTTGACGACCTAGGGGCCAACTACAACGCCTACACCTCCGAGGAATCGACCGTCTACTACGGCGCGGTGCTGCCCGAGTTCGCTCCCCAGCTCTTGGAGCTGTGGACGGCCCTGATGCGCCCGGCGCTGCGCCCAGAGGACTTCGAAACCGAGAAGAGCGTGATCCTCGAGGAGATCGAGATGTACCTCGACCGCCCTTCCTCGATGCTCTTCGACTGGGCCAAGGAAAAGTTCTTCGGGGCCCACCCGCTGGGCAACAGCGTGCTGGGGACGGAGGACAGCATCACCGCCCTTAGCCTCGAGCAGATGCGCGACTATCAGGCCCGGCGCTACGCCCCTTCGAATCTGGTGCTGGCACTGGCGGGCCGGGTCGACTGGGAGGCGACGCTTTCCCAGCTCCAGGCCCTCACCGCCGACTGGCGGGACTACCCTGTCTCGCGCAGCTACCCCGAACTGAGGCCCCTGTCGGGCGAGCACCGCCAGCCCTACGCCCAGGCCACCCAGGTCTACATGGCCCTGCTGGCCGAGGGCGTCTCGGCCCAGAACCCCCGCCGCTACGCTGCCAGCCTGCTGATGAGCATCCTGGGCGAGGAGGACAACAGCCGCCTGCACTGGGCACTGGCCGACCGGGGCCTGGTGGAGTCGGTGAGCGCCGGGGCCGACGACTCCGACGGGGCGGGCCTGTTCTACGTCTACGCCCAGACCGACCCCGCCAACGAGGCGGAGGTGAAGCGGATCATCCGGGAGGAGTTGGACCGCCTCGAGGCCCACGGCGTCACCCAGGCCGAGCTGGACCGGGCCAAGAACCGTCTGGCCACCGCCCTGGTCTTCGCGGGCGAGACCCCCATGCAGCGCCTGATGAGCCTGGGCAACAGCTACCTCTACCGCCAGAGCTACGAGCCGCTGAGCGAGACCGCCGCGAAGGTGGCGGCGGTGGGGCTGGAGGAGGTTAATGCCCTGCTGGCCGACCGGCCGTTCAGCCGGAGTTTTTTGTACAGTTTGGTACCCGCATGATGGAGGCTGAGGTGAACCCGCCCCCCGTCAGGCTGGCCTACCAGATCGAGCCGTACCTCGAGGGGCTCGAGTGGGCCATCGGGGGCAGCACCCTGCTGTACACCCTCGGCCTTGAGCCTAATCCCACCGATCTTGATCTGCTTACCACTGTTGAGCACTTTCCCCTGATTGGCCGGCGGCTCACCGCCCTGCTCGAGCCTGTGCCTCAGCCCGACCACCCCAGCTTTCAGACCGCCCACTTCGCCCGGTTTATAGCGTCGGATGGCACCGGTCTGGACCTGATGGCGGGTATCCGGGTGGCCTCGGAGGGCGGCGTGGTCTCGTGGACGTTCGACCACGCCCGTGTGGCGCGGAGAGATGGCCTTCCGTGGATGACACCCGAGGACTGGCTGACACTGTACAAGCTGTTCGACCGCCGCTCGAGGGTAGCCCAGCTTGAACGGTACCTGGCCGAGGCGAGCCTGACGCCCGTCGCCCGAGTCAGCGGGTTGTCAGCCTTGAATCAGCAGGGGCGGACAAGCTCTGGGCATGGGGAAGACGCTGACCCGTGAGGAGTGGCTGGAACTGCAGAAAGCCGAGCGGCGCTCGAGGCCGTCCGAGCTGGCCGGGAAGCTCGAGGCCCCGCCCGCGCCGCCCCAGCCCGTCCCGCTGGACGACACGAAAGCCGCCCGCCGTTGGCTGAGCGAGGAGCTGAGGCTGGCAGCCTACGACGTCCCGCGCCCCGGCATCAGGCGCGCGATACTGCTGCGGGCTAGGAAGAAGCTGGCGAAGCGGGACCGGGGCTAGGACCGGCCCTGCGTGATGACGGTGGTAAAGGAGAGCGGCGGGACACTGAGCTTGGCGGTGGCGCTGTTGATGGGCACACTCGGGATGGGCCTCGAGACCACCGCACCGGGGTTCTCGAAGCTGTTGGCGGCCTTGAGGTCGGTGCCGCTGAGCTGGTGGACGGCCGTGATCCCCTGAGGGGCACCCTCCTGCCAGACCAGCTCGGCCTCGAGGGTCTCGGTCAGCGAGCGGTTGACGATGAAGACCGCCCCCCGGCCGCTGGCCGGGTCGTGACTGGCTGAGACGTCAAGCAGGGGCTGCTCGCCGTAGGAGGTGGTGGCGTAGCGCGGCGAGCTGACCTTCACGTCAAGCGCGTTGCCGCGCGCGTGGTTGGAGAACAGGGTCAGGGGGTAGAAGATGCTCTGCCTGAGGGTCTGGTCCTTGGTGGTCAGCAGCGGGGCGATCACGTTGACGATCTGGGCGATGCAGGCCACCTTGAGCACATCGGCCCGGCGCAGGAAGACCGACAGCCACTGCGCCACTACCAGCGCGTCCTCGAGGTTGTAGACCTCCTCGATCAGGTGGGGGGCCTCGGTCCAGCGGCCGTCCATCTCCATGTTCTTGTACCAGACGTTCCACTCGTCCCAGCTCAGGTAGACCTCGCGCTTGGAGCGCAGCTTGCTCTTGACGTAGCGCAGGGTGGCGGCCAGTGTGTCGAGGTGCCCCTCGAAGAGCAGGGTGGAGGCCAGGTAGTCCAGCGGGTCGTTGGCGTGGTTGTTGGCGTAGTAGTGCAGTGAGAGGTAGTCGACGTGGTCGTAGAGGTGCTCCATCACGGTGCGGTCCCAGTCGGGGAAGGTGGGCATGAAGGTGCTCGAGGAGCCACAGGCGATCAGCTTGACCCCGGGGTCCTGCCAGCGCATCACCTTGGCAGCCTCGAGGGCCTTGCGCCCGTACTCGTGGGCCTCCAAATGGCCGATCTGCCAGGGGCCGTCCATCTCGTTGCCCAGGCACCAGTACTTGACCCCGTAGGGGTCGGGGTGGCCGTTCTTGGCCCGCAGGTCGGCGAACTGGCTGCCGGGAGCAGCGTTGCAGTACTCCACCAAGTCGGCGGCCTCCTGGATAGTCCCGGTGCCCAGGTTTACCGCCAGCATCGGCTCGGTGCCGATCTCCCGGGCGAACTGCATAAACTCGTCGGTGCCAAACTGGTTGGTCTCGACCGACTTCCAGGCCATTTCGCGGCGGCGCGGGCGGCTCTCCTTGGGGCCGACGCCGTCGAGCCAGCGGTAGCCGGAGACGAAGTTGCCGCCTGGGTAGCGCATCACGGTGTAGCCGGTCTCCTTTAGCGCGGCCAGCACGTCCTTGCGCAGACCCCGCTCGTCGGCGTGGGGCGAGCCGGGGTCGTAGATGCCTTCGTAGATGCAGCGCCCCATGTGCTCGGCGAAGCCGCCGAAGATCAGGGGCGATATCTCGCCGATGGTGCGCTGGGTGTCGAGGAATATCTGGGCGGTCTTGGACATAGGGGTTCTCCTGGTTTGATGCGAGGACTGCGGATAGTGGTAAGCAGTGATCGAAAAGGCCGGTAAAGCGGAAGTCAAGGTCAGGGGAAGAAACCAGGTGGACTGCGGGTCAGGTCGTGCCTCCCGCCCCGCGGCTTAAGCTCTCGTCCCTCGACGCTCGACATCCTTCTCACCGGCCTCTGGCTTCTAAGCGGTTCGGATCCAGACCCGCATCTCCCCGGGCTCGCGGTTGGCCCACAGGGAGTAGGGGACGGCCCGCAGGGTGACGGGCTCGAGCTTCGGCGGACTGCTGCGGTATAGTTGTTGATTCCAGTCGGAGGTGGCCTCGCGCAGGCCCTCCGCCTCCAGCACCACCGCCCCACCGAGCAGGTCAGGCGCCAAGCGGGCTCTGATCTCGGCGTTCTCGGGGAGGATGAGTTGGTGGAGCGGATAGGGGTTGTCGGCGGCCTCGAGGCAGTAGAGGATCGGGCCGCGCTGCAGGGCGACCTGGCCGGCGTCGGCCCGCACCGCAGGGTGAGCGTAGAGGCAATGGGCCGGCATGGGCAGCTCGAGGCGGACCTCGTCGCCGCTCTTCCACTGGGCGTGAAGCGAGGCATAGCCGTCCTCGAGCAGGGGCGCGAGCGCGACTCCCACGTCGTTGACGAAGACTCGAGCGCCCTCACACCACCCAGGAATCCGCAGCCTCAGGGTGAAAGCGGCGGGCTGAGAGAGCTCGAGTTTCAGGCTCACGCTGCCGTCCCAGGGGTAGCGGGTGGTCTGGTGCAGGGTGACGGCGGAGCCCGCGACCTCGAGCCGGGCCCGGCCCTCGGCGTAGAGGTGCACCGCAATCTCGCCCTCTCCCTGGCCGTAAGCGTACTGGCCCAGCGACATCAGCAGGCGCAGCAGGTTGGGCGGGCAGCAGGGACAGACATGCCACTCCCAGCGCCGGTCGGCGCCGGCGCTCTGGAGCACGTTCTCGTAGAAGTAGCGGTCGCCTGCGGGCGAGACTCCGGCCAGGACGTTGTTGTACAGGGCGTGCTCGAGCAGGTCGGCGTAGCGGCCCTGGCCGGTGGCCTCGAGCATCTGCCGGGCCCAGAAGACCAGCCCGATGCTGGCGCAGGTCTCGGCGTAGGCGGTCTCGTTGGGCAGGTCGTAGTCGGCGGTGAAGCCCTCGTTGCTGGCCGAGGGGCCCAGCCCGCCGGTCACGTACAGTCGCCGGGTGGTGAGGTCGGCCCACAGCCGCTCACAGGCGGCCATCAGGCCCGCGTCGCCAGTCTCGCCGGACAGGTCGGCCATAGCGGTGTAGAGGTACATGGCCCGCACCGCGTGGCCCACCACCTTATCCTGCTCGCGCACCGGCCTGTGGGCCTGAGAGTACTCGTGGGTCTTCTGGAAGAAGGCCGCGGGGTCGTCGCCGCGGGCCAGGGCCTCGAGGTCGAAGAAGTGCGGCTGCCGGCCCCGCTCGTCGACGAGGTAGCGGGCGAACTCGAGGTATTTCGGCTTGCCGGTGGCCCGGTACAGCTTGAGCAGGGCCAGCTCGAGCTCCTCGTGGCCGGGGTAGCCGCGCTTCTGGCCCTCGCTGGGGCCGTAGACGCTGGCCAGAAGGTCGACGTAGCGCTCCATCACCTCGAGCAGCGTCCGCTTGCCGGTGGCCTCGAAGTGGGCCACCGCCGCCTCGACCAGGTGCCCGGCGCAGTAGGTCTCGTGCCAGTCGCGCTCGTTGGTGAAGCGCTTGTCCGGCATGTGGGCGGTGAAGAAGGTGTTGAGGTAGCCGTCGGGCTGCTGGGCAGCGGCCAGCTTGGCGGTGAGGTCGTCCACCTGGGCCTCGAGGGCTGGGTCGGGGTAGGTGGCCAGGCTGTAGCTGGCGGCCTCGATCCACTTAGCCAGGTCGGAGTCCCAGAACATCTGGGTGGTGCCCCAGCCCCGCCAGGGGATGGCCAGCGGGCGGGGCTGCTGGTCCAGAGCCTGCACGGCCCCGATGCGCTCGAGCTGCTCGAACTGGAAGGCAATCCCGCGCTGTCGGTTGGCCCGCAGGCGGGGCGCCCAGAACTGGTCCTCGAAGCCCACCGCCCCGAGGGGGAGCGGGCGGTAGCGCCGGCGAGGTGAGGGAACGCTGTCTGCCATGGCTCTCTCCTGGTTAGTCCCCGGTCGCCCCGGCCACCTCGATCACCGCCTTGAGCAGCCCGGGCGTGTAGGCAGCGTTTGCGGCGTAGGCCTGGGGGGTCTGCTCGAGGCTGAAGCGGTGGCTGACCAGGCCCTCGAGATCGACCTGCCCCGACTCCACCAGCCGGATGGCCCGGGGGTAGGTGTGCTTCATGCGCCGGGCCATGATCAGGCTCAGCCCCTTGCGTCGCGCGGTGGAGTGTTGCAGGTACAGCCGGTCATCAGAGGGGATCCCCACCAGCACAAGCCGACCGCCGGGGCGCGCCATCTCAGCCGCCTGCTGCACCGACTCGTTGGCCCAGGCGGCCTCGAATACCACGTCGAGGTCGGCAGCCGGGCCGGGGGCGCGCTCGAAGGCCGCGTCGGCCCCCAGCTCGAGGGCCTTCTCCCTGCGCCAGGGCAGAGGGTCGAAGGCGTAGAGCGGGCCGGCTCCGGCAAGCTTGGCCAGCCGCAGGATCAGCAGCCCCACCGGTCCGCAGCCGATCACCCCCACCCCCTCGGCGACCCGCAGCTTGCCCAGGTCGACGGCGTGGATGGCCACGCCCAGGGTCTCGAGCAGGGCCACGGTGGCGTCGCTGAAGGCCTGGGGGACCGGGAAGCAGTTGCGGGACTCGACCACCATCCAGCCGCGCAGAGCTCCGTCGTCGGGCCAGACCCCGTAAAAGCGGTGGCGGGGGCAGAGGTTGGGGTGGCCTTCCTGGCACTGCCGGCAGTGGCCGCAGGCCACCTGTGGGTCCACCGCCACCCGCTGCCCGGCCCGCAGGGGCTGGGCATAGCCGTCGAGGGCGCCGGGTCCCACCCGCAAAACGGTTCCGCCGAACTCGTGCCCCAGCACCAGGGGGGTCTCGACGGCGGTGGTGCCGATCTTCCCGGTCTCGTACATGTGCAGGTCCGAGCCGCAGACCCCGACCGCACCCACCGCGATCAGAACCTGTCCAGGGCCGGGGGGCAAGGGCTCGAGGGTGGTCTCGAGGCGCAAATCCTTGGGGCCGTGTAAACGCACCACTTGCATCAAAAAGACCTCTCTTGTTTTGGAGTAGTTGCGCTAAACTGCGCCGGGCTCGGCAGATCAACCTGCGATTGCTGTAGGGACAATGGGCCCGCTGTCCCTACAATCGCGATGTGGTTTACGGGGTGAGGAAGGCAGCGCCTGTGCCATGCGCCCATCCACCGATTCCTCGAGCCGCGCATCCCACATCTCCACTCAGACCCGCAGCCCCTGGGCCAGGGCGTAGTAGAGGTCGTTGTGCCGCAGCTCGGCCTTGAGGGCGCGCAGCCTGGTGTCGGCGTCGATGACCACCAGCTCGATGCCCGCCATCTCGGCGAAGTCCTCGAGCATCTCGGTGGTCACGGTGTAGCTATAGCCGGTGTGGTGGGCCCCGCCGGCGTAGATCCAGGCCGCACAGGCAGTCTTGAAGTCGGGCTTGGGCTCCCAGACCGCTCGAGCCACTGGCAGCCTGGGGAGTTTGGGCGTTTTGACCGCCCGGACCTCGTTTACGATCAGCCGGAAGCGGTTGCCCATGTCCACCAGCGAGGCATTGAGGGCGTCGCCCGCCTTCGCGTCGAAGACCAGCCGCACCGGGTCCTCCCGGCCCCCGATGCCCAGCGGGTGGATCTCGAGGGTTGGCGTGGCGGCCGCAATGGTCGGGCAGACCTCGAGCATGTGCGCCCCCAGGACCTGGTGGCGGCCGGGCTCGAGGTGGTAGGTGTAGTCCTCCATGAAAGAGGTGCCCAGGTTGCCGCCCATCACCTTCATGGCCCGCAGCAGCGCTGCCGTTTTCCAGTCGCCCTCGGCCCCGAAGCCGTAGCCCTCGGCCATCAGGCGCTGCACCGCCAGACCGGGCAGCTGGCGCAGGCCGTGCAGGTCCTCGAAGGTGGTGGTAAAGGCTTTGAAGCCACCCTCCTCGAGGAAGGCCCGCAAGCCCAGCTCAATCCTCGCCCCGTACTTCAGCTCCTCGCGCCGCCGACCGCCCTTGCGCAGCTCCTTGGCGACCTTGTAGGTCCCGTCGTACTCGGCCACCAGCGCGTCGACGGCCTTTTCGGAAACCGCCCCGACCCGGGCCGCCAGGTCGCCCACCCCGTAGCCGTTCACCGCGAAGCCGAAGCGCAGCTCGGCCGCCACCTTGTCGCCCTCGGTCACCGCCACATTCCGCATGTTGTCGCCGAAGCGAGCGAAGCGCGCACCCTGCAGGTCGTGCCAGGCCCAGGCGGCCCGGGCCCAGGCATCCATCTGCGCCTGCACCCCGGCGTCCGACCAGTGCCCCACCACCACCTTGCGGTTCAGCCGCATCCGGCTGTGGATGAACCCGGCCTCGCGGTCGCCGTGCGCGGCCTGGTTAAGGTTCATGAAGTCCATGTCAATGCTCGACCACGGCAGGTCGCGGTTGAACTGGGTGTGCAGATGTAGGAAAGGTTTCTTCAAGGCAGCGAGCCCGCCGATCCACATCTTGGAGGGCGAAAAGGTGTGCATCCAGAGGATCAGTCCGGCGCACTCGGGGCTCGAGTTGGCTTCCCGCATCACCCCCAAGATCTCCTCCGGTGTGGTCAAGAGCGCTTTAAAGACAACCTTGAGGGGGATCTGTCCGGAGTCGTCGAGGCCCCGGGCCACGGCCCGGGCGTTGGCGGCGACCTGCTCGAGGGGGCCGGGGCCGTAGAGGTGCTGCGAGCCGCAGACAAACCAGATTTCGGGGGTAGAGAGGTGTTTCATATTCGTTTCGGGGAGTTTGGGGGGGGCGAAGGTTAGGCCGCAGCCCGAAGGCCTGAAGCACGGTGCGCCGGGCTCACTGCCCGTACACGTTCTGGTAGCGGTCGTAGAGCCGATCCACGTCGGCGGGCGCGATGGGGAGGGGGGTGCCGAGCTGGTGGGCCAGGAAGACCGTACGGGCCACGTCCTCGCACATCACCGCGGCCTTGAGGGCGGCCTTGGGGGTCTTGCCGAGGGCGAAGACGCCGTGGTTTTGCAGGATGATGGCCGGGGAGCGGTGACCAGACAGCACCCGCACCACCTCCCGCCCGATCTCCTCGCCGCCGATGAGCGCGAAGCTGCCCAGCGGGATCTCACCGCCGAACTCGTCGGCCATGGCGGTGAGCACGCAGGGGATCGGCCGCCCCACCGCAGCCCAGGCGGTGGCGTAGGGGCTGTGGGTGTGGACGATGCCCCCCACCTCGGGCATCTGGCGGTAGATGTAGGCGTGGGTGGCGGTGTCGGAGGAGGGCTTGTAGCGGCTCTCCAGCGGACGGCCCTCGAGGTCGCAGGCCACCATGCTCTCGGGGGTCAGCTCCTCGAAGAGCAGGCCGCTGGGCTTGATCAGCATCCCGCCCTCTGGCGTCCGGGCACTGAGGTTGCCGCTGGTCCAGGTGACCAGGCCACTCCTGGGCAGCTCGAGGTGCAGCCGGACCAGCTCCTGCCGGAGGTCGGCGCTCACGCGGGGGCTCCTTGCCGGCGCGCCAGGGCCTTGAGCCGCCGCATCACGTCGTTGGCCCCGCGCCCGAAGTAGTCGTGCAGAGCGACGTACTCGGCGTAGAGCCCGTCGTAGACCTTCTGGTTGGCGGGGACGGGGTTCCAGACGTTCTTGCGCACCTTGCCCATCCTCGAGGCCGCAGCCTGGATGTCGGGGTAGGCCCCCGCTGCCACCGCCGCGTGCATGGCGCTGCCCAGGGCGGGGCCCTGCTCGCTGTCGATCACGCTCAGCGGCATGCCCAGCACGTCGGCGTAGATCTGCATCAGCATCCGGTTCTTGGGCAGGCCGCCGGCCGCCACGTACTCCTCGACCGGCACTCCGTTCTGGCGGAAAGTCTCGACGATAACCCGAGTCCCGAAGGCGGTCGACTCGATCAGGGCGCGGTAGATGTCCGGCGCCCTGGTGCCCAGCGTGAGCCCCAAAATCAACCCGCTCAAGGAGGCATCCACCAGCACGCTGCGGTTGCCGTTGACCCAGTCCAGCGCCAGCAAGCCGTGCTCGCCGGGCTTCTGGGCGGCGGCCTCGCGCTCGAGGACCTCGTGAACGTTCACATTTTCTCCCGCAGCGTATCCTGCTGGGACGGCGTTCTTCACGAACCACCCGAAGATGTCGCCAACCCCGCTCTGGCCGGCCTCGTAGCCGTACAGCCCGGGGATAATCCCACCATCAACCACGCCGCACATGCCCGGAACCACCGATAGCCGCTCGCTCATCACCATGTGGCAGGTGCTGGTCCCCATGATTGCCACCATCCGGCCCGGCTCGACCACCCCGGCGGCGGGCACAGTCACATGGGCGTCCACGTTGGCCACCGCCACCGCGATCCCGGGCCTGAGGCCGGTCCAGGCAGCGGCCTCGGGCGTCAGCTCGCCGGCCTTTCCACCCAGCGGGGCCAGGTCGGTCTTCATGCGGGTCTCGACCAGGTCGGCCAGCTCGGGGTTTAGCGCCGTCAGATACTCGCGGCCAGGGTACTTCCCGTCCTGGTAGATGGCCTTGTAGCCGGCCGTGCAGGTGTTGCGGGTCTCGACGCCGCACAGCCGCCAGATCACCCAGTCGGCGGCCTCGAGCAGCCGCTCGGCCGCAGCGTAGACCTCGGGGGCCTCCTCCACAATCTGCAGGGTCTTGGCGAAGAACCACTCCGAGGAGATCTTGCCGCCGTAGCGCGGCAGCCAGGCCTCGCCGCGCGCGGCGGCCAGCGCGTTGATGCGGTCGGCGTGGGGCTGCGCGGCGTGGTGCTTCCAGAGCTTGACCCAGGCGTGCGGGTTGTCGCGGAACTCCGGCAGGTTGCACAGCGGGGTGCCGTCCGCCAGCGTGGGCAGCATGGTGCAGGCGGTGAAGTCGATGCCGATGCCGATCACCTCGGCGGGGTCGACGCCGCTGCGCCGGAGCGCCTCGGGCACCGCGGTCTTGAGGACATGGACATAGTCGTTGGGGTTCTGCAAGGCCCACTCGTCGGCCAGAAGGACCTGGCCCCCTGGCAGCCTCTGGTCGATCACCCCGTCCGGGTAGGGGCTCACCGCGTCGGCCAACTCCTTGCCGTCCGAGACCCGCACCACCACCGCCCGCCCGCTCTCGGTGCCGAAATCCACCCCTACGGTGTACCGCTGGCTCATCGCTTCTTACCCCCTTTGCTCCTGCGGCTCGAGCCTACCCCACCCGCGACCGGCCCAGCGGCGGCCCGAAGGGGCTCTGGCCCCCCAGCCAGGCTGGTACTCGAGCGGACCATCAGGGTCGGGGGGATCACCTGCAGGGACGGGGCGGTGGCGGGGGCCTCGATCATCGAGAGCAGCTGGGCCAGGCTGGCCTGTCCCAGGCTAGGAAAGTCCTGGTGGACGGTGGTGAGCGGCGGGTCGAAGTACTCCGACTCTGGGGTGTTGTCGAACCCCACCACCGAGACGTCAGCGGGAACCCGGAGGCCCGCCTCGCGCAGGGCCTTCAACGCCCCTAGGGCCATCTGGTCGTTGGCCACCAGCAGGCCGGTGAAGAGCCGGCCCTGGCCCAGCAGCTCGCGGGCCGCGGCGTAGCCGCTGGCCGCGCTCCAGTCCCCCAGGGCCTGCACCACCGGCTGCAGGCCGGCGTCGCGCAGGGCGTTCAGCCAGCCCTGGGTGCGTAGGCGGGCGTCGTTCCAGTCCTGAGGGCCGTTGACCAGAGCAATCCGACGGTGCCCCAGCCCCAACAGATGCTCTACCCCCAGCCGGCCACCGGCGAACTGGTCGATGGTGCTAAACGGCAGCCCGGCGCCCAAGTCAGCGTCGACCAACACGGTCGGGACGGCCGTGCCCAGTTCCCGCAGGAAGTCGGTCTCGGCCCCCAGGAGCGGGGCCACTACCAGGATGCCAGCCACCCGCTGGCGGCGCAGGGTGTTGATGGCCCGCTCGAGCTCGTTGCGGTTGAGTGAGGGGATGCTGACGATACTGAGGTGGTAGCCTCGGGCCCGCGCGGCCTGCTCTATGCTGGAAAGCATCTGGGCCGGGCCGAAGTGAAGGGTCCCGAAGCTGACCAGACCGATCAGGTTAGAGCGCTGCATGACCAGGCTGCGGGCCACGCTCGAGGGTTGGTACTTGAGACGGCGGATCGCATCCTTAACCCGCCTTCGGGTGTCCTCTTTGACCGAGGGGTGGTTGTTTATGACCCTCGAGACAGTCTGGTAAGAGACCCCGGCAGCCTCGGCTACGTCGTTTATGGTTGCGGCTTTTCTACTGAGTTCACTCATAACTGGGGCTCGTTCTGAAGTCAGTGTAACAGCGCAATCATAAGGCTTTACAACGTACAGGCCTCGGCCCTGGGCGCGGAAGACGGGAACCCGGCGGGCCGAGGTACTGGCCCACCGCCACCAGCCGCACTCGAGGGTCGGCATCACCCCGCCCTCCTACTTAATCCCCGCCGTCGCCATAACCCCCTCGGTGACCCGGCGCTGGAAGAGCAGGTAGGCGATCACCGTAGGGAAGGAGGCCATCACCGCCGTGGCCATGGTCTTGGCGTAGGCCACCCCGTAGGCCGACTGTACCTGGGTGATCCCCACCGGGATGGTGAACATGTTGGTGTTGTTGGTGATGATGAAGGGCCAGAAGAAATTGTTCCAGGCAGCGATGAAGGTCACGATGGCCAGGGCCCAGGTGATGTTCCAGTTGATGGGCAGGTAGATCCCGAAGAGCACCCGGAACTCGCTGGCCCCATCGATACGGGCGGCGTCGCCGAGCTCGCGCGGCACCTGGTCGAAGAACTGCTTGTAGATCACCACCGCTAGCGGGGCGGCCAGTTGCGGCAGAATCACCCCAGCGTAGGTGTTGACCATCCCCAGCTTCTGCATCTGCAGGAACAAAGGGACGATGCTAGCCTGGAAGGGAATCATGAACCCCGCCAGAATGACCCAGTACAGCCAGCCCTTGCCCGGGAAGTCAAGCTGCGACAGGGCGAAGGCGCACAGAAGGGCCAGGATCAGCACCAGAAAGGTGATCAGCAGCGAGGTCACGATGCTGTTGACATACCAGTGCAGGATGGGGCTGTTCTGAACGATGTAGGTGTAGGCCGAGAAGTCGACCGGGTTGGGGTAGAAACTAGGAGGGGTGACAATGGTGTCGGTGTCGGCCTTGAGCGAGGTCACCACCATCCAGTACACCGGGAAAACCCAGACCAACCCGAACAAGACGGTGAGCAGGGTTGCCGCCCCACCCAGCCAGACGGCCCAGAGAGATTTTTTCATGATCGGAACCTCCCCAGATAGCGCGATTGTATGAACGAGGCGACCAGGATAATCACTAGCAGCACCACCCCGATGGTCGAAGAGTAGCCGCCTTCTTGCTGCTGGAAGGCCGAGCGGTACATCAGCAGCAGGATCACCGTGGTCTTATCGAACGGGCCTCCACTAGTGAGCAGGTAGACCTGATCGAATATCTTGAATTGGGCGATGAGTTGGAGGATCAGCACCAGGCTGGTGACTGGCCAGACCAGGGGCCAGGTCACGTAGCGGAACATCTGGCCACTCGAGGCCCCGTCCAGCGCCGCCGCCTCGTATAGTTCGTCCGGAACCCCTTGCAGTGCGGCCATGAAGAGCAAGACGTTGAAGCCTACTGTCCACCACAGCGTCACCACCGCCACCGCTGGCATGGCCCAGACCGGGTCGCTGAACCAGCCGATGGACTGCTTGGACAGGTAGTTGACGATGCCGAAGTTCTGATCCAGCAGCCACTGCCAGAGGTTAGTCACCACACTCACCGGCAGGATGTTGGGCAGAAAGAACGCCGCCAAGACCCAGCGACGCGCCCAATTCAGCCGGATGACCATCATGGCCATGATCAGGCCCAGCGCGGTATTGGGGACTACGGTGAGCAGGATGAAGTACAGCGTGTTCCAAAGCGCGTTCCAGAAAAGGGGGTCTTTGAGCAAGCGTGTATAGTTTTCTAAGCCTACAAAATTGCCCCGCCCCGCGATGTCAGAGTTGGTGAAGCTCATCAACAGCACCTGTACCGAGGGGTAGATCAAGAACCAGAGGTAGACCACCACGAAAGGGGCCACCATCAAAAGCGCGACCCACCAGCGCCCCGCCGACAGCGGACTCGAGCGGGGTTTGATAGGTGAGGCAGTACCGGGTCCTGTCACCATGATGCTCCCTTATGACTACGGCTCACCACCAACGGCAGGCGGCTGGGCGTCGGTGTGGTGCCTCATTGCGCGAACTCACCACGGCGCGGTCAGACCGAAAATCAAGGTCCGTTGTCTCCGGAAGTTAGCCCCGGTGGGTGCTGATGGCCGATAGCCAGACCTTTCAAGCCAGCGACCATCAGCAATCCCCAGGGGGCTCAGGCCGAGATGTCGACTACGTGCGGCCGGTTACTTGTTGAGCCCGGCCAGGGTGGTCTTGAACTTGCTGATGGCCTGGGCCACAGTGGCCTGACCCAGCAGTGCGGGCAGGAAGGAGTTGCCGGTCGCGTCGTAGACCGGGCCGCCTACCCCGAAGAATTTGACCGTGGGCTCGTAGACCGCGTTTGCGGCCGAGGAGGCGCTGTACTGCACGTTGGGGTCGAGGGTCTTGTAGTCGCCGCTGTTCTGGGTGGGCAGGTAGGAGGGGATGTGTCCGCCGCCGGCCCAGCCCAACCCGCCGGTCTTGTTGACGTAGGCCACAAACTTCATCACCGCCGCCAGCTTCTCGGGGGTCATGGGGGTCTTGGTGTTGTTGGGGATGGCCAGGGTGTGGGAGTCAGCCCAGGTATTCCCACCGGTGAAGAGCTTGGGGAAGGGCATCACTCCGTAGTCGAAGAGCTTGCCAGCTTTCCTGAGGTCCACCATGGTGGGGACTTCCCAGTTGCCGTTGAACATGAATGCCGCGCGCCCGCTGGTGAAGAGGGCTACCGAGCCGGGGTAGTTGGTGTTCTTAACCATCAGCCCCTTGCTGCTCCAGTCCACCATGGCCTGCAGAGCGTTCTTGCCCTTGGTGTCCACGTCGCTCAGGTCGAGCTTTCCGCCCTTAACCAGGC
Organism: Meiothermus sp.; assembly: GCA_033762915.1. Lineage (GTDB taxonomy): Bacteria > Deinococcota > Deinococci > Deinococcales > Thermaceae > Meiothermus. Next base: position 96,832 of record JANRLD010000026.1, on the reverse strand, counting down.
TGCCGCCTTGCTGCATCAGCAGGGTGGAGAACAGGCGCCAGGGGGTGGCCGTGTCCCCGCCGCCCGAGGAAAAGCTCAGGGGAAGCGAGCCGGTCTTATCCTTGATGGTCTGGAGGGTCTTGGTGAAGTTGGCCAGGCCGTTCATGCCGGTGGGCTTGCCGTCGGCACCCAGGACCCCGGCCTTTTTCAGGATATCCCTGTTGTAGTACAGCACCGAGGTGTGGGTATCCAGCGGTATAGCGTAGAGGGCCTCTCTGCCGGTCTGCTCCTTGGCGATGGCCTTGAGCGACTTGACCAGGTTCTGCTGGAAGTCCGATTCTTTCAGACCCACCGAAGCCAACTCGGCCTCGGTGAAGGGGCGAATGTCTTTGTTGGCCAGGCCGCGGGGCATCGCTGAGAGGTGGTAGGTCATGATGTCGGGGGTCTCGCCCGCCACCACCGCAGTATGGATCTTGGTATAGAACGGAGCACCCCAGGGCTGGGTAGTCCGCTCGACCATGATGTCGCTTTGTGACTTGTTGAACTCGTCAACGATCTGCTTCATGCGGATGCCGTCACCGCCGCCGAAGAAGTCCCAGAAGACCACCTTCGTCTGTGCCAGCCCCACGCTACTGAGGGCCATCCCGAGGGCCAAGATTTGGATAAGACGCATACCTTTTCTCCCTGTGAGTCGAGACTTTTGTCCGCCAAACGCCAAACCAACACCATGCCGGCCCGTTTTCGGGCCGACCTGCACCACCGTGCCTAACCGCCAAAAGCCACATCCTCCGGAGCCGGAGCACCAAAGCCCAGGGTGTAAGCGGGGCAGAGCACGGCTACCGACGCTTCCCTGTGAACGATCACACTACGTTGCGGTTCTCTCTCTCTGTCTTTGTGATCGTTCACAGAGTAAGCCAAGCTCCAAAGTTTGTCAACATGACCCTGACCGCCCGCTGCTGGCCAAGTGCTCCTAGACCATCCTCCCTAGCGGCCACGGCCCCATCGACCGAAGCCACCAGCCGGGTCGCATAGGCGCACCGATCACCAGCCCCCAAGATGCCCTCACCAAGGTAAGGTTGGGGTTGCTGACGCTCAACGGGGCAACAGAGTTGAGAAACAACGTCTCTACGCTGGAGGCTTTGGCAGAGTTAAGGACCTGGGGTTGCCCGCAGTTCCAGTCCGGCAAGCCGGAAGGCTCAGCTGGAAAGAGGTGGCAGGCGGGTTGCCGCTCGAGTCGCGCAGCTGGTAGGCCACGCCCAGCAGGACCCCTGCTCCCTGGTTGAGGGTGCCCCCGCTGGCCTCGAGACGCCCCCAGTCCGGCATACGAACGCTGTTCGGATTTCACAGCGCCCGCCAAAACCACAGCGCCCCTCTCAACCCCGGCCCATTCCCGCCGTCCCTACGCGCCCTTGTCCCCTCCCCCGCTCGTGCCGCCCTCTCCCCTTCCCCGCCGCCCGTACCACCGGCTCTGGTGCAGAAAGCCCCGCAGGAACTGCACCTCGCCGGGGGTTAGGTCGGCCTTGTGAAGCAGGCGGCGGAAGCGGCGCACTGTGTACTGGAGGCGCCTGGCGTCGGTGAAGCCGATCTCGAGCGTAAACTCCTCGAGGTCTTTGAAGAGACGCTCGAGCGAATCCCGCTCGGCGACCTGGGCCTTGAGCGGCTCAGGCGGGTTGAGGATGGCATTAAAGACCTCGTAGCCCAGCAGCAGCACCGCCTGGGCCAGGTTCAGGCTGGACTGCTTGGGCGAGGTAGGGATGCGCACCACGAGCTGGGACAGGTCCAGCTCGTCGGTGGTGAGGCCCGAGGCCTCGCGCCCGAATACGATGGCGGCCTTGCCCTGCGGCGCGAACTGGGCGATCGAAGCGGCCATCGGGCGGGCGGTGACCACTGGGCCGGTGTACAAGTAGCGCTCGCGCACGGTAGTGCCGACCACCAGCCGCACGTCCGCGACCGCCTCGGGAAGGGTTTCGACCACCTTGGCCCGGTCCAAAATCTCGGTGGAGTGCACCGCCAGCCGGTAGGCGAACGAGTCGGTAGCGTCGCCGTAGGCCAAGTCTTCGCGCACCTGCGGCTCGGGGTTCACCAGCCACAAGTCTGAGAGCCCGAAATTCTGCATGGCCCTGGCCGCGGCACCCACGTTCATCGGCTCCTGGGTGCCGACCAGGATCACCCGCACATTGTTGAGCAGTTCTTCCGACATCGGTTGCCCATCATACGGGAACCGAGGACAGCGAACAGGGAGCGGGGAACAGCGGCGCTCAGACGTTACCCTGACGTTACTGGGCACCAAATACCCTACAGACCGACGCTACGCCCGAGTAAGTCTCGCAACTCGGCTATGCAGCTTAAGACCCGCACACGGGGGGTAGTTAGGCGCGACGGAGGTGGCGCTGTGTTTATCCAGACTGACCAGGCTCAGCTCTTTTCCACGGCTTTTGGCAACCCTTCGGCCCCGGCCCTCTTGGGCATCGGGGGCTGGATCGGGAGTTGGGAACTCTGGCTGCCGCCCTTCGAGCCGCTGAGCCGGAGCTGGTTTGCGGTGGGCTTTGACCACCGGGGCTCAGGGGCCACGGTCTGTGCGCCGGAAGCCATCCGTTTCGAGGCGCTGGTGGACGACGTGTTCGCGGTGATGGACGCCTACGGCCTCGAGCGTTGCGTGCTGGCGGGCGAGTCGGCGGGGGCCTCGGTAGCGCTGGGCGCGGCCCTGCGCCGCCCCGAGCGCGTCAGCGGGCTGGTGCTGGTGGACGGGGCCTACTCAAGCAACTCTGCCCGCCGTGACAGCCCCTTCCTGAAAGGGCTGAAGCACGCCTACCCCCAAACCCTGGCGGCCTTCGTGGAGGCCTGCGTGCCGGAGCCGGACAGCGCCTACATCAAGCGCTGGGGGCGGCAAATCCTGGACCGGGCCAGCCCCGAGAACGCGATCGCGCTCTACGAGATGATGGCCGAGGTGGACTTGCGCGGCGAGGTGCACAAGGTCGGGCAACCCACCCTGGTGATTCACGGCGACAAGGATGTGATCGCGCCCCTCGAGGACGCCCACTTTTTGCACCAGCACCTGCCCAACTCGAGGCTGCTGATCCTCGAGGGGGCCGGGCACGTCCCCACCCTGACCCGCCCCCAGGCTGTGGCAGAGGCCATCAACGCCTTCTTCGACCAAACTCCCTAGCGACAGCGCGGGCTGGGGCCGAAGCTCGCCACCTCTTTATCGTCCAAGAAAGGAAAGCGGCGCTCGAGGTTGGACAGGGTGCGGGTATACAGCTGACCGTCCTGGGCCCTGAGCACCAGCAGCCAATCGCGGCCCAGCAACACGATGCGCCAGCGGCCTTGGTGCTGATTGGAGGCGTAAGAGCCAGGGAAAACCCCCATGGCCTGGGCGTTGGTGGAGTTGAAGGTAAACGAGCCTCCGCTGCTGCGGTAGGCGGTCTGCCAGGGGCGCTCCGACGCGCCCTGATAGGCGTACGCCCCGTTGCCGCACAGATCCAGGCTGGACTGGCTGCTGGCGCCGCTGGTCTGGTTGTAGCTGAACGTGCCCACCTGTTTGCCCGTGAAAAGGGCGGTCACCTGCTGGCGCTGGGCCACGCCCGTGGGGGCAAAGAAGCCCACCGAGCCCATCAGGGCCTGGGCTACCTGGTTGAGCCGGGCCTGCTGGGCCGCATCGGTCATGACCTGTATCACCAGAGCGCTGCCCTGCTGAACCACCGCCATCCCGATCGCCACCGCTTGCACGTCGCCCAAGCGCCCCGCGTACCGCACCGTCACCCGGTTGCCCTGAACCTGTGGCTGGCCCTGGGGGTTGAGGGCGCTTTCTTCGGTGAGGTGGAGCGGGCTGCTCAGGATCGAGACGGCATCCGCCAGTTCCGCCCCGTACATCGGGAGCAGCAAGGCCCCCACCCCCTGCCCATCACCCAGTACCGTGAGGCTGCCGCTGGTCTGCCCCTTAAACCCCGGCGGAACGCTAAAGGCCACCCCATGCGCCCTCGAGCCCACTCGAGACCCTGCGGCGTACTGCCCCCCATCGCGCAGCTCGGTCTGAAAACTCGAGGCACCCGCGGGAGCTGGGGTCTGGGCCGGGGCGAGAGGGTTGGTCTGGGGCTTGGCGGGAGGGTTGGCGGGAGGGCTGGGGCTGGGACTAGGAGGATTGGGGCTGGGCGTTTGGGCCACGGAGGTGCGGGAAAAGGCGATCTCCTGCTCGGTTCCGGGGACGGGCTCACGGCTGCTGGGGTCTATCTCGGCGAGTATCATCTGAAGCTTCGGCCCCTCGAAATAGAGCAGCACGTACATGGCCCCCTGAGCGTCGCGCACCAGCCCCAGCACCTCATCGCCCTGGAGCTGTCCCTCGAGGGTGAAGCGCACCCCGTTACCTCTGAGGCTCCCGCGCACCTGATTGCCGGTTTGTTGCAGGCTGAGGGTGATGGGTCCGTTCTGTCCCTGGGTCACGAACGTGCCCGAAAAGCCCTGAGCCAGGCCCAGGCCCATCCAGAGGCTTAGCAGCACCCAAATCGCTCGAGTCATAACCACCCCTTTTTTGATAGGGTACGCCCAACCCCGGGCTTCTCGAGCCGCAAATAGCCACCGCGCAGCCCGGAAGCGTTTCTTCCTGCCCCCCTTGCCTTACGCCCAGTTCCGCCGGACGGTGCAAGGCTCGAGCCGCCCCGCCCCAGATAATGGGGCCATGACCGTCCCCGAACTCCTGACCCCCCGCCTACGGCTGCGGGGCTTTGAGGCCACCGACGCCGAGGCCATGCGCCGCGTGATGGCCGAGGAGGGCGTGCTGAGGTACTTCCCCAGCTCCGAACCGCCCTCGCTCGAGCGCGTCGAGGGCATGATCGGCTGGTTCCAGAGCCACTGGCAGCAGCGCGGCTACGGCGACTGGGCGGTGGAGCTTCGGGCCACGGGCGAGCTGATGGGCCGCTGTGGTTTGCTCTACATCCAGGACACCGCCGAGACCGAGATCGACTTCCTGCTGGGCAAGCCTTTTTGGGGCCAGGGCTTCGCCACCGAGGCCGCCAAGGCCGCCCTGCAGTACGGCCTCGAGGAGCACAACTTTTCCGGCATCGTGGGCATCGTCCACCCGGAGAACCTAGCTTCACAGCGAGTGCTGGAAAAGCTGGGGATGCGGCAGACCCTACGCACCAACTACTTCGGGATGGATTGTTTTCGGTATGAGTTGAACCGAAATGCATAGGGAAAAGTAGTTGTTCTGGGCTCAGAATCAACCAAGTTCACATAGTTGCCGTATTCTTATAAGCAGTAAACAATAGCCAAAGGAAACTCATGTACATCATTTATTTAGACGAGTTCGGAGACTCAAGCAATCGTCTAGACGAGGCTTCACATCCTCTATTTGCACTCGCAGCCGCACTTGTTCCAGCCAACACAAACTGGCTTCAACTAGAAGGTGAGTTGATCGAAATCTCCCTCGAGATCAAACGCAATTTAGCGCTGCCAGAAACGCATCGCCTTCATATGGTTGATCTTTATCAGCGTACTGGCCCGTACAAAAATCGCATGAGCGTCGAGCAATCATTTGGCTGGATCGAAAAGATACTTCAGGCAGCCCAGAATGCTAATGTCTTATATCACGTAAGGTATATGGATCGTGCCAAGCATAAAAGGAATCTACTTGAAGGAACTACCGGTCAACGCGAAGCAGCCGAACGAGGAGAGGCTACACAGACAATGTATTTGGGACAGTTCCCTCAGGTTCTATATGATTTAGATTTATTCCTCCGTGAGCAGAATTCATACGCAATGCTAATAGCCGATCAGCACAAAGATTTTGAGCATTTTGCAGCGCTAGATACGTATAGGGCATGGAGGGTTGCGGGTTTACTGGAGAAAATTCTCGAGGCTCCTTTTTACAGGGACAGTCGCCGCCACACGCTACTAACTTTGCCTGATTTTGCGGCCTACACAGCAGCAGGTTTTTTGTTGAATACAACACGCGACAAACCCAGACCCATGTTGGATGAATGGCACCAAAAATACATACGACCATGTTTGATCAAATGGTCTGAACCTACTTTGAGTCTCGAGCGAATGCTTTTTACTGCCAACTTTTACATCACTGAGGGTGTAAAGCAACCAGACCTTGAAGCAGTGATTAAGTCGGCGCAGGCAGTGAAACTCAAGTAGCTTTTTCCACTACGAAGAAGCATCGACCCTATCTATACCCCTGCAAGAACTGCTCGAGCTTCTCCGGCGTTGGCCGCAACTGCCCGTCGCTCAGCCTCGAGAGCGGGGTGTCGAGTTCCTCGACCTCGGCCAGGTTGGGGCGGTCGGGATTGTAGTAGATCAGCCCGGTGATGAACTCCCCGGTGTCCTGGGCGGTTTGCAGGCGCTGTAGGGCGGCCAGCTTGTCGGTGGGGTCGTAGGTGTGCTCGAGGCTCTTCAGGCTGATGTACGAGCCGTCGTGTAGCCGCACGGTGGTATGGCTGCCGGGCTGCTGGGGCTCGATGACGATCTCCTCGGCGTAGGGGATGAAGCCCAACTCGTGCAGGGGCTTCTCGTTCTTGGTGCCGTAGCCGTAGCTCTTGTGGCTGTCGTCCTCGTTGTTGAAGGTCACGCAGGGGCTGATGATGTCCAGCACCGCCGTGCCCCGGTGCGAGAGGGCCGCCTTGATCAGCTCGCGCACCTGCTTGGCGTCGCCCGCGAAGCTGCGGGCCACAAAACCGCAACCGGCAATTATGGCCTCCATGCAAAGGTCGACCTGGGGAAAGTCGTTGTGGCCGGCGTACTTAAGCTCGAGGCCCTCCTCGGCGGTGGCCGAGAACTGGCCCTTGGTCAGGCCGTAAACGCCGTTGTTCTCCACGATGTAGACCATCCGCACGTTGCGGCGCATCAGGTGCTTGAACTGGCCCATCCCGATGCTGCCGGTATCGCCGTCGCCGGAGACCCCGATGGCCCGCAGGGTGTGGTTGGCCAGCAGCGCCCCGGTGCTCACGCTGGGCATCCGCCCGTGCAGGGTGTTGAAGCCGTGGGACAGGCCCAGGAAGTAGGCCGGCGACTTCGACGAGCAGCCAATGCCCGAGAGCTTGATGATTTCGTGGGGCCGCAGGTTCAGCTCGAAGCCGATCTGCACGATTTGGCTCGAGATGCTGTTGTGCCCGCAGCCCTTGCACAGCGTGCTGGCCACGCCATCGTAGTCCTTTTTCGCCAGACCGATCTCGTTGAGCTTGATTAGGGGGGTGGGAGTGGGGGTGGGGGCTTCCATTGGGGTTCCTTTGAGTGGTCAGAGGGCACATCGCAGAGGGTAGAACAACGCGGAGCGGGAGAGCCGCCACAAGGGACGGCCCCTACGAACGGCCTAACCCTTGTCGCCCTCCTCCCTCAGCAGCCGCTCCTGCACCCACTGGGCGGTGAGGGGCAGGCCGTCGAGGTGGGCGATGGAGTGGAGCTTGGTGGCGAGGTCGGGGAGTTCGGTCTGCAGGATGCCGTACATCTGGCCGTCGCGGTTGAGCTCGATCACGTAGACCCGCTCATGGGCCTCCACAAAGCGGCGCACCTCGTCGTTGATGGGCAGCGCCCGCAGACGCAGGAAGCTGGTGGGGAGGCTCTGGGCCAGGCGGTCTCGAGCCTCCTCGATGGCGTAGCGGGTGGTGCCGTAGGCGATGATGCCCACCTTGGCCGAGGGGTTCAGCTCGGCGGCGGGGGCGGGCACCAAGGTGCGGGCGGTCTCGAACTTGCGGGCCAGCCGATCCATGTTGCGCTCCCAGTCCTCCGACCGCTCGCTGTACTGGGCGTTCTCGTTGTGGCCCGAGCCACGGGTGAAATAGGCTGCCTTGGGGTGGTTGGTGCCGGGCAGGGTACGGTAGGGGATGCCGTCGCCGTCCACGTCCTTGTAGCGGGCGAAACCGCCCTGGGCCTCGAGCTGCTCGGCCGTCAGCACCTTGCCGCGCTGGATTGGGCGGTCGGGGTAGTCGAAGGGCTTGCCCATCCAGTTGTTCATGCCCAGGTCCAGGTCGGAGAGCACGAAGACCGGGGTCTGGAGCTGGTCGGCCAAGTCAAGCGACTTCCAGCCGAACTCGAAGCACTCCTCGATGGAAGACGGCAGCAAAATGGGGTGCTTGGTGTCGCCGTGGCCCAGATAGTAGGCGAAGGTCAAGTCGCCCTGGCAGGTACGGGTGGGCAGGCCGGTGCTGGGACCGACCCGCTGGATGTCCCAGATCACCGCCGGGATCTCGGTGAAGTAGCCGTAGCCGACGAACTCGCCCATCAGGCTGACGCCCGGGCCACTGGTGGAGGTGAGCGCCCTGGCCCCCGCCCAGCCCGCGCCCAGCACCATCCCGATAGCGGCCAGCTCGTCCTCGGCCTGCACCACGCTGTAGGTGGGGCTGCCGCCCTCGTCCTTGCGCAGCCGGGGCAGGAACTCGCGCAGCGCGTCCATGAAGCTGGTAGAGGGGGTGATGGGATACCAGGCCGCCACACTGACCCCGCCGAACACCGCGCCCAGCGCCCCCGCCTCGTTGCCCGTCATCACGATCAGGCCCTCGGTGCGGTCCATCGGGACGACGCGGTAGGGGTCTTGCTTCTTGAGGTTCTCGGTGGCCCAGGCGTGGGCCTTAAAGACCACCTGGAGGTTGGTCTCGACCAGCTTCTGGCGGTAGCCAAACTGCGCGGCCAGGGCCTCTTCGATGACCTCCAGGGGGATCTCGAGCATCCAGGCCACCACGCCCACGTAGACCATGTTGGCGATGTAGGGCTTGCGCTTGACCGGCACATCCACCCCGGCCATCAGGGCCTGGGTGGGAACCTTGTAGTAGGTGATGTCGGCGCGCTGGGGAATGCCCTTAATCTCCTCGCTGACCACGCAGACCCCGCCCGCCGGGAGGTTGTGGATGTCTTCGGCGGCGGTGGCAGGGTTGTAGGCCACCAGGATTTCCGAGGGCAGCCGGGCGATGTAGCCCTCGTGGCTCACCCGGATGTGATACCAGGTGGGCAGACCCTGAATGTTGGAGGGGAAGATGTTCTTGCCGTGGACCGGAATGCCGAGCTTAAAAAAAGACCGCAACAACGTGAGGTTGGCGGTCTGACTTCCGGTGCCGTTGGCGGTGGCGACGACCAGGGAAAAATCATTAACGACGGACGGAAGCGGCGACCGCTGGGCGGGTTCCAAAACACTCATAGCATCTCCAGGTGCGCAAAGCACGACAGGCTAAGGGTAGTCTGTAGCATCATTTTAGCTGATTACCCTAGGGGCAAATGAGGGACTAAGACAAAGGGGGTAGGGCCAATAGAGGCCCACCGCCCTTGCGGTGACAGAATGTAGGGGGTGCCGGGGGTTGAGATTTGACCCCAACCCTCGGCCGCGCGGACGGGCCGTCGTCCAGAGTGGTAAGCTTTGGCGCTTATGCAGCCCATACACATCGCCGCCCTGCTCAGCGCCAGCATCATCTGGGGTGGGGGCTTCGCCCTCAACCGCGTCGCCGCCCCTTACTTCGGCCCCATCGTGCTGGTAGAGATGCGCCTGCTGCTGGCGGGTCTGTTGCTGCTGGGCTGGGCGGCCTGGCTGGGGCGGGGCCTCGAGTGGCGCAAGCACTGGAAGCTGTACCTGGTGCTGGGGGCGACCAACGCCGCCATCCCCTTCGCCATGATCGCCTACTCGGTGCAGCACATCGGGGCCTCTTTTGCCACCATCATCAACTCCACCACGGTGCCGCTGTCGGCGCTGCTGGCGCTGTGGATACTGGGCGAGCGGCTCACGCCGGTGCGGCTGGCGGGCATGGCGGTGGGACTCCTGGGGGTGGTGGTGCTGGTGGGGTGGAGCCCGGTGCCCCTGACCCTCGAGGCCTGGCTGGGCATCGCGGCCATGCTGTTGGCCTCGGTCTGCTTCGCCTTCAGCAACGTCTACACCAAACGGGCCAGCGACGGCGCGCCGCTGCTGGGCATCGTGACGGGGCAGCTCCTGATGGGCGCGGCGCTGTTCGTGCCGCCGAGCGCCTTCACCCTGCCCAGCCAGCCCCCGCCCCTCGAGGCTTGGCTGGCCCTGCTGGGCATCACCGTCCTAGCGACAGCCATGGCCAACCTGCTGTACTTCTACCTGATCGAGCAGGTAGGGCCGTTGCAGGCCTCGAGCGTGGGCTTCCTGGTTCCGATGTTCGGGGTGCTGTTCGGGGTGGTGTTCCTGCGCGAGCCCTTCACCTGGAGCATCGCGGCGGGCATGGCCCTGATCCTGCTGAGCGTGGCCCTGGTGAGCGGAGTGGTACGGCCCAGGGCGGCCCAGGGTGGCATGTAGGGCGGTTCAGCCGCTCTACATGTACGATTTACACAAACGTGCTACCTTCTGGTATGAGGTAACTGCGAATCTATGCGAAGACTTCTGGCATTGATGGTAGGGCTGGGCCTCGGGGTGGCCCAAACGGTGATTCCTTTCTGGCACACCATGGATCCGCCAGGACGGGATCTGATGGAGACCTTTGTCGCGGAGTTCAACGCCCGCCAGCGCGACTACCGCATCGAGGCCCGCTACGTGGGCGACATCCGCGAGGGCGGGGTGCGGCTGGCGGCGGCGCTGCGCGCAGGCTCTCAGCCCGCCATGTACTACGCCGAGGTCTCCTTCGTGGCCCGCAGCTTCGCCGACAACCTGTCGGTGCCCCTCGACCCCTACCTGGGCAGCCTGCCCGACGACCTCTACGGCAACCTGATGGAGGTGGGGAAGTTCCGGGGCCGCACCTTGGCCTTACCGGTCGAGCTTCAGGTCCCAGTCTTCTTCTACAACGCCGACCAGTTCGGTGCCCGGGGGCTCAACCCCCCCCGCACCTGGGAGGACGTGGCCAACGCCGCCCAGCGGCTGACCAGCCGGGCGGCGCGGGGCTACATCCTCTCCTCCGACATCTACAGCTTCAGCGCCCTGGTGATGAGTTGGGGCGGCAGCATCATTGGCCCCGACGGCAAGCCCAGTTTCACCGAACCCAAGGTGGTGGCGGCGCTGGAGTACCTTCAGACCCTGGTGCAGCGGGGCTGGGCGCAGAGCCGCCCAATTGACCAGTTGCAGTTCTCTATCGTGGACTTCCTCCGCACCAAGGCCATGATGGTGGTCGCGCCCATCACCCTCTGGCCCACCGTGGTGGATCGGGCCAACATCCCCTTCCGCCTGGGCGTGGCCCCCATGCCCCGCGTGGAGGGCGGCAAGGTGCCCCTGGGCGGCGGCACCCTCACCGCGATCCGCGGGGCCAGCGAGGCCCAGGCACGCGGGGTGGTGGCCTTCTGGCGCTACATGATGGAGCCCGCCAACATCAACCGCTGGGTGCGCGAGACCTACGCCCTGCCGATGCGCCGCAACGCCCTGCCACTGCTCGAGCCCTTCTACGCCCAGGACCCCCGCCGTCGGGTGGCCCTCAGCCAGATCCCCGACGCCCAGCGCTGGATCTCCGATCCCGAAGCCACGATCTGGTACGACGCCCTCGAGAGGAGCCTCGAGGCCGCCATCCAGGGCGGGCAGAACGCCAGGCAGGCCCTGGAACGGGCCCAGCAGCAGGCCCTGAGCGTGGAGCGTAGGTGAGGGTGCGCCGCTTCAATCCGGGACCGGCAGGCAGACCCTGAAGCAGGCCCCCTGCCCCGGCCGGGAGTCGATCTCGATGCGGCCCTCGTGGACCTCGACGATGGCCTTGGAGATGTAGAGGCCCAGGCCGGTGCCGCGCATGCCACGCTCCAGGGCGGTGTGGGTCCGGCCGTAGCGCTGGAACAGGCGCTCCCTCTGCTCTTCGGGGATGCCCGGCCCACTGTCGCGCACCTCGACCATCAGCCACCCCGGCCCGGCCCAGCCCCGCATCAGGATGCGCCCCCCCCTGGGGGTGAATTTAAAGGCGTTGGACAGCAGGTTGCCCACAACCTGCCCGATGCGGTCGGGGTCGGCGGCCAGAACCGGGAGGGGCTCGAGCTCGATCTCGAGGCTGATCCCGTCCAGCTGGGCCACCCCCAGAAAGGCCTCGGCCACCTCGCGCAGGGTCGGGCTGAGGTCTACTTGGCGCCGGTTGACCTCGAACCAGCCCTCCTCGAGGCGGCTGGTGTCCAGCAGGTTGTCCACCATGTTCTTCAGCCGCAGGCCGCTCTCGCGGATCAGCTGGGCGAACTCCAGGGAGACCGGGTTGGGCTTTAGGTCCTCGATCAGCAGCTCGGCAAAGCCCAGGATGCCCATCAGCGGGGTGCGCAGCTCGTGGGAGACCGCCGACACGAAGTCGCGCTTCATGCGCTCAAGCTGCTTCTGCTCGGTGATGTCGCGCAGCACCGCCAGGATCTGCCCGTCGCCGATTCGGGCCAGCCGGACCTCGTAGTCCTGGCGGCCGCCCTCGGCCTCGAGGCCCAGCTCCACGTTGTGCATCTCCCCGCTTGCCACGACCGCGCGCAGGGCAACCTCGACGGGCTCGGCCACCGACTCCGGGAAGATCTGGCGGATGTGCCGGCCCAGCAGCTGCTGGCCAGCGGGCAGCAGCCGGTCGCGCCGACCCTGGAAGGTCAGCAGTACCCCGTCGGTGCCGAAGACGAACAGCGTGTCGGGCAGGGCCTGCAGGATGGCCCGAACCCGGGCCTCGCTCTCCCGCAGCGCGTTCTGGGCCCGGTGGCGCTCGCTGATGTCCCGCAGGGTGAAGGCCACCCCGGCCACGTCGGGGTCGTCCAGCAGGTTGCGGGCCCAGACGTCGACGTGACGGACGACCCCCTGGGCGTCGACAATGCGCAGCTCGGAGGCCCGGGTGCCGTTGGGCTGGGCGATCACCTGCTCCAGCAGAGCCTGGGCCTCGAGGCGGTCGCCGGGGTGGAAGAAGTCGAGGCCGCTGACCTCCGCCCGGTTGTGGTTCTCGGGGTCGAAGCCGAACACCTTGTGCACGTTGGGGCTTACGTACTGCAAAACCCCCCGGGCCGAGGCCACACAGACCACGTCCTGGTTGTTCTCCAGCAGGGCCTTCAGGCGCCGCTCTCGGCGCTCAATCTCCTCGAGCAGGCGGGTCTTGAGCAGGGCCAGGGCCAGCAACGGGGCGGCCTGCTCGGCCTGGGTGAGCTGGCTCTGGGAGAAGGTCCGGACCTGGTTGTACCCCAGGATGGCCGCGCCCAGCCAGCGCGACTTGGCGATCAACGGCAGCACCAGCACCGCGGCCGAGGGGAACGCGCCGGTCACCTGGGAGTCGGCGTACTCGGTGGTGCGGACGTCCTCGACCGCCAGCACCCGCCCCAGGCGCAGGGCCGACTCGGTGAAAGAGCGCTGGCCGGGCACGGTGTGGTAGTTGGCGTAAGCCTGGGCGGAGAAGCCGCTGGCCCAGACCGGCACCGAGGACTGCTTGGAGCTGTCCCAGAAGGTGATGTAGACCTGGTGGGCCGAGAACAGCTCGGTCAGGCGGGCCGACAGGGTGCTTAGGAGGTGGGCGGTGTCGGGGCTCTCGAGGGCCTGGCGGGTAATGTTGGCCAGCAGCCCCAGGAAGCGGCTCTGGGCCTCGAGGCCGCGCTGGGCCTTGCGGATGGCAGTGATCTCGTGGAGGATCAGCACCGAGAGCTGGCCGTCGCGGGTGCCCAGGGCCGAGAAGGTGCGGCCCTCGGCGGAGTACTCCAGGGGCTTGCCCTCCAGCGCGGGGCGCAGGGCCGGGGGGAGGGTCTGCAGGCTGACCTGCTGGCCCAGCCCCAGGATCTCCTGTGCCTTGCGGTTGGCGAAGCCCTGAGGCCCCTCGAGCACGATCACCGCGTCGCCCAGCAGTTCGAGGGCATGGTGCAGCTTCTGGCGCTCGAGGCTGAGGGCCCGGTTGGCCCGCTCGCGCTCCTCGAAGGCGAAGGCGTTCTTGAGGGCCACACCGGCCACGTGGCTCATCAGCTGGACGTAGCGGAGGTCTTCGTCGGTGATCTCGGCCGAGCTGTCGCCGTGGTCCAGCGCCAGCACCCCCAGCACCTCGTCCTCGGTGAGGATGGGGACGAAGCCCATCTGGCAGGTCCTGGCCTCGGGGGGCAGGGCCTGGCGGGCCACCAGCGGCCGCCGCTCCCGGGCCGCCCGCGCAAAGGGGTCTTCGGAGTCTTGAATCTTGAACTGGACCCGGCTGTACCCCTCGGTCCAGAACAGCTGCCCGCCCTTGATGGTGAGCACGCCCTCGAGGACGCCCCCCCGGTTGAGCGTGATGGTAGCCCGGTAGAACCCCATGTCGCGGTACAGACCCCAGGCCAGGGCCTCCAACAGCTGTCTGAACTCGAGGTTGCCCACCAGGGTACCGGAGATCCGGTTGACCAGCTCCAGGGTGCGGGTGTGCTGGGAGAGCCTGGCGGTGTGGTCGAGGGCAGTGTCGTACATCTGGGCATTGCGCAGCGCCAACGACACCATGCGGGCCAGCACGGGCAGCAGTTGCCGGGTCTGGGGGTCGGGGTTGAAACCCTGCAACACCAGCACCACGACCCCGCCGAAGTGGCGGCAGGCGGGGCAGCGGGCCGCACGCTCAGAACCAGCGACGCGCGGATTGAGGTTGCAGAGGGCGCCGGGGTTGCTCCAGCAGAAGGGGCTCCCCTCGGCCGGGGCCGGGCTGCTATAGATGGGGATGAGAAGCTCGTCCTCGAGCTCAAGTCCCTCCCGGGGCCCAAAGAAGGCTTGCTGGATGGGGCCGGAGAGGCTCAGCGGCACCGAGATGGTCGAGACGGTATGGCTGGAGCCCTGCCCGGTGCCCACCTCCCCACGCAGCTCGTCGTCGTCGGCGTGGTACAAGAACACCGCCGCCCGCTCGACCCCCAGGCCCCGGATGGCCACGTTAAGCAGGTTGCGCAGCATGGGCCTTAGGCCGGGCTCGATCAACAGGGCCTCGTGAAACTGGGTGATTTTCTCGAGCACCTGTTCGGTCGTGCGGGATCGGCCAAGCATAGTCTCCAAGGTAAAACCTGCCCCTGCTAAATAACGGTCAAAAAAACCGTAATCTCACCGCCCGCGCCCTACCATGCAGGCATGTCGAGGTTTGTCCCTATTATCCTGGCCGGAGGCAAGGGAGAGCGCTTCTGGCCCCTATCCCGCCTGGATCGGCCCAAGCAGTTCCTGAAGCTTCTACCCGACGGACGCAGCCTGATCCGGGCCACCACCGACCGGCTGATGCCCCTGGTGGGGGGCTGGGAGCACCTGTGGGTGCTCACCACCTTCAATCTGCTCGAGGGGATCGGAGAGCACCTGCCCCCCCTGCCGGCCGAAAACCTGCTGGTTGAGCCGGAGCCGCGCGACACCGCGGCCGCCGTGGCCTACGCCACCCTGCTGGCCCAGCAGATGTACGGCCCCGAGGTCACGGTGGGGATCTTCCCAGCCGACCACTACATCGCCGACGAGGACGGCTTCCGCGCCGCCATAGGGGCCGCAGCGGACTTCGCTCGGGAGCACGAGGCCATCGTCACCCTGGGGATCCAGCCGACCTTCCCCTCGACCGGCTATGGCTATATCCAGCAGGGCGCCGAGGCCGGCCTGAGCAACGGGTACGAGACCTACAAGGTCCTGCGCTTCGCCGAAAAGCCCAACCAGGCCACCGCCGAGGCCTACCTGAGGGAGGGGGGGTACTGGTGGAACGGGGGCATCTTCGTATTCCGGGCCGGGGTGATGCTAGCCGAGTTCGAGCGCTACGCCCCGGAAATCCTGAGCCTGCTGCAAGCCAGGGGCCGCGACGCCTACCCTGAGCTGCCCAAGCGCAGCCTGGACTACGCAGTGATGGAGCACACCGACAAGACCTACGTGATTCCGGCCGACTTCGGCTGGGACGACCTGGGGGATTGGAACGCCCTCGAGCGCCTCCTGGGCAGCGGGGCCCCCGAGTCCAACCTGGCCCTGGCCCGGCACGTGAGCATCGACACCCAGGGCTCCATCCTCTACACCACCGGCGACGAGGTCATCGTGACGCTGGGTCTGGACAACGTGCTGATCGTGCGCGACGGCCCGGTCACATTGATCGTCAAGAAGGAGCGCAGCCAGGAGATCAAGAAGGTGCTCGAGGCCCTGCGCAAGGACCCACAGCTGGTGGGACTGCTCTGACGCGATGGGCACGGCGCGTAACAACTTCCTGCGCTCCAGCGCCCTGCTGATGGGGGCGATGGTGGTGGTCAACCTCCTTAACTATGGCTACGCCCTGATCCTGGGGCGGTGGCTGGGGCCGGCCGAGTACGGGGGCTACGCGGCGTTCACCTCGCTCTTCCTGGTGCTGACCGTGCTGCCCCTGACCCTGCAGCAGCTCGGCGCGCGCTACACGGCCGCCGGCGGCGCGCTGGCCTACACGCGCGCCCATGCCCTGAAAGTCGGGACCGGGCTGGGGCTGGGGCTGCTGGCCCTGAGCATCCCCCTCGAGCGCCTGACCTCGCTGCCGGCGGCCTGGTACGCCGCACTGGCGGTCTTCCTGCCGGTCTACGCCCTGCTGGGGGCGGCGCGGGGCGAGGTACAGGGTAAGGAGCAGCAGGGCCGGCTGGGGCTGAACATGGTGGCCGAGCACCTCTCCAAGATCGTACTGACCTTCCCGGCGCTGGCCCTGTTCGGCGGCTCGAGCGCGGCGGTGGCCGCGACCCTGGCCGGGGTAGCGGTGGCGCTGTGGCTGCTGCGCGGCGAGTTGCGGCCCTCTGGCCCCTCGGTCACGCCCGAGTCGGGCTACCCGGCCTCGGTGGGGGTCAACCTGCTGGCCCAGGCCCTGATCTTGAACGCCGACCTGCTGCTGGCCAAGGCCCTGCTCGAGCCCCACGAGGCGGGCCTCTACGCAGCGGTCGCGATGATCGGGCGCATCGTGTTCTACGGCTCCTGGGCGGTGGGGACCGCAGTGTTCCCGATGGTGGCCCGGGCCCAGAGCGAGGGCCGGAGCCACTGGCCCCTGCTGGGTATGGCCCTGCTGAGCGTCGCGACGGTCAGCGTGGGCTTTGTGGGGGTTTGCGCCCTGGCGCCGCGCTGGGTGGTGGGGGTACTGTTCGGGGGGGACTACCTGGAGGCCGCGGCACTGGTGGCCCCCTACGCGGCCATGACGGCCCTGTACGCCCTGGCCAACGTGATCGCCAACCACTTCATGGCCCTGGGGAAGGGGCAGCTGGGCTGGTGGGCACTGGGGACGGGGGTCCTGCAGGCGGCGCTGATGATGGGCTGGCACAGTTCGGGCATGGAACTCATCCTGGTCCAGATGATCGCCAAAGGTTGCTTCCTGGCGGTTGGGGGGTGGGCGATACTCACCCACCTAAGAGAACGGAGGGTCTATGTCTTACGCTGATTTTGAACGCTGGCGCGAGCGCACCTGCGACGAGCCGAAGCTGTCGGTGGTGATCCCGGCCTACAACGAGGCCGAGCGGATCCTCCCCACCCTGGGGGCCTTCGCGGTGGTGATCTCGGGCTTCGAGGCCGACTGGGAGCTCATCGTCTCCGACGACGGGTCCAAGGACCAGACCGCCCAGTTAGTCGAGCAACTGGGCTGGAGCAACCTGCGGCTGCTGCGCCACCCCAACACCGGAAAGGGCGGCGCGGTGCGGCGGGGGGTGATGGCGGCCCGCGGGCGGGTGGTCCTGTTTGCCGACGCCGACAACTCCACCCCCATCGAGGAACTGCCCCGCCTGCTGGCCCAGCTCGAGGGCGGCTACGACGTGGTGGTGGGCTCGAGGGCCGCCGAGGGCGCGGTGGAGGAAAACAAGAGCCTGCTGCGCCACCTGGCCTCCTGGGGGCTGCGCAGCCTGGCCCGGCTGCTGTCGGGGGTCACAGTCAAGGACACCCAGTGCGGCTTTAAGCTGTTCTCCCGTCGCGCCGTGACTGAGCTGTTTTCGCGCCAGCGGATGATGGGCTTTTCCTTCGACTTGGAGCTGCTCTACCTGGCCCGCAAGCTGGGTCTGCGGCTGGCCGAGGTGCCCGTGCGCTGGTTCGACGCTCCGGGCTCGAAGGTCGACCCCTTCAAAGACTCCCTGCGCTTCCTCAAAGACATCCTCGAGATCCGGCGGCTGGACCGGCAAGGCGCCTACGTCAACCCGGGGCCACTGGCCCCGACCCAGGCCCGGGGGTAAGGCGTGCATCTGGCCTTCATCACCCCCTTCCCGCCCAGCC
Source organism: Meiothermus sp. (assembly GCA_033762915.1). GTDB lineage: Bacteria > Deinococcota > Deinococci > Deinococcales > Thermaceae > Meiothermus. The sequence goes on along the minus strand of JANRLD010000026.1, from coordinate 78,864 downwards.
AGGGCACCCTGGTCGAGTACGGGGCCCACATGGCGCGGGTCCTGGCGGCCAAGCCCGAGGTCAGCCGCCTGTCGATCCTGGCCGACCAGCTCGAGCGGCCGGTGGAAGAGCCCGACCACATCCACCGGGTCTGGCGCTTCGGCAGCGCCGCCAACGCCCTCCAGATCACCCAGACCCTAAGGCGACTGCGGCCCGACGCGGTGATCTTCAACCTGCAGTTCGCCACCTTCGGCGGCCAGCCCCTGCCCGCGGCCCTGGGGCTGCTCTCGCCGGGCCTGGCCCGCCTGCAGGGCATCCCCACCATCACCCTGCTGCACAACCTCTTCGAGACCGTCGACCTCAACCAGGCCGGCTACGCCGGCAACCCCCTCAAGGAGCGGGTGCTGCGCCTGGGCGGCGAGGCCTTCACGCGGCTGCTGCTGGGGAGCCACCTGGTGGCCACCACCATGCCCACCTACGTGGAGATATTGCGCCAGAAGTACCGGGCCAAGAATGCCTTCCTGGCCCCCCACGGAGCCTTCGAAGACCCCGGCCCCCCGCCCCCTCTGCCGGCCGCGAAGCGGGTGCTGGCCTTCGGGAAGTTTGGCACCTACAAGCGCCTGGAGACCCTGCTGGAGGCCCATCAGATGGTGGTGGCCCGCGACCCGGCCGCAGAGCTGGTGGTGGCGGGCACCAACTCGCCCAACGCCCCGGGCTACCTCGAGGGCCTAAGGGCGGTCTACGGGGAGATCCCCGGGGTCAGCTACACCGGCTACGTGCCCGAGGAAGAGGTGGCCCGGGTGTTCACCGAAGCCTACCTGGTGGCCTTCCCCTATACCGCCACCACCGGCTCCTCGGGCGTGCTGCACCAGGCCGGGCAGTTCGCCCGCCCGGCGGTGATGCCGCGCATCGGCGATCTGGCCGAGCTGGTCGAGGCCGAGGGCTACCAGGCCGAATTCTTCCACCCCGGCGACGCGGCCAGCCTGGCCGGGGCGTTGGACCGCCTGCTCGCTGACCCGGAGCGGGCCTGGCAGATGGGGCTTAACAACTATCGCGCCTCGGTTGGGGTGCTGCTGGAGGACGTGGCGGACTGGTATCTGCTACACCTCGAGCGCTTAGGGAGGAAACATGCAAGTTGAACGGTACGAGGACCAGGGCACGACGGTTTATAAGATGCAGGGCCGCCTGGACGCCCACCAAGTCCCCGCCCTGAAGTCCCTCATCGAGGTCGTGCCGCCTGGCATCGTGCTGGACCTGGCGGGGGTCAATTTCATCGACTCGACCGGGCTGGCCTTCCTGGTAGGGGTCAACAAGCGCGCGCGCGAGTCGAAGATCGGCCTGAAGCTGCGCAACCTACAAGACCCCGTGCGCCTGATCCTGGAGATGGTCGGGCTGTACGACATCCTGCCCATCGAGCGATGAGCCTCCCGCCCCAGCAGCTCGAGCACGACCTCGAGGCCACCGCCGAGGCCCTGGCCGACTGCTACGACCGGTCGGTCTTTCTCGAGCGGCTGATGGTACGCACGGCCCGCCTGTCCTCCGTCTCGGACCTGCTGGAGCTGCTGGGCGAGGCGGCGGGGGAGCTGGGCTGCCGAGGTATCGCGCTCTTCGCCGACGGCGCCTGGCGGGGGGACGTGCCCGGCTGGCTGGCCCGCTACCCTGCGCCCGAGCGACGCTTCCGCGAGCGGGGGCAGGGCCTGCATGGCCTACCCTTCGGGCGGGGCTGGATCGCGCTGTGGGGCAAGGAGGCCGGCCTCAACGCCTACGACGCGCGGATCGCCGACGCGCTGGCCCAGATGGTGGGAGCGGCCTGGGAGAACCTCGAGGCCCAGGCCCTGCGCGAGCGCCTGCGACTCCAGGAGTACGAGCGCCAGCTAGCCGGGGAAATCTGGCGCACCCTGGTGCCCGCCGAGGTGCCCGCGCCCGAGGGCTACGGGCTGTACAGCCTGTTCCAGCCCGCACGCGAGGTGGGGGGCGACTTCCAGACCGCCCACGGGGCCTGGCGGGTGCTGGGCGACATCAGCGGCAAGGGTCTGCCAGCGGCAATGCACAGCGGGCTTCTGACCGGCCTGATGCCGCTGATCCTCTCGCAGTCCGACCCGGTGGCCGCGATGGTGGCCTCGGCCACGCCGGCCCTCGAGCGCAGCGAGGTCTTCGCCACGCTGGCCCTGCTGCACCTGCACCCCGAGGGGCGGGTGGGTTGGTTCAGCTTCGGCCACCCTCCCCTGCTGCTGCGCCGTCGCGATGGCTTGATCGAGCGCTTCAGGGCCTCGGCCCCACCGCTGGGGCTGTTTCCCCCGGCCAACCACGACCTGAACTGGCTGCGCCTCGAGCCCGGCGAGTTGCTGCTGGTCTACAGCGACGGGCTGATCGAGGCCGAGGGCGAGCAGGGGCTGTACGGGCTGGAACGGGTGGCCGGACTGTTAGCGCAGCACCCCCGGCCCCAGGAGTTCCTGCTGACCCTCGAGCGCGACCTATCGGGCTTCAGCATCGTCGACGACCTAAGCCTCCAGCTCTACGAGTTCAGGGGGACGGCGTGACGGCCAAGCACACCTTCCCCGCCCGCACCGCCGAGCTCGAGGCGCTGGGGGAGTTTGTTCAGCAGCACGGGCTGGGCCCGCTGGTCGAGCTGGGGGTCACCGAGCTGGTCACCAACGCCATCTTGCACGGCGGGGCCCGGTGCATCCGGGTACGCGTCGACCCGGCCTCCGGCCAGCTCTGGGTGTACGACAACGGGCAGGGCTTCAACCCCCTCGAGGCCCTCCCCCGGCCAATGGGCGAGCTGCGCGAAGGCGGCTATGGGGTGGCCATTATCCACAAGGTTTTTCGGAATCTGCGCTACTGTAGAAGGAGAGGCTGGAACTGCATAAGGGCCCGTTTCGGCGAGGTGGAAAAGTGATGAACGTAGAGATGCTCACCAACACGCAAGCCCGTCTAGTACTCCAGGGCCGCTTGGACGTTGAGACGGCCCCCAAACTTCGCCTGATCCTGCTCGAGTCCCGCAACCAGGGGGTCAAAGACTTCTTGCTGGAGATGAGCCAGATCGAGTTTATGGACTCGGCTGGCCTGGCCGCCATGGTCTCGGGTCTTAAGCAGTCCAAGGCCGAGGGCGGGTCGCTCAAGGTCGAGGCCCCCAGCGAGGCGGTGCGGCGGGTCCTGGAGCTGACCCTCCTCGACCGGGTCATCGGGATCGTGGAAGGATAGCCGTGATCTTGGCCGTAGATGACGAGCCACACATCCGCCACGTGCTGCGCCTGGTGCTACAGCGGGCGCACTACGCGGTGGTGGTTGCCGACAACGGCCAGGAAGCCATGGGGCTGCTGGCCCAGAACCCCCAAATCCGGCTGGTCGTGACCGACCTGGTGATGCCCGGGGTTGACGGGTTCGAGCTGATCCGCCACATCCGCCAGCAGTCGCAGATGCCGGTGATGGTGCTGACCGCCAGTGGCGAGGAGCAGTACGAGCACCAGGCCCGGCAGCAGGGCGCCGACGCCTTCCTGACCAAGCCCTTCTCGCGCGAAGAACTGCTGCGGGAAGTGGAGCGCCTGCTCAGCCACAGGGCGCTGACCCCGCAGTAGGCCGCCGGGCCGCGCATGGCAGCCGCTCGCCGCACCCCTATCCGCGTCTCCCTGGGTGAAGTCTGGCAGGCCGAGCGCGAGGGGCTGGTGCTGCTGGGGGTGGCGCTGCTGCTGGTGTTGCTCTACCACGGCACCCAGCTGTTCAACCTGCAGTACTTCCGCACCTACGACGCGCTGATCCACACCTTCTTCGGGGCCCACTACGCCCAGAGCTGGTTCGATCCCTGGGAGCCACGCTGGTACACCGGCTTTTCGCTGGTCTCCTACCCCCCGCTGTCGCACTTCCTGATCGCCCTCAGCTCCAAGGCGGTGGGGCTGGAGTACGCCTTCGCGCCGGTCCAGTTGTGGGCGCTGCTCCAGCTAACCGTGGGGATCTACCGCTTCTCGAGGCTGCTGGTGCCACCCCGGGCGGCGGGCTTCGCGGCGCTGCTGCTGGTGCTCTCGAGCTCGATCGCCGAGACCGTACATGTCTTCGGGCAACTGCCCACCACCCTCTCGCTGGGCTTTCTGCTCAACGCGATCCCCTGGGTCTGGGCCTATTTGCGCACCGGGCGGTGGGGCTACTTGCTCAAGGCGGCCGTCTGGGTGGGCTCAACTACCGCCGCCCACCACGTCACTACCCTGTTCGGCTCGGTCTTTTTCATTGGGCCGGTCATCGCCATGCTGCTGCTGGAGGCCCTGCGGATGCCGCGGCCCGGCGAGCCTGGCGGCGAGGGGCACTGGGCCATGCTGCGCCGGCGGGTCTACCGGGTGCTGCCCCGGCTCTACCGCACCGGGGTGTTCGGCGTGGTGGCGGTGATGGCCCTGGTGCTGGTGGTGCTGCCCTACTGGCTGTGGAGCCGCTCCGACCCCATCGCCCAGGTGCCGATCCCCCACGGCAGCCGGGCCAACTTCCTGCAGGAAACCAACATGGGCCTGATGTTCTGGCTGATCCCCTGGGCCAGCACGGTCTGGTTCTTGCCCTACGCGCTGTACAAGAGCATGTCGCGCCTGTGGCCCATCGGGGCCAGCCTGGGCCTGTTGTTCTTGCTGGGCACCGGCGGCACCACCCCCATCCCCAAGATGCTGCTGCGGGGGGCCTTCGACATCCTGACCCTGGACCGATTCACCTTCTGGGCCACCATCCTGATCCTGCCCTTCGCCGGGCTGGCCCTGCACAGCGCCACCGGGGGGGGGAGGCTGGGGCTGTGGCTGAAGGCCAACCTGGGCAACCGGGTGCGCCTGGGGATGCTGGTGCTGGGGCTGGTCAGCCTGGTGGGCTGCTCCATCGCCATCTCCACCCTGACCCGCTACCGCAAGTTCCAGCCTCCCACCATCGACATCGGCCCTATCCTGAGCTTCATCGAGAAGGACGAGCACTGGCGCTACCGCTACTTGACCCTGGGCTTCGGCGACCAGATGGCCTGGCTCTCGGCCAACACCCGCGCCACCACCCCCGACGGCAACTACCACTCGGCCCGCCGGCTCCCCGAGCTCACCACCACCCCCGTCGAACGCCTCGAGGGGGCCAAGTACACCGGCGTTCCGGGCATCGGCAGCCTCCAGCAGTTCCTCAGCCGGCCCGAGAAGTACAACCTTAAGTTCATCTACTCTAACGACGCCTTCTACGACCCCCTACTGCACTTCTACGGCTGGCACCGGCTGGGGCGCTTGGAGAACGGGATCATGGTCTGGGAGCGCGAGGACATCCCCCCGCTGCCCGAGCGCCTGCCGAGGCGCAGCCTGCCCACCTGGCAGCGGCTGATGTGGGGAATCCTCCCGATCACCCTTCCGGTACTGGCCTACCTGAGTCTGCTGCTGCTGCCCTTCGCCTCGCCCCGGCTCCCGCTGATCCCCGGCAGGGTCCGCCGCCTGCTGGCCGAGGACGCCCAGCCCGCAGGGCCCGCCAGCCCCTGGCAGCCCTGGCTGCGCCTGGCCGGGGCCGCCCGCCGGCACCTCCGGGCGGTGCGCCAGCCGATGTGGCTGCGGCTACTGGCCTCCGGCCTGCTGGTGGCCTGCCTGGGTTTGGGGGTGTGGGGCGGGCTGCGCAGCCTGCAGCCCCCCGACACCCCGGAGTGGGCGGTGATCCAGTACTGGGACCACCTCGACTTCAAGCGCTTCGACCGGGCCTGGCGGTGGATCGCACCCCTGGACGGCCTGAACGAGGAGCGCTGGCGGCTCGACCTGAGCGTGCAGGGGGGGCTGCGCACCGGCTACTCCAAGCTGGAAAACATCCGGACCCAGATCCTGGCCTACCAGGGCGACGCCGCGGCCCCCAAGGTGGGCGATCAGGCCCTGGTACAGGTGCGCCTGGAGTGGATGGGGGCCCTGCAGAACACCCTCGAGACCCAGGAGCACCTGGTCGAGCGCACCGCCCAGGGCTGGCGTATTCAGGCCCGTCCCCTGCGGCGCGTCCGCCCGCCGGAGCGCTTCGCCAGCCAGCCGGGGGTGGAGTACTTCCGGGCCCAGCGCCGCCTGACCACCCAGGTCAGCGCGGCCGGGGACGTGCTGGACCGGCCGGTGATCCGCCTGCGCTCGGCCCGGCTGGTGCGCCACGGCCGTGAAGGGCCGGAGCAGCCCGCCCAGTTGGCCATCGTGGGCGAGGTGGAGAACGTCGACGCCCGGCCCGCCGACCTGACCCTCACTGGGGTCCTGCGCGACGCCGGCGGGACCGAGAAAACCCGCAACAACGCCCGCGACCTGATCGTGCACAAGCTGCTGCCAGGCGAGCGAACCCCCTTCCGCATCGACTTCGACGGGGTGAGTGCGCCGCCCGACCCGGCAGCCGTCCGCGACTTCGAGGTGGCGATCAAGGCAGTGGTGAGCGCTCGAGAGCTCCAGCGCAATCTGGCAATCTGGAGCCGGCGGGAGGGTTCGGGGCTGCGCCTGATGGTCGACAACCTGGGTTCGCAGGAGGCCACCATTCCCCAGGTCCTGCTCTCGCTCTACGACGCCCAGGGCCTGGCCTGGGTGGGCGAGCGCTACCTGGCCGAGGCGGTGCCCCCGCGCGAGCGCCGCGAGGACCGCATCGACGCCGCCCTGCCGCCGGGCTACCGGGTGCTGCAATTCTTGCGCGAGCCCGAGGAGAGCCCCAACCTGCTGGAGCGCATGGTGCCCGGCATCCCCGCCGACACCCGGCCCTTCGTCGCCCCAGGGCTGCGCGCCTACCGGCTGCAGGCCCAGGCCTTCTACCGGGAGCCCTGAAACCGATGCCGCTGGTTATGCGTTGGCTCTATCTGTTGCTCCTGCTGCTGGCCACATTGTGGGTCTGGGGCGGGTTTGCCCCGCCGGCCGCCCCCGCGACCGAGCCCGCGCCGGCCGACCTGGACAAGATCCGGGTGACCCCCGAGAGCGCGGGTCTCAGGTTCCGGGGAACCGGGTGGTTCCGGGTCTATCTCTACACCCCGGCCGGTCCGATCGTGGGCGAGGGCCAAGGCGAGGTGCTGGTGCCCTACCGGCGGGCCGGGCTGCTGACCTACCGCCTCGAGGCAGGGGCCCGAAGCAAGGAGGGAGAGCTGAGGCTGGAGAGCCGCGCCCCGGTGACCCCCCTGGCCCCCAAGGTGGGCGCCAGGGCGGTGCGGGTGGGGGGCGCCAAAAACCCATCGCTGGTCATCCACCCCCTCGACGGGGCCGCCAACGTCTCGAGCCAACCCGTCGAGGTGCGGGTCTACTACCCCGACGGCCGCACCTGGAGCCGCACCCTACCGGTACGCCACCAGCTGGCCTGGACCTACTTCCCGTCTGGGGACAAGACCGGCGTGCTGAAGGTGGTGGTGCAGAGTGCGGGGGCCCGGGCCGAGCGGGCCGAGGTGGACGTGTTGCCGGGCCGAACCGTGGCCGCCGACCCGGCCGCCCAGAAGCCGGCCGCCGACGCCGACGGGCGCGACCGCTGGCAGCTCACCCTGGGCGGCGTGCGCGACCGCCTGGGCAACCCGGCCCTAGATGGCCTAGCGGTGAGCGGGGTGGGCGGAGGACCGCTCGACGTGTTCGTGACCCGGCCGGCCAACCAGGGTCGGCTACCCCTGGTCTTCCCGCCGCCCAGTCAGGCCGGCAACTATGCCTTTGAGTTCTTCAGCGAGGACTTCCGCAGCGCCCCCCAGCCCCTGCTGGCCCGGCCCGGCCTGCGGGTCAGCCGGCTGCCGCTGGCGTGGGAGGGCCGGGTGCTCGTGATCGGGCCGGTCGAAGACGCCCGGTCGGCCCTGCCCGACGACGGCACCCCGGCGCGGCTGCAGCTCCTGGACCGCCAGGGCCGGTTCCTGCTGGAGGAGACCGTGGTGCTGGAGAACGGCCGGGCCCGCTGGCAGCCCCCGGCCTTCGCCCAGCCGACCTGGGTGGTGGTCGAGCTGGGCGGCCGCAGCAGCCGGCTCGAGGTACCCGCCCCATGAACGTCCTGCAGATCAAGCGCCGGGTCTGGGTGGCGGCCCTGCTGGCCATGAGCCTCCTGGGCCTGGCCGGCCTGCGGGCCCTGAGCGAGCTCTTCCAGGTCGCCCAGCGCTCCGAGGTGACCGAGCAGGCCCTCAACCTGATCGAGCCGCGCCGGGCTGCCAAGGGGCGCCTGGAGTGGCTGCCCGACAGGCCCACCCCGCGCCCCCTGCAGCGCTTCCGGCGCGACGAGATCACCAGCGACTACCTGCTGGCCCACGAGGAGCTGAGCCACGCCCACCTTACCGGGGAAGCCACGGGGCTGCGCTCCTACTTCCACGAGGGCGCCCTGGAGGACGCCCTGCTGATGGCGCGGGGCCCGCGCGGGGTGCTGGTGGACTGGAAGCACCGGCTTCGGCTGCACTTCTATGCCCCCGACGGGGCCACCGTGGCCTTCAGCGACACCTATTGGTACGCCCAGGGCTTCCCCGGCCGGGCGGCCCGGCTGGCCGAGCGGCAGCTCGAGGTGGTGATGCAGCTCGACGACGGAAACTGGCGCATCCACCACTGGCGCGTGACGGCCGAACGGCCGGTGCTCGCGGCCACCCTGGCGGCCGCGACCGAGGACCTGCGCGGCATCAACTACCAGCCCCGCTCGGCCCCCTTCGAGCTGTTCGGCCCTGCCTACAACCCGCGCGAGGCCGGCAGCGACCTCCGCACGGTGCGGATGCTGGGGCTGGGGGTGGTGCGGGTTTTCGTGCCCTACCCGCCCCCGCCCGGCTACCGCGAGCGCCTGGGCGACTTCCTCGAGCTGGCCCGGCGAGAGGGGGTGCAGGTGATGGTAACCCTGCTCGACCACTACACCCGCTACCGCCTGGAAGACTTCCCGGGCATCTTCGCGCACCTCGAGGAGATCGCCCCGCTGCTGCGCCACCCCGCCGTATGGGCGGTGGACGGCAAGAACGAACCCGACCGCGACTACGCCCGGGCCGAGGAGGGCAACGTGGTGGAGTTCTTGCGCCTGTGGGTGCGGGCGGTGCGCCACCTCGGCGGCAAGCCGGTGACCCTGGGGTTCATCGAGCCCGCCCCGGCCCTGATCCCCGAGCTGGATATCGTTAGCCTGCACCACTACGGCTCGACGCAGGCCCTGCGCGGGCGGCTAGAGCGACTCAAAGCCACCGGCAAGCCGCTGCTGCTCGAGGAGTTCGGCTTCCACACCCAGCGCCTCAAGATCCCCGACCCCCACACCGAGGCCGAGCAGGCCCAGTATTACCGCGAGGTGCTGGAGCTGTGCCGCCGCTACGGCGTGGGCTGGCTGGCCTGGACGCTCTACGACTTCGACCGGGGGACCATGCCGGGCGGACGCGGGGTGGAGCGCCACCTGGGGGTGCTGCGCACCGACGGCAGCCTCAAGCCCGCCGCCCGGCTGCTGATGGGCGAGGCGGTGACCCCGCCCACGCTCCTCGACAGCCTCATTAAGCGCGCACCCTTCGCCCTGCTGGGGCTGCTGGGCTTGCTGGGGCTGGGCCTCGCGGTATGGGGCTGGCGTCGGTGGCGAAGGCGCAGGGCGGGGCCGAAGAAGCCCGATTGAGACGCACCTCGAGGGCCGCGGGCAGGGAGTTGGCGGACCCCCCGAAGCAAAAAACCGCTCCCGTACAGCTCCTCTGTCTGCCCACGACTTTCCCACAACTCCTCTCTACCCTGGGGCTCAGGTTGTAGTGATGAGTTTCACTTCCCCCAGTTTCTTCTTTGGCTTCTTCCCGCTGTTCCTGGTCATCTACTGGATGACCCCGGCCCGGCTGCGGGCTTACTTGATCCTGGGAGCCAGCTACCTCTTCTACGCCGCCTGGCAGCCCCAATACGCCCTGCTGCTGGGCCTGGTGACCCTGGTCAGCTTCCTGGTAGGGCGGGGCGTGACCACCGACAACCCCAAGCGTAACCTGCGCCTGCTGAGCCTGGGCGTGGTCTTCAACCTGGGGGTGCTGGGCTACTTTAAATACTCCGGCTTCGGCCTCGAGGCCCTTAAGGGGCTGCTGGGTGGCCTAGGCCTCGAGACCCAGGGCTGGCTCTCCCCGACCCTCAACTTAGCCCTGCCAGTGGGGCTCAGCTTCTACGTCTTCAGCGCCATCAGCTACATGGTCGACGTGTACCGCAAGGAGGCCCAGCCCGAGCCCAGCCCCTGGCGCTTCGCGGCCTACCTCTCGTTCTTCGGCTACCTGCTCAACGGCCCCATCCAGCGCTACCAGAAGACCGGGCCGCAGTTCGCCGCGCCCCAAATGGAGACCGACCTCTTCGGCTGGGGGGCCATGCGCTTTATGGTGGGGTTCAGCAAGAAGGTGCTGATCGCCGACAGCCTGGCCCCGCTGGTACAGGCCGCATTCAGCGTACCCAACCCCAGCATGGCCGACGCCTGGCTGGGCGCCTTCGCCTACACCATCCAGCTCTACTACGACTTCAGCGGCTACTCCGATATGGCCATCGGGGTCGCGGCCATGCTGGGCCTGCGCATCCCCGAAAACTTCCGTCACCCCTACACCGCCCAGAGCATCACCGAGTTCTGGCAGCGCTGGCACCTCTCGCTGTCGAGCTTCCTGCGCCACTACCTCTACATCCCCCTGGGGGGCAACCGCAAGGGCGACCTGCGCACCTACGCCAACCTGGCCATCACCATGGTGCTGGGCGGGCTGTGGCACGGAGCCAACTGGACCTTCGTGGTCTGGGGGGTTTACAACGGGCTCTTCCTAATGCTCGAGCGCTACCTCAAGGACCGCTTCAAGCGCCCGCCCCCGCCCATCTGGTACGCCGTCCCCAAGATGCTGGTGATTGTGGTGCTGGGGCGGATTTTGTTCGTCAGCGACAGCCTGCAAGACGCTGCGAATATGTACCTGGGCGCCTTCGGGATGTACGGCCTGGGGCTCTCGCTGTCGGTCTCGCTGGCCCTTACCCCCGAGCGGGTGGCGGTGCTGGTGCTGGGCACGGCGCTGTGTTACGGAGCCCCCCACCTGGACCACCTCGAGCTGCAGCGCTACCTACCTGCGGTGCGCACCCTGGTCTTCCCGCTGTTCGTGGTGGCCCTGCTGCTGGCCTCGGCCCACGAGTTCGTCCCCTTCCTCTACTTCCGCTTCTGACCCGGAGAACGACGTGATCCTGCCCCGCCTTAAGTCCCGCCCCGATTCTCCGCCCTCCCCCTATCTGCTCCCGACCGTCGGCCTGCTGACGGTGCTGGGTGTCGGGTTGGCCTTCTGCACGGCCGCGGCGCTGAGCGTCGGAAGCCTGGAGCCGCGCAAGGTCGAGGACGCCCTGGCCACCCGCAAGCCCGCCATCCAGGCCGCCAACGCCCTGCGCTACCGCCTGCTGCGCACCGCCCCCGACGCGGTGGTGCTGGGGTCGGGGGGCTGGCTGTACCTGAGCCAGGAGCTGCGGCCGATCCCCGGCTGGCAGGGCCACCTCGAGCGCCGGGCCGAGGCCGTGGCAGCACTCGAGGGCGCCCTGCGGGCCCGGGGCACCCGGCTGGTGGTGGTGGTGGTGCCCGCCAAGGCCCGCATCCACCCCGAGTCCCTGCCCGGGCTGGGCCTGCCGGAGCAGCTCCAGGGGGGCCTCGAGGACTTCCTGAGCCGGCTTGGGGCCCGCGGGGTGCCGGCCGTGCGGCTGACCCAACCCCTCAGCGCCGCCGCCGCCCAGGCTCCGGTCTTCTACAAGACCGACACCCACTGGAACCAGTCCGGGGCCGAGATCGGCGCACAGGCCGTGGCCCGCACCGTCCTGGCCTTAGGGCTGAGCCTGCCCGAAACCCAGTTCCGCAGCCGGCCCGCCGGCCCGCCGGCCGAGCGGGTGGGCGACCTGATCAACCTGATGGGGCTGGCCGACCTGCCCGCGGGCTGGCGCCCGGAGGGCGACCTCGAGGCCCCCCTGCAGGTGGAGACGGTGTCGGCGGCCAACCAGGGGCTGCTGGGCGGGAGCGAGCCCGAGGTGGTGCTGGTGGGGACCTCCTACAGCCTGCGCGGCAACTTCCAGGGCTTCTTGCAGGAAGCCCTGAGGTCGCCGGTGCTCAACCTGGCTCAGGAGGGCTCGGGTTTCGCCGGCAGCATGAACCGCTTCCTGCCCCAGCTCGCCAGCCTCAGCCCGGCCCCCAAGGTGGTGGTCTGGGAGTTCTCCGAGCGCTTCTTGTATCTGCCCCTCGAAGAGCACCTTCCGTCCTTAGCCCACCTTAGCCCAACCGTAAAGGAGTGAACATGAAAAAGATTGCTTCCATTTCCCTCGCCCTCCTCGGCCTCGGCCTGGCCAACCCGGCCGGCCTCTACGCCCCGGCCCCACCCCCCGACGCCGCGTTCGTGCGGGTGGTCAACGCCACCCCCGCCGCGGTGCGGGCCAGCGCACGGCAGACCGTGCTGGCCGAGAGACTGGCCTTCGCGGCGGTCACCCCGTACAAGGTGATCAAGGGCGGAAGCTACACCCTGGAGGTCGGCGGCAGAACCATCAGCGTCGACCTCGAGGCCGGCCGGTTTTACACCGTCTCCCTCACCCCCAGCGGCCTCTGGCTCAACCCCGATCAGACCGCCTCGAGCCTGACCAAGGCCCGCATCAGCCTCTACAACCTCTCGGGCACCCCCCTCAGCCTCAAAACCGCCGATGGCCAGCTCACCCTGATGCCCAGGGTGACCCCCGGGCAGTACGCGATGCTCCAGGTGGGGGCGGTCAAGGCCCGCTTGGCAGTCTTCGCGGGCAACGCGAAACCCCTCAAGCTGCCCGAGACCGACCTCCAGGCCAACAGCGCCTATAGCGTGATGGTCTTCAACCAGGGCGGCACCCTCAAGGCCGTCTGGCTACAGAACACCACCGAGACCCTTAAGTAAACCCCGCACGAACCGAGGTGAAACCATGCGACTACTCCATCTACTCTCCACCCTCGCCCTCGGCGGGCTGGCCCTGGCCGGCTCGGTCGAAGACCTGCAGCAGCGCGGCGTCGCCCAGGGCAAGAACGGCTGGCTCTTCCACGTGGCCGAGTTCGGCCAATACAAGCAGGAGACCCCCCAGGACATCGACGAGAAGCTACGCTTCATAGCAACCGTCAACCGGCTCTTCGAGTCGCGGGGCATCAAGCTGGTGGTGGCGCTGGTCCCGGCCAAGCTGCACCTCTACAGCGACCAGTTGCCCGACGACCTGCCCCTGACCGACCCCATCCGCACCCGCTACACCCGGGCCATAACCCAGCTGCGCGAGATGAACGTCCGCACCGTGGACCTCTACACCCCCATGGCGGCCGGCCGCCGGGCCCCCGAGGAGGCCCAGTACCCGGTCTACCAGAAGCAGGACCACCACTGGTCCAGCCGCGGCGCAGTGATCGCGGCCAAGGCGGTTGGCGACTACATCAAGGCCAACCTCGATCTGAAGGACATCCCCGCGGTGAACTTCGACCTGGTGGCCCAGAAGCCCGAGACCTACCTCGAGTCCAGCCTGACCCCCCGGCTGCCCCAGAACCGCCAGGCCGCCTACAAACCTGAGCCCTTCGTCCCCTACGAGCTCAAGCGGCTCTCCCCCGGCGGCGGCTTGCTGGACCAGACCGACCCGCTGGTGACCCTGGTCGGCTCCTCGGCCTCCAAGGGTGGTCGACTGTGGCCCTTCGACCTCGGCCTAAACGCCTTCCTGGGCCGCGAGGTGGCCAACGCCGCCCAGGCCGGCCGGGGCCCCTGGCTGCCCATGGAGGACTACCTGCGCGACATCGTCTTCCAGCGCACCCCGCCCAAGGTGGTGATCTGGCAGCTATGGGAGGCCTTCCTGCTGGACGTGGATCAGGCCGCCCTTCCGCAGGAATGGGCGCTCACCCTGGCCCCCCTGATCCTCGACGGCTGCGCCAGCCCCCGCCCGCTGACCTCCGACGGCAAGGCCCTCACCCTGCCCAAGTTGAGCCTGGGCGACTACCTGGTGGCCGACGTCACCCCCAAGGGCACCGAGCGCCTGGGCGTGCAGCTCAGCGGCGCGGGCATGAGCCGCGAGCTCAGCCTGAAGCTGGGGCCCGAGGGCACCGCCTACCGCATCAAGGTGCCCCTCTACCTCGACCGCCCCGGCACACCCCAGCAGCTGGCCTTCAGCAGCAAGAACGGCTCGTTCCGGCTCGAGCGCGCCCGGCTGTGCTCCCTGCCCGCCGAGGTGGTGAGCACCCTCACCCCCGCCCCCGGGACCCTTGACCTGGTGGCCACCAACCCCGCTAAAGTGGCCCTGCAGGGCTTCAGCGACTCAGAGAACGGCAGTATCCGCTGGGCTGAGGGGGCCTCGACCAGCGTGTCGGTGTGGTCGGCGGGCGAGAAGACCGGCCGCGTACAGTTCACCTTCTACAACCCCATCGCGGGCCAGGAGTTGGTGGTGCTGTGGAACGGCAAGCCCCTGGAGACCCTCTCGGGCCTGCCGGCCGGCCAAGACCTCCAGCGGGCCCTCGAGCTGCGCTTCGAGCCCGGCAGGAACACCCTGGAGTTCCGGGTCAAGCACTACAACGGCTCGGGCAGCGACTTCGCCAAGGGCGACTCGCGCCCCCTCTCGATCCTCTTCCGCAGCCTCCAGTGGAGCCAGCCCTGAGGCCCCGGCCCCAAGAAAGAGCGGAAGCTTAGGCCGGGACAGCGACCGGTTCGTGCTTGATGCGGTAGCCGCGTCCGAAGGAGGTCTCGAGGTAGCGGGGGTGTTTGGGATGGTCGCCCAGCTTCTTGCGCAAACGCTTGACGTAGTAGTCCACGATGCGCTCGTCGACCTCGGGGTCGTCGCCCCAGACCTGGGAGAAGAGGGCCTTGCGGGGGAGGGTCTGGCCGGGGTAGCGGGCCAGCGCCAGCAGCAGGCGAAACTCGGTGGGGGTCAGCTCGAGGGGCATCCCGTCGAGGCGGGCGTCCTGGCTGGCGGGGTCGAGCTCGAGCGGGCCGACGCGCAGGGTCTGCACGCGCCTCGAGCGCCGCAGCAGGGCCTCCACCCTGGCCAAGAACTCCTCGTTGCGCAGGGGCTTGCCCATGTAGTCGTCGGCCCCCGAGCGCAGCCCCCGCACCCGCTCGCTCTCCCGGTCGTGCGCGGTGAGCATCAGGGTGGGCAGATCGCACTGGGTCTGGCGAATGTGCTCCAACAGCTCGATGCCGTCCATCTCGGGCATGTTCCAGTCCAGCACCACCAGATCGGCCTTAGGCAGCAGGTCGAGCGCCTGCAGGCCGTTGACCGCCTCCAAGACCTGGTACCCCCCGCGCTCCAGCACCGTCCGCAGTAGCTTGCGTACCACCGACTCGTCGTCGATCACCAAGACCTTGAGCATACGATGATCGTATGCCCGGCAGGGGGGCGTACGGGTGAATAGGTCACACGAATTGACGAAACGCGTTTCCTTAACTGGCGAACCTCAGCGCGGGCTGGGGTTCAGGCCACAAAACGGCCGGCCATTTTTCACATCGGGGGGCTGCTGAGATCACTATAGTTTAGGGATGAAGGGCGTAATCTTTACGGAATTCTTGGAGATGGTGGAGAGCCAGTTCGGCTACCAGACCGTGGACCGCATTCTCGGCGAGGCCCGGCTGGCTTCGGGGGGCAGCTACACCGCGGTGGGCACCTACGACCACGGCGAGCTGGTGCAGCTGGTGGCCAACCTGCACGGCGCCTCGGGCATCGCCGTCCCCGAGCTGATCCGGGCCTATGGGCGCTACATCTTCAAGCATTTCACCAGCCACCACGCCGCCTTCTTCTCACGGGTGGGCAACACCTTCGACTTCCTCGAGAGCATCGACGGCCACATCCACGTCGAGGTGCACAAGCTCTACCCCGACGCCGAGCTGCCGCGCTTCGAGAGCAGCCGCCCCGGGCCCGACCGTTTCGTGCTCACCTACCGCTCAACCCGCCCCTTCGCCGACCTGGCCCACGGCCTCATCGAGTCCTCGGTCGAGCACTTCGGCGAGTCCATCGAGATCCTGCGCGAGAACCTCGACGAGGCCGGCACCCACACCCGCTTTGTGCTGACCAAGGCGGCCTAGCCGCCCTGCCCGCCGCCCCGAGGAAACCCATGGAAGACCTGGAAGTCTGGCAGCGCCGCCTCGAGCGTGAGAAGCAAGCCCGCAAAAACGCCGAAGCGCTCCTGGAGGAGAAGAGCCGCGAGCTCTATCTGGCCAACCGGCAGCTCCAGGCCTCCCGCGACGAGCTCGAGGCGAGGGTCTCGCTGCGCACCGCCGAGCTGCAGTCGCTCAACACCGAACTCCAGGCCGAGATCGTCCGGCACCAGCAGACCCTGCGCGAGCTGGCCGGGGCCCGCGACAAGGCCCTGGAGGTGTCGCGGCTGAAGTCGGAGTTCCTGGCTAACATGAGCCACGAAATCCGCACCCCGCTCAACGCGGTCATCGGGATGACCGGGCTCCTGCTGGAGACCAGCCTGACCCCCCAGCAGGCCGATTTCGCCCAGACCGCGCGCCACAGCGGGGAGGCCCTGCTCAGCCTGATTAACGACATCCTGGACTTCTCCAAGATCGAGGCCGGGAAGCTAGAGCTGGAGGCCCACCCCTTTAGCTGGCGGGCCTGCGTCGAGGAGGCCCTGGACCTGGTCTTTGCACAGGCCGCCACCAAGCACCTCGAGATGGCCCTGGTAGCCCAGGAGGGTCTGCCCAGCCACATCGTGGGGGACATGGCCCGGCTGCGCCAGGTTCTGATGAACCTCCTCTCCAACGCCGTGAAGTTCACCCACACAGGCGAAGTCGAGGTGGGGGTGGAGGCCCGGGCCCTGTCCGACCCGCCGGGGGGCTACGAGTTCCGTTTCGCGGTGCGGGACACTGGCATCGGCATCGCCCCCGCCGACCAGCATCGGCTGTTCAGCGCCTTCAGCCAGGTCGACGCTTCCACCACCCGCAAGTACGGCGGCACCGGGCTGGGGCTGGCCATCTCCAAGCGCCTGGTCGAGCTGATGGGCGGGCAGATCGGTCTGCACAGCCAGCCGGGTCAGGGTTCTACCTTTTACTTCACCCTGAGGACCACCCCCGCGCCCCAGCCCGACCAGTCCACCGCCGACCTCTCGCGGCTGAGCGAGCGCCGGGTGCTGATCGTCGACGACAACCCCACCAATGGCCGTATCCTGCGGCTGCAGCTCGAGAACTGGGGCATGGTCGCCCGCACCGTGGACGGGCCCCGACTGGCCCTGGCCCTGATCGAGGCGGGCGAGCGCTTCGACCTGGCGGTGCTGGACATGCAGATGCCCGAGATGGACGGCCTCGAGCTGGGGCGGCGCCTGCGGGAAAGCCCCCACAGCCGACTCATGCCGCTGCTGATGCTGACCTCGCTGGGCTGTCACAGCCTGGACACCGAGGACCTGTTCGTGGCCTGCCTGACCAAGCCGGTCAAGGTCTCGAGGCTGCAGGAGGTGCTGCTGCAGCTCTTTGGCCAGCGCCCCCGCCCCGTAAGAGCAGCCCCCGCACGGTCCGACCCCGGCCTGGGCCAGCAACACCCCCTGCGCATCCTGCTGGCCGAGGACCAGGTCATCAACCAGAAGGTGACGCTCAGCGTGCTGGGCAACATGGGGTATCAGGCCGACCTGGCCTCCAACGGGCTGGAGGTGTTGCAGGCGCTCCGGCACCGCGATTACGACCTGATCCTGATGGACGTCCAGATGCCCGAGATGGACGGAGTCGAGGCCACCCAGGCCCTGCGGCGTGAGCTCCCGCCCCACCGCCAGCCCCGCGTCGTGGCCCTGACCGCCCACGCCCTCACCGGCGACCGCGAGCGCTACTTGGCCCTGGGGATGGACGACTATCTCAGCAAGCCGCTCTCGGTGACCGAGCTGACTCGAGCCCTCAAGGCCACCCGCCCCCAGGCCCCCGGAGTCGGAGGGGAAGCCGCCGAAGGCGCCCTGCTGGTGGCAGCCCTCGAGGAGCTGTGGGGCGAAGACGCGCAGGAACTGCTCCTGAGCCTGATCCCGGTCTTCCAGGAGTACGCCCCGCCCTGCCTGAACGACCTCAGAAGGGCCTGCGCGGCCCCTGACTGCGCTGCCGCCTTCGCGGCCGCCCACAAGCTGAGGTCCACCGCCCACAGCGTGGGGGCCAAGGCCCTGGCCGGGCTGTGCGAGACCCTCGAGCGCGAGGCCCGCGGCCAGTCGGCGGCGGCACTGGCCGGGCTTTACCCGCCTCTGGAGGCCGAGTTCGCCAGGGTCGAACGAACGTTGGCGGCGCTGGAGCGGGACGCGCGGGCCGGCCGGCTGGCGCGGAGATAAGTGCCGGGGTTCGCGAAACCGCCGAACGCCCTGCAAACGCCCCCCGATGCACGCACGGGCGCAACTCCTCCGGGCGTTTCGGGGCGGCACCTCGCCCTGCAACCGTGCAAACCCGTACAGCGGTTCGTCCATTGATCGCCACGACACCGCATCCCCGACAACACGGCAGGGAACAGATTTCAGCCCCAAGGTTGTTGCAGGGCATGGGTTGGAATCAGTCGCAGAGCTGGCCGAGACGCACTCAGATCGGTTCCCGCGCCTACTCCCTACAGTGCTAAAGCGGGCGGTTTTTGCTGTAGAGCGGTTCCCACGAACACACGGTAGGGCGGTTTTTGCCCTACCGTGTGCACTACTCCGCTGATTCTGTTGGCGAACTCCAAATCTGGGTGATAAAGCGAGGATTGAGATACCGATGAAGACACGACTTCTCGAGTTGCACCCCGACTTCGCCAACAGAATCTCCGCTTTAGCGCACGCTTCTATCGAGCTACTGGGGGAGTCGAGTCTGTTTGGCTAGGGCGGGAAGCAACTCCCACTCGGCCACTTAGGCTAAACGCGATCGAGCTATCCTGCCCTCCTTCTACTCTAATCCCACAGAAACGCGATCAGGCCACGAAGTACCAGTTCACGAACAGGGCCAGCAGCAGGCCCATCATCAGCGGGAGTACGATGCGAAGGGCCGCGTCGAGGGACGACCGCCGGCCCCACAGGCCCAGGATCATGAACAGCGGGAACAGCACTACCACGTAGCGGCTGAGGCTGCCGGTGCCGCTCCAGAGGGGGATCAGCAGGCTCAGGATGCAGTAGACCCCGTAGGAGGCCCCCAGCCGCCGCCAGGCCACCACGCCGAGCGCGAACCCGGCCCCCGCGGCCAGCAGGTCCAGCGGCACGTTCCAGCCCACCGGCCCGGTTAGCCAGTTCTGCTCTAGCAGCGGCCTCAGGTCGCGCCAAATGGCGGCTAGGGGCCCCAGGTTCTCGCGGTTGAAGCTGACCTGCACGGTCCAGAAGGCCAGCGGGTCGCCGAAGCGTGCCCAGAGGAAGATCATGTAGCTCCACAGGCCGCTACCGCCCAGCAGCCCCATGCCCAGCAGGGCCGGCCAGCCGCGCACGCCCGGCGAGACCCGCAGGTACTCCAGCACCAGCACCAGCACCAGCAAAAAGCCCACGATGCGGCTCGAGGAGGCCAGGGCGCAGAACAGGGTAGCCCAGGCCCAGTTGCCCCGGCGGGCGTGGTAGAACACCAGCAGCGAGAGCAGCAGGAACAGGCTCTCGGTGTACACCGCGCTATAGAAGAAGGCGGTGGGAAAGGCGGCCAGATAGAACAGGGCGCGCCGGGCGGCGGCCCGGCCCAGCTCGAGCACGCACAGCCGCCACAGCACCCCCAGAGCCAGGGCGAAGCAGAGGTTGCTGAGCAGTACCCCGGCCAGCAGCGGGCTGCCCACCGCCGCGCCCAGCAGCTGGATCAGCAGCGGATAGAGCGGGAAGAAGGCCACCGAGGCCGGCTCGCCCAGGTAGTAGCTGTAGCCCTGTCGGGCGATTTCGATGTAAAAGCCGCTGTCCCAGCGGGCCCAGACGTCCAGCCAGATGTTGCCCGGGGCCAGGTGGTAGAACCCCGGCCCCTCACGGCCGGGGATGGCCACTTCGGCCAGAAAAGCCAGGCCTAACAGCGGCAGGCGGGTCAGCAGGAAGACCTCGGCGGCCGGCCCCCACTCGGCCCAGAATCTGCGCACGCCGACGATGAGCGGGTTGGGGCTCACCGCCGGACCTCCAAGGGCACGAACCCGGCGGGCCCGTGCAGGGTCTGTAAGACCAGATAGCCCGGCCGAGGGCTGGGCAACTCCCCCAGCAGACGGGGCCCCCAGTAGAGCCGGACGTCCCCGCCCTCCCACGCCAGGCCCAGCGGCTCGAGCCCTCCACCAACCTCCAGGCTACCGCCCTCCAGGAGGCCCCCCTCTTCCACACGCCCCCACACCAGCTTCCGACCGCCCTGGCTGAGGCGAACCCCCCAGCCCCCCCGCCAGTCCGACGGGGCCGGCACCCCGTAAACCCCCACCGCCTCGGCAGTCTCCCCCGGCCGTAGTTCCATCCGCAGGCGGCGCAGCTCGAGCGGCTTTCGGCTGGCCATGCGGGCTTCCTGCGGGGTGGGGTCCTGTTGGTAGAGGGCCAGCCCAACCCGCTGCCAGCGTCCCCCCTGGGAGTCGAAGGCCAGCCCCGGCTCGAGGAAGCTGAGGCCCGTGGGGTCGGCCTCGGGCTCCAGGCGCTCAACCCGCAGCTCGGTGAAGCTGGTGCGGCTCTGAGAGGCCGTCAGGCCCACAAAGCCCCGGTTACCGTAGAGGGGCACCCCGCGGGCCAGGGTCGCACCGTCCAGACGCACCTCGTAGGTGTCCCGCCGGCTGAGCACCTCCAGCCGGTGGGGGTCGAGGCCGGAGGGCTTGAGCGGGGCAAAGCCCTGGCCGACAAAAGCCCCCCCGCGGTCGAAGTAGCCCCAGAAGAGGCTGCGCCCGTCCTCGGCAAAGCGCACCAGGTGCCCCCCGCGCAGCCCCTCGGTGGTAGGGAGGTTAAACACCACCCCGCCACCGGCACCCTCGAGGTGCTGCAGTCGGACCCGCAGGCGGAACTCCGAGAAGGCAGGGGCGGGAGGAAGGGCCGCGAGGTCAAAGCCCTCAGGGCTACTCTGCTCGAGGTAGCCCTGACCCCAGCGCCAAGCCCCCTCGAGCAGGCGCCAGCCGGGGTCGGGGCGGCTGAAGTCGGCGCGGTATAGCAGGGTGGCCGTGGGCTCAGGGGCGGCCTGGGGCGCCAGGGGTACCGGAGCGGCCGGGGCCAGGGCCCGTAGCTCCAGGCCGTCGGCCCCGGCCGGCAGCCGCAGCAGCACCCGCCCGCCCACGTAGCGCAGCGGCAGTTGGAACAGCCCCCTGCCGTCCAGGCTCAGCCGATAGGTGCGGGGTTGGACATCGACCTCGAGGGTCGGGTAGGCGGCGCTCTGGCCCGTCTGAACCGACCGCTCGGCGAGGGACCGGGACTGCCCGCGCACGTCGTAGTAGCCGCTCGAGACCCGCAGCCTCCCCTCCCGCCGCTCGAGGCGCACGTAGTGGGCCCGGGAAAGCGGCTCGGTCGCCTGGGCCTGAAAGATCAGCTCCACAGGCCCTCCGGAGGCCGCACTCAGCAGGAGGCGGTAGGGCCGCGGGGGGCCGCTCAGGTCGGTCAACCACAGGGTAGCGCCCTCCTCAGAGCCCAGGGCCCGCCAACTGCTGGGGGGTTCGGCCCCCACCTTGCCCCAGTACGGCAGGGAGGTGGGGGCCGAAACCTGCGGGCCCAGCCCGGCATACAGGCCCCAGTTAAGCCCCGCAAGCGCCAGTACGAGCAGGGCCCAGGCGCCCCTGGGGTTGACCGACGTCATGCTCCGATATTAGCGCCCGACCCGGCACAGCTCGGTTCACGGCTGTGGTCACAACTTTTCCACGAGATGGGTCTACCTTCATCCTTGCTGAGGTAGAACGTGAATACACCCCCGAGGTACCTATCCCCCCTGGTCGCCCTGGTCGCCCTGCTGGCTACCGCCTGCGGCTCCCTCCAGGCGCCCAACTCCTCCCCCACCTCCAAGCCCGAAGACTTCAACTTCAAGACCACCCAGGACGTGCAGCTCGAGGTCGAGGTGCGCAGCCTGGGCGAGGCGGCCGCCGGGGCCCCGGTACGGGTCTTCCAGGGCTTCCTGCCCGACGGCTCGGTAGACGAGAGCAAGCAGATGCTCAGCGGCTCCACCAATGCCCAGGGCTTCTACCGCACCCAGGTGACCCTGCCTTCCGACCTTAAGGAAGTGGGCATACGGGTCGACTACATCGGCGTGATCAGCGAGCCCATCAAGGTCTCCATCAAAGAGGGCAAGGCTCGAGTGCGCCTCGACGACCAGACCATCACCGCCCTCAACGTCATGGTGCCCCGCAGCGCCCCCGAATCCCCTGGGGTGAGTCTTCAGAATGTCACCTACAGCTATCGCTACTTGGGCGGGTTCGGCAACTGGAACAGCCTCGGGGTGCCCAGCAACCTCACTACCCCCTCTACCAAGCTGACCGCCGCCATGCTCAGGACCATCAACGCCACCCTGCCCGAGGGCTCGCCGCTGCCCAGCGACCCCACCCGCAGCCGCTACATCGCCCGGGACGCCATCAGCAACCTGGTGCTCAAAGACCCGGCCGAGGTCTGGCTGACCTTCGTCCACGAGGGTGCCGGCTACCTCAACGCGGTGGGCTACTACCTGTACCCCGCTGCCAACCCGCCCCGCACCGTCAGCGAGATCCTCAGCCGCATGATCATGGCCTACCCCAACGCCTCCTACCAGGGCTCGGGCGGCGGGCTGCAGTCGGGCAACCGGGTCAAGCTGCGCCACTTCGACACCACCACCCAGACCTGGAGCGACGTGTTCCCCGCCAGAACCGGCATCGGCTGGTTCCTGGTGGCCAACGGCTGGCGCAACAGCTCCACCGGGGTGCTCGAGCGCTCCGCCGAGCGGAGCGTCTTCTCCGACCCCCTGCTCAACCACCAGCTCTACGCTGGGCAGGGCATGACCGTGGCCAACAGCTCCCAGACCGTGCTGCTCTACGACGACAACCGCCAGACCCTGATCCTGGGCCTCGAGGACATCCTGCGCCACCGCGGCGGCGACCAGGACTTCAACGACGCGGTGCTGCTGGTCGAAGCCAACCCCTACACCGCCGTCCAGAAGACCAACATCGTGGTGCGCGACCCCGCCAACCCCGACCTCACCCGCACCGCCGACCTGGCCCCCTCCAGGGACCCCACCACCGCTGACAGCGACAGTGACGGCGCCAACGACACCTTCGACGCCTACCCCACCGACCCCGCCAGGGCCTTCAACAACTACTTCCCGGCCAAGAACGACTACGGCACCCTGGCCTTCGAGGACCTCTGGCCGCGCAGGGGCGACTATGACTTCAACGACATGGTGGTCGACTACAACATCAACCACGTGACCAACGCGGGCGGGCAGCTGGTGCAGATTCAGACCGAGTTCGTGCTGCGGGCCCTGGGCGGCGGCTGGCACAATGGCCTGGCCTTCTCCACCGACCTGCTGCCCAGCCAGGTGGCCAGCGTGAACTACCAGTGGGAGAAAAACGGGAGTCTGCAGGCCGGCGCCCCGCCGATCCACTACACCCAAGACCGCAACCCCAACGGCACCGAGGCCGGACAGTCCAAGGCGGTGTTCATCGTCTTCGACAACGGCTACGACCTGCTCGAGCCCTCCGTGCCCAGCCGCCCCTTCTACTCCAACGTGGTGCCCACCGAGCCCACCAAAATCCCCGGGCGGGTCCGCATGACCATCAACCTCACCAGCCCCCTGGCCGCCTCGGCCCCCGGCGCCGCGCCCTACAACCCCTTCATCATCGCCAACCCGGTCAGGCTGCAGGACGGCCGCTATGTGCCGGTCTGGAGCCGCGGCATGGAGATCCACCTGGCCGGCTACCGCCCCACCGCCAAAGCCAACACCAGCCTCTACGGCACCGGCGACGACACCTCCAACCCCACCGCCAACCGCTTCTACATCGACAGCTTTAACCGCCCCTGGGCCCTGCACCTGCCCACCCAGTACACCTACTTGCGCGAGGTGCTCAACCAGCCCAACGGCTGGGTCAGCCTGGGTCTGGACATCCGCGTGGGCTACCTCAACTTCGACACCTGGGCCCTGAGTAACGGGGCTAACAGCAAGGACTGGTACCGCGACCTGCCCGGCTACCGCGACGCCCAGAAGCTGTTCGTGGCGCCCTAAGGCTCGAGACCGACTGCAGTCGGAAGCCGCACAGAGTACCGCCGGGCCTTCGGGCCCGGCGGTACTCCCCTTTCCTGCGCCCGGGCTACCAATGGTGCAAGCAGGGGCGCAGTTCCCTGGGCGTCGCGGGGCGGCACTCCGCATTGCAGCCGTGCAGACGCTTACTTCCGCCCAAGCTGGGCCTGGTAGAGCACCACCCCCAGCGCCACCGCCGCGTTGAGGCTCTCGGCACCCGGAGCCAGGGCGATCCTGGCCAGCTCGTCGCAGTGTTCGCCCACCAGCCGGCGCATGCCCTCGCCCTCCGATCCGATCACAACGGCCAGGGGTCGCTTGTAGTCGAGTTGCTCGAGGGTCTTGCTGGCCCGGCCGCTGGTACCGTAGACCCACAGGCCCTGCTCTTTGATCTGCTCGAGGTAGCGGGCGATGTTCTTGACCTGCACCAGCGGGATCTTGCTGGCGGTGCCGGCCGAGGCCTTGAGCACGATGGCCGACAGTGGGGCGCTGCGGCGCTCCTCGGTGACGACCCCGTGCGCCCCCAGCGCGAAGGCGCTGCGGATGATGGCGCCGTAGTTGCGCGGGTCGGTCACACCGTCCAGAACGACCAGCAGGGGCTGCTCGCCGCGCCCCTGGGCCAAGCGCAAGGGGGCCTGGGGGTCTGAGTAGGTGGCCTCCTCGAGTTCGGCCACCAGCCCCTGGTGCTGCGTCGTCTTTACCATCTGGTCCAGCTCGATGCGCGGCACCAGCTTGTACTCGGCCTGGAGCTTGTCCAGTTCCTTCAGCAGCCAGCCCTCCACCCCCCGGGCCACCCACACCTGCCCGGCCTGCCCCTCGCGGATGGCCTCGAGCACCGGGTTACGTCCGTAGATCAACATGCCTAGAGCTTACAGCGACGAGCTGAGCGATGCCCATCGGCCGAGTCGGGCCCGCGCAAGATGCGCCAAAGGCCGTCGCCTGGTGCGCCGGCTGCGGGCGCAATTCCGGACGGGCGCTTGGCGGCTCGCCCATTGGCTCCCTGGGTGCTGTCCGCCGCTCTGAAACGACCGCTATAGCCCCCAGATCCACCGCTGGGCAAAAGCCGCCGCACTCAGAGCGGTTCCCGCGCATACTCCCTACAGCAAAAACCGTTGTAGGGAGTACATTACCTGCCGCCGCGAGGGAAGTCATGGTAGGAAACGCGCACAGGAGGGCACCGGTTCTGGCGTTCGGTTTTCGGCGGGTCGCCAAGTGCTGCTCGGCCCTCGCCCCGGCTTTCTGACCACTTTTTTCACAAAAACCCCGTATCCTATACCGAATGGAAGTCCTGGCTTTGGTCTACCGCAACCTTCGCGCCCGCCCGATTCGCAGCGTCCTGACCCTCCTGGGCATCGTGGTCTCGACGGCCTCGATGGTGCTGTTCCTGAGCTTCGGGGAGGGGCTGCGCAAGGCGCTGGGGGCCGAGCTCTCGAGCGTCGGCCCGGCGGTGCTGGTGCTGCCGGAGGGGGTGGAGGCCTTCAGCCCCGGCTACCCCGAGCTGCGGCCCGAGACGGTGCGGCAGCTCGAGGCCAGCGCCAAGGAGCTGGGGGTCACCCAGGTAATCCCCTACGTGGTGCTCACCCGCGGCGGCTTCGACCCGCAGAGCACCTTCGTCTTCCAGGGCCTGCCCGACGACCTGGGCCCCAAGAAGCTCTACCCCAACCTCGAGGTGCGCGAGGGGGCCATCACCCCCAGCGCCAGTGGGGCCATCGTGGGGGACCGGGTGGCCGAGCGCAGCAACCTGAGCATCGGCAAGAGCCTGCGGATCTCACCCCGCGTGACCCTCAAGGTCGAAGGCATCCTGAAGTCCTCCGGCGGCCTCTCCGACAGCATCATCTTCGTCCCGGTCAGCGCCGTCCACACCGCGCTGGGCACCTCCAACTACACCTCCATGGCGGTCGCCATCGCCGAGGGCCGCAAGGCCGACGACGTGGCCAAGGCCATCGAGGCGCGCGTCAGCGGGGTGAGCGCCCAGACCACCGGCGACGTGCTCCAGTTCGCCGAGCGGGCGGTGCGGATCTCCGACCTGGTGCGCTTCGGGATCAGCCTGGTAGCCCTGATCGTGGGCGGCCTGCTGGTCGCCAACACGGTGATGATGTCGGTCTACGAGCGCATCCGCGAGTTCGGGCTGATGCGGGCACTTGGGGCCAAGCGCAATTTCATCTTCGGGCTGGTGCTGCTCGAGGCGCTGCTGCTGGGCATCGTGGGCGGCCTCTTGGGCTTGGTGGTGGGCCAGCTCGCCGCCGCACTGGTCAACTGGTACACCGTGCGCGAGGTCGGCCTAGCCCTCTCCGCCGTGACCTTCCGCCTGGCCTCGTT
The DNA here is from genome assembly GCA_033762915.1 of Meiothermus sp. Lineage (GTDB taxonomy): Bacteria > Deinococcota > Deinococci > Deinococcales > Thermaceae > Meiothermus. The sequence continues at coordinate 52,646 of JANRLD010000026.1, read as the reverse complement.
TGCACTGCTGGTGGCGGTGGTCTTAGGATTGCTGGCGGGATTCTTCCCCGCCCGCACCGCTAGCCGCCTGAAGGTGGTGGAAGCGCTAGGACGCATTTAGAGGGAGGGCAGGAGGCAGGATCGGCGAGGAGCAGTGAAAAACGCAACTCCGGACGCCTCATCTGTTCTCCGCCCTCTTTTCTCGCACTTCACCTTCCCTCTGAGGTTTACCGATGCTAGAAGCCATCAACCTGCACAAGCGCTTCCACCAGGGTGAGATCGACGTGGTGGCAGTTGACCACTTCACCTACACCTTTCAGCCGGGGCTGACCGCCATTGTGGGGCCGTCGGGGTCCGGCAAGACCACCCTGCTGAACCTGCTGGCGGGCTTCGACGTGCCGACCGAGGGGGAGGTGCGCCTGGACGGGACGGGGCTCTCCCGGCTGGGCGAGGACGCCCGCTCGGACCTGCGGCTGAAGCACATGGGCTTCGTCTTCCAGCAGTGGAACCTGATCCCCACCCTCACCGCCGCCGAGAACGTGGCCTTCCCGATGATGCTCTCCGGGGTTCCGCACAAGGAGCGGCAGGCCAGGGCGGTGGCGCTCCTGGAGAAGGTGGGGCTAGGCAAGCGCACCGGCCATCTGCCCAACAAGCTCTCTGGCGGCGAGCAGCAGCGGGTGGCGATTGCGCGGGCGCTGGGACTGAACCCGATGGTGCTGTTCGCCGACGAGCCCACCGGCAATCTGGACTCGGCCTCGGGGGCGCTGGTGGTGGAGTTGCTGTTGCACCAGGCCGAGGAGGGACGCAGCGTGATCCTGGTGACCCACGACCTCGAGCTAGCAAGCCGGGCCGAGCACATCCTGCACCTCAAAGACGGCAGGCTGGTGCGCGAGGAGGTCGTGCAGGCCGGGCCGATGCTCGAGGGCCAGAAGGCCTAGGGCCTAGGTCGGGGGAGATGGGCTGTCAGCGGCTTTTGGGTAGCCACGCACGGCACCATCCTCCCCATAACAGCGAACCCAATTCGGTCAACCAAAAGTATGAGGTTCAATTCCTCTGGTATTTCTTGGCAATTGGCGAAATAATCGAGGCTTGTGACCCTGCTCCCGACCGACGAACCCCGCCGCTCACAACAGCTCTCGATCTGGGAGGGGGCGCTGGCCGTCATCTTTGTCAACTGGGCCACCGGGGTGGTCACCACCGGCTATGCGCTGTGGCTGGGGGCCAACCCGGCGGCCCTGGCGGTTCTGGGCGCACTGCCGCTGGTGGCCCAGATGGCGGCCCCCTCGGCGCTGTTCTTTAGGGGCAGCCGCAAGCGGCTGAGCATCCGGCTGGCCGCGACCGGGCGGGCGGTGTTCGGGGCGGTGCTGTTCCTGCCGCTGCTGCCCGAGGACTGGCGGGTGCCGGGGCTGCTGCTCTTCGCGGCGCTGAGCCAACTCATCATCTCGCCGGTCAACGTGCTGTGGACGAGCTGGATGGCCGACCTGGTGCCCGAGGAAAAGCGCGGGCGCTACTTCGGCTTCCGCAACGGGCTGCTGGGGCTGGTGGGGACGCTAGGGAACCTGGCGGCGGGCGTGGTGATAGACGCGCTGGGCAAGCCCTGGGGCTTCCTGCTGGTGATCGCGGTGGGGGTGGGGCTGGGCATCGCCGCCACCCGCATCCTGCACTTCCAGCTCGAGCCCCCCTCCACCCCCTCGGCCCCCACCCTGAAGGAGTTCTTCTCCCCCCTCTCCGACCGCACCTTCCGGGGCTTTTTGGGCTTCGTGGTCTTCTTTCTGGGGGCGGTGAGCGTGGGCGGACCGTTCGCCATCCCGCTGTTCCTCGAGTACACCCAGATGAGCTTTACCCAGATCGGGCTTTGGACGGTGATCTCGGCAGTAACCGGGCTGGTGATGGGGCCGCTATGGGGGCGCATCGCCGACCGCATCGGGCACTGGTGGGTGCTGCTCTTCACCAGCGTGGTGGCCGCCGTGCTGCTGCCGGGGCTGTGGCTGTTGGGGCGGCCCGGCTTCCTCGAGCCCATCTGGGCCTCCGCCGTCATAGATGCCATCGCCTGGGTGGGGCTGGGCACTGCCCTCACCAACATCGTCCTGCAAGGCGCGAGCCCCGAGCGCCGCAACCTCTACCTCTCGCTCTACTGGCTCTCCTTCGCGCTGGGCGGCGTCCTGGGTTCGGTGCTGGGCGGCATCCTGGGCAGTCTGCATGCCGTGCTGCAGTTCGGCCCCACCCCCTACCACTTCCCCATCGTGGTATCGCTGCTGCTGCGGCTGGGGGCGGTGGGGTATCTGGTCTGGCGGATGCGCAAGAACGCCGACAAGGCGCGGGAAAGCGCCCTGAGGGAGGCCGGCAGTTAATGGGCAGCTGCTCACTGCGGTTCCCAACGCTTACGCCCCGCGCAGAGATGCGCTAAAGCAGCGCTAAAGCGGGCGTAAGGTACTCCGCCGACAGGCCCGAAAGTGCGGGGCAGTCGTGAGAACCGCCCCCGGCAAGGGAGCCACCCTGCAGCGGCCCGGATCGGCGCACCCGACCACTTCTTAACGCCCTTCATCTCGAGCGTGACTAACGCACATGCATTTTTCACCCTCCTGTAACGTCAAGCCATAAAAATTCAGGCAGGCACGACGAAAACCTCGGAGGTTGCGGTTATTTGGGGTTAACTTTTGAGTGAGAGCGAGTACACTCAAAATCGTTAGGTCTTCGGCCTATTCGCCCTGCCAACGACAGGGCAGCCAAGGAGCAAGAGCATGAAGGCAATGAAAGTTGCGGTTATCGGTACAGGCTATGTCGGTATCACCACCGGCGTCACCTTGGCTTACGTGGGCCACGAGGTTACCTGCGTGGACGTGGATCCCAAGAAGCTGGCCCTGCTGCGCTCGGGCAAGGCCCACATCTACGAGCCGGGCCTCGAGGAGCTGATGTACGCCGCGAGGGAGCGGCTTAAATTCACCGACAACTACGCCGAGGCCGTCCCCGACGCCGACGTGATCTACATCGCCGTGGGCACTCCCTCCGCCGCCGACGGCTCACCCAACCTTAAGTACGTCCAGGCCGCCGCCGAGGGCATCGGCTCGCAACTGAACGGCAAGTTCGCCGTGATCGTGAACAAGTCCACCGTCCCCATCGGCTCGGGCAACTGGGTGGAGTCGCTGGTGCAGGGGGCCTACGAGGCCAAACACGGGCGCAAGGCCAAGGGCAACTTCGCGGTGGCCTCCAACCCCGAGTTCCTGCGCGAAGGCTCGGCCATCTACGACAGCTTGTACCCCGACCGCATCGTGGTCGGGGCAGAGAAGGAAGAGGCCCTCGAGACCCTCTACAACCTCTACCGCCCCCTGATCGAGCAGAGCTTCACCGCCCCCAGCTTCCAGCCCCGCCCCGAGGCGATGAAGGCGGTGCCCCTCATCTCCGCCGATTTGGCCTCCGCCGAACTCATCAAGTACGCCGCCAACGCCTTCCTATCGGTGAAGATCAGCTTCATCAACGAGATCGGCTCGCTGGCCGAGCGGGTGGGCGCGGACGTGACCCAGATCGCCCGCGGCATCGGCCTCGACAGCCGCATCGGCCCCCGCTTCCTCCAGGCCGGCATCGGCTGGGGGGGGAGCTGCTTCGGCAAGGACACCGCCGCGCTGGTCACCACCGGCAAGGAGTACGGCCTCTCCATGCCCATCGTGCAGGCCGCCCGCGAGGTCAACTACCGCCAGCGCGAGCGCATGGTCGAGAAACTCCAGCGCGAGCTCAAGATTCTGAAAGGCCGTACCATCGGGCTGCTGGGTCTGGCCTTCAAGCCCAACACCGACGACCTGCGCGACTCCCCGGCCCTGGACATGGCCCAGCGCCTGATCGAGCGCGGTGCGAGGGTGCGGGTGCACGACCCGATCGCCCTCGAGCACGCCAAGCAACAGAACCCCGACCTCGCGGTCGAGTACTGCGAGAGCGTGATGGACCTGGCCGAGGACGCCGACGCGGTGGTGCTGGTGACCGACTGGGCCGTCTACCGCGACCTCGACTGGGAGGGTATGGCCCGGCTGATGAAGAAACCCCTGGTGGTGGACGGGCGCAACTACCTCGACAAGAAGCGCCTGACCAAGGCCGGCTTCCACCACGTCGGCGTGGGGACCGGAACCAACCCGCAGTTGGTGACGGCGGAGGGATAACCGGCGAGGGAGCAGGAGAGAGCAATCATTGGGTTTACCCTGTTGCCTTCTCCTTCCAACCCCCTTCCCCTCTATTTGTCGTTCTTATCTTGCACCATTCCCCTCAGCCAGCAGAACCAAGGTGACCAACATGCGAATCCTCATTACAGGCGCGGCGGGCTTCCTGGGCAGCCACTTAAGCGAGCGGCTGCTCAGGGAAGGCCACACAGTCGTGGGCGTGGACGACTTCTCGAGCGGACAGCGCCGCAATGTCGAACTGCTCTCGAAGTTCCCCCAGTTTCACTTCGTCCAGGCCGACGCCTCCAAGCCCCTCGAGGCGGATGGCGACCTCGACTGGGTGATGCACTTCGCCTCCCCGGCCTCGCCGCCGCGCTACCTTAAGCTGCCCATCGAGACCCTCCTGGTCAACGGCGAGGGCACCCGGCACCTACTCGACCTGGCGGTGGCGAAGGGCGCGAAGTTCTTCCTGGCCTCGACCAGCGAGATTTACGGCGACCCGCTGGTGCACCCGCAGCCCGAAACCTACTGGGGCAATGTCAACTCGGTGGGGCCGCGCTCGATCTACGACGAGGCCAAGCGCTACGCCGAGACCCTCACCCTGGCCTACCAGCAGGCCAGGGGGGTCTCGACCCGCACCATCCGCATCTTCAACACCTACGGCCCGCGCATGGACGCCGAGGACGGGCGGGTGGTCACCAACTTCGTTAACCAGGCCCTCCAGGGTAGGCCCCTGACCATTTACGGCGACGGCAGCCAGACCCGCAGCTTCCAGTACGTGGACGATCTCGTGGAGGGGATCCGCCGCCTAATGGAGGTGGAGTACCACCAGCCGGTCAACCTGGGCAACCCCGAGGAGTTCACCATGCTCGAGCTGGCCCAGCTCACCCAGGAGTTGGTCGGCTCGAAGATGCCGCTGATCCACGAGCCGCTGCCCCAGGACGACCCCCGTCAGCGCCGCCCCGACATCAGCCGGGCCAAGGCCTTGCTGGGCTGGGAGCCCAAGGTGGCGGTGCGCGACGGCCTGACCCGCACCATCGCCTACTTCAAGGCGCTCAGCCAGGGCGAGCCGGTACTCCACTAAAGCCGGCGCTAAGGCGTTACGCCTACGGTTACAAAAGAATCCGGTCATTCTGGCCCCTCGAGCCCCGCCTCGAGGGGTTCTGGAGTTAATGGAGCCCGAAATGCCCCTTGTCGCGTTTCCCACCCATACTCCGCCCACGGTGCGGAGTATCGCTCTCGGTACGGTAAAAACCGCCGTGCCGAGTGTTCGTGGGAACCGCTCTAGAATTATTCTTTCGCCAAAGCGGGAACCCGCCGGTTCGGCGAAAAATTGGTGCGCCGCGGATAACGCAAACAATAACGAGGCTGGGCAGACGAAACACATGTAAGCTGTGGATGGATGTAAGGGTTTTATCGTGTCGCACAATGCCGTAGGCTGTTTATTCGAGAGTCTATAGTAAGCGCTCAAACCTGAACCGCCTCTGGGCAAAGGGGCCGAACGGGGAAAACTAGAGGAGAAGCATGAGACGAGGAAGCGTGCGGGGGGTCTTGGTTCTTGGGCTGCTGGGGCTAGTGGGGTGCGCCTCGCCACCCGGCGGCTCGAGCGGAACGCTTTTGGGCCTAGAGGGGCAGTACTTTTCGGGCCAGCAGTTTGGTGGCCCGGCCACCGTCCAGCGCCACCGCCAGGTGCGCTTCGAGTGGGGCAGCGCCGAGCCCGCCATCGGGATGAGGCCGGGGGCCTTCAGCGCCCGCTGGCAGGGTCAGGTACGCCCGCAGCACAGCGAGCCCTACCGCTTCTTCTTGAACGCCACCGGCCAGGCCCAGCTCTGGCTGGACGGCCGACCGGTGGCCGAGGGCCAGGAGGTTCGCCTCGAGGCAGGCCGCGCCTACGACCTCCGCCTTGAGTTCGTCAAGACCGGCCCCGAGGCCGCGCTGCACCTCGAGTGGAGCAGCCCCAGCCAGGAGCGCCAGACCATCCCCCGCTCCCACCTGACCCCCACGCCCTCGGCAAGCCTCGAGGCCATGGCGGTGCCCACCGGCCAGAACCTCCTGCTCAACCCCGGCTTCGAGTCCGGCACGGGCAACTGGGTGCGCTACGGCGGCAGCTTCAGCGCCGTGACCCCCGGGCGCGGCGGAACGGGTCAGGCAGCCTCGGCTTCCAGCTTCGCCTGGGTGCAGCAGGACCTGCCCGACAACTTTGTGCAAGCGGGCCTCAACTACACCCTCGAGGGCTGGGGCCGCTCGGTGGGCGGGCGGGTCTGCACGGTTGGGGTGCAAGGCGGCAGCGGCAGTACGGCCAGCTTTAGCCAGACCCTCAGCTTTACAGGCGACTGGGAGCGCAAGGCCGTCGGCGTCACGCCGCCGGCTGGAACCGCCTGGATAGTAGTCTTCCTCTCCTCCAACACCAGCGAGTGCCGCTTCGACGACCTCAGCCTGACTGCGGGTGGGACTCCCCCACCCCCGCCCCCGCCGCCCAGCAGCAACCTGCTGATCAACCCCGGATTCGAAGGCGGGGTCGGCGGGGCTTGGGAGAGCTTCGGCGGAACTCCCACCAGCGTGGCAGGCCGCACCGGCGGTCAGGCCCTGCAGGGCAACAACTACATCTGGGTGCAACAAGACCTGGATTTCTCGAGCCTCCTCATCGGCACCAACTATGTGCTGCGCGGCTGGGCCAAGACCACGGCGGGGGGAACCTGCACCATCGGGTTCACCGGGGGCAACGGCAACAGCGTGCTGTTCTCGCGCACCCTTAGCTTCCAGGGCACCACCTGGGAAGAGAGAAACCTGACCCAGGCCCTGACCGCAGGCACCACCTGGGCCGCCGTCTACCTCGCCACCGCCGCCCAGGACTGCCAGTTCGACGACCTCAACCTCAGCCCCGAGACCGCCCCCCCACCCCCCACCCCACCCGCCAACCCCACCGGCTTTGCCAGCAGCAACCTGACCCCAACCGGCGTAACCCTGAGCTGGAGCGCCTCGAGCGGGGCCACCGGCTACACCCTCGAGCGCCGCACCGGCGCCGGGGCCTACGTCGGCATTGGCGGCAACATCACCGCCACCACCTACACCGACTCCGGCCTCACCGCCAGCACCGCCTATACCTACCGCCTGCGGGCCGCGAACGGCGCGGGCAGCAGTTCGGGAGTGGAACTCTCGGTCACCACCCCTGCCCCCTCGGTGAGCGGCGTGGTGCGGGTCCTCTACAGCGTCCCCACCGCCGCCGCCAACCGGGTCTTCCCCGACGAGCGAGTGGGCACCCAGGCCTACAACGACACCGACGCCGCCCGACTCTACGCCACCATGCTGGCCAACCTGCTGGGACGCTTCAACTTCCAGGTTATCCTCCAGCCCATCACCAGCTACCAGGCCGGTCAGGCCGGCAACACGGTGCGCACCTTCTACCTGGGCTCGGTTTTTGATGAGCCGATCCCCGCCGCCTTCCGCACCGACATCCTCAACGGAGCCCCGGTCACCTGGATCGGCTACAACTACTGGCAGTTCAGCAGCACCCAGCAGAACAGCCTGGGGCTGGTCTACCGCCAGGTGCGCTCGACCAGCTCGGCCGCGCAGTACGACAGCACCAACGGCTTCAACACTGTGTCTTATAAGGGCTACAACTACCGCAAGCAGCGGGCCCCCCTCGAGCTGATCGAGGTAGCGGTGGCCTCCGGGGTGACCGACGCGGTCACCCACGCCACCATCCGCAATACCCCCGGCACGGTGCTGCCCTACGTGGTGCAGCGGCGCAACTTCTGGTTCGTGGCCGACAACCCCCTCACCTATATCTACCGGGGCGACCGCTACCTGGTCTTCGCCGACCTGATCGCCGAGATGGTCGGCCGCCCCCAGAGCTGCCAGCCGAGGGCGCTGTTGCGGCTCGAGGACATCACCGCTGAGTACGACGTGGCGGCCTTCCGCGCCGTGCTGGACCTGCTCGAGCGCCTTCAGGTGCCCTTCGCGGTGACGGCGGTGCCCCTCTACACCGACAACCGCACCACCCCCGTCACCCAGATCCGCTGGCAGGACCGGCCCGCCATGCTGGAGCAGCTCCGCCGGGTCGAGCGCATCGGCGGGCGCATTATCCAGCACGGCTACACCCACCAGTACGAGAACCTGCGGCTGCCGCTGGGGGTCTCGGTGATCGACTGGGAGTTCTGGAACGTCAACACTTCCGGGCCGATAGCGGGCCTGACCGCCCAGGGTGCGGTCAACCGCATCAACGCCGGCAACCAGATCCTGCGCGACCTGGGCCTCACCCCGGTCGGCTGGACGACCCCCCACTACGAGATGGAGCCGGACTTCTACCCGCTTGTCAACCCGCTCTTCCCCCGCTTCTTTGAGGGCCGCCTCTACCGCGCCGGAACCATGACCACCGGCCAGTTCTTCCCCTACGCCCTGCGCGACGTTTCCGGTGCTTTAATCGTGCCCGAGACCCTCGAGTACATCGACGCCACCAAGCGCCCCAACGACATCATCGAGCTGGCGCGGGCCAACCGCCCGTTGCGCTGCCCCTGGGCCAGCTTCTTCACCCACCCCTCCATCACCGCCCCCGGCTACACCGGCGCGGACGGCTATCCCTTGTCGGAACTCGAGCGCATCATCCGCGAGATCCGAAACCTGGGCTATACCTTCGTGGACATGACCACGGTGAACCCCTGAGGGTGGGCGGTTAGCCGCTAGAGGTTAGCATTTAGCCACCTGCTCGGCTCGAGCAGGTGGCTTTTTTGGGGCTTTCTGCGCCCTGGAGCAGTTCCCACGCATACTCCCTACAGCGCTAAAGCGGGCGGTTTTTGCCATAGAGCGTCATTACCTCGCAGCAAACGAAAGGATCGCGGAGGCTTCTATGGCAGTCCGCATTCGGCGCGCCGCCTCCCCTGATGGTGCGGTGAGCTGAACCGACTCGAGTTCTTCCCTTCGCCTTTTTCTCCTGCTCTCTTTTCGCGGAGGGACATTCCTCTGGGTGTTTTTTCATCTGCCAAAGATGTAGACTTGCCCCACAATCGCAGCGCTCCCCGAAACGGTTCTACCGTGGCTATAGGTAGATGGGTTTTTTGTACCCCTCGGGCGGCGGGCACAAAGGAGGCGAAGGATGATTCGCACGCTGGCTCTGGTAGGTCATAGCGGCAGTGGAAAAACCACTCTCGGTGAGGCGCTCCTCTACTTCACCGGGGGCAAGGACCGCATGGGCAAGGTAGAGGACGGCAACACCACCTCCGACTACACCCCCGAGGAGAAGGCCCACCACGTCTCGGTGCGCACGGCGGTGCTGCCGCTGACCTACCAGGGGCACAAGATTTACATGCTCGACGCGCCAGGCTACGCCGACTTCGTGGGCGAAATTCGCTCGGCGATGGAGGCAGCGGACGCGGCGGTGGTGGCGGTCTCGGCGGAGGCGGGGGTGCAGATCGGCACCGAGCGGGCGTGGACGGTCGCTGAGCGTCTAGAGCTCCCGCGCATGATCGTCGTCACCAAGCTCGAGAAAGGTGGCGACTTTTTTTCGCTCCTCGAGGACCTGCGCTCGACGCTAGGCCACATCATCCCGGCCCACCTGCCGCTCTACGAGGGCGGGCAGTGGGTGGGGCTGATTGACGTGCTCCACGACCGGGCCTTCCGGTACGAGAAGGGCCGCCCGGTCGTCACCAGCATCCCCGAAGACCAGAAGGCCGCCGTCGAGAAGTACCGCAACGAGGCCAGAGAAGCCATCATCGAGACCGACGAGAGCTTGCTGGAGAAATACCTCGAGGGTGGCGAGGTCGAGGAGGTGGCGCTCTCCCGCGCCTTCCACGAGGCAGTGCGCAAGGGGCAGGTCTTCCCGGTGGCGATCGGCTCCTCGGGCGCCCTCATCGGCCTCGACCTGCTGCTGGATCTGTTCCTTGAGGCCCTACCCTCCCCCACCGAGCGCTGGGGCGAGGGTAGCTGCGCGGCCAAGGTCTTTAAGGTGCAGGTCGACCCCTTCATGGGGCAGGTGGCCTTCGCCCGGCTGTACCGGGGAAAACTGAAGGCGGGCGACACCCTGCAGTCCGACGGCGGCACGGTGCGGCTGGCCCACGTCTACACCGCCAAGGGCAAGGACCTGGTCGAACTCGAGGAGGCCGAGGCCGGCACCATCCTGGCGCTGCCCAAGGCCGACAGCCTGCACAAGGGCATGGAGCTGTGGACGGGGACGCGCCTGGAGTTCCCCTCGGCCCGGCTTCCCGACCCCGTGGCGATGGTGGCCATCGCGCCGGAGAGCCGGGGCGACGAGGCCAAGCTGGGCGACGCGCTGCGGAAGCTGCTGGAGGAAGACCCCAGCCTCAAGTTCGAGCGCAACCCCGAGACCTCCGAGCAGATCCTCTGGGGCATGGGCGACCTGCACCTCGAGACCGCCAAGGAGCGCCTGGCCGACTACGGCGTGAAGGTCACCTCTAAGCCGCCCAAAATCCCCTACCGCGAGACCATCCGCCGCAAGGCCGAGGGCCAAGGCAAGCATAAGAAACAGTCCGGCGGCCACGGGCAGTACGGCGACGTGCACCTGCGGCTCGAGCCCCACGAGGACTACCAGTTCGTCTGGGAGATTACGGGCGGCGTCATTCCCACCAAGTACACCGAGTCGGTGGAGATGGGCATCAAGGACGCCGCCCGGCAGGGCGTGCTGGCCGGCTACCCGGTGATCGGCTACAAGGCCAGCGTCTACCACGGCTCCTATCACGACGTCGACTCCTCCGACATGGCCTTCCAGCTTGCCGCCCAGCTGGCCTTCAAGACCGTGATCACCCAGTGCAGCCCGACCCTCCTCGAGCCCGTCTACACCCTGAAGATCTTTGTCCCGCAGGAGCGGGTGGGCGACATCCTCTCGGACATGCAGTCGCGGCGCGGGCGGATTCTGGGGATGGATCAAGACGGCGCGCTGGCGGTCGTGAACGCCGAGGCCCCGCTGGCAGAGGTGCTCGAGTACAGCCGCACCCTGTCGGGGCTGACCCAAGGCACGGGCGCGTACAGCCTCGAGTTCAGCCACTACGCCGAGGTGCCGCCCAACCTGGCCCAGAAGGTCATCGCCGAAAAGCAAGCCAAAACCGAGGCCTAGCCCCTGCACTCGAGGTTAGGACGGTATTGGGGCGGGGCCTCGGAAACTCGAGGCCCCGTTCGTTGAGGGCACTGCCCGAGGGTTCGTCCTGCAGGATTTTTCCGATCAGGACTCTAAGTGTCTCCATAGTGGAATCGCAGCATCCGCACCCGCCAATGGATCGGGCGTGCGCCCACAAGCCGCTCGCGGATGAGGCTGTGCTGAAGTCCTGCAATCTCACTATGGAGCAACTTACGTAGCGGTGTCGGCTTCGGAAGCCTCTGCCGACTTGATAAGGGAGCGCACTCAGCCTTCGGCTTGTAATTTATATAGACCGATCTATATACTTTTTCCGTGCCCCAGAGTCCCGCCACAACCCGCGCTCGAGTGGTCGAGGCCGCCTACGAGCTCTACTACCGGCAGGGGATTCAGAACGTCGGGCTTAAGGAAGTGGCGCGCAAGGCCAAGGTGGCCTACATGAGCCTCTACAACCACTTCGCCTCCAAGGACGAACTGGTGGTGGCGGTACTCGAGCACCGCCTGGGCCGCAACCGCGCCTGGCTAGACGCGATCATCGCCGGCAGCCCCAACCCCAAAGCGGCGCTGCTGACGATCCTGGAGCGCCAGCAGACCTGGATCGAGCTCAACGAGGTGCGCGGCTGCACCCTGATCAACGCCAGCATCGAGCTGGCCAACCCGCAGCACCCGGCCCACCAGCTGGCCCACCGCTACAAAGAGGAGGTGCGGGGACGCCTCGAGGAGCTGGCCCAAGAGGCCGGCCTCAGCGACCCCGCGACCCTCTCCAACCAGCTGATGCTGCTGATGGACGGCAGCAATGTCACCGCGGTCATCCGTAGCGACCCCGGCGTGGCGCGGTACGCCTTTCAGGCGGCCAAGGTGTTAATCGAGAGCGCGAGCCGCCGCCCGTTCTGACCCTGGAGGCTGAGATTCCCATGACTGACCCCTTCACCCAAGACCCCGTCTTCGACCCCGAGTTTGCGCCCTCCACGGCCGACTTCCACTTCCGCAGCCACGGGGCCATGCTCAACGGCGTTATCCTGACCGCGGGCGGGGCGGGGCCGAAACCTACGGTCCTGCTGCTGCACGGCTTCCCGGGCAATGAGCGCAACTTCGACCTAGCCCAAATCTACCGGCGGGCAGGCTTCAACGCTGCGGTGTTTCACTACCGGGGGGCCTGGGGCAGCCAGGGCAGTTTCAGCTTCGAGAACTGCCTCGAGGACCTACCGCCCGCGCTGGAGTTCCTATGCCAGAATGCTGCACGTTACCAAATCGACCCCGGGCGCATAGCCCTGGTGGGGCACAGCATGGGGGGTTGGATCGCCCTGATGGGCACGGCTCGAGGACTGGGCGTCCGGGCCGCCGTCTCGATCTGCGGGTTCAACTTTGGGCGCTTCACCCGCAGGGTGCTGGACAACCCCGACAGCGTCCGGCAGTGGGCGGAAGCCTTCGAGGGCGAGGTGCTGCCGCTGGCCGGCACTTCCGGCCAGGCACTGATCGAGGAGATGCTGCGCCACGGCGAGGCCTGGGACCTGCTGGGCCAGGCCCCCCGTCTGGCCCAAACACCCCTCCTGCTGGTCGGAGCTACCCAGGACACCATCGCCACACTCGAGCTGTCTCACCATCCCCTGGCCGAAGCCCTCCCCCATGCTCGCCAAGTCCTCTATGAAACCGACCACAGCCTGGCCTCCCACCGCGTGGCGCTGGCTCGAGACACCCTGGATTTCCTTTGGGAGGCCTTGAGCACTGGGTGAGCCTCAGCTCGACAGTCACCCAACCCCAACCTCACCCTTTCGGCCTCCTCACCTTCCCCCACACCTCTACTATGCCCCCCTCCCCCCTCCTTGTCGCCTTCGGCCTCTCTATGGGCGCGGTCGTGGCGCTGGGCTTTGCCCGCTTCGCCTACGCGCTGCTGTTGCCCGCCATGCAGGCCGATCTGGGGTGGTCGTACACGCTGGCGGGCGGTATGAACGCCGCCAACGCGGTCGGGTATCTGGTGGGGTCACTGGCGGCCCCGGCGGTGTTGGGGCGGCTGGGGGTGCGGGGGGCCTTCGGGTGGGGGATTTTCCTGACCGCCCTGGCGCTGCTGGCCTGTGGGTTTAGTACGGACTACACCGTGCTGCTGGTGCTGCGGCTGATCGCCGGGGCCACTGGGGCGGTGATCTTCATCGCGGGTGGGGCGCTGGCCTCGGTGGTGGCGAACCGGCTGCCGGGCCGGGCAGCCCTGATTATCGGAACGTACTTTGGCGGGGTGGGGCTGGGAATTCTGCTGACGGGAGTGAGTCTGCCGTTCCCCCTCGGAGCCAACCTGGCCCTCTGGCCCCAGGCCTGGGTCGGGCTGGGCCTCGCCACCCTGGCGGCGCTGGGGGTGGCGGTGTGGGCGGTGCGGCAGGTCGAGGAGCCATTGGGACGGGGCGGGGCGGGCCGGGAGCCGTGGTCGCTGCGCCCACTGCTGCCCGCGCTGCTGGCCTACTTCCTGTTCGCGCTGGGCTACATCGCCTACATGACGTTCATCATCTCGTTCCTACGCCAGAGTGGCTTCGCGGCCTGGCAGATCGCGGCCTGCTGGGGACTGCTGGGCCTCAGCGTGATGGCGGCCGCGGGCATTTGGGGGCGGCTGATCGACCGCAGTCAGAACGGCCGGGCCATGATGATCCTGCTGCTCACGGTGGCGGCGGGCTCGGTGCTGCCGCTGCTGGGCAACAGCTTCGGGCTGATGTTGGTCTCGGCGGCTCTGTTCGGGCTGGGCTTCCTGCCGGTGGTCACCGCCATGACCGCCCTGGTGCGCAAGTTCCTGCCCGCGACAGTCTGGCCGCTGGCCCTCTCCATCTTTACCGCCGCCTTCGCGCTAGGTCAGGCCCTGGGGCCGATCGTCACCGGCTACGTCTCCGACCTGACCGGCGGCTTGCAGGCCGGGCTAGGGCTGTCCACAGCGGTGCTGCTGCTGGGGGCGGTGGCGGCGTGGAGGCAGGGAAACAGGGAACAAAGAGTGGGGTAAAGACCAGGGGCGAGGGAGAGGTGTTGGGTCAGAGGACCGCTGTGGGCGCCAGAAGGAGCCGGCAAAGAGGCCGGACTCTCGTCCGGCCTCGAGCGTTTTGGTTTTGGCCTTGGCGGTTCGGCTAACTCGACGACGCGGGCGCGGCGGCCGGGGCGGCCGCAGGCGCGGGCTTGTTGCCCGGCGCCATCACCATGTTCATGTCGCGGCCCAGCATCTCGGGGCGCATCTCCATGAAACCGACGCCCTCGAGATCCTTGACCAGCTTCTCGAGCAGCCGGGTGCCCAACTCCGGGTGGGCCATCTCGCGGCCACGGAACATGATGGTCACCTTGACCTTGTGGCCTTCCTCGAGGAAGCGCTTAACGTGGCCCATCTTGACGCCGTAGTCGTGGGCCTCGATCTTGGGGCGCAGCTTAATGCTCTTAAGTTCGGTGCGCTTGGCCTTCTTGCGGGACTCCTTGTCGGCCTGCTGCTGCTCGTAGCGCCACTTGCCGTAGTCGAGCAGCTTCGCCACCGGCGGAACCGCATTGGGCGAGACCAGCACCAGGTCGTACTCCCGCTCCTTGGCCAGCCGCTGGGCCTCGCGGGTGTCCACCACGCCCAGCTGGTTGCCCTCCTCATCAATCAGGCGCACCTGGCGCACGCGGATTCTTTCGTTGTAGGGTACGTCCTTTATAACTTCACCTCCGAGGGGAAACCTCTTCGCGCCAAAGCGCGAGCCGTCTGGCTAAACACCAGTGTACACGAGGATACCACTGTACAGGCTCAAGGCGCAGAAGACACGCCGGCAGGTCACAAATTCCCCGTCTGAGGTGGTTCACGAATGCCTATCGCGTTTCCCACCCTCACCTCCCTCGCGGCGGCAGGCAATGTACTCCCTAAAGCAAAAACCGCCCGCTTTAACGCCGTAGGGCGTATGCGTGGGAACCGCTCTAAGGCGGGTCGTGTACTGCGAAGGCCCTACCGCCATACCCGTCAGCAAATCGGCCTTCGGGAATGGGGTGGCCTTTGCGAAACCGCTATAATCTTTCCGATGCGCCCCGCCTGGCCCGACCCCCAGACCAAGCTCCTGCAGTTCGCCCGGGCGATCATCGCGGCGGGAAAATAGGTCGTTCGGCGGCGTGGCATGGTCGAAGTTTTGGCTGTGCTGCGTTTTTGTTTGGCCGTTAGCCGTCAGCCGCCAGCCAAATCGTCGCGTGCCAGTCGAGAGCCAGGGTCTTTACTTTTCACCTTTCGGCCCTCTCTCCTCTTCCCTCTTCTCCCGCGTTCAACCTTCAATCCAGGAGCCCCCATGCCCGACCTCGAGGTAAACCCCGAAATCGCCAAAGCCTCCACCCTCCCCGCCACCTTCTACAAAGACCCCCAGATGTACGAAGCCTGCAAGGAGAAGGTTTTCGGGCGCACCTGGCAGTTTCTGGGCGACACCGACGACCTCAAGGCCCCCGGCACGGTCAAGCCGATGACGCTGCTCGAGGGCTGCCTGGACGAACCTATCGTGGCCACCCGCGACTACGACGACCGGCTGCACCTGATGTCCAACGTCTGCACCCACCGCGGCATGCTGGTGGCCGAATCGGGCGACCAGAACGCCCGCTACCTGCGCTGCCGCTACCACGGGCGGCGCTTCGGGATGGACGGCTGCTTCCAGGCCATGCCGGAGTTCGAGGGGGTGGAGGGCTTCCCCTCTGGCCGCGACAACCTGCCCCAAATCCCCTTCGGGCTGTGGGGCCGCGACAAGTTCCTGTTCGCCTCGCTGAACCCGGCGATGAGCTTAGGAGAACTCCTCAAGCCCATCCAAGACCGCGTGGGCTGGATGCCCTTCAACCAGTTCTACTTCGACCCCGGCCGCGCACGCGACTACCTGGTGCGGGCCAACTGGGTGCTCTACTGCGACAACTACCTCGAGGGCTTCCACATCCCCTACATCCACGCCTCGCTCAACGCCGCCATCGACTACGGCAGCTACACCTCCGAGCTCTACGACTGGTGCAACCTCCAGCTGGGCGTGGCAGCCTCCGGCGAGCCCGCCTTCGACCTGCCCACCAGCTCCCCCGACCACGGCCGGCGCATCGCCGCCTACTACTACTGGGTCTTCCCCAACCTGATGTTCAACTTCTATCCCTGGGGCCTCTCGGTGAATGTGGTGCGCCCTCTGGGCCACGAGCTGACCAAGGTCTCGTTCCTGCCCTACGTCTGGGACAGCAGCAAGCTGGACGCCGGGGCGGGCGCGGGCCTGGACCGGGTGGAGCGCGAGGACGAGGTGGTGGTGGAGGCGGTGCAGCGCGGGATGAAGTCGCGGTTTTACCACAGCGGGCGCTTCAGCGCCAAGCGCGAGCAGGGCGTGCATCACTTTCACGGGCTGTTGGCAGGGGCGCTAAAGTGACCTGGAATGGTGGGAAACGCGATCAGCAAGGCTCACGCGGCTCATGCGCAAGGGGGTAAGCTCATCTAATCGCCATTCCCAGCCCAGTCCTACATCGCATCCTGGTGATCGATGACGACCCCGGCATGCGCTCCCTCATGCAGAGAGGACTCCGATTGGCGGGTTACAATGTTAATGTGGCTCACAACGGCGAGGCAGGGATTATAGCGGCCGCGCGGCGCAGGCCCGACCTCGTCCTGCTGGATTTGATGATGCCCGGCATGGGGGGCTTCGCGACCCTGGCACGCCTCCAGACCATGGACAGCCCCCCGAAAGTGATCGTGATTTCGGGGCGCGATGAGGCCGACGACCTGGCTCGCGCGGGGGCCGCGGATCGCTTCCTGGTGAAGCCCGTGGCCTTCGATGCGCTGCTCGAGGCGGTCAGCGCAGTCCTGCGGGAGCCCCCCGCGTCTGGGACCGAGGCCCCGTGAGCGACGCACCACGTCAGCCTCGATCCGCGAAGCGACCCTCGCCTGCTGGCGGGCGCGGGTCGACAGATCCGGACGCCCCGCCGCGCGCCCCCACCGCCCGAGGGCCTCTGACCTTCCCGGTAGTCGGCATCGGCGCGTCCGCCGGGGGCCTCGAGGCCGTCTCGAGACTGCTGGGCGCGCTGCCGCTCGACACCGGCTTGGCCTTCGTCTTCGTCCAGCACCTCGAGCCGAGCCACGAGAGCGTGCTGCCGGAGCTGCTGGCCCGCGCAACGCGGCTCCCGGTGGGCGGGATCAAAAACGGAGAGCGCATCGCGCCAAACCACGTCTACGTCATCCCGCCGAACGCGGTGCTGTCGGTCAAGCGTGGGAGGCTGCGGCTCGCGAGGCGCCCTGCCGGGCAGCACCGCCCCATCGACGACTTCCTGCGGTCGCTCGCCGCGGACTGCGGTCACCGGGCCGTCGGCGTGATCCTCTCCGGGACCGCGTCCGACGGCACGCTCGGGCTCGAGGCGATCCAGGCCGAGGGCGGCGTGACCTTCGCCCAGGACAGCGCCTCGGCGCGGTTCGACTCGATGCCACGCAGCGCCGCCACCGCCGGGGCGGTGGACTTCGTGCTGCCGCCAGAGGGCATCGCGGAGGGACTCGCGCGCCTGGCGCGCGACCCCTACCTCCTCGAGCCGCCGCCCGACGCGGGCACGACCGCCCAGACCGCCCAGACCGCCCTGCAATCGGCGGGCATCGCCGCACTCCCGAGCGACACGAGCCCGCCCCCCCCCGACCCGCACGCCGCACCCAGTGGCGACGACGTCAGCTTCAAACGCGTGCTCGGACTGCTCCACTCGGCGCACGGCGTGGATTTCGCGCTGTACCGCTTGACGACGATCCAGCGGCGCATCACGCGGCGCATGCTGCTCAAAAACGTTTCGTCCCTCGAGCACTTCGCCCAGATGCTGCAAGACCATCCCGAGGAGCTCGAGGCGCTCTACCAAGACTTGCTGATCGGTGTCACCAGCTTTTTCCGTGACCCCGACACCTACGAGTTCCTACAGCGCACGGTCTTCCCATCACTCGTGAAGAACCGCGCGGCGAACGAGACGCTGCGGGTCTGGGTGTGTGGCTGCTCGACGGGGCAGGAGGCGTACTCGCTGGCGATGGTGTACTTGGAGTTCGCGGGCTGGGCCGGGGTGCACGTGCCGCTGCAGATTTTCGCCACCGATCTCAATGAACGGCGGCTCGAGCGTGCTCGAGCGGGGCTCTATTCCAAGGCGCTCACGAACGACATCACCCCGGAGCGCCTGGGGCGCTTCTTCACTGAGGCCAACGGCGGGTACCGCATCAACAAAGAGGTGCGCGAGAGCGTGGTATTCTCCCGCCACAACGTCTTGGCCGACCCGCCGTTCTCGAAGATGGATCTGGTGAGTTGCCGCAACTTGCTGATCTACCTCGAGCCCTCGCTGCAAAGCCAGGTGATTCCGACCTTTCACTACGCCTTGAAGCCGACCGGGGTGCTGGTTCTCGGCGCGTCGGAGACGGTGGGCCGCCACACCGACCTGTTCAAATCGCTCGACAAGCGCCTGCGGGTCTACACAAAGCAGCCCGCCGTCAGCCACCCGCACCGACCGGCCCGGCCGACGCCGGCCGGCGCCGCGCCCGCACCGCCGCGCCCGGCGCCGAGTCCGCACATCGCGGAGGGAGAGATCGCGACGCGCGAGGCGGATCGCCTGCTCCTGGCGAGGTACGCGCCGTCGGGAGTCATCGTCGACGATGCACTCGAGGTTCAGCAATTTCGCGGCGCGACCGGACGCTACTTGGAGGCCGCAAGCGGCAAGGCGAGCCTGAACCTGCTGAGCATGGCCCGAACCGGATTGATGCTGCCCTTACGGGCGCTGATCGAGCGGGCCAAGACCGAGCGGCGCGCGGTGCGCACCGAGAACGTGCGGTTTCGCTACGACGAGCAAAGCATGCTCGTCCACCTCGAGGTCGTGCCGCTGGGCGAATCCGGGCGGTGGATGGTGCTGTTCGAGCCGCCCACCGCAGTGAGCCGGGTCGGCGCAGCTCGTCCGCGCCGACCCCGCGCTGAGCCCTCCGAGGACGCCGCGCGGGTCGCCGAACTGACGCTCGAGAATGAAGACCTGCAGCGCCTCATAATCGAGACCCGCGCGTACTTGCAACTTGTTCAGGAGCGCAACGAGGCCATCGTGGAGGATCTGCAAACCTCAAACGAGGAGGTGCAGAGCGCCAACGAGGAGTTGCAGAGTCTGATCGAGGAGCTCGAGACTTCGAAGGAAGAGCTGAGCTCCTCGAACGAGGAAATGCGCACGATCAACGAGGAACTCAGCGGTCGCAACGCGGAACTGCGCCAGCTCGACAACGACCACGTCAACTTTCAGGCCAGCGTCGAACTGGCCATAGTGTCCTTGGACCGCGATGCCCGAGTGCAGCGCTTCACGCCCCAGGCAACGCAGACGCTCGGGGTGGAGTCGAGCAACCTCGGTAGCCCGGTGGCGCGCCTGCGGCATGGGTTGGAGGGCATTGACCTCGAGGCGCTGGTGAGGGAGGTGATCCGTGACGCGACACCGCTCGAACGCGAGGTGCGCGACCGGCGAGACGGTCGTTGGTGGTTGTTGCGCGTGCGCCCGTACCGCACGCATGACGCCCGAACCGATGGCGCGGTGCTGGTGCTCTTCGACATCGACGCGATGAAGCGCGCCGAGCTGGAACGCCAGGCTGCCGCCGCCGCCCTGCAACGCGCCAACGAGAAGCTGACCGAGGTCGGCGAGGCGCAGCGGCGATTCCTGGCCGACGCGGCGCACGAACTGCGCGCCCCGCTGGCCATCATCCAGGGCAACCTCGAGATTCTCGAGCGCTACCCCGATATGCCGGACACCGACCGCCGCAAGGCGGTCGATGACAGCTTGACCGCGGCCCGCCAGCTCAGCCAGTTGGCCAACGACCTGCTGTCCCTGGCGCGCGGCGACGCGGGGGACAAGCTCCACCTCGAGGCCCTCGATCTGGCCCCGCTGCTCGCCAAGACCGTGCAAGAAGCGCAGCGGCTCAATGATGGGCGCATACTCGAGACGGGCGTGCTCGAGGCGTGCGCCGTGCAGGGCGACCGCGGTCGGCTGCGGCAACTCGCGCTGATCCTGCTGGACAACGCGTTGAAGTACACCCCCAAGGGCGGGCGGGTGACCTTGTCCCTGCGGGCCACCCACGAGTGGGCGGAGTTGAGCGTCACAGACACGGGCGCGGGCATCGCCGGGGAGGATCTCGAGCGGGTCTTCGAGCGCTTCTTCCGCACCGACGCGTCGCGCAGCCGGGAGACGGGCGGCACCGGGCTGGGGCTGCCCATCGCCCGCTGGATCGCGGAGCAGCACGGCGGCAAGGTCTGGCTCGAAAGCAAGCTCGGGAAGGGGACTACGGCAGTGGTGCGGCTGCCGCTGGCGATTCCAAAGGCCCACGCACCCTGACGAAGGCTTGGGGGCTGCCGGCCGTCGGAGCTGTGGCACACGCCCGCAGCCCCCGGACTTTTGGTTTTGTCTCGCACCTTGCCTTCTCCCTCATCGCATTTCCCAACCGCTAAGCCTCGTCGTCAAGCTCCAGCAGCAGCGGCAGGAAGACCGTGAAGCGGGTCTCGCCGGGCTTGCTGGCCACACGGATCTCGCCGCCGTGGGCCTCGGCGATTTGCTTGCAGATGGCCAGGCCCAGGCCTGTGCCGCCCTCAGGCCCCCGGGCGAAGCGGGTGAACAGCCGCTGCATGATCACCTCGGGGATGCCTGGCCCCCAGTCCACCACCTGAAAGACCGCCCAGGGCTGTACCGAGAGGCGCGACTCGGGGGAGGAGGTGGTCTTGGTCTCCTCGAGTTCCTGGTAGGGGTCGGGCGGGTTGTCGGTGGGCTCGCGCACCATCCAGACCCGCACCTGCACCTTGTGGGGGTTGTTGCCAGTGGCGCGAATGGCATTGGCGATCAGGTTGCGGGCCAGTTGCAGCAGGCGGTCGGGGTCGCCCAGCACCTCGGGGAACTCCTCGGGCATCTTCAGGCCCACGCCAGGGTACTCGCCCACGGCCTGGCGCAGGACGTTGCCCAGGCTGACCACGTGGGCGTTCACGGTGCGCTCGGCCTCGCCCCGCGCCAGGGCCAGCAGATCTTGCACCATGCGGGCGGTGTGGCTGGCGATCTTGCGGCTGCGCTCGAGCATCTCGGCATCGGTGGGGTTGCGCGAGAGGCGCTCGAGGTAGCCGTTGAGCGAGGTGAGGGGGGTGCGCAGCTCGTGCGAGACCTCGGCCAGGAAGGCCCGCTCGCGGTCGCGGGAGTCCTCGAGGGCCTCGAGCAGCTCATTCACCCGGTCCACCATCACCCGCAGGTCGTCCTTGGGGCCGGTGTACTCGATGCGCGAGAGGTTGCGCGGGCCGCGCTTGTTGACCTCCTGGGCGGCCCGGTGCAGCGGAACAAGGGCAATGCGGGCCGCGAAGACAATCAGAAAAGCCCCCAGTACCAGCATCACCGCCAGTCCGGCCAGCAGGTTGTTGCGGGCGGTGGCCCCGATCTCTTCGATGTAGGCGGTGTCCTGGCTGACCGCGATCACTGCCGCCGGGATCTTCTGGTAAGCCGCCATGTAGCGGCTGGAGTAGTAGGGCTTGGGGGTGTCGGCGGCGGCCTGGATGTACTCCTTGGGGATCTGCTGGCGGATGGCCTGGTCGGTGGTGCCGTAGAGGAACAGCCCCGACTGGCTGTCGTAGAGGCTGATGTTGATCAGCCTCGAGGAGGGCAACTGGGCTGTACCGGCCTGCGGCGAGCCGTAGAGCTGCGCCACCTCGACCACCGACTGATTCAGGGTGTTCTCGACCTGCCGGTAGAGCCCCTGGTTAATGCTGTAGAAGGCCACCGCCAGGGTCATCGCCACGATCAGCAGCCACAAGATTGCGTAGGCGACGATCAGGCGGGTGCGGAAGGACATAGGTCGAGGGTCCAGGGTCCAGGGTCGAGAGCCAAAGGCCGGGGTCTTTCGGTCTCCGCTCTCGACTCTAGACGCTCGACCCTCGACGCGCCAACGGCGCTACTCGGTATCTCGCTGGCGCAGCGCGTAACCCACCCCGCGCACGGTGCGCAAGTAGCCGTAGGCCCCGGCCTCGCGCAGCTTGCTTCGCAGGTTGGCGATGTGCACGTCCACCACGTTGGAGTCGCGCTCGAGCTGACGGCCCCAGAGGTGCTCCTCGATCTCGGTACGGCTGAAGACCTTGCCCGCGCGGCTGACCAAGAGCGACAGCAGCTCGAACTCCTTGGGCGAGAGGCGCAGCTCCTGGCCGTCGAACATGACCTGTCGTTTGGCGATGTGGATCTCGAGGCCCCCCACCGTGACCTGCTCGCCGCCCTCGCGGTGGCGCAGTTGCACCTGGATGCGGGCCAACAGCTCGGCAGGGTGGAAGGGCTTAACGATGTAGTCGTCGGCACCGTCGGAGAGCAGGCTGACCTTGCGCTCGACGGCATCGGCGGCGGTCAGGACGATGATGGGAACCTCATAGCCCGAGCGAATGCGCCGCGCCACCTCCCCGCCGTCGAGGTCGGGCAGACCCAAGTCCAAAATCACCAGATCTGGCTCAGCCTCCCGCAACCGCACCAATCCAGACATGCCCCCTGCGGCCCAATCCACCGTGTAACCCGCCTCGCCGAGCTCGAGCTGCAAGAGGTGCGCGATTTCGGGGTCGTCTTCAATCAGAAGAATATGTTTCATCTCACCTCCAGCCGTACTCTACCAGCATACCGGGTTTTGTTAGGGATTAGCGTACTTGGGGCAGAACTCGGCCCCGGGGCAGCTCGAGGCGGTAGGTGCGGGTCAGCAGCTCGTTGAGGCTGACCCGGTCGCCGTCCACCGCCAGCAGCACGTCGCCGCTGGCGGTGGTGGTGCCGCTGTAGGGCGGGCGAAAGCCGCCGTCTATGCGAAACATCACCCGTACGTCGCGGCCCACCTGCACTGGGGCCTGGCCACGCAGGATCATCTGTCGGCTGTCAACCTCCCAGACCACGAACACCGAGAGCAGGTCGGGAGAAACGACCCGAATTTCCGACCCTGAGGGTATCAAGGGGAGGTTGGGAAGGGGAGTGAGGGCCAGGATCAGGGCCAGGACAAAACCGCGCATCGTCAAAACCAATAATGCCCAAACGCCTCGGAGGGCGTGTGGGAGGGCAGTAAAGGATGGTTTAATTCCACCCTGCTTTCCGCCGCCGCCCGTCTCGAGTTCGGTCGCCCTGCCCGGCTCGTCACTGCTCAATCCTAGCGGTCGGCATAGGCAAATCTAAGCCAAAACCGCCCCGCCCAGCCTTTAGCATTTCTTTAGCTGAGTTAATCTAGAATTAACTTCGTGGGATAAAGGGTTCTTTAGATATTGATGTGAGAATTCTCATGAATGAGGAAGGCACCAGGGTGCCCCAAGGGGCAGCACGCACGGCTGTTGGCGGTGGGGTTCCCCGCGTTTGGCGCTGGCCCCTCCCCTTGCCGCCCCGCGCCTTTGCCTCTTGTAGTATGGCTGGGCGATGAGCCTAGACCTATTGGTAATTGCTCCACACCCCGACGACGGCGAACTGGGCTGTGGGGGGCTTTTGGCGAAGGCCAAGGCGCAGGGGAAAAGCACCGGCATTCTGGACTTGAGCGAGGGCGAGTTGGGGTCGAAGGGCAGCGTCGATTTGCGCTATCAGGAGGCCGCCGAGGCGGCGCGGATTTTACAGCTGGACTACCGGGGCAACCTCCGGCTGCCCGACGGCGGGATCGAGGACAGCGAGGCCCAGCGCACCCTGCTGGCGGCCAAGCTGCGCGAACTGCGGCCTCGAGCCCTGATCGCCCCCCTCGAGTCCGACCGCCACCCCGACCACCTGGGCGCAAGTCGGCTGGCCGCGGCCGCCCTACACCTCGCCGGGCTGCGGAAGGCCCGGGTAGAGGGCAGCCCCCACCGGGTCTCTCGCCTCCTCTTCTACCCCGGCAACTACCCCGCCACCCCCACCCTCGCCGTGGACATCTCCGAGCACATAGAGACCTGGGAGGCCTCGGTGCGGGCCTACCGTAGCCAGTTCGAGGGCGAGCGCGTCTCGGAGACGGTCAGCGCAGGCGGCGTGGAGGCCAGACGCGCCCTGCGCCGCTACTGGGGCAACCTGCTCGGCGTCAGCTACGCCGAGCCGCTGCTGAGCCCGCTGCCCTATTTAATGGAGCCGTGAGCGCTGGGCAAAGGGCCGCTGCTCGGAGCACGTCGCCCAGTGTCTGGACGGTTGCAGGACCAGGTGCCACCCCGCAACCGCAGAGAACTTCGCCATACACCCATCTACCGTCTCCACCGATTCCGCACTTCTGCCATGGCCCAGCCTATCGCGTTTCCCACCATGACCTCCCTCGCAGCGGTCGGTAATGTACTCCCTACAGCAAAAACCGCTGTAGGGAGTATACGTGGGAACCGCTCTAGACCCGATTCGACAGTTGAAACGGATTGCCTTCGGGGTCTTGGCCGTCGCAGAGCTGGAGCCTCGAGCCGTCGGCCAGGTCCACCGCCGTGCTTTTAACCTTACCCAGCTTGGCCCCCCTGGAGGCCAGCCAGGCTCGAGCCGCCGCGACATCTTGGGCATAGAAGACCAGCTTGGTCGGGCGTTTGGCCCGGCTGGGCAGGCCACCGCTATGCAGGGCCAGGCGGCAGCCCCCGGCCTCGAACTCGACAAACTGCGCCTCGTCGTCGGGGTTCAGCACCAGTGGCAAGCCCAGCACTTCGCGGTAAAACCGGGCCTGAACCTCCATGTCCCGCACGAACACAACCACGCGCCTTATCTCGAGCCTCATCCCCCAACCCTAGCCCACCCCGCCCCCCCAGATCAAGCGTCTTTTTTTTCGAAGATGCGGGCACTAAGCCGCTCAGAATGACCTCTTGCATTGAGGGCGGATGGCCGCGCCCAAGTCAAGAGCGTTTTTTGGTTTCTCCTTCGTCTTTGCTCCTGCGTTCCTCGCTTTGGCCTTTTCTGCCCCGCTCCCCCGCACTCCCTTCCCTCTTCCCTCCTCCCTCTCTCCCTCTGTAGGATTACGTATGGCCATCCGCGACTTCAAACTGGAAGACTACTCGAGGGTAATCGCCCTCTGGCAGCAGGCGGGCTTGGAGCTCAACCGCTCGGACAGTTTCGAGGGCATCCAGCGCAAGCTCGAGCGCGACCCCGATCTGTTTTTGGTGGTCGAGGAGGACGGGCAACTGCTGGCGGCGGTGATGGCGGGGTACGACGGGCGGCGCGGCTGGGTCTACCAGATGGCCGTCCACCCCTTCGGGCAGGGCAAGGGCTGGGGCAAGCGGCTGGTGGAAGAACTCGAGGCCCGCTTCCGCGCCAAGGGCTGCGAGAAGATCAACCTGCTGGTCGAGCCGGCCTACGAGGTACGGAGTTTTTTCTCGAGGCTGGGCTACAAGCTCGACGACCTGCTGTTCATGGAGAAGTGGCTGAGCTGAAGGGCTGGCAAGTGCCTGCGGGCGGAATACCGTCCCGAGGCGCAGATAAGGGCGGCAGAAAAATCCACCACTTTCCGAGTCTGAGGGGCACGGCCCTCGAGCCTTGGAAAGTGGTGCGCGCCGCGCCCTACTTAGTTCCCGAAAGCGATGCCGGTGAAGCCTTGGCCCAGACTGGGCGAGTTGATGGTGAAGAAGCTGGTGACGGGCCTCAGCTGGATGGGCGAGGTGGGTGATGGGGTGTCGCCCAGTTCACCTGGGGCGATGCTGTAGAGCTTGCCGCGCTGGTCGGTGACGAGGCTCGAGAACGGCCCCAACCCGTCTACCGTCGTGGTGGCGTAGCAGGGGTTGCTCGAGTCGATTTCGACGTTGTTATCGGTCGCGACCCACAACCGCCCCTGCTTGTCGAAGGCCAGATCGGTGGGCTGCTGCAGCCCCTTTTCCGGCGCAGTGGTGTTGGCCTCGCCGATGGTCAGTCGGGCCGTCACTACTGCGTTGCGGATCAACTCGCCGGCGGGATTGGGGGTGGTGTTGGCGGTGTTCAGGGGAACCTTGATGACGCTCTCGCGGATGTAGTTGGTCTGGTTGCTACCCGAGGGGCATCCGCTGGCGGTAATGTCCGAACCCGCCCCGTAGTCGGCTACCCAGAGGGCGTTGCCGTCGGGAGAGAGCGCAACGGCGTAGGGCTTGTGGATCACCGGAACGGTGGAGGCGCTCGAGGTGGGGCTTTCGGTGAGCGCGATGCTCAGGCGCACGTCGGGGGTGGTTTCGCCACTGTTGGCGCTGGTACAGGTCAGGCGCGAGGCGGGGATCCTCGAGAGCCGGGTTAGCGACAGCGGCGCGCCCCCCTCCCGGCGGTAGTCGCCGGAGGCGATCCAGAGGTTGCCGGAGAGGTCGAACTTGAAGGCGTAGAGGTTGCCGTAGTTGCCCAGAGCAGTCGTGGAGTTGGGCAGGGTGAGGGTCTGGCTGGCGGTAGAAATGCTGGAGGCGCTCGAGGTCAGCTGCGCGGCCGAGACGCAGCTGACGGTGAGTCCGGTGTTGAGCAGCCAGAGGTTTCCGGCCGCGTCGAAGGCCATGTCGCTCAGCCCGAAGTCGCGTCCCGAGACGCCGCTGGTGGCCTCGATGCGCTTGTTGCCCGCCGCCGACTCGTCCAGGCTGGGGGGCGAGGTAAGCAGGTTTTCGCGGCTAATGCGAATCACCCGGATATCCGAGACCCTCGCAGGAATCCTCTGATACAGCGCGTACAGGTTACCCCCCGCGTCAAAGGCCACTCGAGCCAGGCCCTCCCCCCTCAGGTGCCCCGCAGGCAGGGTCGTCCCGAGCGCGGTGAACAGGACGGGCGTGGCGCCGGCCGCGATGTTCGCATCGACAACCGAGACCCCCACGTCGGTGTCGCGCCGGAGGCCCGCGACGTCGCCGAACTGGGTGTTCCAGCCCCGGTTGTTGTTGCCACCGTTGCCCACCGCCAGCAGCGCCCCGCTAAAGGGGCTGGATACCAGGGCGGCAGACACCGGCTGGTTGAAGCTGGCGACACTGGTGGTCACGCTGCCCCGGAAGGCGACCACCCCATCGACATAGGTTCCGGCTCGAGGCGCGCTGGCATCGACGGTGTATGTGCCGAAGGGAACCACGAAGCTCTGGGTGCCGTTGCCGGTCTGGGTGCGGACGGTCGGCTGGCCCGCGGCCGGGGTCAGGCGCACGGTCACGGTGTCGGTGCCGAGCGCCCCGGTCACATTGACGCTGACCAGCGAGTTGGTGGCGGCGTAGGTGACGCTGGCGCTGAGGCTGCCGTCTTTAACCAAGTCGAAGGTGGTGCCGCTCAGAGTGGGGGCGAAGCTGACCTGCTCGAGCACCACCGGGCTTGCGCTGAGGGTGTAGCGGCCCACCGGCAGGCGCAGGGTGCGGGTGCTGCTCACCTCGAAGCGCACGCTCCCCTCGCCCTGGAGCACGGCGGGCGGGGTGAGGGCGGTCTGGCCGGGGGGCAGCGTGAGGTTCAGGCTGAAGTCGCCGAAGCCCTGCGAGTAGACCACGTTGGCGCTGATGGCATCGCCCGCCGCGAGGGTAAGGGCGGTGCGGTCCAGGACCACCTCGTAGCTCGAGCCTGCCGGCGGGTTGGTGGCCTCGAGGGTGTACTGGCCCGGGGGAACCACCAGGGTCTGGGTGGCGGTGAAGGTGCGAAAGACCTCGTTGCCACGCAGCAGCCGCACGGTGGGGGTGGGGGCGGTCGCGCTGACGTTGACGGACAGGCGGGCCACGTTGTAGTCGAGGGTGGCGGTGGTGATGCCGGTGGGCTCCACCCTGGCCTTGCCGCCCTCGCTGGTCTTGCTGTAGCGCACATCGGCCTTGAGCGCGTTCTGGCCGGTGCGCTCGATGTCCGAGGCGCGAACCTCGTACTCGCCCGCTGCCAGGCCGGTGAGGGCCTTGCCGTCGGTCACGGTGCGCTTGAAGCCGTCGGGGCCGCTGACCTCGAGGGAGACCGTGACCCCGGCGGGTACCCCCAGAACCGTGAACGCCAACTGCCCGGTGTTGCTGGGACCGCAGGCCGCCGCCAGCAACCCCACCAGAGCGAAAACAAGCCATTTCTTCAAAGCCGACCTCCCAATGTCGTGAGGATACTAACATTCCTTATGTGACTCTAACCATTACATAAGGCGTGATCTGACGTTTTGTTTTTCACCTAGCTCCGGCCTATGCTGGGTTAATGAATCTGCTTATTTTGGGCGGAACCCAGTTTGTGGGAAGGCACGTGGTCGAGGCGGCGCTGGCACGCGGCCACGCGGTTTCCACCTTCACGCGGGGCAACAACCCCCTGCCCGGCACCGAGTCGCTGATCGGCGACCGGCAGGCTGGCGACTACAGGGCCCTGGAAGGCCGCACCTGGGACGCGGTGATTGATGTGAACGCCTACGTCCCCCGAGTGGTGCGCCAGGCCGCCACCGCCATCCAGACCCGGCACTACACCTTCATCTCGACCATCTCGGTCTACCAGGCCAGCCCCGAGCCGGGCATCCACGAGAACAGCCCGCTGCAAACCCTCGAGAACCCCGACACCGAGGCCATCACCGGCGAGACCTACGGCGGCCTCAAGGTGCTGTGCGAGCAGGCCGCGCAGGAGCTTTACCCGGCCTGTCTGGTTGTGCGCCCGCACATCGTGGTGGGGCCGCACGATCCCACCGACCGCTTCACCTACTGGCCGCGGCGCTTCGCCCAGCAGGACAGGGTGCTGGTGCCGGGCAGGCCCGAGTCTGCGGTGCAGTACATAGACGCCCGCGATCAGGCCGACTTCATCGTCGCGGCGGTGGAGGGGTCGCTGACCGGGGTCTTCAACAGCGCCGCCCCGACCACCACCTGGGGCGACCTGGTGGCGGCCTGCGGGGGCCAGGACAAGGCGGTCTGGGCCGAGGAGGGGTGGCTGCTCGAGCAAAGCGTCACCCCCTGGGCCGACCTGCCGCTGTGGATCCCCACGGGTTCGGAGGGGCACGGACTGCTGGGGGTGGACTCGAGCCGCGCCCTGGCGGCGGGATTGAGGGTGCGCCCGCTCGAACAAACCGTGCGCGAACTGCTGGCCTGGGACAGCGCCAGGGGCGCCGAGCTCAAGACCGGCCTGAGCGCGGAGCGCGAGCAGGAGTTGTTGAGGGCCTACGCCTCGAGGTCTACTGCCTAAGTTTTGCCAGGGGCGAGTCTGCTAGACCCGAGGGGGCAACCGTTGCGTTCGCGAAGCAATTCCCTACCACGAAGGTGGCGAACCCCGACACTCAAACGCCGGCCCGGTCGCCCTCGAGGGTAGTAATGCCCCCGCGCCCCGCGATGACGGCAAGGTGGGCATAGCGCAGAAACAAGCCCGTCTCCACCACTCCGGGAATGCCCTTCAGGCCGACCTCGAAGTCCCACGGAGAGGCCAGCGGTACCGAGAAGTTAAGGTGGACGATGTAGTTGCCCCCGTCGCTAAGAAACGGCCTGTCGCCCTCCATCCGAACGTCCATGCTCTGCACGCGACCCTCTGAGGGCGGGCCTTCGTTCAGCACATCTACCACCTTCTGCAGGTACTTCAGGGTGGACTTATAGCCGAACGGGATGACTTCCACCGGCAGCCGGCCGCGCCCGAGGCGGTTGACCAGCTTGGTCTCGTCGGCAATGACCACAAACAGGCCCGCCGTATTCTCAACGATCTTCTCGCGCAGCAGCGCCCCACCCAGGCCCTTGATTAGGTTGAGCTGGGGGTCTATCTCGTCGGCCCCGTCGATGGCTACGTCCACACCGCCCTCGCCGAGGTCGACCAAGGGGACACCCTGCTCGAGCGCCAGCCTCCGAGTGGCCTCAGAAGTCGGAATTCCGCACACGTCGGTCAGCTCGCCCTCGCGCAGTTTGCGGCCGATCTCGAGCACCGCATACTTCGCCGTCGAGCCCGTTCCCAGCCCCACGGTCATGCCGGATTGGACGTGCTTGACCGCCTCGAGGGCGGCCTGTTGTTTGAAGTGCTCCAGGTCCATACTGGCGTACAGCATATCGTGACAGCCACTACGTCGAACAACGCCGTATGCCCCGGCCAAACGCCGCTCACACTCGAGCCGGATGGCTGGACTGCTCGCGGTGGCAGATGCACATGTACGGCCGCGCGTCCCTATGGGCAGGGCAGCCCAACGGCTCAGAGCCCTTCCCACGAATGCCCCGCACCCAGAGACGCGGATGTGCGGGGTACCTAAAGCTTGCTCTAGTGCCCGCTTTAGCGCGTTGCCGCGAGAGGCGCAAGGGTGCGAACCGCCGTCCGGGTGCTGGGCGAGCCGCCGCTGGCCCCTCCTTTTCGCCTTTTGGCCTTCTCCTCCCTCTTCCCCCTCCCTCTTCCCTCTCTTAGACTCAGGCCATGCTGCTTATCGGACGGGTGGTTACGCAGACGGAGCGGGGCGAGGTCGAGGCGGTGTTTGTGGACGGGGGGCAGATCGGGGACGTGGGGAGCCAGACCGAACTCTCGGCCCGCTACCCCAGGGCGCAGAAGCTGCGAATTGAGCGCATCACCCCCGGGCTGCACGACGCGCACACCCACCCGCAGATGTGGGGCGAGGCGCTGGGGATGGTGGACTTAAGCGGCATCACCGACCCCCGCCAGGCCGCCGACCGGGTGGCCCGACGCGCTGCCGAGACCCCGGCCGGCCAGTGGATTCGCGGGGCCGGCTACCTCTTCGCCGACTACCCCCACAAAGACCTGCTGGACGCCGCCACACCCGATCACCCGGTCTTCCTGCAAAGCCGCGACTTTCACTCCGGCTGGGCCAATAGCAAAGCCCTGGAACTGGCCCGCATCGCGCGCGACACGCCCGACCCCTCCGACGGGAGCATTGTGCGCGACGGGGCGGGCGAGGCCACGGGGTATCTGCTCGAGCGCGCCCAGGATTACCTGCACGAGGCCTTGCCCAAGTCCGGCATCGCCGAACTCGAGCGCGGCCTCAAAGACCTCGCCCAGCGCGGCTTCACCGCGACGCACCACATGGGCTGGAGCCCCTTGAGCGAGGCCGAGGAACTGGCGAAAGCCAACCGCCTGCCGGTGCGGCTGTGGTGGGCGATGGACAAGCACAACTGGCGCGGGACTACGCCCGGCTGGCGGGGCGACTCACTGCACGTGGCGGCGGTCAAGTTCTTCATGGACGGGGCGCTGGGCAGCCGCACCGCCTGGACGCTTCGGCCCTACCCTGACGGCTCTTTAGGGATGGCGCTGGACGACCTCGAGCTGATCCGCGCCGAGGGCCGGGCGGCGCTCGAGGCGGGCTTCACCCTGGTGACGCACGCCATCGGGTCGCGGGCGGTTCACGAGTGGCTGAACCTGGTGGAGTGGTTCGAGCAAAACGCCCGACACACCCGCCGCCCAGAGCCCGAACTAAAGGCCCTCACCTACCGCATGGAGCACGCCCAACACATCGCCGACGCCGACCTCCAGCGGCTGAGGAACCTCCCCGTGACCCTCTCCATGCAGCCGACCCACGCCCTGGAAGACGCGGGCCTGGTACGCCACCACCTCCCCGGCCAGGAGCACGAAGCCTTCCGCCTGCGTGAACTGTGGGAGACCGGACTGCCGATGGCCTTTGGCTCCGACGCGCCAGTAGCCAAGCCGGTCTGGGAGGACAACCTCGAGGCCAGCCTGCGCCACCCGCTCAACCCCGCCCAGAGCCTCACCGAAGCCGAGGTGCTGTGGGCGCACACCAGGGGGGCCGCCCTGGCGGCAGGCTGGCTGCACCACGGCCTGATCCGGCCCGAGACCCCCGCCGACCTGACCCTCTGGGAAAATGGGAAAGTGATTGGGCGGGTTTTCGGCGGCGTGCTCGAGCTGAAGTAGACCAACACCCAAGGTGTTGCACGGGGTGGAGCCGAACCCTCGGCATTTGGGTTTAGCGTGGCCGGGGTCTTGTAGGCAGGTCTGGCGCGGCCCAACACAGGGCCAGCTACGAGCCCGTATTTTTTGACCACAAGTTTCGCATAGCCCCGCCGGGCCGCAGTCCTTATCCTTTGCGGGTGAACGCCCCCTCGAGCCCCCTACAAACCCTGGCCATGCTGCTGAGCCTGGCTGCCCTGTGGGGCGGCTCGTACCTGTTCATCCGGGTGGCTGCGCCGGAGCTGGGCGTGGTGGCGACCACCCAACTGCGGCTGGGGTTAGCGGCGCTGGCGCTACTGACCTTCGCGCTGGCAGTGGGGCGGCTGCCCGACTTCCGCCGACACTGGCCCAAGTTCCTGATCCTGGGGCTGCTCAACAACGTAATCCCGCAGTTCCTGATCGTCAGCTCGGTGATCCACCTCAACGCCTCGCTGGGCTCGATCCTCAACGCCACCACCCCGCTGTTCACCGCGCTGGCGGCGGCGGTGTGGCTCAAGGAGTCCTTCGGCTGGCCCAAGGCGCTGGGGGTGGTGCTGGGGATCGCGGGGGTGGGGGTGCTGGTGGGCTTCAGCCCGATCCCCGTCGATGACCGGACCTTCCTGGCGGTGCTGGAGGCCCTCCTGGCCGCCCTGGCCTACGGCTTGGCCGCTGTCTACGCCCGCGTAGCCTTCAAGGGCATCCAGCCGCTGCACACGGCGGTGGGCCAGTTGTGCGGCTCGAGCCTGCTGGTCCTCCCAGCCGCTGTGGCCTGGCCCCCCATCACCTGGACGCCCGCCCTGCTCGGCGCGGTGCTGGGCCTGGCCCTGCTCTCCACGGCTGTGGCCTACCTGCTCTACTTCCGCCTGATCGCCACGGCGGGCGCGACCGCCGCCGCCAGCGTGACCTTCCTGATCCCCTTCTTCAGCGTCTTGTGGGGCGTGGTCTTCCTGGGCGAGCCCCTCAACCTGGGGATGTTTGCCGGTCTGGGTGTCATCCTGCTGAGCGTGGCGCTGGTGCTGGGGTTCGTGCCGATGAGGAGTAAGGGGTAGCGTGTGGGGGAACAACAGGGCGAAAACCAGTTCTTTTCCCCTACCCCTACCTAAAGGTTTGCCCCGAAGTCACCCTCGAAGTCGCGCCAGACGCTGTGGATGTGGGTCGCACCGTTGCGGGAGTTGTCGTGCTCCAAGAGGAACGTCGGCCCCTGGAGGCGCCAGTAGTAGGGGCGGCGGGCCTCGAGGCTGCCCGCCCAGCCGAAGCGCACCTTGTCCAGGCCAGCCTTGGTGATGCGCTCGAACTGGGCGGCGGCGACCGGGGCGGGCAGAGAGCCAAGGTAGCTCTGGATTAGCTCGACCACCAGTTTTTCCTGGGCGGGGCTGAGTTCGCTGGCGGGGAGGCCGACGGCCTCGAGGGGCTCGACCTTGACCTGGTTCCAGGTGACGTGCTGGTTCAGGGCCTCGCGTCGGAAGACCGCCAAGCCCTGGAGGCGGGCGTCCAGCGAGCGCACCAGCTCGCGGGCGGTGTCCTCCTCCCGCGCCATCGCCCTCAGGCCCGCCCGGGTCTGGGTGGGCCAGGCCCCGTGGAAAAAGGGCGTCAGGGTGACGCGCTCTCCGGCGAGTGCGAACTGGCGCGAGAGGTGGTGGCCCTCGAGTCGCCAGCCCCAGGGCTCGCGCCCCCCCGGCGTGCCGAAGACCGAGAAAAAGAACAGTTCGGGGTCTTGGCCCAGTTCGGCCTGGAGGTTCATGATGTCCAGCGACTTCTTGTAGCCCGCCTCGGAGGTGCCGCTGCGCAGCAGGGCCAGGGCGGCGGTACGCTGGGCCGGGGTCATCTCCTTGAGGGCCAGACCGTTGCGGGGGAAGCCCTGGGGAGTCGTCCAGTGCCAGCGGGTGCGCTCGGGGCTGTCGAAGGCGAAGCTGGCCTTACCGCGGCTGCTGCCGAGGGCGGTCAGGAACTGGTTGGCAGCCTGCGTCATGCTCGCCGCAAGCGGCGCCGCCGGCGAGTTCTGCTGCGCCCGACCGTACTGTGCCATAAGGATTGCGCCTGCCCCGAAAGCCGAGGCCTCGAGGAACCTGCGTCGCGTGAACCTACCCATACCACCTCCCGTGGGCTGTGCCGAAAGCGGGCCTCATGGTATTCCCGCTTGATCAAAAGGCGGTGAGGAGGGCGGGAACGTGGGCGCCCACGCCATGCCGGGCAGAGCGCCCGCAGCCCGGCCCCCCACTTGGCCAGGCCGCGTTTGGGTGCATAATGTGCGTGGACGGTTGGGTGAGGATTCACGGGGCGGCGATTGCAATGAAGGGTTTGCTTCTCTTACTGCTGACATTAACCGCACTGGCCCACGCGCAGACCGAGGAGGCCCCCTTGCAGGGGGTCTTTGTCGGCTTCTTCGGCAACCAGGCGGTGGTGGCCCAGTTCGGTGGCGAGGGCGAACTGCGCGGGCGCTTCTACTACCGCCGCGACGGCCTCGACATCGTGCTCGAGGGCGGCCTTCAGGGTGGCAAGTACGTCTTGGGGGAGCGCTACCCGGACGCGCGGCGCGGCATCCTGACCCTGAGCTGGCAGCGCGACGACCTTAACCAGCGGCTGCTGGTGGGCAACCACCAGCTGGGCCAGCGCTCCAGCCTGGTGCTGCTGCGCCCTGTGCAGCGCCAGGACCTGATCGCAGCGCTGAACGCGCCGCTGCTGGAGGGCTGGAAGCGCAGCGACCCCTACATGTTCCTCAAGTTCGACCAGCCCTGGCAGGTGGGCCGCCTGATGCGCTACGGGAGCATCCGCCTGCGCTGGTACACCGAGCCCAAATCGGGGGTCAGCCTGCCGAGGCTCGAGGGCCGCAGCCCGGTTAATCCAACCCTGGCCGACGAGCACATCCGTATCGCGGCGCGCGCGCTGCGCTGCAACGCGGGCGCCCAGACCGGCTGGCGGCAGGCCACCACCCTCAGCTGGATCACCCGCACCAACCTGAGCCTCCGCAGCGTTGCGACCACCCGCTGCGAGGCCGGGGGCTCAGACAGCTTCCCGGCCTCGATGACCTTCGACCTGCGAAGCGGAAAGAAGCTGGCCCTCGAGGACTTCTACCGCCCCACCTGGGTTCCCCGCGGCTACGACCCGGCCAAGAGCGAGGAGTTTAACTTCGCCAATTTCTCCGAGTACCTCGATCGGCGCAAGCGCGTCCTGACCGTGCGGGCGCTCCTGTGGAACCGCAGCACCCGGCTCAACCCTCACTGCTGGGGCGAGGAGAGCGGCCTCGAGCCCACCGACGTCCTCAGCGCCGACAGTTGGTACCTGGGCCGCGGCGGCCTGACCGTCCAGCTCGACTTCCCGCAGGGCCTGAACGAGTGCGACCTCGAGCTCACGATCCCCTACGCCGGGCTGAGGTAGGCGGGCGATGAGCCCGATGGGGGAAGCCGGGGCAGTGTAGCGTAGAGAAGGCCGGAAATCTTGCCCACGGCCCGAACCCCCTGTCCCCACCCCTGCCATGTTCAACATCCGCCCCTACCACCCCTCCGACCTGACCGCGCTTTACCGGATCTGCTACCGCACCAACCCCAACGTGCGCGACGGCCTCGAGTACCGCGACCCCGACCTGCTGGGCCACATGTACGCCGCGCCTTACGTGGTTTTCGAACCCGACCTGTGCTTTGTGCTGACGCACAGCGGCGCACCGTGCGGGTATGTGCTGGGGACGCGGGACTCGGCGGCCTTCGCCCGCCGCTGCGAGGCCGAGTGGTTTCTGCCGCTGCGCGAGCGCTACCCACTGCCCGACCCACAGGACTCGAGCCGCGAGGCCGCGGCCATCCGGCTGATCCACCAGGGGCACCGCACCCTCGAGTACCCCCGCCACCCCGCCGAGCTGCACATAGACCTGCTGCCCATCGCTCAGGGGCAGGGCCAAGGTCAGAAGATGATGATTATGTTCTTGAACCGGCTGAGGGAAATAGAGATCCCCGGCGTCCACCTCGGCGTGGGCAAGGCCAACACCGGGGCCGTCCGCTTCTACGAGCGGCTGGGCTTTAAGGTCTTGCAGGAGCACGAGCTGTGGTGGGCATACGGGCTGAGGCTGGGGGAGACCGAAAGCTGAAGGCCCAGCGCCTCCGGGGGATCGGCTTCGACCCCGGCCCCGCCTTCTCCTCCCTCCTTATAGCGGTTCCCACGAATACCACACACGCAGAGACTCGGATGTGCAGGGTACATTACGCCCGCTTCAGCGCATCACCGCGTGAGGCATAATGGTGGGAACCGCTGTTACTTCCCTCCCCCTACTGTCATAAACCCCGCGCATGGTGTAAAACCTCCCCATGCTCAGCTACGTCGTCAACCGCCTGCTGGCCGCCCTCCCCACCCTGCTGGGCGTGGCGCTCATCACCTTCCTGCTGATGCGGGCCGTGCCTGGAGACGTGGTGACGCAGTTGGTGGGCCTCGAGGCCAACGTCACCCCCGAGCGCATGGCCGAGCTGCGCCGTCTGTTCGGCCTCGACACCCCGCTGCACGTGCAGTTCGGGCAGTGGCTGGGGGCGGTGGTGCAGGGCGACTTCGGCTCCTCGCTGCGCACCGGGCGCGAGGTGGCCGGTGACCTGGCCCTGCGCTTCCCGGTCACGCTCCAGCTCACCCTGATGGGCCTGCTCACGGCGCTGCTGATCGCCGTGCCGCTGGGGGTGCTGGCAGCGACGCGGCGGGGCGGCTTCGTGGACTACTTCGCCTCGCTCTTCGCCATCCTGGGGCTGAGCGTGCCTGGCTTCTTCCTAGCCCTGATCCTGATCCTGGTGTTTGCCCTCTGGCTGGGCTGGCTGCCCCCGGCCGGCTTCATCCCCTTCGCCGAGAACCCAGCCGAAAACTTCAAGCACATGATTCTGCCGGCCCTCTCGCTGGGCTTGATTCTGGCGGGTGCGGTGACGCGCATCCTGCGCAGCTCGATGCTCGAGGTGCTGGGCCGCGACTACATCCGCACCGCCCGGGCCAAGGGCCTGGGCGAGCGGGTGGTGATCTACCGACACGCCCTCCGCAACGCCCTGATCCCGGTGCTCACCGTAATCGGCATACAGTTCGGCAGCCTGCTGGGCGGCGCGGTCATCATCGAGCAGGTGTTTAGTCTGCCGGGGGTGGGGCGGTTCGCCCTCGAGGGCATAAACTTGCGCGACTACCCGGTGGTGCAGGGCACGGTGCTGTTCGTGGCGGCGGCAGCGGTGCTGGTGAACCTGATCGTGGACGTGATGTACTCGCTGATTGACCCGAGGATTCGCTATGAGTAGCGAGCAGCAATCCTCCATACGCCCCTTGTTTGGCGCAAGCGCTTGGGGAGCAACCCAGGCCCATAGGCACTCCCGAGGGGTTGATGCACGTCATTTGGCCCCCTTATCAAGGGGACTCCGCGAAGCGGTGGGGGACTCGCCCCTTCTCCTGAGGTTCCGATGACCAAGGCCCAATCTACCAACCGCCTCATCCTTAAGTCCCTCCTCTCCAACCGCTCCGCGGTGATCGGGGGGGTCATCACCTTGGTTGTGCTGGTTTGCGCCCTCGGTGCTCCGGTGATCGCGCCGTACGACCCGCTCAGGTTCGACCCGCCCGACCGGCTCACGGGGCCTTCGCTCGAGCACTGGGCTGGAACCGACCAGTACGGGCGGGACTTGCTCTCGAGGGTGCTCTACGGGGCCCGCTTCTCGCTGGGCGTGGCCGCCACCGCTGTGCTGATGGGGCTGGCGGTGGGGGGGACGCTGGGGCTGCTGGCGGGCTACTACCGGGGCTGGTTCGACCTGGCGGTCTCCCGCATCGCCGACATCCTGATCGCCTTCCCCGCCATCCTGCTGGCCATCGCGTTCCTGGCCTTCCTGGGCGGCGGGTTTGTGAACCTGGTGTTGGCCATCTCGGTGGTCTTCGTGGGGCCGTTCATTCGGGTGGCTAGGGCCGCAGTCATGACCGTACGCGAGGAGTTGTACGTCGAGGCCGGCCGGGCGATGGGGGCCTCGGACTTCCGCATGATCTTCCAGACCATCCTGCCCAACGCCGTCGCGCCCCTGATCGTCGAGGTCACGCTGCGCTTCGCCTACGCGGTGCTGGCCGAGGCCGCGCTGTCCTTCCTGGGGCTGGGCATCCAGCCGCCTTTCCCGGCCCTGGGCTCGATGGTCTCGGATGGCCGCTCCTTCCTCTCGCTCTCGCCCTGGGGCTCCATCGTCCCCGGAACCGCCATCGTGCTGATGGTGCTGGGCTTCAACCTCCTGGGCGACGGGCTGCGCGACGCCTTCGACCCACGGCTGAGGCAGAGGTAGCCGTCCGGCCGCTTTCCCACAGTTCAACGGCGCAGCGAGGGCCTTTGACCCTGGCTCCCTCCCTGACCTTCACCTCCCCTAAAGTAAGGGGGCCGAAAGCCGCCTGGTTCCAAACCAGAGGCGACCCGGAGTTGCGGGGTCACCTCTGAACTGCCTTTACCCGACCCTACCCCCCTGCGCTCTAACGCCCCAGCGTCACCGTGCAGGTGCCGATGTCCTTGAGGTCTTTGATGTTGTTGTCCTTATCGGTGGAGAAGCTCTGGAACTTGCCCTGGAGGGTGCCAGAGAAGGCCTGGTTGTCGAAGCGGCAGCGCAGCCACTGCACGAAGCTGTTCTGACCGCTGGCCTCGGTCAAGTCCAGCAGCACCGCGCCGCTGCTCTTGCCAAAGTAGAAGAAGGCGGTCATCTGGTAATTGTTGCCGAAGGTGATGCTGCCTTTGGGGTCGCCGTCGGAGTCGAGGGCGGTGAGCGCGACAGTGCCCCCGTCGTTGAGGTTGTCGCCCTTTACACTCAGTTGCCATCGCTGCCCGACCGCCAGCCGGGGCGGCCAGGCGGCATTTACGGCGGCGGTGTTGGACGATGCGGGGTTGGAGGCCGCCGCGCCCCTGGGGACAGCGGTGCAGGTGCCGATCTCCTCAGAGTCGGCGTTGGCACTCCTGAAGAGGAAAAGCTTGCCCTCGAGGGTGGCCCCGTTCTGGGGGTCGAAGCGGCAGCGGGCGATGGGGTAGTCGCCGCCGAGGTTAAGGCGCAGGATGTTGTCGCGCTGGAACAGCACCGCCTCGACCCTTCGCCCGCCGGTCGAGGCCGTCCCCACCCAGTCGCCGTCGCCGTCCTTGCCGCTGAAGGCCACCGACCAGTTGCCCGTCCACTGCCCGCCCTGTACCGCCACCTGCCAGGTCTGACCCGCCGCCACAGTCGGGGGCCAGGCGGTGCCCGCGTTCACGGCGGCGTTCATACCGGTGTTCGTGCCGGCGTTGGTAGCGGCATTAGTGCCGGTGTTCGCGGTGGTGGCCCCGCCCGCCCGGCCCACCAGGCCCGCAACGTTAGGGCCGACCAGCCCCCAGGCCAGCGAGACCGGGCGCATGAAGGCGGTGCGCGAGTTGTTGGCGCCGGAGACGCCCGCGCTGTGGACGCCGACCAGCTCACCGTCCTGGTTGTAGACCCCCCCGCCAGAGTTGCCGGGGCCGGTCTGGGCGTCGTGCTTGATCCAC
This sequence comes from Meiothermus sp., assembly GCA_033762915.1. Lineage (GTDB taxonomy): Bacteria > Deinococcota > Deinococci > Deinococcales > Thermaceae > Meiothermus. Next base: position 13,339 of record JANRLD010000026.1, on the reverse strand, counting down.
TGCTTGCCGCCAGACTCCTTGTCCTCGCCGGTGAAGCCCCCCACGGCGCCCCTCGAGAAGGTCAGGGTGTAGCCGCCGGTGCCCTGGAAACCAAAGACGAAGATTGGATCGCCGATGGTGAGCTGGTTGGAGTCGCCGATGGGCATAGCGGGCAGGCTGAGCCCGGATACCGGCTGGCCGCTCGAGTTGCGGGTAATGCGGATCACGGCCAGATCGAGGTTGGGATCGGCCACCACCACCTCGGCCAAGTAGCGCAGCTCGGGCGGCTGGTCCACAAAGCGGATGGTGCCCACCAGCAGCCGGGGTGCGACCTTGCGGGTGGCGATGTCGCCGATGACGTGGTAGTTGGTGAGGATGAAGCCCTGCGGGCTGATCAGGGTGCCCGAGCCTAGGCTGTCGCCCGCCACGATGATGACCGTGGCCGCGATGATCCGCTCGCGCACCTCGCGGGGCAGGGTCTGGGCCTGAGCCGCCATCAGGCCTAGCACCGCCGAGATCGCCAAAAACCGTGTGACCAAACGAACGAACTGGTTCATAGTTTCTCCACCCGCACTGGAAATCCCTACCTACTCCGGCGCCATAACTTGAGACCCTTAACATAACCGACCCCACACCAGCCGGCGGAGGAATTTGCACTGGAGCCCGGCGCAAAGACCAAAGTAGGCCCCACGGCTCGGGGGGCCGCCACCATCTACACCCAACCTGCTCGCCCCTTGACTCTCTTTGAACTCAGTCCAACAAACAGAGTCCGCCGTGGGGTGGAGTTTTTTTCGCTGAACACGATATAATTCTCTGCTCAACAAGGAGGAGGCAATGAAAAAACTGCTGGTCTTAGTGGCTGTAGCTCTGCTCGCGGGGGCGCTCGCCCAGCGCTCGGGCGGCATCCTGCGCGCAGGGATGCAGACCGACCCGGTGGGGCTCGACCCCCACACCACCAACGCAACGGCAAGCCGCAACATACTCGAGAACATCTACGACACCCTGGTGATGCTGGACAGCCGGGGCCGCATCGTGCCAGGGCTGGCCCAGAGCTGGAGCGCATCCTCCGACGGCCTGACCTGGACCTTCCGGCTGCGCCCGGGCGTAACCTTCCACAACGGCGAGCCGCTCAAGGCCTCCGACGTGGCCTTCTCGATCAACCGCATCAAGGACCCCGCCACCAAGAGCCCCCGCGCCAACGACTTCGCCGTGGTACGTTCGATCACCGTGCCCAACAACACTACCGTGGTGATGACCCTGGCCCAGCCCTTTAGCCCGCTGCTGGCCAAGCTGGCTTTCTCCACCAACGTGATCGTCTCGGAGAAGGTCACCAAGGACATCGGCGGCGACCTCAACAAGGCCGTGATCGGAACCGGGCCGTTCCGCTTCGTGGAGTACATCCCCCAAACCCGCCTGGTGACGCGCAAGTGGGAGAACTACTGGCAGAAAGACAACTCCGGCAACAAGCTGCCCTACCTCGACGGCATCACCTACACCTTCTACCCCGACCCCGCCGCCCGCTCGACCGCCCTGCGGGCCGGTGCGGTGGACTGGATCGAGTACGTCACCGCCGCCGACGTGAGGCCGCTCAAGGCCGACCGCAACGTGCAGGTGGTGGGCGGCCCCTCGGCCAACTTCCGCGCGCTGTACTTCAACACCACCCGGGAGCCCTACAACAACCCCAAGGTTCGCCAGGCCATCGCACTGGCGATTGACCGCAAGGCGGTCGTCGATCTGGCACTGTTCGGCACCGGCGGGATTGTCTCGAGGGGGACCACCATCCCCTCGGGGGCCTACGCCTTCACCAACAGCCCCTACAACACCCGCAACGTCGCGGAGGCCAAGAAGCTCCTCACCGAGGCCGGTTTCCCCAACGGCTTCACCATGAACCTCTACGTCACCTCGACCTACGACTTCCTGCGCACCCCCGCCGACGTGATCCGCGACAACCTGGCCGAGGTGGGCATCCGCGTCAACATCCAGGCCGAGGACTGGAACGTCTACCTGCCCAAGGCGCTGCGCTCGGAGTTCGACGTGACCCTGCTGGGTACCTCCGGCCAGGCCGACCCCGACGACTACCTCTTCAACACCTTCCACCCCTCCAGCAGCCTCAACCTCTCCAAGTACAACAACCCCGAGGTGGCGCAGTTGCTCGAGCGCGGGCGGCGGGTTAGCAGCCAGGCCGAGCGCCAGCGCATCTACACCCAGGTGCAGGAGATCGTGCTGCGCGACAGCCCCATGGCCTTCCTCTTCCACTCTGCTCAGTACGAGGCCATGAACCGCAAGGTACAGGGCTTCCTGCACTTCCCCAACACCAGCTACTTGGCGTTGCGGTACACCTGGCTGAGGCAGTAAAGGCAAGGGCGAGACCAGAGGAAAGGGAAATCACCCCCTGGGTCGCCTTATCTTTCCTCTTCTCTCTTTCCCTTGAAAAAGCCCCGCAGTCGCGGGGCTTTTTCAGTCCCACCACTCGAGGGCGTCTTCGGGCGGGGTGTTGTCGCGGACGGCGTGGAACAGCAGGGAGCCGACCGGGAGCAGCACCACCGAGAGCAACATGAGGATCAGCAGCGTGTCCATCTACCCTCCATTGTGAAGGGTAATGGCCCACCGTCAGGGCCAAATCAACAAAAAAAAGCGAAACCGGAGCGATGCAGGGGTATCGCTCCGGCTTCTTCAGCCCAAGCGCTGGGGCAGCAGCGATTGGTCCGATTGACCTGTGGGTCAACGTGAGTACTTTACATTAAGGAAGGTTACATTCAGGTTACATTCAACCAAACGCCTTGAACGTCAGTCCGCGTGGCTGGTTCGAGGGTTGCGGTTGGCCCGAATGCCCGCTTCGAAATCGATCTCGGTGGGGGGCTGGTCGTCCATGTCCACAAATACCGAGGGGTTCTGCCCCACCCGACTGCGCGGGCGGTTCAGTCTGGGCCGGGATTTTCTGACCTCGAGCCACAATACCAGCGCCACCACGGCCAGCAGAAACACCACGATCAGGATCACTGTGGGCATACCTCATTATAGTGCCGCCGCCCGGTGTGAGCGGCATTGTGTCACGGCAAACTTGGCTTGAGCCTGGGGCCGCCCGGCTTAAGAATGGCTACAGGTTACGCCAACTCGAGCCCAATACGCCCGCTGCGGTCGGGCCATCCGGCAATACCCACGCGGGAGGAGGCAGTTACGGAGTTCGCCGGTCGCGCACAGCCCCTGGCGCAACTCATCGCGTTTGCCACCATTACCTCCCTCACGGCGGCAGGTAATCTACTCCCTATCGTGTTTCCCACCACTACTCCGCCCACGCTGCGGAGTAGTGCACTCAGTACGGCAAAAACCGCCATACCAAGTGTTCGTGGCAACCGCTCTACAGCAAAAACCGCCCGCTTTAGCGCCGTAGGGAGTATGTGTGGGAACCGCTCTCAGGGGACGAGGGCGCCTCGTCCGCGCCTTATGTTCTTAACGTAGAATGCCCCTATGCGGATCGTGACCTGGAACGTCAACTCGCTCAACGTCCGGCTGGCGCAGGTGCTCGAGTGGCTACAGACCCACCAGCCGGACGTATTGTGCCTGCAGGAGACCAAGCTCGAGGACAGCTTTTTTCCGCTGCTCGATCTCGAGGCTGCCGGCTACAAGGCGGTGTTCTCCGGCCAGCGCACCTACAACGGGGTGGCGATTATGTCCAAGCACCCCCTCGAGGATGTGCAGATGGGCATTCCGGGCTTCGAGGACGAGCAGAAACGGGTCATCGCCGCGACGGTGAACGGCATCCGGGTGGTCAACCTCTACGTACCCAACGGCGAGGCACTGGACTCACCCAAGTTTGAGTACAAACAGCGCTGGCTGGGGGCGCTGATTCCCTGGCTGGATTCGGTGCTGAAAGCGCACCCCAAGACGGTGGTGCTGGGGGATTTCAACATCGCGCCCGAAGCGCTGGACGTGTGGAACCCCAAGCGCCTGATGGGTGACATCCTCTGCTCTCCGGCCGAGCGGCAGCTGTTCCAGCAGTTGCTGGGGGTGGGGCTGAAAGACAGTCTGCGGACGCTCGAGCCGAACGCCAGGGTGTTCTCCTGGTGGGACTTTCGGGGGGGCGGGTTTCAAAAGGATCAAGGCTTGCGGATTGACCACGTTCTGGTGAGCGACGCGCTGGCCCCCGAGTTGCGCGGGGCCTGGGTGGATCGCGACGCTCGGGCAGTCAGCCGGGCTTCCGACCATGCGCCAGTGGTCTGCGATTTGTTCGAGCTGCGCACCCGGCACCAGCCCTCGGAGGCCCCCTCCGCCGGGGAGCAGGGCATCCCCGACGCCGAGGAGTTCGTGCCGCCCGCGGGGCGGACCCTGCCCGAGGGCCAGCGCACCCGCCCGACCTCGACGATTCTGATCGACGGGCACAGCCTGGCCTTCCGGATGTACTACGGGGTTCCGCCCGTCAAGGCCCCCGACGGCACGCCTGTCCATGCGGTGCTGGGGTTTGCCAGAGCGCTTCTCGAGGTCTACCGCGAGGCCGGCGGCGACCCCACCCGCGAGACGCTGGCCCCGGAAGGCCCGGCCATGTTGGTAGTGTTCGACGCACCCGTGGCAACCTTCCGCCACCAGCTCTACCCCGACTACAAAGGGGGCCGCGACGAAATTCCCGCCGACCTGCCCGCGCAAATCCGGCTGATCAAGCGGCTGGTTGACGCGATGGGCTGGGTGCGCCTGGAGGTTGCGGAGGTCGAGGCCGACGACGCCATCGGGACCCTGGCCAAACACGCCGAGGCAGCGGGGATTCCCTCGCTGATCGTCTCGAGTGACCGCGACCTCTTCCAGCTTCTGTCGCCCCTCACCAAGGTCCGCAGCAAGGAGGGCAGGCCCATCGGCCCCGAGGAGCTGCGGGCGCAATACGGGGTGACGGTGGAGCAGTGGGTAGACTACCGCGCCCTCACCGGCGACACCTCGGACAACATCCCGGGAGCCAAAGGCGTGGGCGAAAAAACCGCCGCCGGGCTGCTGCAAAAGTACGGCAGCTTGGAGGGGATTCTGGCTGCCCTGCAAGGCCCCGACCTCGAGCGCCCCCTCAGGCTGGTGCAGGCCAGCGAGGCCAGCGTGCGGCTCTCGCATGAACTGGCCAAGCTCAAGCTGGACGTGGAGACCGGCGTCGGCCTCGAGGAGGCCGCCACGGTGGTGCGCTCCAACGAGGCCCTGGGCCGGCTGCTGGACGAGCTGGGCTTCAAGAGCCTCAAGCGGGAGTTACATCTCGGCGAGGCGGGAGCTGTGCCGGCCGCCCAGGTACAGGCGCAAACACCCGCCGAACCCTTCGAGGCGTTTACGGGCGCGGTGGTCGGGGTTGCGAACGGGGAGATGGTTCTACTGGACGGCCAACAGCGCACGCTCCGGCTCACCGACCTGCCCGCCTTAATCAACGCCGTGGAAGCCAAGAGCATCGTCCGCAGCGCGCTGTGGGAGGGCCACCAGGCCGCTGTCGGCGACGACCCTTTGCTGATGGCCTACGTCGAGGACAGTCGCATCACCAGCGCCGAGAAGCTGGCCCAGCGCTTTGGCAAGGCATGGCCTGCCGACGCCGAGGGGCGCGCCCGGCTGACCCGCGAACTGTTGGGACAGGCCAAAGCCGCCCAGACCCCGGCGGCCCGAAAGCTCTACGCGGATATCGAACGCCCGCTGGCCACCGTGCTGGCCCAGATGGAAGTGGAGGGGGTGTTGCTCGACCAGGAATACCTCGCCGCCCTGGCCCAAGACCACAAAAAGAAACTGGCCGAACTCGAGCAGCGCATCCAGGAGCTGGCGGGCCGGCCCTTCAAGGTGAGTTCGCGCAACCAGTTGGAGGCTCTGCTGTTCGACGAGCTGAAGCTCGAGGCGGGCCGCCAGACCGCCCTGACCAACAAGCGCTCCACCGACAACGAGACCCTAAACGCCCTGATGGAGGCGCACCCCATCGTCCCGCTGATCCTCGAACACCGCGAGATCGCCAAGTTGGTGGGGACCTACCTCGAGCCGCTGCCCAGATGGGTCAGCCCCAAAACGGGTCGTCTGCACACCACCTTCGACCAGACCAACGCCGCCACCGGTCGCCTGGCCAGCCTCAACCCCAACCTGCAAAACATCCCCATCCGCACCGAGCTGGGCCGCCCAATTCGCGGGGCTTTCCTGGCCGCCCCGGGTTACCGACTGATCTCAGCGGACTACTCGCAAATCGAGTTGCGGATTCTGGCCCACATCAGCGGGGACGCCGCCCTGATGCAGGCCTTTGCCTCGGGGCAGGACATCCACCGGATCACGGCGGCGCGGATAGCCGGGATACCCCTCGAGCAGGTCACCCGCGAGCAGCGCAGCAACGCCAAAGCCATCAACTACGGACTCTCTTACGGCCTTAGCGTCGTGGGGCTGGCCGAGCGCACCGGCCTCAGCCGCAGCGAGGCGGGGAAGTTTATCCGACGCTACTTCGAGGAGTACCCCGGCATTCAGGAGTACATCACCCAGACCAAACGCTTCTGCAAAGAGCATGGCTATGTCGAGGACATCTACGGGCGCAGGCGCTACATCCCCGATATCGCCGCCCCCGCCGCCGCGATCCGCTCGAGGGCCGAAAACGCCTCCATCAACTCGCCCGTACAAGGCAGCTGCGCCTCTATCATCAAGGCCGCGATGGTGCAGGTGGCCCCCCTCCTGAGGCCGCTGGGGGCGAAACTCCTCCTCCAGGTGCACGACGAGTTGCTGGTAGAGGCGGCCGAGGATCGGGTGGAGGAGGTGAGCAAGATTCTCTGCGACGCCATGCGGGAAGCGGCGCAGCTGAAGGTGCCCCTAGAGGTCGAGGTAGGGCACGGGAAGAACTGGCTCGAGGCGCACTGACAGCGGTTATGTGTCTCCATAGATGGGATGCGAAATGCCGCCCGGCAGCCCGTTAGGGAATTGCGCCGGTAAACCGCTCGTTGCCCCTGTCGCGTCGACCGGAGCACTGGCATCGCGGGAGGGCCGACCTCATCACCCAGTCCATCAGCGCCGGTGGGTGGCTCCTGCCAGGGGGTCTGGCCGCCCAGGTTCGGGGCGGCGCTGGGGCGGTACTTTAACGCCTAGCGCCACCAATCGCCGCCCTTCACCCTGTGCCTACAGCTCCGAGGCCAGCGCGAAATAGTCCCGGTGGATCACCTCGTCGGAGTGGTTGTAGCCGAGAATGCGCTCGAGGTCTTTGGTTTTGGCCCCCTTGATGCGCCCAATCTCGGCGGCGGTGTAGTTGACCAGTCCCACACCGATCAGGTGGTTAAGGGGGTCGAGGCACTTCACCGCCTCCCCCACCCCGAAGGTGCCGTGGACCTCACGGATGCCCGCGGGCAGCAGGCTGGCCCCGCCTTGGCGCAGGGCCCTGGCCGCCCCGGCGTCCACCACGATCTCGCCGGCCGGTTTGGGCAGCTGGTAGAGCCAGAGTTTTTGGCCGCCGTAGCGCCGGTTGCCGCCCGCAAAGAGCGTACCGACGGACTCGCCCGCCAGCGCCCTCGAGATGCTCTGGGGCTGGGTCCCGGGCAGCAGCAGCAGCGGAATCCCGGCGGCCTGCACCTTCTCGGCGGCCAGGAGCTTGCTCCGCATCCCGCCCGTGCCGACCTGGTTGGGGCTGTCGCCCGCCATCGCCATGACCTGCGCATCCACCCTCTCGACAAAGTGAATGGGCCTGGCTTCCGGGTTGGAACGCGGGTCGGCGGTGAAGAGCGCCTCGATGTCGGAGAGAATGACCAGCAAGTCCGCCGCCACCAGGGTCGCGATCAGCGCCGAGAGCTGGTCGTTGTCGCCGAACTTGATCTCCTCCACCATCACCGTGTCGTTCTCGTTGATGACCGGGACGATGCCCCACTCCAGCAGGGTCTCGAGGGTGTGCCGGGCGTTGAGGTAGCGGCTACGCTGGGCCAGGTCTTCGGCGGTGAGGAGGATCTGGGCCACCTCGAGGTCGAACCAGTGAAAGGCCTGCTCCCAGCGCTGCATCAGCACCGGCTGGCCCACCGCCGCAGCGGCCTGTTTGCCGGGCATGGTTTTGGGGCGCTCAGCGAGCCCCAGCTTCGCCATGCCCGAGGCCACCGCGCCCGAGGAGACCAGCACCACCTGGCGCCCCTCTCGCTTCAGCGCGGCGATCTGCTCCGCGATGGCCAGTTGATACTGACGGCCCCGCTCACCGCTCAACACCGCGCTCCCCACTTTGACGACGATACGGCGGTGGGTTTGGGGGTTGAGGGCGACGCGGGCGGCGGTGCTGGGGGTCTTGCGCGGCATGGGGATAGCTTATAGGCGGGTGGCGGGTGGCGGGTAGCGGGTCAACCCGAAGAGCGCGGCCAGCGCGCCCCGCAAGTCGCTAGAGTTGAGCCTCGAACAGCCACCCCGCATCACCCGGTAGGCGATGGCACCAGCGCCATGGCAGGCCGACGCCGCGTCCGGCAGTCTCGCGCATCCACCCCGGCCCAACTTGCAGCGGATTTCAATCAGTGTTCGGCAAAAACCCTGGGGATGAAATCCCATCCTCGCCGTGTTTTCGGGGTGCGGTGCTGCGGCGATAGCTTCGTGAACTGCTCGCCCACACCGAACCCCCTCGAGCCCAACCAACGCTCGAGGGGGTTCCTCTGCACTTCCAGACCTTCAGCCTCAAGCCTTAATGTGCTGCTGGGGCCTGAGCCTCACCGCGCCCGCCGCCGAACCCTCCCTTGAGCATCTCGTTAGGGAGGAAGAGCGTGACCAGAAGCGACATCAGCACGAAGAAGGCGGCGTACAGGAAGATGTCCTGCTCGGCCTTGGTGATGCCGGTCTCGAGCGCCATCCGCACCTCCTCGAGCTGCTGCACCAGCTTGGCGGGTACTTCCACCAAGGCCCTGGCCTCGGCCTCCTGCAGGCCCTTGCGGATTTGCGGGATGGCCTGGGCCTCCACGCGGGCCACGATCCCGGGCTCGGCGGCCTCGAGGCCCTTGCGCACCTGCTCTACGATCCCTGCAATGGCGGCGGCTGGGGGCGTGGGGCCGGCCAACAAGCCCTTGAGCTGGGCGGGCAACTGGGGGTTGGCCAGCAGCGCGGCCTTGGCGGCCGCATCGCCCCGGAGGGCCTTCTCGAGGGCGCTCAGGGTCTGGAGGCTCTGGGCGTGTACCTGGGCGGGGATGCCGCCCTCTACCAGCTGGCTCCTGAGCTGCTGGGGCAGGGTGGGGTCGGACATGAGCGCCTTGTAGGCGGCCAGGTCGCCCTTGGTAGCGGCCACCACTTTGGCCTCGATAGCCGCGAACTGCGCGGGGATGCCGCCGTCAACCAGGCCCTTCTTCTGCTCGGCGGGAAGGCTCTTGTCGTTCATCAGCTCGACGTAAGCGCTGTGGTCGCCCTTGAGCGCGGCGACGATGTTGGTCTCGAGCTTCTTGAAGTCAGTAAACCCGCTGCCCTCGCCGCTGCGGGTCACCACCGCCCCGGGCTTGCAGCTCGCGTCTGCGGGGTTGAGCTTGCAGGTCTCGGTGTGGATGTTGCTCGAGAGCACCGTCCCCAGCACCGCGACCCCGATGGTCGCCCCGATCTGCCGCACGAACTGGATGGCCGAGGTTGCCGAGCCGATGCGCTGCGGCGGCACGTTGTTCTGGGCGGCGGTCTGGAGGAGCGACTGTGCCGGGCCAAGGCCCAGCCCCAGCAGGGTGAACAGCACAATCGCCAGCCACAGCGGGGTCTCGATCTGAATCACAAAGTGCAACACCAGGAACACCGCCAGCAGCCAGAGCGTCCCCACCAGCAGGATCGGCTTGTAGCGACCGATGCGACCCGACAGGATGCCGCTCCCCATCGCGCCGATAATCACCCCGGCGGTCAGCGGCAGCACCGTCACGCCCGAGGCCGAGGCCGAGACACCCTTCACCATCTGGAGGTACAGCGGAAGGAAGGCTATGGCGCCCAGGAAGGCCGGGCCGAAGAAGAAGGCCGCCACCGCCGAGAGGCTGAAGGTACGGATCTGCAGGATCGAGAGGTCGAAAAGCGGGTGTTTGATGTGGGTCTGCGACCACACCCACAGGGCCAGCATCGCCGCACTGGCCGCGAACAGACCGACAATCACAGGGCTGTTCCAGGCGTAGCTGCTGCCCGCCCAGGAGAAGCCCAGCATCAGGGGCACCGTCCAGCCCATTAGCAGCACGGCCCCGATATAGTCGAAGGGCTGGCGCTCCTCGGGCCGCATGCGGGGCATATAGCGCAGGATGAACCACAGCGCCACCGCGCCCACCGGCATGTTGATGTAGAAGACCCAGTGCCAGCTAATGTGGTCGGTGAGCAGGCCGCCCAGCCAGGGGCCGACGGCGCTGCTGAGCCCGAACACAGCCCCGAACAGCCCGCCGATGCGCCCGCGCTCGCGGGGCGGGAAGAGGTAGGCAATCGTGGTGAAGGCCAGCGCGAACAAGGCACCGCCGCCGATGCCCTGAATTCCACGGAAGGCGATCAACTCGACCATATTCTGCGACAGCCCGCACAGCGCAGAGCCGGCCAAAAATATAACCACAGCGATCATCAGGATGACCTTGCGGCTGTAAATCTCCGTGAGCCGCCCGAAGATGGGGGCCGCAATGGTCGAGGTCAGCAGGTAGGCGGTGGTGACCCAGGCGTAGAGGTTGGAGCCGTTGAGGTCGGCGATAATCCTGGGCAACGCAGTCGAGACGATGGTCTGGTCGAGGGCCGCCAGGAACATCCCCAGCATGATCCCGATCAAGGTCAGGCGGGTCTCGCGCGGAATGCCATTGCCGGTGGCGGGGGCCTCCTGGGGCGGCTGGGTGGAAACGGGCTGTGCCATAGTGGTTCTCCCTGGATATGGATACGAGGGCTTGGGGCTTAAGGGCTTAGCGGTTTTGGGGCTGGGAGGAAGAGCGAGGCGGGGGCGGGAAAGAAAGGCGGGAAGGGTCGCTCAGCGTCTGGCGGTGGCAGGCTCGAGCTGAACCAGCACGTCCAGCAGGTCGTCGAAGGTCTTGCGCTGCTCCGGGGTGAGGCGCTGTAGCCTGCGCTCCATCGCGGCCAGCATGTACTTCTGGCTCTCACCCAGCAGGGCCTTGCCCTTCTCGGTGAGCTCGAAGCGGTAGCGCCGGAGATCGGAGGGGTCCAGCGAGCGGACGACCAGCCCGCCCGTCTCGAGGCGCTTCAGCATCTGAGAGACCGTGGGGGCCGGGATCTGCATGATGCGAACGGCCTCGGTGGGATAGTGGTGCTGCTCGATCTCGGAGAGGAGCCAGGGATCGGTGGGGGCTAGACCGAGCTGCTCGAGGTGCGGCAAGGTCTCCTCGCGCATGTCGCGGCTGAGTTTCCATATGCGGGTTAGTACTGTCCAAGGCATTACCTCCATAAGTTACTTCCGAAATAAACTATTGTCAATTTGAATGATTTGAAAATGAAATTTACGCATCCGAATAGTTTGGCATTGTGAGGTTCGCTCGTTTTAGGGTCAATGTAGATCAGCAGGGGCCTTACCAACACCTCAAAGACGCGCTTATCACCCAAAACCCGAATTGGCAACCGTTTCACGTTCCGCCAAAGCGACTTTATCTGGTCTTCATCGCATTACACTGCCCTGAAGAATTGAGAAACCCCACACTCTCCAAGCAGTTATCCACAGAATCAGGGGGGTTATCCACAAAGTTATCCACAGGCCCGGCGCGAAGGGCGGCCGGGGGGCTAAGCTGCGCCAGGGCTTTTCCAGACTGCCGAACGCCGTGGAAACCTGCCCTGGTGAAAGCACGGGCGCAACTCCCCCTCCGGGCGTTCCGGGGCGGCATGACACACTTCAACCCTGAGGACGCTTATAGCGGCTAAAAGGCGTCAAAAACCGCCTGACAGCGATTCCCACCATTACGCCTCACCCTGTGAGGCGTAATGTACCCCGCACATCCGAGTCTCTGCGTGCGTGGTATTCGTGGGAACCGCTGTGAGGCGCTCGTTCGCTGCCTCCGGTCTGTTTTCCCTGCCCTTCGCCCCTCTGCCTCTGGCCCTAAGGCCCCAGTTTGCGCTTGAGGTACAGTAGCAAATCTTCCAGCGCCGTCCGCAGCGCCCGCTGTTCACGCAGCACGGCCTCGAGGCGATCCTCAGGGCTGGACATAGTGAGGGTTTTGAAGATCAGGTTGGTATTGCCGCAGCGGGGGCAGGGAATGGTCGGCGGGGTGGTGGTGGGGGCGTAGAAGATGCGGGTGTTGTCGCGGGTGCAGAGCATGTACTTTGCGCCCGAGGCCTCGCCCCGGCGGCTGGCGTCGGCCAGTTCCTTGGCCTCCTCGTGGGCGAAGCCCAGAAAGAAGTCACCGCCGATTTCCTCGAGGGCCGGAACCACCTCGCGGGTGGCAGTCAGGTCGGACTTGAGCCCGCGTGGGGCCACCCAGGAGATGCCGTTCCACTTGAAGTGGCGCAGGTGGCGCTTGCGCCCCTTGTCCTCGATCTCGACGATCAGGCTCACCTCGGGGTCTTTGGGGTAGTAGAACAGCCGCACCGCCGAAACCCCGGCCAGCGCGGCCTCGGGCGGCATCATATAGGAGAGCGGCCCGTCCTGCTTGAGGCGGCTGCTGAAGCCGACCAGGTTTTGCAGATCGTATAGGGTTAAGCCCGGGTGCTCGAAATCGCCCTCGAGGAAGGCGCGCACCTTGGCGAAGGCTTGCTCGAGACCCACGTCTACCATAGGGTTGAGTCTATCACCGAGCGAAAACACCTGTGAGCCCATAGGGCTACGACCTTACTTCCCACAAGGTTACATTCAGGTTACACGGGCAGCACTACGCGTGCAGAGAGAACGCCGCATCCGCCGTCGCCCCCTCTTCGCCCTTTCTTCTGTCTTCTGTAGTACACTAACCAACCGTGCTAATTCGTCTCGGCGACGTACCTTTCCCGCTAGGCGACGGGCCGAACCAGGTGCTCGAGGTGGGGTTCGGGGACGGCCGCTTCACCGCCCTGATCGCCCAAATGCACCCCGAATGGCGCATTGTAGGGGTTGAGATCGCGGCGGCCTCGGTGGGGCGGGCGGTGCGGCGGCTGCGGCGCGAGGGCGTGCACAACGTGCGGGTCTACCACGGCGAGGCCCGCTTCGCGCTGCGCAACTTCTTCGCGCCCGGCGGCCTCAGCCGGGTCTACGTCAACTTCCCCGACCCCTGGCCCAAAGCCAAGCACCACGACAACCGACTGCTCCAGCGCTCTTTCTTCCGTCGGCTCTCCACCCGTCTGGCAGAGGGCGGTCAGCTGCTGCTCACCACCGACCACCACGACTACTGGAGGTTCGCCCAGGCCGAGGCCAGTGCCAGCGGCTTGTTCGACGTGAGCACCCCTCCCCCGCCCCCCCACCACCTCACCACCAAGTACGCGCTCAAGTGGAGGGGGGAGGGCCGCAGCTTTTACCACGCGGTCTTCACCAAGACCGGCC